>NZ_LZLQ01000139.1 GCF_001673315.1 Mycobacterium asiaticum | reverse complement strand
CGCATGCGGTGAGTCTGACGGCTAGCTCGGCCAGCAGCGTCGTGCCTACCGGGGACCTCTCAGGAGCCGCCGGCCCCGCCGGCACCCCCGGTGCCTGCGGCACCGCCAGGGGCGCCGGTGCCGCCGTTGGGGCCGGTGCCCGGTCCGCCGCCGGTGGCGGGATCGCCGGGGTCGCCCCCGCCGCCGTTACCGCCGGTGCCGCCGGTGCCACCACCACCACCCGCGCCGCCACCCCCGGACGAGCCGCCGGTGCCGCCGACGCCGAGACCGCCGTCACCGCCTTCGCCGCCGCCGCCGCCTCTACCGCCGTTGCCGCCGGCGTCTGCCGTCCCGGCGAACGCGTCGCCGCCAGTGCCCCCGGCTCCGCCGGTGCCGCCAGTGCCGCCGGCACCGCCGGTGTTGGTGAAGCCGTTAGCGGCTAAGCCGCCGTTTCCACCCTGACCGCCGAATCCGCCGAAGCCACCGCCCCCGGGTGCAAGGGGATCGCGCCCGGTGGTGCCGAATAGGCCGGTACCGCCGACACCACCGTCACCGGCCTCGCCGCCGTTGCCGCCTGTGTTCTGGGAAATGCCGCCGATACTGGCGCCGCCGTTGCCGCCGTTGCCGCCAGCACCGCCGTTGCCGCCGGGGATACCTCCTATTGTTCCTGACGTGTAAAGGACGTCAGTTTGCCCGCCCTTGCCTCCGTCGCCGCCAGCACCGCCGTGGCCGGCTTTCGCAATTAGGTCGCCGACGCTGCCATCGCCGCCATTCCCGCCATTGCCGCCAGCGCCGCCGGGAGCACTGCGGGCTTTTACGCCACCGTTGCCGCCGTTGCCGCCGGCACCGCCATCGCCGCCGGCTCCGCCAGTGCCAGTCAGGAAGGTGCCGCCGCTGCCGGCCTTTCCGGCGTTGCCGCCGTCGCCGCCGTCGCCGCCGTCGCCGCCGCCGTCGCCAATTATGTTGTTATCGAAGCCGTTGCTGCCGTCGCCGCCATCGCCGCCGGCACCACTGGCACCATTGGTGCCACCGGCACCAGAGTTGCCGCCGTCGCCACCCTTGCCGCCGTCGCCGCCATCGCCGCCGTGGGCGCCGTTGCTGTTGTTTATGCTGTTGGTGCGGCCGTCGCCACCCTTGCCGCCGGCGCCGCCGGCGCCCCCGTCGCCCGCAGAGATGGTGCCGAGGCCGGCATCGCCGCCGTTGCCACCGGCGCCGCCAGTACCCCCGTGACCAAGAGCACCGGGATTTGCCCCTTTGCCACCGGCGCCGCCGGCGCCCCCGTCGCCGCCGGTGCCGGTGAAGCCGGCGCCCCCGTTGCCGCCCGCGCCGCCAGCCCCACCGGCGCCCAAGTCGCCTGATTTCGAGACGACTGCGCTGCCGTCGCCGCCGCCACCACCAGCGCCGCCGGCGCCCCCGGTACCTGCGGCGGAGCCGGTGCCTGCGTTGCCGCCGTTGCCGCCGCCGCCGCCCGCGCCGCCGACGGCGGCGGTGCCGGGCTGGGCTGTTCCGTCGCCGCCGCTACCACCCTTGCCACCACCGCCGCCGTTGCCGCCGGTGCCGGTGAAGCCAGCGCCCCCGTTTCCTCCGTTGCCCCCGTTACCTCCGGCGTCGCCGGCTTTGCCCATCGCTCCGTCATTACCTGTGGCACCGTCGCCGCCAGTTCCGCCGTCGCCCCCCTTACCGCCGGTACCGTCAGCCGTGGCGCCGGTGCCGGCCAAGCCGGCGTCACCGCCCTGGCCGCCGCCACCGCCATCTGGGGCGACGGAACCGCCAGTTCCTGGGTCGAGGCTGGCATTGCCGCCGTCGCCGCCCCTGCCGCCGTCGCCGGCCATGCCGCCGGTGAAGCCGTTGCCGCCATTGCCGCCCTTGCCGCCAGCGCCCCCGACGTTCCCGTCATGACCAGGGATGATGCCGTCATTACCCGTGGCGCCGGCGCCGCCATGTCCACCGTCGCCCCCCATGCCGCCGAGGCCGCTGTTGGCGGAAGTGGCGCCGGCGCCGGCCGTGCCAGCGTCACCGCCGTGGCCGCCGTCGCCGCCGCCGGGGGCGGTGGCGCCATCGATCCGCGTGTCGGCACCGCCGTTGCCGCCATTTCCACCCCTGCCACCGTTCCCGGCGTTGCCGCCCGTGAAGCCCTTGCCACCGTTGCCGCCAGTGCCGCCGTTGCCCCCGGCGTCGCCGGATTTGCCGGAGCCGCCGTCATTCCCCGACGCGCCGTTGCCACCGGCACCGCCTGCACCGCCGTCGCCCACGCTCCCACCATCACCGCCAACTCCGCCGGCGCCTCCGTTCGGTGAGGTGGCGTTGCCAGAAGCTCCGAAGCCGCCGCGGCCACCGTTGCCCCCGCTGGTCGGGCTCGCGCCACGCGCCCCGTCGGCGCCCGCGGTGGTGGTGCTGGCGCCACCGGCACCTCCGGCGCCCCCGGCACCCGGGTCACCGCCATCCCCGCCGGTTTGGCCGGTGCCAAAGCCGTTACCCACGTCGACAATCCAATTGCCGGTTTCGCCCCGCGCACCGTCACCGTCATGTCGCCGCCATCAATACCGCTGCCACCGGCCCCGCCGTGACCGCCGGCCCCACCGGTCCCGATCAAACCCGCATGACCACCGGCACCACCGGCTCCACCGGCAAACCCGCTCCCCGCAACCGCAGCACCACCGGCACCGCCGGCCCCACCGTTGCCCCACAACCACCCGCCCGCTCCACCAGCGCCGCCATTTGCACCGGCCCCGCCGGCCCCACCAGCTCCACCGTGACCGATCAGCCCGGCTGACCCGCCACGCCCACCGGCGACCCCAACCGCGGTCTGGCTGTACCCGGCACCACCGTTGCCGTACAAGATTCCGCCCGCCCCACCATCAGGGCGCGCCGAGCTGCCCGCCACACCATCACCAATCAGCGCACGCCCCAGCAACGCCTCAGTGGGCGCATTCAACACACCCAGCACCCGCTGCTCAACACCCTGCAACCACCCGGCGTTAGCCGCCTCAGCACCCGCATACAACTGTCCCGCGCCCTGCACCGCCTGCACCCACCGGGCCCCAAACGCTCCCGCTACAGCACTGCACTCCTGATAGGCCTGCCCATGACCAGAAAACAACGCCGCCACCGCCGCCGACACCTCATCACCCGCAGCCACCGCCACCCGCGACGTCGACACCACCGCCGCCGCATTCACCGCCCGAACCACTACCCCAATCCGCTCCACATCGGCCGCCGCCACCACAACCGCCTCCGGCACCACCCACACCACACCAGACAAAACCCGCTCCCTTCACGACATCCTGGCCCCGAAACCCATCGCCGAGCAGCGACACACTACGACAACCCCCACCGCGCCGTGGCCAATCACACATCTTCAAAACAAACGCAAATGATCCACAACGCCCACACCACCGGCCGGCAGCATTGCTGACTTATTCGGCGACATCCCGTTGAGCATCGCGGCTTCCACCACGACGCCCAGCGCCAGCACGAACAGATTTCTCAGGACACCCGACGACGGACCTCGGCCGAACGCAATGCGGACCTGAACAGCGGCCCGATCACACCCGCCAGTTGTTCTGGTCGGCCGATGGTGGCATGAGCGGTGCTGCCGAACACCCGGCGCAACGAGGGCACGTCGGTTCCGGCGCCAATGGTCAGGCACACACACCCGGTGCCTCGCCGGCGTGCCTCGGTCAGGGCGCGGCGCGAGTCGGCGGCACCATACGCCCGCTCGTAGCCATGGTCATAGGCCAACCCGTCGGACAGCACCACCAGCAGCCGTCGCGACGTGCCGCCGCGTGCTTTCAGGACCGCCGTGCCGCGCCGGATCGCCGCACCGAGACGGGAGTACGCGCCGGGCTGCAGACTGTTCAGCCGTCTCATCACGCGTGTGTCGAGATGGTCGTCGAATCGCTTGACGGGCACCATGCTCACCGCGCGTCGCCCCTGAGAGTAGTAGGCGTACAACGCGATTCGATCGCCGAGATAGTGCAGAGCTACGGTGAGGTTGGCCGCGGCCACCCGCTGCTGTTCGTGCACCGTGCGTCCCGCCGTACCCGGCTCGGCGGCCGAACCCGAGACATCGAGGGGCAGCAGCACCGACAGGTCGCGCCGGCGCCGCAGGCTGTCGAGCTATACCGCTTCGTCGCCCGGCGGCAACAGGTCAACCGCCACAGGTCGGCCGGCGAGAGCCGACGCGAACATACTCAGGCCCCGCACCCGGTCGCTAGGAGCGTCGTTTCCCACGCTCAGCCCCCAAACTGCGGGGAACAACGTTGACCAAATATCTGTTCCAACGTAGAGTCCGGCTTGGCTGCAGTCAATCGCGTGAGGTCGAATAGCAAACGTGGATTTCTCCTACCCCGCGGAAGTGGAACGATTCCGCGACGCATTGCGTGTTTGGCTGTCGGAAAATCTCACCGACGAATTGATCGCAGCGCGAAGGCCTTCCGGCCATGACCTCCCCGGAAAGGAAGCCGTCTTCGAGAGGCTCCGCGCGTGGAACGCGACCATGGCAGATGCGGGTTGGGCGGCGGTGTCATGGCCCCGTGAGTACGGCGGCCGGGGCGCTACGGTACTCGAGCAGCTGGTCTACACCGAGGAGACCACGCGAGCGCGAGCCCCCGTGCCGCTCAACATCATCGGGATGAACAACATCGCTCCCGCCATCATGCAATACGGCACCGAGTCGCAGAAGACGATACTGCTGCCCCGGATGATGCGCGCCGACGACATCTGGTGCCAGGGCATGTCCGAACCCGAGGCAGGATCGGATCTGGCCGCGTTGCGCACCAAGGCCGTGCAGGACGATGACCACTTCGTGATTACCGGGCAGAAGATCTGGACGTCGCTGGGCCACAAGGCGAAGTGGTGCCAGCTCTATGTGCGCACCGATCCGGAAGCGCCGAAGCACAAGGGGATCTCCTGCCTGATCGTCGACATGAGCCTGCCGGGGATCGAGGCACGCCCGTTGGTGACCCTCAACGGCGACACCGATTTCGCCGAGGTGTTCTTCCGCGATGTCCGGGTGCCGGTTGACGCCCTGCTGGGTCCGCTGAATGCCGGATGGCAGGTCGCCACCACAACGTTGAGTCACGAACGTGCCGGGGCGGCCCGGCTGTATGCGGAGCTGCAGGTCCGCATGGAAGAACTGGTGGCTGACTTTGCGGAGAGCGACGGTGGTCGAGCACTGGACGATCCGGTGGTCCTGCGCCGACTCG
>NZ_LZLQ01000138.1 GCF_001673315.1 Mycobacterium asiaticum | reverse complement strand
CTGCCATCGCGGTCGACGATGGTCCCTGCCACGCCCCATCAACCAGCCCCGAGGTCACCGCACCGAACGACGCCGCCGCCGAACTCAACTCGGCGGCCAGCTCATCCCAGGCGGCGGCTGCGGCTAACAGGGCCCCCGAACCCGCCCCGGTGAGAATCAGCGCCGAATTGACCTCCGGCGGCAGAATCGCGAAATTCATGCTGCCGTCTCTTTCATTTGCATCCTGCGCATCGTCCGTCGGCCGTCAATCACGGTGTTGCCCCCAGTCCGCCGCTTCCGCCGGTGGCGGCTGCCCCGGGAGTGGAGCCGCTGTGGTGGTTGGGGCCGGAAGCGCCGCCGGGGCCGACGGTTGGGGCCTTGGTGCCGCTGTTGCCACCGGCCCCGCCGGCGCCGCTGATCCCACTGTCGCCGCCGGCACCGATGGCGGTCCCGCCACCCGCGCCGCTATTACCGCCGTTCCCCCCATTACCGCCCGTGCCACCGTCCGCGGCCTTGCCGCCGCCACCGCCCGTACCACCGTTGCCGCCATTGCCGCCGGTCGAAATGCCACCGTGACCGCCGGTGCCACCGATACCGCCATTACCGCCCTTACCGCCGGCGGCGATACCGGCACCGCCTGTGCCGCCGCCTCCACCATTGCCACCGCCACCGGAAACGGTGCCGATGGCGGACATGCCGTTGGGTCCGCCAGCGCCGCCGTTACCGCCCTGACCGCCTTCCCCGCCGACGTAGCCGCTGCCGCCGCCACCACCAAGGCCGCCGCCGGCGCCACTACCGCCTCTGGTGACGCTGCTGTTGCCGCCGACGCCGAAGCCCCCATTGCCGCCGGCACCGCCCTTACCGCCCTGGTAACCGAACTCGTTGCTGCCGTTGCCGCCGGCACCGCCGGCACCACCGGAACCACCGGAGCCGCCAACGATTCCGGCGTTTGCGCCGGTGGAGCCGCCGTTACCGCCGGCGCCGCCGGACCCACCGGAGCCGCCGTCGCCGCCGAAGCCGTTGAGGTTGCTGCCGCCGGCACCACCGGCGCCACCGGTGCCACCCGATGCGCCCGTGACCCCGGTAGCGTCGCCGCCGCTGGTGTTGCCGAAGCTGCCGTTACCGCCGTTGCCGCCCGCACCGCCCTTGCCCCCTACGGCGGTGGCGTCACCGCCGGGGCCACCAGCGCCACCAGAGCCGCCCGCCCCGCCACGCCCGCCGCTAGCTGTATTGGTGGCGGGACCACCGTGGGAGCCGTGTCCCCCGGCTCCGCCGGCGCCACCGAGGACGACCCCGGCCCCGCCCTTGCCGCCGCTACCGCCACTACCGCCATTGCCCCCGCCGGTACCGCTGGTGATCCCGCCGCTGCCACCGAAGCCGCCGTCGCCCGCAGCACCACCGGCGCCCCCGACGTACCCGCTGCCACCGGCTCCGCCATTGCCGCCGTTTGCGCCGTGACCACCTGGGGTGAGACCGAGGCCAGCGCCGCCGGTGCCACCGTTGCCACCAGCACCGCCCTTACCTCCGGTGGCGCCGGTGGCGGTGCTGTTTCCGCCAGCGCCGCCGTGGCCGCCCGCACCAGCCGAGCCAGCCGAGCCAGCGCCGCCGTTGCCGCCGCCGCCGCCATTACCGCCCCTGCCGCCCGCCCCGGCCGAAAACGCGGGCAGCGGCGCCGCCGGCGGTGGCGGCGGCAACGGTGGCACCGGCACGACTGGCGGCG
>NZ_LZLQ01000137.1 GCF_001673315.1 Mycobacterium asiaticum | reverse complement strand
GCACCCAGCGTGGCGACCACCACCGCGCTCAGGGCCAGGACCAGGTTGTACTCCCAGCCCTCCTTGACGATGAAAAAACCGTTGGCCCGATGCACGGTCCAGGCCGCGACGATCATCAACGACACGAATCCCGCCGCGGGGATCGGGGTCAGCAACCCGGCGGCCAGGCCCAGCCCGGCAGCTGTCTCGGTGGTCGCCGCGATGGTCGCGTGGTACTTGCCGGGCTTCATCCCGATGCTGTCAAACCACCGCGCGGTGCCAGGTATCCGGCCACCGCCGAAGAATTTGTTCAAGCCATGCGCGGCAAGCGTCAGACCCAACACCAGCCGCAGGATCAGTAACCCGAGATCGTAGGGAGTCATAGCGTCAAAACTAAAGCATCGGGCATAGCTGTAACAGCAGCGGCGGAGCAGCCGAGGGCGGGTGCCAGGTGTGGGACCATTGCTGGCGTTCCGGCAACGACGAGGGGGTGCGGTATGGCAGGAGTCGCGCGACGCCACGCCTGCCCATCAGGCACCCTGCGCGACGCGGTGGTATTGCTCGACGGCCGGACGCAGCATCCGCGAGAGATCCTGGGGAACAAAGGCCACGGCATCGACACGATGCGTCGCCACGCTTTGCCGGTGCCGCCCGCGTTCTGCATCACCACCGAGGTGGGGCTGCGTTATCTCGCAGAGCCGGGGCTCACGATCGATGCAATCTGGGAAGACGTTCTGGACCGGATGGGGTGGCTGGAGGAACAGACCTCGCGCACGTTCGGTCGAGGTCCGCGCCCGTTGTTGGTCAGTGTGCGCTCCGGAGCCACCCAGTCGATGCCGGGCATGATGGACACGATTCTGGACCTGGGCATCAACGACGTCGTCGAGCAGGCTTTGGCCGCGGAGACCACGGCCGAGTTCGCCCGCGATACCCGTCGACGGTTCAGCAGCATGTATCGGCGCATCGTCTCGGGCGGCGACGCCGGTCCCGAGCCCGACCAAGATCCCTACGCCCAGTTGCGCGCCGGCATCGAAGCCGTCTTCGCCTCGTGGCACTCCCCCCGCGCCGTCGCCTACCGCAACCATCACGGGCTCGACGAACAAAGCGGCACAGCGGTAGTGGTGCAGGCGATGGTGTTCGGCAATCAGCCGGTGAAGTCCGGCGCCGGCGTGCTTTCGTCACGCAATCCGATCACCGGAGTCAACGAGCCGTTCGGTGAGTGGCTGTCCGGCGGCCAGGGTGACGATGTGGTGTCCGGGCTCGTCGACGTCGAGCCGATCACTGCGCTGCGCGCCGAGATACCGGGCGTCTACGAGGAATTGATGGCCGCGGCCCGGCGGCTCGAACAGCTCCACGCCGACGTCCAGGAAATCGAATTCACCGTCGAAGACGGGAAGTTGTGGCTGCTGCAAACCCGCAGCGCCGAACGATCGGCACCCGCCACCGTGCGGCTGGCGCTGCAGCTGCATCGCGAAGGCCTGATCGACGACGCCGAGACGTTGCGCCGAGTGGCTCCGGCAGACGTCGAAGCGGTACTGCAGCCGGCATTGCAGCCGGAAAGCCGTCTGAGGGCCGAACTGCTGGCCAAGGGGTTGCCTGCCTGCCCGGGCATCGCGACCGGCACGGCCTACACCGACGTTGGCGAGGCATTGGACGCCGCCGAGCGGGGCGAGCCCGTCATCCTGGTGCGCGACCACACCAGGCCCGAGGATGTGCTGGGCATGCTGGCAGCCCAAGGCATCGTCACCGAGGTCGGTGGTGCGGCGAGTCACGCAGCGGTGGTCAGCCGCGAACTCGGCACGGTCGCCGTAGTGGGCTGCGGCGTCGGCGTCGCCGCAGCGCTGGCCGGCAAGGAGATAACTGTGGATGGCTACGAGGGCGAAGTGCGACAAGGGATTTTGGCGTTGACGGCATGGTCGGAAGGCGACACACCGGAGTTACGTGAGCTGGCCGAGATCGCGTTGCGGGTCAGTCCGCTGCGTGCGCATTCCAGCGGCGACTACCCCAGGATCGACCCGTCCGAGCCGGCTGCGCGTGCGGCCCTGGCAGCGGGACACACCGACGTCGTCTCCCCGACGCCACTGATCAGCATGCTGCACGCGATCCGCGCACGGACCAACCGATGAGCGAGCTAGCGGTGCTGCAGACCGTCCGGTTGAAGGGCCGGGTGAGTCCGTCCGACCTGGCCATGACCCTGGGCGCGGAGGTGACCGAGACGGTCCGCCGACTCGCCGCCGACGGGCTGCTCGTCGAGGGGCCCACCGTGCGGATAACCCCGGAAGGGCGCGCCCGGTTGTCCGAGTTGCTCGCCGCCGAGCGCCAAGGCATCGATGCAGCCGTGCTGACGGCGGCCTACGACGAATTCCGTTCGGTGAACACCGAATTCAAGGCTCTGGTCACCGACTGGCAGCTCAAGGACGGCCAGCCGAACAATCACGACGATGCAGACTACGACGCCGCGGTGCTGGCTCGTCTCGACGGCGTGCACCGACGGGTGCTGCCGATCATCGCCACGGTCACCGAGCAGCTGCCGCGGCTCGCCGGCTACCCAGTGAAATTGACTGCGGCACTAAAGAAAGTGAAGGCGGGCGAGAACGCTTGGCTGACAAGGCCGTTGATCGACTCCTATCACACGGTGTGGTTCGAGCTGCACGAGGAATTGATCCTGGCGGTCGGCCTCACCCGTGAGGAAGCCGCCAGATCCGGTGACGCGCAGTGACTTACGCGCAATGATCTACAAGGCCGCGTCCAGCAGCCGGAGATAGCTGTCGATGTCTGGTACCGCCGACTTTGCCGCGTGCACGCTGATCGCCACGGTGTCGCCAATACCGTGCACGCCGTGCGTCAAACCCATCGCCGTCGAGAGGGCGGGATAACCGGCCGTGAGCACCACCGGGGCTGCACCGAAAGTCAGGTCTGCCGCACCGCGGTAAACGCTGGACAACACGGTGTTACCCGCCACCTGGCCCGGCCGGACGTTCGGATCGAAACGCGATACCCCCCAACGCAACAACGACGCAGGGACTGCCGCGAAGGCTCGGTCGCCGGCGCGGGCCGCGGGGTGTCCGAACCGGCGGCGGGCGTCGGCGAGGTCGTTCGCGATGCGCTGCATCCGGTCGCCGCGGCCGAGGTTCGGGTACATGCCGACCACGGCGTTGCCGAAATGGTTATAGGCGAGCGGCGTACCAGGTTTGGCCATCGGCACCTCCGCGCCCAACGAATCAGTTTGCCCGCCAATCAATCCCGCCATCGCCTCAGCTACCGCGGCCAGCACCCCGACGGTGACCGTCGGCCCGGCTACTTGGCTCCGCCGTCGCACCAGCGTCCGTACTGAGCGGGCCGCGCCCGGACGCGTGTTCGTGGTTACCAACGGACGCAACCCCACCCCCGGCCGCACCAGACCGGCCTCGGTGTCCCGCACGAGTTGGCGGTGAGCGCGGGCGGCTGCAACGGCCAGCCGCGGTGGGAACCCGCCCCGCGGCACGGCCACCTGGTGCACCGGCTCGGGCCGGCCGAACAGCCAGGCTGCCATGGCCGAAGCCCGGGCGCCGTCACCCAATGCGTGCGCAACCTGCAGCACGGCCACGGCTCCGGGTCCGGCGACTCCCGGAATAGCGTGCACCGGCGTGAACACGTGTAGGCGCCACGGCATGTGCCGGACGTCGAGCTGGTCATCAGCCAGCCCGACCACCGCGGCCAGACAACCGTCCCAGTTGTCGTCGGCCAGTTCGTGGCGGACCACCTGATCGGTCCCGACCGGCGTGGGCACCCACCGCGGATAGCGCACGAGGCATTCGTCGGCCACCCGCATGGTCAGGTCCGGGCAGCGGCGGGCGCGCTCGCGGACACGCTCGATGGCCGCGCCCAGATCATCGGGTTCACCGCCGAAGGCATACAGCAGGAACTGATCGCTGGGGATCTTGGCCGACATCCAGTAGAACTGCGCGTCGACGGCGGCCATCCGGTGCCCGCTCACCACCTCAGCCGGATGAACCGATGAAAGTCAGGATCAGATTGGCGACCTTGTCCGGCTGCTCGAGCTGCAGGAAGTGCCCGGCCTGCGAGACGACGGATACCCCGCTGTCCTTGGGCAGTATCGGTTCCACCCAGCGCGTGAAAGCCGCTGTCATACAACCGTCGTCCTGGCCGTGCAGGTACAGCGTCGGCAGCCGCGGGGCTTCGGTCCAGTGCCGGTGCAATTCCGCATACTGCGCGGGAGGTCTGGTGTTGCGGATCGTGGCGCGGTACGGGCCCAACGCCGCGCGCCAACTTTGCGGCGTTCCGATCGCGGCGTCGACGTGGCGCAGATCGTCCTCGGCGCGGTAGCCGGGCGACCAACGCCGCCACAACAGCGGAACCACCCAGGATGCGGATCGCTCCGGCAACATGGGCAACTGGAAATAGCTGATGTACCAGCTGCGCACCAGCTGGCGGGACAGCTCGCGAAGTAGGCGGCCGCGGTCCGGTACCCCGTCTAGGGTCCGGAAGGCGCCCGACGGCGGCACGGACATGATGACCGCCTTGGCGAACGGGCTTTCGGGCATGGCCGCCAGGCCCGTCGCCGCGATCGCACCCCAGTCATGGCCGATTACCACGTCGCGCTCGGTGCCACCCGCAGCCGTCCGGACCCGCAGGGCGTCGTCCATCAACGCGCCGATGTGATAGCTGCCGTCGGCCGGGATCGCCGAGGGCGCGTAGCCGCGCATGAACGGCGCGACAACCCGCCAGCCGGATTCGGCCAGTCGCGGTGCGAGTTTGCGCCATCCGTATGCGGTGTCCGGAAATCCGTGTAGACACAACGCAATCGGGGCGTCGTCGGGTCCCCAGGTGAGCGCCTTCAGGTCACCGTTAGGACCTTTCACGTCGATCCAGCGTGGTTCAGACAACTCGACTCCTGTTCGCCGTTTGCTCGACCAGTCCAACGTAACCGGCCGTCAACGGGACAAGAACGGCGACCTCGGCCGCACCACGCCGACCAGGGCAGTACGGCTCAGGCGGTGGTGACGGCCTGCTCGAGATCGGCAATCACGATCTTGCGCATCCCGTGCATCGCCTTGGTAGCCGCGGCCGCCCGGGCCGGGTCCGGATCGTTGATCAACTCCAACAACCGATCCGGCACAATCTGCCAGCTCAGACCGAAACGATCCTTCAGCCAGCCACACTCGGACTCCGCGCCGCCATCGACCAGGCGGTCCCAGTAGTAGTCCACTTCGTCCTGGTCCTTGCAGCTGACCATGAACGAAACCGCCTCGTCGAAGGAGAACGCGGGGCCACCGTTGATCGCGAAGAACCGCGCACCGTCCAGGACGAACGTTCCGCACGCCACCGAACCCGGCTCCCCTGGGCCCACCTCGGTATACCGGGTGAATCCCTCGATGTGCGAGTTCGGAAATACCGAGGTATAGAACTCCGCCGCCTCCTCCAGGTTGTCGTCGAACCACAGTGAGGGCGTGATCGTTGGCATTGGTCGCCTCCTTCTTGTTTGGTCATCTGCAGGGATAGACCGCGGCGGCGACGAGAACTCATCGGCTCTGCGGTGACGAGGCCCCACGTTCTCCCGCTTGCCGAAAAAGATTACAAGTGTAATCATCCATCGGTGGGCTCGCTGGACGGCAAAGTCGCCGTCGTCACCGGAACCAGCCGCGGCGTCGGCGTCGGCATCGCGCACGAATTGCTGCGAGCGGGAGCCACGGTCGTGGGCTGTTCGCGCACGCACCTGGATGCCCTGCCGGGTGTCGAATCGGAACCGCAGTGGGCGCAACGCAGCGCCCAACTAGTCTGCGACCAAGGCGATTACCACGCGATCGATGCCTTCGTACAACACGTCGTAGACCGCTACGGCCGCATTGACATCCTGGTGAACAATGCCGGCGGCACCGTGCCTGCACCCCACGTCGATGACATTCCGGAGCTGGTGCAACGACTGCAGGGCACCCCGCGCAGCGCCGACGACTTCGAACGCACCGCACTGTTCCACGCGTTCGCGGTGCAGATGAACCTGATCAGCCCGATGTGGTTCGCGATCCGCGCCTACCGGCAGATGAAGACGCAGGACGGCACCGGTTGCATCGTCAACATCTCCAGCGGGGCCGGCCACCCCGCGGGGGCACCGACGCTGGTGTCCTACGGCGCCGCCAAAGCCGGGCTCAACCATCTGACTCGTTCGCTGGCGCAGGAGTGGGGGCCGAAGGTTCGTGTCAACTGCGTGGCGCTGGGCCCGACAATCACCGACAACTTCCGCGCGTTCGTGCTCGACAAGGACGACCCGACCGGCGCCGAATATTTCGCGAAGGTACCGATGAAGCGCGGTGGTGAACCCGCCGAGGTGGGCCGCACCGTCGTCTTCTTAGCCTCGGGCACAACCGATTTCATCAACGGGACCACCATCGAAATGGACGGCGGCATGCTGCCGGGCGTGCTCTACGAGGCCGGCCTGAAGACCATCACCGACTTGATGTGAGGAGATCGCGGTGGGCAACCATCTGAGGCGCAGGGTCATTCAGTATTCGACGGGCAATGTCGGCCGGCACGCCCTGCGGATGCTGATCGAGCGACCCGACCTCGAACTGGTCGGGGTGCACGCAGCCAGCCCGGACAAGGTGGGGCGCGATGCGGCTGAGCTGTGCGGGCTGCCCGCGCCCACCGGTGTGCTGGCCACCGACGACGCCGAGGCGCTGCGGGCCCTGGCAGCCGACTGCGTCGTCTACACCTCGCAAGCGGAGACCCGGCCCAAGGATGCGGTCAAAGAGATCGCCGGGTTCCTGCGGGCCGGGACGAATGTCGTCGGATCCTCCTTCGTCTGGCTGGTGGCCCCCGATCAGGCGGGTGACTGGCTGCGCGAGCCACTGCAGCGGGCGTGCGCCGAGGGTGATTCGACGCTGTACATAAACGGTGTCGACCCGGGTTTCTCCGGGGACACTCTGGCCTACACCGCGCTGAGCCTTACCGAACGCGCGACCAGCATCACGGTGCAGGAGATCTGTGACTACGCCAGTTATGACGACGCCGAATTCACCGGTGTCAGTTTCGGTTTCGGCGCGCCACCGGATCACACACCGGTGATGTTCTTGCCCGGTGTGCTCACTTCGATGTGGGGAGTCCAGGTGCGCAGCCTGGCCAAGGACCTGGGCGTGGAACTCGACGAGGTGCGGGAACGCTGCGAGAAGTGGGTCACGCCCGAGCCGATCGACTGCGTGATGATGCATGTGGACCCGGGACAGGTCGCGGCCGTCCGGTTCGGTGTCGACGGCATCCGCGACGGCCAGACGGTCATCACGATGGAGCACGTCAACCGGCTCGGAGCGGCCGCCGCGCCGGACTGGGCCTATCCGCCGGACGGCCGGCCCGGCGTGCACCGCGTCGTCGTAGCGGGAAGTCCGGGTGTCGAAATCAACACGCACCTGGGTGGGCACATCGATCACAACGAGGGCGGAGTGATCGCCACCGCGGCGCGCGTGGTCAACCTGATCGATGCGGTGTGCCGCGCCCCCAGCGGAATACTGGCCGCTCACGACCTCCGACCGCTCGACCACCTGCACGGCGTAATGCGGTGAGGTTATGACCAGGCCGCGCAGGCCACCCGGCGGGGCGCAGGCGCGCGCCGAACGCAGCCGTCAAACAGTCATCGACGAGACGGTGCGTTACGTGCTGCAGGAGGGGTTCGCCCCGCCCAGCATCAGGCAGATCACCGAACGCGCCGGAATGACTTGGGGCGCAGTTCAATACCACTTCGGTGATCTGCACGGCATCCTGATGGCGGTGGTGGACAGAGGATTTCGTGAGCTGCTCGACACGCTCGACACGCTGCCGGCCCGTGCGGCGCTGATCGCGACCGAACACCGGCCGGCATTCGTCGTCGAGGCAGTCTGGGAGGCATTCTCCAGCCCCACTTCGATGGCGGCTCTGGAAATCCTGATCGCCACCCGCGGCGCCCGTACCGCCTCCGCCAACGCGCACTTAGCGGCTATGTCGGCGCGGATGGCCGAGATCGGCGAGCACCTCGGCTCCGGTTTGGCACCGGCGCAGGCGACACGACTGGGCAACCTGATCTGGAGCACCATCCGCGGTCTGGTGGCGGTTCAGCTGACCTGGCCGAAGCCGTTGGACAGCAGCCGCGACCGCGAGATGCTGATCGAAGTCATCACCGCATACCTGGCTGAACAGCAACCCGAACCCAAGGAGAGACTGACCACATGAGCACCTCACAGACGGTCGAGTTCTCGGGAGTGGACGGGCTTGCGCTGATTGCCGACGAATGGAACCGCGGCGCCGACTCAGCCGCCAACCGACCGACGATTCTGATGTTGCACGGCGGCGGCCAGAATCGGTTCTCCTGGAAGAACACCGGCCAGATCCTGGCCGACGACGGATTCCACGTGGTCGCCCTGGACACCCGCGGACACGGTGACAGCGACCGCGCACCGAACGCCGACTACGACGTCGAGACGCTGACCGCCGACGTCATGCGTGTGCTGGACACGCTCGCCCGGCCGGTGGTCATCATCGGGGCCAGCATGGGTGGGTTGACGGGCATCCTGGTCGCAGACCGGGCCGGTCCCGAGAAGGTCACCAAGCTGGTGCTCGTCGACGTGGTACCGCGATTCGAGAAGAACGGCAGCGCCCGAATCCGCGATTTCATGCTCACCAACATCGACGGTTTCGAATCGTTGGAAGAGGCCGCCGACGCCGTCGCCGCCTATCTGCCGCACCGGACCAAGCCGCGCAGCCCGGAGGGCCTGAAAAAGAATTTGCGCCTGCGCGACGGACGCTGGTATTGGCATTGGGATCCGGCATTCATGACCAAGCCGGGAGACGACCCCGAACTGCGCACCGAGGGTTTCGAGGAGGCCGCCGCCAATCTCGCGATTCCGGTCCTGTTGATCCGCGGCAAGCTGTCCGATGTCGTCAGCCCCGAGGGCGTCGAGCATTTCCTGAATCAGGTGCCCCGCGCGGAGTTTGTCGAGCTGTCCAATGCTGGGCACACCGCGGCGGGCGATGACAATGATGCCTTCAGCGAAGTAGTGGTGGCTTTCGTGGAGCGCTCGAGCTAGCCAGGACGTGTAAGGCGCCGAGCTAGCCACCACCCCGAACGGCGCCGAGTGTGCAATTCCCGACGCGACACGCCGCTAAGCCGTCGCGTATTGCACTCTCGGCGGCAGGGGCGCGCCCTTAGTTGGCCGGTTTCTCGGCGTGCCCGCCGAACTGCTTGCGCATCGCCGACAGCGCCTTGTTGGCGAAGTCGTCGAGGTCGCGAGAGGCGAACCGGGACTGCAGGGCGGTCGTCAGCACCGGCGCGGGAACGCCCTCGTCGATGGCGGCAATCGACGTCCACCGTCCTTCTCCGGAATCGGAGACCCGGCCCGAGAATTCCTTCAAATCGGGCGATTCACGCAGCGCACTGGCGGTGAGGTCGAGCAGCCAGGAGCCGATAACACTGCCCCGCCGCCATACCTCGGCAACGTCAGGAATGTCGAAGTCGTATTGGTAGTACTCGGGATTGGACAACGGGGCAGTTTCGGCGTCGCCCTGTTCGATGCGGGTGCCGATGTCGGCGTTGCGCAGGATGTTCAGGCCTTCGGCGAGCGAGGCCATCATCCCGTACTCAATTCCGTTGTGCACCATCTTCACAAAGTGCCCCGCCCCGGCCGGCCCGCAGTACAGGTAGCCCCGCTCCGGTTGCGCGACTTCGCCGTCGCGGCCCGGGGTGCGCGGTGCGGCGTCGACACCCGGTGCGACGGTGGCGAGGATCGGCTCGGCGTGGTCGAAGGCATCCGAATCACCGCCGACCATCAGGCAGTAACCACGCTCCCGGCCCCACACCCCGCCGCTGGTGCCACAGTCCAGCAGCCGAATCCCGTTCTTGGCCAACGTCTCCGCGTGCCGGATGTCGTCACGGTAGTACGAGTTGCCGCCGTCGATGACGATGTCGCCCGACTCGAGGGTGTCGGCCAATTCGTCGATCACGCCGGTGGTGATGGTGCCCGCGGGTACCATCACCCAGACGACCCGGGGCGCTTCGAGCTTGTCCCGCAGCTCGGCCAGCGACGATACGCCGGTGACGTTGTCCTCGCAGGCCATCGCCTCCACCGCCTCAGAGCTGTGGTCGTACACCACACATTCGTGTCCGCCTTTCGCCACCCGGCGAACAATGTTGGAACCCATCCGACCAAGCCCAATCATGCCTAGCTGCATTGTTTTTCGCTCCTCACTTTTTGTTCTTGGGCATCCACGGCTCTTGCCAGGGGTGGTGACCTTCCAGTAGTGCATTCGCCGCCTCGGGGCCCCAGGTACCGCAGTCGTACGGGTGGATTTCGCCGGGCTTGTCCAGCAGCGGCTGCACGATTCGCCAGGTGTGTTCGATGCTGTCGATCCGGGCGAAGTGCTGGTGGTCTCCGGTCAGCGCGGCGTGAAACAGGTGTTCGTACGGGCGTTGCGGTTCGCCGAGATCCTCGGCGAACGAGGAGTCCAGGTGCACGTCCTGCCAATCGTCGCCCACCTTGCCCGAAAGCTGCAGGCGCATGCCCGATTCAGGGTCGATGCGTAACACAATCTGATTGGGCTCGGCCGGCTTGGCCACGGGCAGAAAGCAGAGACCGGGCGTGCGCCGGAGCAACAGCCTGACTTCGGTTACCTTCTCCGGCAGCCCTTTCCCGGCCCGCAGGAACACCGGCACCCCCGCCCACCGCCAGTTGTCGATCTCGGTGCGCAGTGCGACGAAGGTTTCGGTCTGCGAGTCCTTCGCCACTTCGGGGACATCGGTGTAGCCACGGTACTGACCGCGGACGCACTGTTCTGGCTGCAAAGCCGGTATGGCTCGCAACACCTCGGCCTTCTTGTCGTTGAGGTCGTCGGCGCTGGGGCCGACCGGAGGTTCCATCGCGACCAGCGCGAGCACCTGCAGCAGATGATTCTGCACCACGTCGCGCAGCGCGCCAACGGCGTCGTAGAACTTGCCGCGAGTCTCCACACCGAAGTTCTCACCCATGGTGATCTGGATTGCGGCAACGCTGTCGCGGTCCCACAGCTTTGCCAGCGCCCGATTGGCGAAGCGCAGAAACTCCAGCTCCACGACGGGTTGCTTGCCCAAGAAGTGGTCCACCCGCATGATCTGCTTTTCATCCAGCACCGCGCGTAACCGGGTGTTGAGTTCGCACGCGGATTCGTAGTCGTGGCCGAACGGCTTCTCCACCGCTACCCGCGCGTGCTCCAGCAGGCCCGCTTCACCGAGGTTCTCCACGATCGGAGCGAACAAGGACGGCGGCATCTCCAGGTAGAACAACGGCCGCTCTCTGGATTCGAGGCGCTCGGCCAGCTCCTGGTAGAGCTGGCTGTCGGTGACATCTCCATGCAGGTAGGACAGCCGGTCCGCTAGTCGCTCGAACGTGGCGTCGTCGAGGTCCTCACCGGAGTCTTCGATGGCTTCGCGAGCCAGTGCAACCACCTGCTCCACCGACATCTCGTCACTGGCCACCCCCAGGATGGGGCAGTCCAGCATCTCGCGGTATTCCAACCGGTAGAGCGCTCGGAAGGTCATTTTTCGCGCTAAATCGCCGGTGAGACCGAAAATTACGAACACATCTGATGCGCCTTCTTCGCCGTCGGCCAATTCCCCACCTCCAGGACGTTCAATTGGCTCTGCAGATTGGCTCTGCAGATTGGCTATGCAGAATTGCTTCCCCGCGGCGACCAAACTCAACCCTAGACACCGCGAATTCGCCCGACAAGGAGGACGCCCGGGCGCCCTGAGAAGATGACCGACATGAGCGATCCGCTTCATCTCGCCCTCTACGCGGTGGCCGGTCTCGCGGCGATCGAGGCCGCCGGACTGGTCACGCTAGGGGTACTGCTGCAGCGCAGCCGCGCGGAATTGGACGAGTTGCGGCAACGGACCGACGTCGGCCAGCGGCTCTGGTCCGGCGGACGCGAAACCGTCAAGACGCTGTGGAACACCGCCAACCTGATGCGCAAGGAAGGCTTCGGCGCCGTGGTGCGCAGTTCGATCGAAGACCTCGCCGATTGGGCGGAGGTGGAACGACCCGACCTGGCCAGGGTGACCCGGGACGGCCGGGTGGTGATCTTGTTCTCCGATATCGAGGAGTCCACGGCCCTCAACGAGCGGATCGGCGACCGCGCCTGGGTGAAACTGATTGCGGCGCACGACAAATTGGTTCAAGAGCGGGTGCGCAAACGCGAGGGACACGTTGTGAAGAGCCAGGGCGACGGATACATGGTCGCGTTTTCCCGTGCCGACCAGGCGGTGCGGTGCGGCGTCGACATCCAGCAGGCACTGGTCAGGGACGCAAAACGCAAGCGGCACCACGAGATTCGGGTACGAATCGGCGTGCACATGGGACGCTCGGTGCGCCGCGGCGATGATCTGTTCGGTCGCAACGTCGCGATGGCCGCCCGAGTAGCCGCACAGGCTGAGGGCGGTCAGATTCTGGTGAGTGAGCCCGTGCGCGACGCCGTCCACGAGTGCGACGACATCAGCTTCGACGACGGCCGCGAAGTCGAATTGAAAGGGTTCTCGGGTAGTTACCGGTTGTTCGCGGTCGAGGCCGAATCCGCGGGGGACTGAGGGTCCCCGCCGTCGGATTCGGCCAGCCGCTGGTGCAGCCGTGCCCGGATCTCGTCGGGTGTGTAAGCCCGCCGCTTGCGTTGATCGCGCACCACCAGGGCGCCGCCGGCCACCACGCCCGCGACACTCGCCAGCCCGACCCACTTCCAGATGTTGCGCATCAGAACAGGCTAACGCCGCCGCTCTCCCCTTACAGTGCTGTGGTGAACTCGAGCACTCTGAGCTTGGACCAAGTATTGGCGGAAACACGCACCGGTGACCTGTGGTTGTTCCGCGGGGTGTCCGGCCCCGACCGCGCCATTCAGACGTTGACGAACGCCCCGGTGAACCACGTCGGGATGACGGTGGCCATCGACGACCTACCACCGCTCATCTGGCACGCCGAACTGGGCGAGAAGCTCGTGGACATGTGGACCGGAACCAACCAGCGGGGCGTTCAGCTCAACGACGCCCGTCAGGTCTTTCAGCGGTGGACCGAGCGCTACCACCAGCGGTGCTGGTTCCGCGAACTGACGCCATATGCCAACCGTGAGCAGGAGAACGAACTGCTGCGCGTCATCGCCCGGATGAGCGGCACCGCATTTCCGACCACGGCGCGCCTGACGGGGCGTTGGCTGCGCGGACGCCTCCCCACCGTCAATGACTGGTTCCGGGGAATTCCGTTGGTGGACAAGAAGGTTCGGGAGAGAACCGAGCGCCGGAAAACGGCCCAGCGCAAGATGGGCCTGGAGACAGCGTATTGCGCCGAGACGGTGGCGATCACCTATGAGGCAATGGGACTGCTCGTCACCGACAAGGACACGAATTGGTTTGACCCCGGCAAGTTCTGGAGCGGCGACACACTGCCGTTGGCGCCGGGATATGAGCTGGGTAAGGAGATTGCGGTTATCGCCTGATCGGTCAGCCGATTTCCACGCGGGTGATCACCGGCGTGGGGTTTCGGGTCAGGTCCAGTACCGGGCAGTGCGCGTCGACGGCTTCCTGCAGTTCGCGGTAACGCTCGAGCGGTTCTGGCCCTTTGACGTTGACCACCACGCGGACTTCACCGAACCCGGCGCGCACGCCGTCGTCCAAGCCGAAGAAGCCGCGAACATCGAGGTCACCTTCAGCATGCGCGGTGATCTCGTCGACCGCGACGCCCAGCTTTTCGGCATAGAAGCGCCAAGTCACGATCTGGCAGGACAGTAGCGAGGCCAGGTAGTACTCCACCGGATTGGGAGCCTTGCCTTCGCCACCCAACTGAGGCGGCTCGTCGACCTCGACTCGGTATTGCCCGAGACTGACCGTGCTGGCGACCGCATCGTGGGCGCCGGCCGAGGCCCGGAAGACGACCTGCGCATTGGCCTTGTCCGCGGCTACCGCATCCTGGGTAGCGGCGATCACGCCCCCTAGGTGGGTCGTCGAGGCGGTCATATGGCTCCTTCCGGCAGGGTCTCGGTCATCCTAATGGCTTCGGACCGGCCGAATCGAGCCTACGGCTCAGCGTGAATTGAACTGCGCCACGATAAGCCCTATTGGTGCGTAATCAAATGCGGATTTGATATGAATCACGCCCGGCGGCGCTTTGTGAGGCAGCCCACAATAGCGCCGACGGGCGTAATCAAATAGTTAGCTGACGTATGGATTCGCGGTTATGATTCCGCCAACTCAGGTTCGCCGACCGGACCTGGTTCGGGTGCCGGTTCCGGCGCCGGCGGGGCGAGTTCGGGGGCCGGTTCCGGTGCCGGCGGGGCGAATTCGGGGGCCGGTGGCACCGGCTCAGGCGCGACGGCGTCGACGAGTTCGACAGGCCCCGCGGGTTCGCCTGGCAGGGGCGGCTCGCCTTCCAGCATCTCGAGATCCATCGGTAGGAACATGTGGTGAGTGAATCCTGACTGGTAGGCGCCCGCGCCGCCGATACGGACGCCACCGCCCTCACCGCTGGACACGGGGGTGCCGTCCGGCAGGGTGACCGCCGTGTGACCACCGTTCCAACCGATCACCAGGGCATTGGGGGCGGTTCCGTGCTGGAAGCCGCGAGCCGCCAATGCAGCCTCTTCGTTCCCGGTATTGAACCGGCTGCCGAACACGGGCCGCTCGACTGCAGCATTTGCTACCCACGAAGCCAACCCTGAACAGTCGGTTCCGGCGGGAGAATCGCCACCCGGGATATACGGTGTCCCGGATACCTGATTAACGAGCGCCAATAGCGTTGCTAGAGCAATCATGCGGCGGACGCTACCGAAATTATGAATAGGAAATCAAAATTTGTGGCGCTAATCACGGATTACGATAAATGTGGCGTTGACCTGCATATACATCTCAAAGATCACACTTAAATCAATAAGCGGGCACAAAAGTGATCTTTGTGACACAAGCTAATGCGTAGCAAATTAGCTTACATGTGGGGCATACCTACTGATGTGCTTTGTTGCAACTTGGACGAATGGCACAGCAATTGTGTTGATTGCGGCACAGCGCTTGCCGGCGCGCCCTTTCGGGCGCCGGTCGACGCCGGCCAGTGGACCACGCGTGCTTTGCCCGACCGCCGATACCCATCCCTGCGGCCCGGCCCGGGCTGACCTGGGCAAGACCGTTGTTGGTTTTCCCGGCAACGCTTACCGGCGCGGCAGGCTCCGCCTGGCCTGCCAGGTAACTCCGGGCACCGTGTTCGCCAAGTCCGCCCGACTCTTGGCGAAAGCCTTGATCGTCCGGTAGAAGGACCAAAGTTGGCGTGGGCTAGGGACTTTCGGTACCCAAGCCAGTTCCCAGTGGATTCCATTGATCGGGTCATCGAAGAACACCGCGTAATAGCCGGGCCAGTACTGCGGGTACTCCTTGGGTTCGTCGGTGACGAGAATGCCTCGCTCGAGCAGAAATTCGCGGTGAAAGCGGTCGACTTCCTTCCGCCCGCGAGCCCACAACGCGATGTGGTTGACGCCGACCGCCTGGTCGCTGTGCGCCAACTTCTCGCCGGTACGGGCCGGTTGGATGCCGATGTAGCTGTGCGGGTTGAGATATCGCGTCATGTAGTAAACGGACTGGTACTCCATGTTCAGGGACGAGAAGCTGTCGTAGCCGAGCCAACCGAACAGCGCATCGTAGAACTCAAGCGATCCGTCGTAGTCCAGCACCGCGAACTCGACGTGGCTGACACCCCGCCACCTCATGGGAACCTCCCCAGCGAATACTACACAGCGTAGTACATGGATGGGAACAATGTTCGTCGGCGCAAACCGAGAGTCAGACCGGCGTCCATATCCCGTTGTTCCAGAAGCCCCAGCTATTCACCGTCGGGTTGTACATCAGCTTCGCCCCCGGCGCCCACGACGGTGGCGGCGGCTTCGGCGGTGCCCAGCCAGGCGGGGGACCCCACGGTCCCCACCCGGCCATCGCACCTTGACCGGCCGGGCCTTGCCAGTCGTGGCATTGATTCCAGTCCCAGTTGTAGATGTCGTCCCAACCTGGATCCCAGAAATCACCCGGGCACCAGTGACTGCTGGGCGGTTGCGGTGCCGGGGCGGCTTGCGCCCAAGGGCTGCCTGCTATGCCGAAAGCCGACAGCGCCAACCCACCAGTCACCAGCACGAGCCACCGTCTTGTCCGCTCTTTGGTCGTCTCCAGCTTGGTCATCTACCAAGAATTTCCCTCAACCGAAAGCCAAGCAAGGCCTATTCCGGTCTGCGGCTAAAATTCCAGCTACCGGGCACAGCGCGGCTTGCACCAGAGGGGGACCCATGATCGGCAGAGCTATCGCGGCGTTGGCCCTTACCGTCGTACTCGCCGCACCCGCCCACGCGGACGCTTCCGACGACGCGTTCATCGCCAACCTCAGCACCTCCGGCATGAACTTCGGCGCACCGGACAAGGCCATTCAAGTGGCCAAGACTGTGGTTTGCGGTTCGCTGAAGGAGAATCCCAACGCCAGCAATGCGGACCTGATCGCCAAGGTCACCAACGCCACGAACTGGCCGGCACTCAACGCCGCCTACTTCACCGGCGCCGCCATCCAGGCCTACTGCCCGCAGTATGGCTCCCTCACTCCCCCAAGCGTTCCGAGCAAAGTACCCACCGCGCCCAGTACGACACCCTCGTCTCCGTCCACGCCGTCAGTTCAGCCGGCGTCCAGTTAAGACAGCACACTCTCCTCGGCTGACTAGACGATCAACCGGAACTCCACCGCATCACGTCGCCGACCATCATCTCCTAGCGGTACACGTCCCTGCGGTGACGAATTGCGATGACCTCGACACGAATTCGGTTCTCATCGATGTCGTAGATGACCCGAAACTCGCCCCTTCTGGCCGAATAGGTGCCAGCCAGTTCATTGCGGAGTGCCTTGCCGACACGGCGGGGATTCTCCGCCAGCGGTCCGTAGATGAACTGGAAGCAGGCCGCAGCGACCGCCTGAGGAAGTTCTGCTGTCAGTGCCCTACGCGCCCCCGGAGACAAGACCACTTCATAGGTCACTGAGGCAGTCGCCCGTTGGCTCGCATCTCCTTCGCCACGTCATCGGCAGTGTGGAAGTTCCCTCGCGCGACGTCTTGCTGCCCTTGCCGAAGCTCCTTCATAAGTTCTGAGTCGCTCAAAATATCGAGCGTCTCCATGATCGAGTCGTAGTCGTCGGCACTCATGATCACTGCGGCACGACGACCCTGTCGAGTCACCTCGATACGTTGATGTGTTCGCACTGCCTCATCAACGAGTCGTGACAAGTTCGCCCGGACCTCGGCAAGCGGCAATGTTGTCATGTACAGAATTCTAGCGTGACGCTGACATGCGGCTACAGCCTTGAACCGAGCCCGCACCTAGACGTTGAACCGGAACTCCACCACGTCGCCGTCGGCCATCACGTAATCCTTGCCCTCAATCCGCACCTTGCCGGCCGCCTTGGCCGCCGCCATCGACCCGGCGGTGATCAAGTCGTCGTAGGACACGATTTCGGCTTTGATGAAGCCCTTCTCGAAATCGGTGTGGATCACCCCGGCCGCTTTAGGCGCGGTGTCACCCTGATGAATGACCCACGCGCGGGCTTCTTTGGGCCCCGCGGTCAGGTATGTCTGCAACTTGAGGGTGTGAAAACCGGCGCGTGCCAATGCATCCAGGCCGCGTTCGGTCTGCCCGATCGACTCCAACAGCTCCGCGGCCGACTCGTCATCGAGTTCGACGAGCTCGGATTCGATTGCCGCATCGAGGAATACCGCGTCGGCGGGCGCGACGAGTTCGCGCAGTTCGGCAACCCGGGCGGGGTCGGTCAGCACCGACTCGTCGGCGTTGAAGACATAGAGGAACGGTTTGGTGGTCAGCAGATTCAGCTCACGCAGCAAAGACGTGTCCGTGCCCGCGGCAAACAGCGTCTTGCCGCCGTCGAGGATCTGCTGCGCTGCCACGGCCGCCTCGTGCACGGGTTTACGGTCCTTGTGGGTGCGGGCCTCTTTCTCCAGCCTGGGCAGTGCGCGCTCAAGGGTCTGCAGGTCAGCCAGGATCAGCTCGGTCTCTACGACCTCGATATCGGACCTGGGATCGACCTGTCCGGCGACGTGCGTCACATCGTCGTCGGCGAACACCCGCACCACCTGACAGATGGCATCGCACTCCCGGATATGGGCGAGGAACTTGTTGCCCAGCCCGGCCCCCTCAGACGCCCCCTTGACCAGTCCGGCGATATCGGTGAATGTCACCGGCGCCGGCACCACGCGTGCCGACCCGAACAACTCCGCGAGCTTGTCCAGCCGCGGGTCAGGCAACGAGACCACGCCTTCGTTCGGCTCGATCGTTGCGAACGGATAGTTCGCCGCCAACACGTTATTCCGCGTCAGCGCGTTGAACAGGGTCGACTTGCCGACGTTGGGCAGACCCACAATTCCCAGGCTTAGGCTCACGGAAAATCAAGTCTAGGGGCACCACGATGGCGACTGTCCCAGCCATATACGGGGCTTTCGCCGTATTGCCGGTACGGTCAACGTGTGTCAGCGCAGCGGGAGAGTGCGGCGGTGGAGCCAGGTCACCGCTCGATCGTCCCCAACATCCCAGGTGTGCCGTGGTGGGCGGCGGTAGTCATCGCCGTCGGATTGACGGCCGTTGGCTACGCGATCGACGCCGGCCAGAAGGAACTGACCCACGTTTTCGCCGCGTGTTACATCGCCGGGTGCGTAGCCGCGGTCCTTGCGGTGCGGCAGGCCGCGGTGTTCACCGCCGTGATCCAGCCGCCGCTGATCCTGTTCTGCAGCGTGCCCGCCGCGTACTGGCTGTTCCATGGCGGCAAGGTCGACAAGTTCAAGGACCTGCTGATCAATTGCGGTTATCCGCTGATCGAGCGCTTCCCGCTGATGCTGGGTACCGCCGGTGGCGTGTTGTTGCTCGGAATGATCCGGTGGTATTTCGGCAAGCACGCCCCGACAACCACCCGCACCAGCCGAGCGGCAAAAGCCGGTTCCGAAGATGCTCCCAAAGACGAGCCGCAGACGTCCTGGTTCAGCGGCATCGTCGCCAAATTCACCGAGCTGCTGACCGGCGACTCCGACGACAACGCCGAAACTGCCGCGCGACCGGCACACGTCAGGAACCGCAGCGCCCGAACCAGCCGGACCGCTCGCAGCGACGGCCGATCGGCTCAGCGCGCAGCCCGCAACGGCAGCCGGCGCGCCAGGCCGTCGCTGGACGACACGTACGAATCCGATGGCGAGCGGCCGCGTCGCAGCCCCCGCAGACCGTCCGCGGACTACGACCCCGCCGACCCGCCGCCGCGCCCGCGTCGGCGCCGTCCGCCCGAGGAGCCCGACCTGGGCGCGCCGCCGCCCCGGGAAATGCGCCGCGAGCCACACTCCCGCCGCGCCTCCTACGAGCGCTCCTACGACCGAGCGGAGCCGCGCGGCCGGCGCTTCAATCCGTACGAGACCTACGACCGGCCGGAGCCGTCCGAGCGCAGCGAACGCCGCAACCGCCACGAACGCCGCCCCAGCTACGACCGCTATGACGCGTACGAGCCGCCCTACGAGCCGCTGTATGAGCCGCGGCGCCGCCGGGCCGCGCCCAACGGGTCAAACAGGACCAACGGGACCAGCGGGATTAATAATGGCGCCCCGAGCCACCACCCGATCTCGCAGGTCCGCTACCGCGGCCAAGCACCTGCAAACGATCCGCGCGACGAACCCGGCCGCCGCAGCCGGTCGCGCACCCCGCGCCGGGAGTACGACGACTAATTCCGGGACCGGGCCGGCCGGATCTCCCGCGGAAGGGCGAACACCAGCGTCTCGTTGGCAGTCGTCACCGGTTGAACCATGTCGTAGCCGTATTCGGCCAACCGGTCCAGCACACCGCGCACCAGTACCTCCGGTACCGATGCCCCGGACGTGACGCCGACCGTGGTGACACCGTCCAGCCATGCCGGGTCGATGTCGTCTGCCCAATCGACCAGGTGCGCCGCGCGCGAGCCGGCGCCCAGCGCGACCTCGACCAGCCGCACCGAGTTCGACGAGTTACGCGAACCGACGACGATCACCAACTCGCATTCGGGCGCCATCGCCTTGACCGCTACCTGGCGGTTCTGGGTTGCGTAGCAGATGTCGTCGCTGGGTGGATCCTGCAGCTTGGGGAAACGCCCACGCAGTCGCTCGACGATCTCCATCGTTTCGTCGACCGACAGTGTGGTCTGCGACAACCACACGACCTTGTCCTCGTCACGAATGGTGACGCGGTCGACCGCTTCCACCCCGTCGACCAACTGCACGTGTTCGGGAGCTTCCCCGGCTGTCCCCACGACTTCCTCGTGGCCCTCGTGGCCGATGAGCAGGATGTCGTAGTCGTCGCGGGCGAAGCGCTTGGCTTCGTTGTGGACCTTGGTGACCAGCGGGCAGGTGGCATCGATGGTCTTCAAGTTGCGTTCGGCCGCGGCCGCGTACACCGTCGGTGCCACCCCGTGCGCGGAGAAGACGACGATCGCCCCCTCGGGGACCTCGTCGGTTTCCTCGACGAAGATCGCCCCGGCGGCGGCCAGGGTGTCGACCACGTGCCGGTTGTGCACGATCTCGTGCCGCACGTAAACGGGCGCGCCGTGCTTCTCCAGCGCCCGCTCGACCGTCTCGACCGCCCGGTCCACGCCGGCGCAGTAGCCGCGCGGCTCAGCCAGCAGTACCCGCTTGCGGTCTGACACTCCGGATACCGGGCTGACCGATATCGAAGCGCCGGGAAACCCCATGTCAATAGTCGGCGCCATGCCCTTCAGGGTACGTTCCGCTGCGACCGACACGCCATTTCGCGGCACGCAGCTTGGCGTTAGCCGCTGTGTGAGGCAGGCTGGGACGCATGGCTACTGCACCGTACGGAGTTCGGCTGCTGGTCGGCGCGGCGACAGTCGCCGTGGAGGAGACCATACGGCTCCCGCGGACCATCATGATGTACCCGATGACACTCGCCAGCCAGGCAGCACACCTGGTGATGCGCTTCCAGCAAAATCTGGCCGAACTGGTTGTCAAGGGCGATACGACACTGGAATCGATATTTCCGCCCAAGGACGAGCAACCCGAATGGGCCACGTTCGACGAGGACCTGGAGGTCGTCGACGGCGGCGCCGTCGGGTTCTCCAACATTCCGGTCGACGGAACAGACGGCGAACGCCGCGCCGAAGGCCGGTTCGCGTTGTATTCGGTGTCCGACACCGCCGAGGCCGGTGACCTGCCGACCGCACCGGTCGCATCCCGGCAATCCAAGTCCGCTGCCGAGTCCAACGTGCCGACACCGGCCGTTGTCACCGAACTCGACTACCCGCAGCTGACCCTGGCGCAATTGCGCGCCCGGCTGCAGTCGCTGGATGTCGCCGAACTCGAAACCCTGCTGGCTTATGAGCAGGCCACCAAGGCCCGTGCCCCGTTCCAGACGCTGCTCGCCAACAGGATCACTCGCGCGAACGCCAAGTGACCCGCGCCTCGCAGCGAGAACCCGCCGCGAATTCAGCGGATAATCCGTTCCCGGTCCGCGCGGTCGCCATCCGGGTCGCCGGCTGGATCGACAAATTGGGCACGGTGTGGGTCGAGGGACAGCTGGCCCAGATCAATCTGCGGCCGAACTCCGGCACGGTGTTCATGGTGCTGCGCGACCCGGCGGCCGACATGTCGCTGACGGTGACCTGCTCGCGCGACCTGGTCCTGAACGCTCCGGTGAAACTGACCGAGGGTACCCAGGTCGTGGTCTGCGGCAAGCCCTCGTTCTACACCGGTCGCGGCACATTCTCGTTGCGGCTCAGTGAGATTCGCGCCGTCGGCATCGGCGAGCTGCTGGCCCGCATCGAGCGGCTGCGCCGGCTGCTGGACGCCGAGGGACTCTTCGATCCACGGCTCAAACGTCCAATTCCGTTCCTGCCGAACGTGATCGGATTGATTACCAGCCGCGCCAGCCATGCCGAGCGGGACGTCACGACGGTGGCCACGGCCCGTTGGCCTGCGGTTCGGTTCGCGATCCGGCACGCGGCCGTTCAGGGGGTCAACGCCGTCGCGCAGCTTGTCGAGGCATTGGGCGACCTGGACCGGGATCCGGAGGTCGACGTGATCGTGATCGCGCGCGGCGGGGGCAGTGTGGAGGACCTGCTGCCGTTCTCCGATGAGACGCTGTGCCGGGCGATCTCGGCCTGCCGCACCCCGGTGATCAGCGCGGTCGGACACGAGCCGGACAATCCGCTCTGCGATCTGGTCGCCGACCTGCGCGCAGCCACCCCGACCGACGCCGCCAAGAAGGTGGTCCCTGACACCGCCGCCGAGCAACGGCTGATCGACGACCTGCGCCGACGCAATGCCGGCGCGTTGCGTAACTGGGTGTCCCGCGAGGAACGGGCACTGGCCCAGCTGCGCAGCCGACCGGTCCTGGCCGACCCGGTGCGCATGGTCACCACCCGCGCCGAGGAGATGCACCGCGCCCGACTGGCGCTGCGCCGCGACATCAACCGGATGATCAGTGCCGAATCCGAACGCGTCGATCACCTGACGGCGCGGCTGGCCACTCTGGGCCCAGCGGCCACCCTGGCGCGCGGCTATGCCGTGGTCCAGGTGCTCACCGAAGACGAGGCGGCGACGGAGGTCGTGCGCACGGTCGACGACGCGCCGAACGGCGCCCGGCTGCGAATACGCGTGGCCGACGGCGCGATCACCGCGACAAGTGAAGGACGCACCGATGAATGACGCCGAGAGTGGTTCCACTACTCCCATTAGTTCGTTGGGCTATGAAGATTGCCGAGATGAGCTAATTGAAGTCGTGCGCTTACTGGAACAGGGTGGCCTCGACCTCGATGCGTCGCTGCAGCTGTGGGAAAGGGGCGAACAGCTAGCCAAACGCTGTGAACAGCACTTAGCTGGTGCGCGCCAACGGATTACCGACGCACTGGCCGCCGGTGAGGCCGAGCAGAGCTGACTTCGGCGAAATTCAGCGGTCCGTTTTCATTCCGAATTGGAACACGTTTCAGTTAAGCTCCCCCGCATGGGTGATGCATCTCTGACAACCGAACTCGGCAGCGTGCTGGTGACCGGAGGTTCAGGCTTCGTCGGCGCGAATCTGGTCAGGTCGCTGCTGGAGCGGGGCCATCAGGTCCGCTCCTTCGACCGCGCTCCGTCCCCACTTCCCCAGCATCCGAAGTTGGAAGTACTGCAGGGCGACATCACCGATAAGGCTGTCTGCGAGGCAGCCGTGGCGGGCATCGACACGATCATCCATACCGCCGCGATCATCGAACTGATGGGTGGCGCATCGGTGACCGAGGAATACCGGCAGCGCAGCTTCTCGGTCAACGTCGGCGGCACCGAGAACCTGGTGGAGGCCGGGCGCAAAGCGGGCGTCCAGCGTTTCGTGTACACGGCGTCCAACAGCGTGGTGATGGGCGGCCAGAACATCGCCAACGGCGACGAGACGATGCCCTACACGAATCGGTTCAACGACCTCTACACCGAGACCAAGGTGGTCGCCGAGAAGTACGTCCTCTCGCAGAACGGCGTGGACGGGATGCTGACCTGTTCGGTCCGGCCGAGCGGGATCTGGGGCAGCGGCGATCAGACGATGTTCCGCAAGCTGTTCGAGAGCGTGATCAAGGGCCACGTCAAGGTTCTGGTCGGTCGCAAGTCGGCGAAGCTGGATAACTCCTACGTGCACAACCTGATTCACGGTTTCATCCTGGCCGGTGAGCACCTGGTGCCCGGTGGCACCGCCCCCGGTCAGGCCTACTTCATCAACGACGCCGAACCGATCAACATGTTCGAGTTCGCCCGTCCGGTGGTGGAGGCGTGTGGCGAAAAGTGGCCCAAGATAAGGGTTTCCGGCCCGGCGGTGCACTGGGTGATGACCGGGTGGCAGCGGTTGCACTTCCGGTTCGGATTTCCCGCGCCGTTGCTGGAACCGCTGGCCGTCGAGCGACTGTATCTGGACAACTACTTCTCGATCGCCAAGGCGCGCCGCGACCTCGGTTACGAGCCGCTGTTCACCACCGAGCAGGCCTTGAAGGAATGCCTGCCGTACTACGTCGACCTGTTCCACCGGATGCAGGGCGAGGCCGAGGCGGCCAAGCGGGCGGGAAAGGGCGCCGCTGCCGCCGGAAAGTCCGCAAGCGGCGCGAAATAGTTTGTCCGCTAACGGAAACTGACCAACTGGTCGCCCCACGCGCCACGAATGCGGGCGTCGACGTCGTGTACAGCGTCGTGTTTGCCTATGACCAGACAGGTGCGATCGTCGGCTTGGTATCGCGGCCAGCGCGGCTCTCCAGGCGGACCGTCGGGACTGCCCTGGGTGGCGAAGTTGATCCACCGCGTCTGCATCCGGGTGGAGACAGCGGTCGCGGTCTTGGCCCCGCCGAGCTTCAACGTCAGGTCCTGCGGACCGCCGAGATTGCCCCACACGTACGGCAGTTCGGTGGCGTGCGCGGCGCCGACCAACAAAACCTTGTACAACGGCGTGGCGTAGTCGAACCGGTACATGTAAACCGGCGCCACCGCGCTGTGTCCGTCGGCCAACCACACCGTGGGCATCCGGAAGCCGATGTCGGTGGCCATCCGGACGGTGCGCGCCTTTCGGCGGCCCGAATACGCCGAACCGATCTCATCCACCGAGGGCAGTTGCAGGTCGGGCTGTTCGGCGCTGATCTGGTCGAACATCGAGGTGATGGCGCGGGGGGTGATCGGCATCAGCGACGAGCGCATCAGCCGGAACAGCGCCGCCTCGTGTTTGTTGGTGCCGATGACCAGCGGGATCGGGAGCGACCGGCCTTCCTGGGCCAGCTTGACGGGCAGGTCGTGCAGCAGGTCCCCGTCGACGATCGGGACGAATGCCAAGGTCCCGGGGTTGCTGACCGGCACTTCGTCGAACACCTGTTGGGTGGCCGCGACCAGGACCGACGACGGCACCTCGGCAACCTGCCGCGCTTCGGATGCGTCGAGTCCCAGCTTGTCCAGCACGGCCAGGGCGACGCGGCGTCCCCTGTCGCGGTCGTAAACCGAGGTGGCCGGTGAGCTCTGCGCTATGGCGCGGACGAACAAACCCTCGGCCGCCGGGCTGGTGAGCAGCGTGGTGACCAGGCCGGCGCCGGCGGACTCGCCGAACAGCGTCACGTTGTCCGGGTTGCCACCGAAGGCGGCGATGTTGTCGCGGACCCAGGCCAGGCCGAACAGCACATCGCGCAACCCGATATTCGTGTCGAACGGCCGCTGCCAGCTGCTGAACGACGACAGATCCAGAAAACCCAGTGCGCCGAGCCGGTAATTGAGCGTCACCACTACGACGTCGCCACTACTTGCCAGCGCGCGGGCGTCGTAGAGCGGCTGACTGGCCGACCCCAGGACATATGCGCCCCCGTGCAACCACACCATCACAGGTTTTGCCGCGCCCGCCTCGGTGCCGGAGGGCGCCCAGACGTTCAGCCGCAAACAGTCCTCACCCAGCGGGGCACCCAGATCGAGCGGCATCCGGGGAACCACCGGCTGCGGACAAGCCGGTCCGAAGCTGGTGGCGTCGAAGACCTCAGTGAACCGCTCGGGGGGCTCCGGCGCCCGGAACCGCAGGTCCCCCACGGGGGGCGCCGCATACCGGATGCCTTTCCAGATCGTGACGCGACCGTCCGTGGAACCCCGGACGGGCCCGTGGGTGGTCTCGACGACAGTCATACTTTCCTTCTGGTCCTGCTGGTCTTCTGGTCCTGCTGGTCCTGCTGGCGAGCGGGGCTAAAGTTACGGAGCGCGCAACACCGACGCGGAGGGCGGCCCGGTTCTTCCAATGAACACCGAGTTCACGCTTACCCAGAAGCGAGCCCTGGCGATCTTCACCCTCATTGCCGTGCTGTTCGGCGCCTATTTTCTGCGCGACTATTTCGTGCTGATTGTAGTGGCCGCTGTCGGCGCGTATCTGTTCACGCCGCTATTCGAATGGCTCAAAAAACGCTTCAACACCGGCCTGGCGGCCACCTGCACCCTGCTCTCGGCGCTGGCCATCGTGATCGTGCCAGTAGGGCTGCTGGTCGCGCTGGCAATCGTGCAGATCGCCCGCATGGTCGACTCGGTCGCCGACTGGGTGAAGTCGACCGACCTCAGCACGCTGGGCGACAAATCCCTGCACCTGGTCAACGAGCTGCTGGGCAAAGTGCCGTTCGTCCACCTCACGATCAGCGCCGAGATGCTCCGCAAGGCGATCGTCTCGGCCGCCCAGAGCATCGGCCACTGGTTTTTGGGAGTGTTGCAGCACACTGCCGGCAGCTTGGCGGGCACCATCACCTCGGCCATCATCTTCTTGTACGTATTCGTCGCTCTGTTGGTGCACCGGGAAAAGATTCGGACGTTGATCGCCCAACTCAACCCCCTCGGTGAAGACGTCACTGACCTCTATCTGAAGAAAATGGGGTCGATGGTGCGTGGCACCGTCAACGGCCAATTCGTCATCGCCTTCTGCCAGGGCGTCGCCGGCGCGGCCTCGATCTACCTCGCCGGCTTCCACCAGGGCTTCTTCATCTTCGCGATCGTGCTGACCGCGCTGTCGATCATTCCGCTCGGCGGGGGGATCCTGACCATTCCGTTCGGCATCGGCATGGCCATTTTCGGCAACATCGGCGGCGGCATATTCGTGGTGCTGTTCCACTTTGTAGTGGTCACCAACATCGACAACTTTCTGCGACCAATCCTGGTACCCCGCGAGGCCCGGTTGAACTCTGCGCTGATGCTGCTGTCGGTGTTCGCCGGTATCCGGATGTTCGGGCCGTGGGGCATCATCATCGGACCGGTGCTGATGATCCTGATCGTCACCACCATCGACGTCTACCTCGCGGTGTACAAGGGCGTGGAGTTCAAGCCGGTTGACGAGCCACCCGTGCGCCGCCGCTGGTGGCACAAGGCGGCGCCGCGACAGACTAAGTCAGCCGCTGAGTGAGGAACTCGACGACGCGCTTGCGCGCCTCGTAAGCCGGGTGGCCGTCGACTTCACGCACCTCATCGGTGAGCACCGAGTGAGCCGCGCGGGTGAACCCGTGTTCGTTGCCGGGACCGGAATCGATCTCGATCACCTCGAACGCATCGCCGAGCCGCTGCTTGAGGGTGGTGAACCGCTCACCCGGCGACAACTTGTCCGCGCTGAATCGCAATCCCAACGCGCACAAGCCCTGATCGGTGCAGCGATCCGCGACGACGCCCAGTTCGGCGGCACTGAGTCCGGGGTCGCGGCGCTGTTTGGCGGTCAGCGGGAAGGGCACCGACGGCTGACTGAGCACGGGGGCCAGCACGCTGTCGTCGACGGCAGCGGCCAACGCGAAGCCGCCCGTGAAGCACTGGCCGATCACGCCGACACCCAGGCCCGGGGTAGACGCGTTCAGGTCGCGGGCCAGTGCACGCAGATACACCGCTACCGGCCGTTGCGTGTCGGTGGTCATCGCCGCGAATTCTCGTGCCACACATGCCCGCCCGATCGCGGCGACCAGATAGGGCATGGACACCGGCCGCCCCGGCTTACCGAACAGTGACGGTATGGCCACCGTGAAACCGCTGTCCACCAGGTGATTGCCCAGGCCCAGCACGCCAGGGTGAATCCCGGGCAGCTCCGGGATCAGCACCACGCCCGGACCGGACCCCTTGCGGTAGACGTCATGGGTGTAGCCAGCAGCGCTGAACGGCGCGACCGACCAGCCGGCGAGATCTGCTTCTGGTGCGGTCACCGATCGACCTCCTGGCGGTAGTTCGGCTAGCGAGACGGTAACGGCTGCTGCGATTGCGTAGCCGCGGCAAGGGTACGGAACTGCTCGGGCGTGCCGGCACCGGTGATCGCCACCTGGGTGGGACCGGCCGGACTGGCGAGCCGGGTCGTCCATACCGGCTCGAGCGAACCTTTTTCATCGGCACCCTGATAGACCACCCAACTGGTCCCCGCGACATCGACCGTTCCACTCGGATACATACCGGAGTGGATGGATCCGACCAGCTTGTCCTCGTCGGCATTGCTCTGGGTCAGCCTCAGATACAGGCCGGTGGGGCTGATGAAGCCCACAGTCGATGTCGACGCACGCAACCGTTGACCCGCAGACGCATCAGTGCGCCCATCCTCGATACCCCCGCGCCCGCCCGAATTCGGTTGCCAACCGGCAGGCAGCTGGGGCAGCCGGATCGGAAAACCCAGCGTCGCGGCGTCAGCGCGCAAAGCCGACGAGGCGTCGTAGGACGGCACGGTCCCCCGATTCGTCCCGCCCGGCTGAAACGAACACATGCCGACCATGCCCGCGAGCAGAATGCAGCCGACCACCAGGGGCGCCAGCGACCAGAACATATCGCGACCGTCCTGCAACAACCGCGGCTTGGCCGGCTTGGGAGTCGGATGCGGCTCAGTGGTCACTCCCCGAGTATCCCAGCTCCAGCCGAGTGTTCCGCTTCTGGGAGAATCCCAACCATGACTGCACAGGGACCCGGCTCGCCGGCAAGCACGGCCGCGACCCCCAGCTCGTCCCCCGCGCGCCAGTCGCGCGGCGAAGCCCCCGACCGCAACCTGGCCATGGAACTGGTCCGCGTCACCGAGGCCGGCGCCATGGCGGCGGGACGGTGGGTCGGCCGCGGCGACAAGGAGGGCGGCGACGGTGCCGCGGTCGACGCGATCCGCCAACTGGTCAATTCGGTGTCGATGCGCGGCGTCGTGGTGATCGGCGAGGGCGAAAAAGACGAAGCGCCGATGCTCTACAACGGTGAAGAGGTCGGCAACGGCGACGGCCCCGAATGCGACTTCGCCGTCGACCCCATCGACGGCACCACGCTGATGAGCAAGGGCATGCCCAATGCCATCTCGGTACTGGCGGTCGCCGACCGGGGGGCCATGTTCGATCCGTCGGCCGTCTTCTACATGAACAAGATCGCGGTGGGTCCGGAGGCGGCGCACGTGCTGGACATCACCGCGCCGATAGCCGAGAACGTCCGGGCGGTGGCCAAGGTCAAGGCTTTGTCGGTAGCCGACATGACGGTCTGCATTCTGGATCGCCCGCGGCACGCGCAGTTGATTGCCGACGTCCGCGACACGGGTGCACGCATCAGATTGATCACCGACGGTGACGTTGCCGGCGCCATATCTGCGTGTCGGCCGGGCTCGGGCACCGACATGCTTGCCGGTATCGGCGGCACCCCGGAGGGCATCATCACCGCTGCCGCCATCCGCTGCATGGGCGGCGCGATCCAGGCGCAGCTGGCGCCCAAGGACGAGGCGGAACGTCGCAAGGCCCTCGATGCCGGCCACGACGTGGAGCGGGTGCTGACCACCAACGACCTGGTGTCTGGGGAGAACGTCTTCTTCTGCGCCACCGGCGTGACCGATGGGGATCTGCTCAAGGGCGTGCGCTATCAGCCCGGGGGCTGCACCACTCAATCGATCGTGATGCGGTCGAAGTCGGGCACCGTACGGATGATCGAGGCATACCACCGGCTGTCCAAGCTCAACGAATACTCCGCGATCGACTTCACCGGCGACACCAATGCCGCCTATCCCCTGCCCTGATCGACCCGCGCATCCCGGACCGGGGACAACCCTGACCGACCCGCACGACCCTGACGGACCCGCACAACCCTGACCGACCCGCACGAAAAGGAAGGCACCCATGGCCGCTGACGCCGGCGATAACGACACCGAATACCGCATCGAGCATGACACCATGGGTGAGGTCCGGGTGCCGGCGAAAGCATTGTGGCGCGCCCAAACTCAACGAGCGGTGGAGAACTTCCCGATCTCGGGGCGCCCGCTGGAGCGCGCCCAGATCCGCGCCCTGGGTCTGCTGAAGGGTGCCTGCGCGCAGGTGAACAAGGACCTGGAGCTGCTGGCGCCGGAGAAAGCCGACGCGATCATCGCCGCGGCCGCGGAGATCGCCGACGGCCGGCACGACGACCAGTTCCCGATCGATGTCTTCCAGACCGGTTCGGGCACCAGTTCCAACATGAACACCAACGAGGTGATCGCCAGCATCGCGGCCGCCAACGGGGTGAAGGTGCACCCCAACGACGACGTCAACATGTCGCAGTCGTCCAACGACACGTTCCCGACCGCGACCCACATCGCAGCCACCGAAGCCGCGGTGACCCACCTCATTCCGGCGCTGCAGGTGTTACAGAACGCGTTGTCCGACAAGGCTTTGGAATGGCAGACGGTGGTGAAGTCGGGTCGCACGCATCTGATGGACGCCGTCCCGGTCACCCTCGGCCAGGAATTCAGCGGGTATGCCCGTCAGATCGAGGCCGGCATCGAACGAGTGCGGGCGACGCTGCCCCGTCTCGGCGAACTCGCCATCGGCGGCACCGCCGTCGGAACCGGCCTGAACGCCCCGGAAGGATTCGGTGCCAGAGTGGTGGCGGTGCTGGTGGAGTCCACCGGACTGCCCGAACTTCGCACGGCGACAAACTCTTTCGAAGCTCAGGCGGCGCGGGACGGTCTAGTTGAGGCGTCCGGCGCACTGCGCACCATCGCGGTGTCGCTGACCAAGATCGCCAACGACATCCGCTGGATGGGTTCGGGCCCGCTGACCGGGCTGGCCGAAATTCAGCTACCGGATCTGCAGCCGGGCAGCTCGATCATGCCAGGCAAGGTCAATCCGGTGCTGCCGGAAGCGGTTACCCAGGTCGCGGCTCAGGTGATCGGCAATGACGCCGCCGTCGCTTGGGGTGGTGCCAGCGGTGCCTTCGAACTCAATGTCTACATCCCGATGATGGCCCGCAACATCCTGGAGTCGTTCAAGTTGCTGACCAACGCCTCAAGACTGTTCGCCGAGCGCTGCATCGTGGGGCTGCAGGCCAATGTCGATCGCCTGCGCGAGCTGGCCGAGTCGTCGCCCTCCATCGTGACGCCGCTGAACTCGGCTATCGGTTACGAGGAGGCCGCCGCCGTGGCCAAGCAGGCGCTCAAGGAACGCAAGACCATCCGGCAGACTGTCATCGACCGTGGCCTGATCGGCGACAAGTTGTCGATCGAGGAGTTGGATCGGCGCCTCGACGTGTTGGCAATGGCCAAGGTCGAAGCGACCGACTAGGCAAGGATCGGCGGTCCGCGGATGACTGCGGGTCGCGATTGCATGGTTGCCTCTACGGGGGCGACCGGTGAGAGTGAGGGTATTCAGCAATGACGGTTCCCCCCAGCGGCCCGTACGGTCAGGATCCCTACGGTCAGGATCCGTATGGCGCCAATCCATATGGCCAGCAACCGCATTGGGGTGGCCAGCCGCAGGGCCAGCCCCAGGGGCCGCCGCAGGGCGGCCAGTACCCCTACCCCCCACCTGGCGGCCAGTATCCACCCGGCACCGATCCCTACGGCCAGCCTGGCTATCAGCCGTACGCTCAACCAGGACAACAGGTTCCGCCCGGTTGGCAGCCTGGCGCCTACCCGCCCGGACCGCCGCCGTCCAACTCCAAGCTGCCCTGGCTGATCGTCGCCGGCATCGCGGTGTTGGGCGTCATCGTGCTGGTGGTGATCCTGGCGGTCAATCTCAACAGCGGTGACGAAAAGCCTTCGGCCGGTCCGTCGGAGACGACGAGCGTCGCGACCTCGGCTCCGCAGAATTCACTGCAGACCGCCACCGACTGCACCCCCAACGTGTCGGGCGGCAACAAGCCCACCGGGGACACCGTCAGCGCGGGCAAGCTGTCCTTCCCCGCCAGTGTGGCGCCCGGATGGTCGCCGTTCGTGGACGACCAGAACCCGAACCTGATCGAAGCGGCCGGCCTGGGCCAGGAGGTGCCCGGCGCCAACCAATGGATGATGCAGCTGGAGGTCGCCATCACGAATTTCGTGACCAGCATGGACGTCAACGCGCAGGCATCGAAGTTGATGGACTGCATCGCCAACGGCCCCGGCTACAACCAGGTGTCGCCCACACTCGGGCCCAAGAAGACGTCGTCGCTGACCGTTGACGGGGTCAAGGCCGCGCGGGTGGACGCTGACATCACCATCGCCGACACCACCCGCGGCGTGAAAGGTGATTCGGTGACGATCGTGGCGGTCGACACCAAACCGGTCACCATCTTCCTCGGCGCGGTCGCCATCGGCGACGCGGCGTCGGCCACCACGTTGAACAATGTCGTTGGAGCCCTGAAGGTTTCGAAGAAGTAATCCGCTATCCCGCAAGGGTCGGCGCGGATACATGAGTCGGTTCGGAGCGGCCGCGCAGGACGGTGGAATAGCTTCCGGACCAGTGCCTGCGCTCGGCGTCGTCGGCGCGGTCCAGCGCCGAGCCGGAACACAGACTTCGCTGTTCGGATGTCTTGGCGAGGTCAGCCAATCGGGCCGCCTCGTTGACGGCGTCGCCGATTACCGTGTATTCGTAACGATTTTCGGCACCGATGTTGCCGGCGAAGACTCGTCCGGCCGAGACGCCGATGCCGAAATCCACCGGGAGTTGGCGCAGCTTGTCGCCGAGGGCTCGCGCTGTCGCCAGCGCCGAGGACGCCGGGTCCTTCGTCCACAGCGGGGCGCCGAATACGACCAGCGCGGCGTCGCCCTCGAATTTGTTGATCAGCCCCTGGTGGTCGTCGACGGTGCGGACGACGATCCGGAAGAAATCGTTGAGCACCTGAGCAACCTGTTGCGGCGGCAGGCTTTCCGCGAGCCGCGTGGAACCAACCAGATCGATGAAGAGGACCGCGGCCTCCACCACGTCACCGGAAAGCGAGGATCCTTGCTCCAGGGCGCGGCGGGCGACATCGGTTCCGACGTGGCGGCCGAACAGGTCCCGGATCCGGTCGCGTTCCTCCAGGCCCGCGACCATCCGGTTGAATCCGGTTTGCAGGCGCCCGATTTGAGAGCGCTCGTAGACCCCCACATAGGTATCGATGTGGCCGTGCTCGACCTCGGCCATGGCGTCGGCCACCTCGCCCACCGGGTCCGAAATCGATCGGGATGTCAGGATCATGGTCGGCAGACCCAACACCAGCGCGGCCAGCGACACCACCAGGACCGGCACATCCAGTGACGTCGACTTGTCGATGAGCACGCCGTAGGAACGCAGCACGACCAATGCCGCTATCACCGCGAAAGGGATGGCGCTGCACAGAAACCACAGCAGCACCAGCCGCGCGAACACGCCGGGGACCGTCATGCGTGGTTCACGGCCACGAGTGGCAACCGACATGATGGGCCGCAGGGTGCGTTGCCCAAGTAACAGTCCGGTGCCCGCGGCGGCAGCGCCGCCGAGCACCAGACCCAAGAAGATGGGTACCAACAGTGCCGCCCCGCCGTTGCGGTTCAGCAGGATCAGGACCCCCCCGCAGGTAACCCAGACCGCCGCGAGCAAGGTGGATTGCCGGCCGGCGATTTTCATCGCGGCGTCCCGTTCGTTCTCGGTGGGCTCCCGCCCGTCGACGTACCAGCGCAAGGTGGGCGCCAGGATCACCGCCCCGCCCACCGCGACACCGGCTACGCCGACCAGGATCAGCATTGCCACCAATCCGGTGTTCTGCTCGGCGAAACCGGCGTTGGCGAGCGACGTTTGACCCCGCAGCGGGATCAAAATGGCGACTGCGTCGACCGCGGCAAGAAGGTAGGCCAGGGCCAGGTCGGTTCCGTACCGGACCGACAGCCGGGCGACGGACTTCGGCGCCTGCGTCTCGCCCCTAGGCACCGTTGTTCGGCCCGCCCGAGTTCTGCCCGGGTATGTCCGTGATCGGCAGGTTCGGCATCGGCTTGGGCGACGGAGTGTTCGGCAACCCGGGGATGTCCCCGGGAGGAATGTCGTGCAGGACGTTGGCGGGCGGTCCGTTGTCCCGGCTGCCGTAACTGCTGCCGGGGGTCCGCGGACCCAGCAGTTCGCTGACGCTCACCAGGCGGTAGCCGTTGGCTTTGAGCACTGGGATGAACTGGTACACCAGATCGACGGTGCTGGAATAGGTGTCGTGGAACAACACCACCGATCCCGGCTTGATCTGGGTCATCAGCACCTGCCGGGTGGCCGCGGTGTTCGAGTCGTTAGCCCAGTCGAAAGGGATGACGTCCCAGAGGATTTCGGCCAGGCCGAAGGTGGCTGCGGTTTGCCGGACCATCGGATTGGACAGCCCGCCGGCCGGACGGTAGAGGCCGGGCTTGCGGCCCGTCGCGGCGGCGATCGCATCGTTGGCCTTCGAGAACTGACCGGCGACATCCCCGGCCGGGATCGTCGTCATGTTGGGGTGTTCCCAGGTGTGGCTGCCGATTTCCATTCCGGCCTCGGCGATCCGCTTGGCGCCCGCCGGGTTGGCCGCCACCTTGTTGCCGATCAGGAAGAACGTGGCCTTAGCGTCGTTGCCTCGCAGGATCTGCAACAACCGGTCGGTGTAGGGGCTGGGGCCGTCGTCGAAGGTCAGCGCCACACACTTGACCGTCGAGCAGTCGAGACTGTCGGCGCGGGTGACGTGCCCGGTCAGGCCGCCGATCACCAGCACAGCCGCCGCGGCAACGACACCCGAGACCATGCGCCAGTAGCGCCAGGCCTGGTTGTCGGGTCGTTTCGGCACGCGTGCAGCTTACCGAAAACCGACGCGCCGACCGCACCGTCAGTGTGGCCCGGTGATCTCCTCGAGCATCTCGGTGACCAGGGCAGCGATCGGTGACCGCTCGCTGCGCAGCAGCGTGATGTGAGCGAACAGCGGATGCCCTTTGAGCTTTTCGATCACCGCCGCCACCCCGTCGTGGCGGCCAACCCGCAAGTTGTCGCGCTGTGCGATGTCATGGGTGAGCACCACCCGGGACCCGCTACCCAGCCGGGACAAGACCGTCAGCAGCACGTTGCGTTCCAGGGACTGCGCTTCGTCGACGATGACGAACGAGTCGTGCAACGAGCGGCCCCGGATGTGAGTCAGCGGCAGCACCTCGAGCATGCCGCGGGACAGCACCTCCTCCAGCACCGCGGGACTGGCCAGGCCTTCGAGGGTGTCGAAGACCGCCTGCGCCCACGGGCCCATCTTTTCGCTCTCGCTGCCCGGCAGGTAGCCCAGTTCCTGCCCACCCACGGCGTAGAGGGGGCGGAACACCACCACCTTGCGCTGGGTGCGGCGCTCCAGCACCGCCTCCAGGCCTGCACACAGGGCGAGCGCGGACTTTCCGGTGCCGGCCTTCCCCCCCAGCGACACGATGCCCACCGACTCGTCGAGCAGCAGGTCGAGAGCCACCCGTTGCTCGGCCGAGCGGCCACGCAAACCGAACACCTCACGGTCGCCGCGGACCAGTTGTACGCGTTTGGCGGGGGTGACCCGGCCCAATGCGTGCGAACTGCCACCGAGCAATCGAATTCCGGTGTGGCACGGCAGGTCCCGAGCCTCAGCGAGGTCTATCTCACCGTCGGCGAACAGGGCGGCGATGTCCTCGGCGGCCGTCTCGATTTCGCGCATCCCCGACCATCCGGACGCCACGACGTCCTGCGCGTGGTACTCGTCGGCAGCCAGGCCCACCGCCGCGGCCTTGACCCGCAGCGGAATGTCCTTACTCACCAACGTGACTCGCTTGCCCTCCGCGGCCAGGTTGGCGGCGCAGCTCAAGATCCGGGAGTCGTTACTGCCGGTCCGGAACCCTGCCGGCAGTACCGCGGGATCGGTGTGGTTGAGCTCGACATGCAGCGAACCACCTTGAGCGCCAACCGGAATGGGCTGATCGAGTCGCCCGTGCTCGAGCCGGAGATCGTCGAACAACCGCAGCGCCTGGCGGGCGAACCAACCCAGCTCGTGATGGTGGCGCTTGGCTTCCAGTTCGCTGATTACCACCAGCGGAACCACCACTTCATGCTCGGCGAACCGGCTGCAAGCCCAGGGGTCGGACAGCAGCACGGAGGTGTCGAGCACGTACGTCCGGATTTCGGTCACGGGGCGCTCCTCGAGCGAATGACGCCCGGGCGGACCCACGCGAGCGTGTCGGCGGGGGCCGCGGCACCAGGACCGGGGCCGGTCCTGCCTTGATGGTGACCGGTGCAGAAACCGGAGGTGCCGCCCTGGCAGCGGTGTAAGTCGCTGGCCATCAACGGCGACGCTACTCCGCTGGCCGCATCCCCGCAGTGCAGGCGCGCCGAGACACCGAAATCCGGTCTGGGCGCTGAATTCGACCTAGTCCGTGACGAATTGCCGGAGGGCAGGCTCGTCGGCCAGACCCCAAGCCGTGATCCGCTCGGAGATCGCCTGTTGCAGCTGCGCCTCGTCAAAGATTCCGGCGGCCGCGACGTTCTCCAGCTTGTCCCGGTAGGCCTCGATGTCGGCGCCGGGGACTTCGAGGTCAGCGGCGCGAGCGGCGATCGCGGCGATGGTCTCGTCGCGGGCGTAATCCAGCAGGTGGGTCACCAGGTTGGCGAAGAACTCCTCGTGCCGGGCCTCGTCCTTGGCGATCTTGTCGACGAGGCCGGCCAAGATCGGCTCTTCGATCCGAGCCGCGAGATTGCGGCAGAAGGTGCCGTACGAGCGCTCGCTCAACGTCATGTACACCAGGGTCTCGACCTGCGAGTACGTCTCGGCGCGGTACCCCTTCATCACATATTGGACCCGGGCCTCCTCGTTTTCGACCGGGTCGACCTCACGGGTCACCACCAGATATTGCCGCAACGCGATGGCGTGCAGGTGTTCCTCGGCGGTCCACCGACCGATCCACCGGCCCCAGTAATCCTCGAGGATGAAGTGTTCGACGAACTCGCGATGGTGGGCCGCGAGATTGTCCTTGAGCAGCAGCAGGATCTCGCACGCGTCGGTGATCGCCCGAGGCAGCGTGGCCTGGGACGGCTCCCAGTCGCGACCACCGAGGAATGCGAAGTTCACACCGCGGTCGAACGGTACGTAGTCGTGTGCGAACCAGAGGTTCTCGGTCGCCAGGTGGCGTGTCCAGTTCGCTTCGACGACGGGCTCTAATTCGAGTGTCAGCGCGTTAGCGACAGGTTTCTGTGCCATGCGGTTACTGTAACTCGTATACACAGACGCTTTCAAATTTGCGCAGGCGTGTCGCTGCTCAGTTGCGCGATCGTGACTGCCGCGAGCGTGAAGCTGGCTGCACAGTCGCCCGCGAGCGTGAAGCTGGCTGCACAGTCGCCCGCGAGCGTGAAGCTGGCTGCGCAGTCGCCCGCGAGCGTGAAGCTGGCTGCACAGTCGCCCGCGAGCGTGAAGCTGGCTTCACCGTCGGCGAAGGGGCCCGCGGGCCCAGGTATTCGAGACTGGCGGGGCGGCGGTTACTCAGCGACCGACCAGGCTCCAGTCCTCCAGGCCCTCGTACAACGGGAACTCCCTGGCCAGGCGCGTGACCCGGTCCCGCAGCCCCGCGGTGTCGGCCGAGGTGCCGGCCGCCAGCGCGGTGGCGATGATGTCAGCCACCTCGGTGAACTCGGCGTCGCCGAAGCCGCGGGTGGCCAGGGCCGGCGTACCGATCCGCAGACCCGACGTGACCATCGGCGGTCGGGGGTCATTCGGGACGGCGTTGCGGTTCACGGTGATACCGACCTCGTGCAGCAGGTCCTCGGCGGCCTGACCGTCCAACGGCGAGTTCCGCAGGTCCACCAGCACCAGATGGACGTCGGTGCCGCCGCTGACCACCGACACTCCCGCCTTGGCCACGTCGTCGGCCAGCAGTCGCTCAGCCAGGATCCGGGCACCGGACAGCGTCCGCTGCTGGCGCTCGGCGAACTCCGGTGTGCCGGCGATCTTCAGCGCGACAGCCTTGCCGGCAATGATGTGCATCAGCGGTCCGCCCTGCTGGCCCGGGAACACCGCCGAGTTGATCGCCTTGGCGTACTCCTGCTTGCCCACGATCATTCCGGAGCGGCCCCCACCCAGTGTCTTGTGGATGGTGGTGGACACCACATCTGCGTGTGGCACCGGCGAGGGGTGCAACCCTGCGGCAACCAAGCCGGCGAAGTGCGCCATGTCGACCCACAACTTGGCGCCTACCTCGTCGGCGATCGAGCGGAACGCCGCGAAGTCCAATACCCGCGGGTAGGCCGACCACCCGGCGATGATCACCTTCGGACGGAATTCGAGCGCCTGCGCCCGCACCACGTCCATATCCACCAAATGGGTCGTCGGATCGACCCCGTAGAAACCGTTCTCGTACAACTTCCCGGAGAAGTTCAGCCGCATGCCGTGGGTCAGGTGCCCACCATTGGCCAGATCCAGGCCCAGCAGCCGTTCGCCCGGCGACATCAACGCGTGCAGCACCGCAGCGTTGGCCTGCGCGCCCGAATGTGGCTGCACGTTGGCGAAGTCGGCCCCGAACAGCGCTTTGGCCCGGTCGCGGGCGATGTTCTCGACCACGTCGACGTACTCGCAGCCCCCGTAGTAACGCCGGCCGGGCAGGCCCTCGGCGTACTTGTTGGTCAGGACGCTGCCTTGGGCCTGCAGCACCGAACGCGGCACGAAATTCTCTGACGCGATCATCTCCAGGGTGTCGCGCTGGCGCCCGAGTTCCTTGCCCAGCAGCTCGGCGATATCAGGATCGACCTCGGCGAGCGGAGCGGACATCACAGCGGAAGAAACACGGGCATCAGGTGCAGCAGTCACGGGCGTCAGTCTATCGAGCGGGCCCCTGCACAGCGGAATCGCGTTTTGACCGCCCCGGTTTAATGGCCACCCGCGTTCCTGCAAGACTGACACAATGCCACGGCCGAGCGAGCCGAGCCCTTATGTGGAGTTCGACCGGAAGCAATGGCGTGCGCTGCGTATGGCGACGCCGTTGGCCCTCACCGAAGAGGAGCTGATCGGGCTTCGTGGTCTCGGCGAACAGCTCGACCTGCTGGAGGTCGAAGAGGTTTATCTGCCGCTGGCCCGGCTCATTCACCTGCAGGTGGCCGCCCGGCAGCGGTTGTTCGCCGCCACCGCGGAATTCCTCGGCGAACCGCAGCAGAACCCGGACCGGCCGGTGCCGTTCATCATCGGCGTGGCGGGCAGCGTGGCCGTCGGAAAATCCACCACGGCACGCGTGCTGCAGGCGTTGCTGGCGCGCTGGGATCACCATCCGCGGGTAGACCTGGTGACCACGGACGGCTTTCTCTATCCGAACGCCGAACTGGATCGGCGAAACCTGATGCACCGCAAAGGTTTTCCGGAGAGCTACAACCGCCGTGCGTTGATGCGGTTTGTCACGCTGGTGAAGTCGGGTTCGGAATACGCTTGCGCGCCGGTGTATTCACACCTGCGCTACGACATCATTCCCGGCGCCAAACACGTGGTGCGCCACCCCGACATCCTGATCCTGGAAGGCCTCAACGTCCTGCAGACCGGTCCGACGTTGATGGTCTCGGACCTGTTCGACTTCTCGCTGTACGTCGACGCCCGCATCGAGGACATCGAACAGTGGTACGTGTCGCGGTTCCTGACGATGCGCAGTACCTCGTTCGCCAACCCGGAATCACACTTCCACCACTACTCGGAGTTGTCGGATCCGCAGGCCGTCGTCGCCGCCAAGGAAATCTGGCGGTCGATCAACCGGCCCAATCTGGTGGAGAACATCCTGCCGACCCGGCCCAGGGCAACCCTGGTGCTGCGCAAGGACGCCGATCACTCCATCAACCGGCTCAGGTTGCGCAAGCTGTAGCTCAGCGCTGCGAGCCCACCCAATCCGCCTGACGGAAAGGCCGATACGGGGCACGCACCGCGTCGTCGCTGCGGCGGCCCCGTATCGGCGGGGAGGGGAGCTACGCCGTCAGGCGGCGCACTCCCAGGTACTGCAAGCCGGCGAAAGCGGCGGTGTACACGCCACTGGCCAGCGTGGCGCCCACCCCCATCGCCGTCATCGGCACCAGCTCAGCGGCGGCGATCGCCGCAACGGTGTAGACGATGTTCGCCGCGACCACGCCGATCCCGGCGCGACGCAGATCGGGCAGCGCGGCCAGGCTGAACACCGCCAGCCCGTAGAGCACGAAGAACGCGCCCACGCTGTACTCCTGGCCAGAGGTCAGGCCGGTCAGCCTCGACACCGGGTCTGCGGCAGCGGCCACCACCAAGCCCAGCAGGCCCGTCAGGGTGGCGTCCGCCCGCATCGCAAAACGCAGCAGCGAGTCGGTGGAATCGGACAGGGGGCGGGCTGTCACACCGTGTATTGCGGTCATGTCGGGTTCTCCTTGGCTCCGTTGGTTCGGGTCGAACACGTTTGACGGTGCCGTTGATGCACTGCCAGATCGACGCGTGGCGCTGCCAATTACTGCCACGCAGTCAATGACCAGGGAGTTCGGCGGAGTATTCCCAATCACACCGCCTTGGCCTCGAGCACGCTGAATGGCGAAGCGGTCGGCACCACCCGCGTCAGGCGGTAGCCGGCTCGCTCGAAGAGCCGTCCATACTCGGCGGCCGAGCGCTCGCGGGCATCCAATGCGAGCAACATCTCCAGGTCCAGCCAGTTGCCCGCGTACTCCCGGTGGTGTTCGGGAAGGACGAATTCGACGAGTAGCAGATGAGTTCCGGGCGCTGCGGCGTCGCGGACATTGCGCAGGATTCGCACCGCGTCGTCGTCCGGCCAATCGTGGATGACGCTCTTCATGATGTACGCGTCGCCACCTTCGGGTACCGCCTCGAAGAACGAACCCTCGACGATTCGCACGCGGTCCCCGACGCCCTGTTCGGTAAGGAGCGCAGGAGCCCCCGCCACAACCTGGGGCTGATCGAACAGCACACCACGGGCCCCCGGAGTCGCGATGAGGACCTCGGCCAGCAGTCGGCCGTGGCCACCACCGACGTCGACGATGGTGGCGAACGGGCTGAAGTCGTAAGCCGCGATCACCGGTCCGATGGAAAGCGCGGACCCGGCGGTCATCGCCTGGTTGAAGATCTCGGCGAGTTCGGGCTCGGACGCCAGATATTCAAATGTCGGCTTGCCACGCAGCACCGGGACGACGGATCGTCCGGTGCGAATGGCGTCGGGCAGGTGGCTCCAGTGCTCGCGGTGCTGCGGCGAACCCAGCCAGCGGGCCCACCCGGCCATCGGGATCTCCGCATCCCGACGAAGGGTGTCCGCGAGCGGAGTGAGGTCGTAGCGGCCATCGCGGCGCTGCCGGAAGATGCCCCGGCCGATCAGCGCCCGCAGTAGCCGCCTGATCGCATCGGCGTCGGCGTTGACCGCGTCAGCCAATTCCTCCGCGGACAAGGGTCCGTTGGCCAGTGCGTCGGCGATGCCGAGTTCGGCGGCCGCCGTAATCGCCTGCGCCACCCACCCGTCGATGATCATTTCCATGATCGCGGCTGGCGGCGGCGCCATCCGGCGCCGCAACTCGGCGAGGTAATGCCGAACAGTTTCGAGGGTTAGCGCAACTTTGGCAGGTGGTGGTTTGGCTGGCATAGCGGTCTCTCCGTCTCACGGTCAAAAGGGGTATCGGCAGCGCCCGAGGGCTTCGAGCGAGAATCGCTCAGTCGGCGGAAACAGTAACCCGGCCACGCAGATCCGCGGCGATCAGCCGCGCCGCCGCGTTCTGCCAATTGTGCAAGGACCGTTGCGGCACTTCGGTTACCAGCCATTGCCAGGCCTGCCGGGCGGTCGGGTCCAGACCGGCGGCGGTGGCGTTCTGCGCGTACGCCCGTACTCCGACGACGTAAGGGAAGTACAGAGAGTTGTAGTAGCGCCACTGTTCGGTGGTGCCGAAATCGCCGCCGTCGCGCGGCTTGAGCCGGCTGATGCCGTCGGCGAGGACCGCTTTGAGCTCGTTGGCGCGCTCTACCGGGTGGTCGGGAGCGCCGCGGGCCGCCAGTCGCTCGTTGATCACCGGCAAGGCGGTCAGTGGGCTGGCGACCAGTTTTGTCAGGTCGCCGTAGTGCCCCAGCGCTCGCCGGGTGAGCCGGACGAATGTGTCGTCGTCGATGTCGTCGAGCGGGTCCGTCGAGCGCAGCGGCAGCGCCGCCTCGGCGTTGCGCAGGGCGGCGCGGTCGGCCCGCAGTTCGGGCGATTTGGAGAACGTCAGCCGGTCCAGTACGCCGGCCAACGGGTCGGCCAGCACCTGTGCCGAGATCGCGATTGCCAGGCTGGTGAACAGCAGCACCGTCAGTGCCGTTTGCGCGCCGGGATCAGTGCGGGTGACGGCCAAACCGATCAGCGCCTGCCCGCCGAACAGCAACGTCACCACCGCGCACCCAGCCAACGACCGCAGCATGTCCGCGCGCAGCGCTTGGCCCTCGTCGAACGCGTCCCACAGGGCCACCGCGCCACCAAGCAGCAGCACGTCGAACCCGGTCGATGCCAGGGCCAGCCAACTCGGCACCAGACCGAGCGGGATCACCAGGATCGCGTTGGCCAGCGCGAAGAACAGCGTCGCGACCACCACTGCCCCGGTGACCGGCGCGGGCCGGACCGGCCGCACCACGTTACGCACCATCGCCCCCAGCGTGGACAGCGAGATCACCGCGGACATCAGCCAGTGGCCGAGCCGCAACGGGCCGTCGACGTTGCCAGCCAGCCTCGCCGCCAGCAAAGTCAGTGCGGCGACGAGGGCGACCAGCAGCAGCTCGCCGGTTCGTCCCCTAGGGTGGTCAGCGGGACGGGCCAATTCGAGGAGCACGGCGAACCAAGCCACGCCGGGCACCGCCACCAGATACACCTCGACCTGGCTGAGCAGGTGAGCATGCGTCACGCTGGTATTACGCACCGCGTCCAGCGCCACCACCAAGGCGAATCCGCACAACCCGATCGAGGCCAATACCAGCACCGGCTTGCGCGGATCACGGGCCAGCAGATACAGCCCCAGCCAACCGCTCAGCGTGAACACCACCGCCGACAGCGCAGCCATGGATCCAGTCTGTCACGCGGCTGTTGATCGAGTGTCGCCATCCGAGGTGCGGGGCACACACCTCGGCAAGACGCGCCGACTCGCAACGCCGACTGGCGGCCTCGATCGGGCTATGCCTATGTGGTGGTGGTGACGAGGCTGGCCTGCAACGGCGAGATGGCCGCCAGCGCCGCCTGCAGCGCACTCATCTGGCCGTTCAAGAAGCCGGAGAGCTGGCTGCCGATGTTGCCCACGCCGGAGATCATGGCTGCGGTGTCGGCCGCCAACGTACTGGTGTTGGCGAAACCGGAGATGGCGTTGCCGAGGTTCTGGAAGCCCGACAGCAACGACCCGGAGTTGTACCAGCCCGACGTCAGCGCCCCGTTGGCGTTGGCGAAGCCCGAACTCAGATCGCTGGAGTTGAAGAAACCGGAAGTCCCACTGGAATTTCCGTTGAAGAAACCCGAGGACAACGACCCGGAAGAGTTCCCAATACCGAGCAGTCCCGGTATCGAGAGGTTGAGTTGGCCGGGGAGGCTCATGTTGAAGGGGATCTGGATGTTCGCCCCGACCGCGAGGTCGTTCAAGACGATCGGGTTGATAACGATGGGGTCGATCGCTGGGGTCAGGAGGGTTCCAGCGACTGCGACATTGAAAAGACTGAGGGCGGAAACCGACATGTTGACCGGGATGCCGAACTGCGGGATCGGTTGGATGGTGATCGGGTAGAAGAACCCGGTGATCGGAATGGCCACGTTGGTAGCTGCCACCAGGTCGATCGGAACCGCCGGGAGATTGATCGGGATGGTAATGCCCTCAAGGCCTTGGCCGTCGGCCAGCATGAATGAACCGAGGTTCATGCTGCCGGTGTTGAAGGAACCGGTGTTGAGGTCGCCTGCGTTGGCGAAGCCGGTGTTGACGCTGCCGCCGTTGAAGCTGCCGGTGTTGCGATCCCCCGCGTTGGCATCACCGGTATTGAGGCTGCCGGCGTTGAAACTTCCCGTGTTGTAGCTACCGGTGTTGCCGACGCCGGTGTTGTAGCTGCCGGTGTTGCCGATACCGGTATTGCCGATGCTGGTGTTGCCGATACCGGTGTTGTAGTCACCGGCATTGCCGATGCCGGTGTTTCCATCACCAGAGTTGAAGAACCCGATGTTGTTGTTCCCGGAGTTGAACAGCCCGATATTGCCGCTACCAGCATTCAACCCACCAAAACCGCTCAGGTGGTTACCGAAGAGCCCAATACCAGAGTTGTTGTCACCCCAGTTAGCAAAACCGATATTGCCGTTACCGCTGTTGCCGAACCCGAAGTTGCCGTTGCCGGTGTTGCCGAACCCGATGTTGCCGCTACCGGAGTTGCCGAACCCGATATTGCCATCACCGAGGTTGCCGAATCC
>NZ_LZLQ01000136.1 GCF_001673315.1 Mycobacterium asiaticum | reverse complement strand
GCGGGCCGGCCGGCAACGGCTCCGGCAGTGCCGGGGTATCGACCGAGGCCAACGCCAAAGTTTCGGTGGCGGGGGCGGCGGTGACGGCGCCGACGCGGTGATCATCTGCGAAGAGATGCACCAAGCCGGTGCGCCGGGCGGGGTGTTCGCGTCCCTGTTCACCTGCGGCATCGCCGTACCGCACATCATCGCCTCCGGCGACGAACAGTTGATCGACACGTACGTGCGCCCGACGCTGGCCGGCGAGAAAATCGGCTCGCTGGCCATCACCGAACCCGGCGGCGGATCCGACGTCGGACACCTGCGCACCAGCGCGGTCCGCGACGGTGACCACTACGTGGTCAATGGCGCCAAGACCTACATCACGTCCGGGGTACGCGCCGATTTCGTCGTCACCGCGGTACGCACCGGAGGCCCCGGCGCGAGCGGGGTTTCGCTGCTGGTGGTCGATAAGGGCACACCCGGATTCGAGGTATCCCGCAAGTTGGACAAGATGGGCTGGCGATCGTCGGATACCGCAGAACTCTCCTATACCGACGTGCGGGTGCCGGTGACCAATCTGGTCGGCGCCGAGAACAGCGGGTTCGCCCAGATCGCTCAGGCATTCGTGTCTGAACGTATCGGCCTTGCCGCACAAGCCTATTCGAGTGCCCAGCGCTGCCTGGACATCACCGCGCAGTGGTGCCGCGACCGGGAGACCTTCGGTCGCCCACTGATCTCGCGGCAGGCGGTACAGAACACGCTGGCCGAGATGGCCCGCCGCATCGACGTCGCTCGCGTCTACTCACGACATGTGGTGGAGCGGCAGCTGGCCGGCGAAACCAATCTGATCGCGGAGGTATGTTTCGCCAAGAACACCGCTGTCGAGGCCGGCGAGTGGGTGGCCAACCAGGGTGTCCAATTGTTCGGCGGCATGGGCTATATGGCCGAGTCCGAGATCGAACGGCAGTACCGCGACATGCGGATCATCGGCATCGGTGGCGGCACCACCGAAATCCTGACCGCCCTGGCCGCCAAACTCCTGGGTTACCAGTCATGATCACACCTCCTCCTCCTCCTCATCACTGCGTTCTGCATCGTCGGAGGTCGTCATGACCGTTCTGAAGTCGACACTGAACCCCGACGCCGACACGTTCGCCGAGGCGGCAGCGGCCGCGGCCACCAAACTCGACGAGATCGCCGCCGAGTTCGCCAAGGCGGTCGAGGGCGGCGGCCCCAAATATGTGGAACGGCACCACGCCCGCGGCAAGCTGACGGCGCGCGAGCGCGTCGAGTTGCTGGTTGACCCGGACTCGCCGTTTTTGGAGTTGAGCCCGCTCGCGGCCTGGGGCAGCGCCTTCAAGGTCGGGGCCAGCACCGTCACCGGGATCGGCCTGGTCGAGGGCGTCGAGTGCATGATCGTGGCCAACGACCCGACGGTCAAAGGCGGCACCAGCAATCCGTGGACTTTGAAAAAAATCCTGCGGGCCAACCAGATCGCGTTCGAGAACCGGCTGCCCGTCATCTCGTTGGTGGAATCCGGCGGTGCAGATCTCCCAACCCAGAAGGAGATCTTCATCCCCGGCGGCCGCATGTTCCGGGACCTGACCCGGCTCTCTGCGGCCGGAATCCCCACCATTGCACTGGTTTTCGGCAACTCCACCGCGGGCGGTGCCTACGTTCCGGGCATGTCCGATCACGTGGTGATGATCAAGGAGCGCTCGAAGGTGTTCCTGGCCGGTCCCCCGCTGGTGAAGATGGCCACCGGCGAAGAGTCCGACGATGAGTCGCTCGGTGGCGCCGAAATGCATGCCAGGATCTCCGGGTTGGCCGACTACTTCGCCGTCGACGAACCGGACGCGATCCGCATCGGACGACGCATCGTGGCCCGCTTGAACTGGAAAAAGCAAGGCCCGCAACCCAACCCGGTGGCCGAGCCGCTGTTCGACGCCGAGGAGCTGATCGGCATCGTGCCCTCGGACCTGCGCATCCCGTTCGATCCCCGCGAGGTGATTGCCCGCATTGTCGACGGCTCCGAGTTCGACGAATTCAAGCCGCTGTACGGGTCCTCGCTGGTCACCGGCTGGGCGCAGTTGCACGGCTACCCGATCGGCATTCTGGCCAACGCTCGCGGCGTGCTGTTCAGCGAGGAATCCCAGAAGGCCACCCAGTTCATCCAGCTGGCCAACCGCTCCGACACGCCACTGTTGTTCTTGCACAACACCACCGGATACATGGTGGGCAAGGACTACGAAGAAGGCGGAATGATCAAGCACGGCTCGATGATGATCAACGCGGTGTCGAATTCGACCGTGCCGCACATTTCGCTGCTCATCGGCGCTTCCTACGGCGCGGGCCACTACGGCATGTGTGGGCGCGCCTATGATCCCCGGTTTCTGTTCGCGTGGCCCAGTGCCAAATCCGCAGTGATGGGTGGCGCGCAACTGTCGGGCGTGTTGTCCATCGTGGCCCGGGCCGCCGCCGAAGCCCGTGGCCAGCAGGTCGACGAGGCGGCCGACGCCGCGATGCGGGCCGCTGTGGAGGGCCAGATCGAGGCTGAATCGCTGCCCATGGTGTTGTCCGGGATGCTCTACGACGACGGAGTGATCGACCCGCGCGACACCCGCACCGTATTGGGAATCTGCCTGTCCGCCATCGCCAATGGCCCGATCAAGGGGACGTCGAATTTCGGCGTCTTCCGGATGTGAGTCCCATGTTTACTCGAGTGCTGGTCGCCAACCGCGGCGAGATCGCCCGCCGGGTCTTCGCCACCTGCCGTCGGCTAGGCCTGGGGACCGTCGCCGTCTACACGGATCCGGACGCCGCCGCTCCGCACGTCGCCGAAGCCGATGCCTGCGTGCGACTTCCGCAGACCAACGACTACCTCAACATCGAGGCGATCATCGGCGCCGCACGCGCGGCCGGTGCCGATGCGGTGCACCCCGGCTACGGATTCCTCTCCGAGAACGCCGGATTCGCGGCCGCCGTGCAGGCGGCCGGTCTGACCTGGATCGGACCGCCCGTGGATGCGGTGCGGGCCATGGGCTCCAAGATCGAGTCCAAGAAGCTGATGGCCTCGGCCGGTGTGCCGGTACTGGAAGAACTCGACCCGCAGACCGTCACCGAGGCACAACTGCCGGTGCTGGTCAAGGCATCCGCCGGGGGCGGTGGTCGCGGCATGCGGGTAGTGCACGATTTGTCCGCCCTGCCCGACGAAGTCGAGGCGGCACAGCGCGAAGCGCAGTCGGCGTTCGGTGATCCGACCGTGTTCTGCGAACGTTACCTGCCCACCGGACACCACATCGAGGTTCAGGTCATGGCCGATGCTCACGGCACTGCGTGGGCCGTGGGTGAACGGGAATGCTCAATCCAGCGCCGCCACCAGAAGGTCATCGAAGAGGCGCCGTCGCCGTTGGTGGAGCGCATTTCCGGGATGCGCGGCAAGCTGTTCCAGGCCGCCCGACTGGCCGCCGCTGCGATCGGTTACACCGGGGCCGGGACCGTCGAGTTTCTCGCCGATGATGACGGCGAGTTCTTCTTCCTGGAGATGAACACGCGGCTGCAGGTGGAGCACCCGGTAACCGAGGAGACCACCGGTCTGGACCTCGTCGAACTGCAGATCGAGATTGCCGCCGGTGGCCGGCTTGGGCCCGAACCTCCGGCAGCACAAGGACATTCGATCGAGGCACGACTGTATGCCGAGGATCCCGCGCAGAACTGGCAACCGCAGGCCGGTACCGTGCACAGCTTCCGCGTGCCGTCGGTGCGTGCCGAGTTCGGCACGCTGGGGCGTCGCACCGGGATCAGGTTGGATTCCGGGATCGTCGATCGCTCGGTGGTGTCGATCTTCTACGACCCGATGCTGGCCAAGATAATTTCCTACGCGCCGACCCGCCGGCAGTCGGCATTGGTGCTCGCCGACGCGCTGGCCCGCACCCATGTGCACGGCCTGCGCACCAACCGCGAGTTGCTGGTCAACGTGCTGCGCCATCCGGCATTTCTTGACGGCGCTACGGACACAGCGTTTTTCGACACCCACGGCTTGGCCGAACTGGCGACACCGCTGGCCGACACTGCGACGGTGCGGCTCTCGGCGATCGCGGCCGCGTTGGCCGATGCCGCACAGAACCGCGCCGCCGCCCGGACGCTGTCCACCGCCCCCAGCGGCTGGCGCAATTTGCCGTCAGGGTTCCAGGTCAAGACCTATCGCGACGACGCGGATACCGAACAGAGCGTCCGATACCGCTTCACCAGATCCGCACTGGCATTGCCGGACGATCCGACGGTGCAGCTAGTCTCGGCGTCGCCCGGGGAAGTGGTGCTGGCCGACAACGGAGTGGCATTCAGGTTCGCGGTCGCGCGCTACGGTGACGACGTTTACGTCGACTCGGCGCGCGGGTCCGTACACCTGGTCGCGCTACCTCGTTATCCCGAACCGGGTTCGGCCGTCGAACAGGGATCCCTGGTGGCGCCCATGCCCGGCAGCGTGATCCGAATCGGCGCCGACCAGGGCGCCGCCGTCACCGCGGGCCAGCCGCTGATCTGGCTGGAAGCGATGAAAATGGAGCACACCATCACCGCGCCCACCGACGGCGTGCTCGCCGAAATCAACGTCAAGACAGGCCAGCAAGTCGAAGTAGGTGCCGTACTGGGAGTGATCGCAAGCGCGGCGGAGCCGGGCGCAGCGGGTCACGACAATTAAGACCAACGCGAGTGGAAATGCCTGAAACAGAAGGAGATCCGTCATGAGCGACACCAGCTTCATCGAGAGCGAGGACCGGCAGGCGCTGCGCAAGGCGGTGGCCGAATGGGCTTCCAACTACGGCGCCGAGTACTACCTGAAAAAGGCCCGCGCCCAGGAACACACCAATGAGTTGTGGTCGGAGGCAGGCAAACTCGGCTTCCTCGGGGTGAACCTGCCCGAAGAGTACGGTGGCGGCGGCGCCGGCATGTACGAGCTTTCGCTGGTGATGGAGGAAATGGCGGCCGCGGGCAGCGCGCTGCTGTTGATGGTGGTCTCGCCGGCCATCAACGGGACCATCATCAGCAAGTTCGGCACCGAGGAGCAGAAGAAGCGCTGGATCCCGTCCATCGCCGACGGGTCCTTGACGATGGCGTTCGCCATCACCGAGCCGGACGCGGGTTCCAACTCGCACAAGATCACCACGACCGCGCGCCGCGACGGCAGCGACTGGTTGCTGAAGGGCCAGAAGGTCTACATCTCCGGCATCGACCAGGCTCAGGCTGTGCTCGTGGTGGCCCGCACCGAGGAGGCCAAGACCGGCAAGCTGCGTCCGGCTCTCTTCGTGGTGCCCACCGACTCGCCGGGCTTCACCTACACGCCTATCGAGATGGAGCTGATCAGCCCCGAACGCCAGTTCCAGGTGTTCATGGACGACGTGCGACTGCCCTCGGATGCGCTGGTGGGAGCCGAGGACGCCGCGATCGCCCAGCTGTTCGCGGGTCTGAATCCCGAGCGCATCATGGGCGCGGCCAGCGCGGTGGGGATGGGTCGGTTCGCGCTGAACAAGGCGGTCGACTACGTCAAGACACGGGAAGTCTGGGGTAAGCCGATCGGGACGCACCAGGGATTGTCACATCCGTTGGCGCAGTGTCACATCGAGGTGCAGCTCGCCAAGCTGATGATGCAGAAGGCCGCCACGCTCTACGACCACGGCGACGACGGTGGTGCCGCGGAGGCCGCGAATATGGCGAAGTACGCGGCGGGCGAGGCGTCGACCCGCGCAGTGGACCAGGCCGTGCAGTCGATGGGCGGCAACGGGCTGACCAAGGAATACGGCGTGGCCGCGATGCTCACCGCGTCGCGGTTGGCCCGGATCGCACCGATCAGCCGCGAGATGGTGCTGAACTTCGTTTCGCAGACCTCGCTCGGTTTGCCGCGAAGCTACTGATGGACACCCTCGTCGAGTACTCGGGCCCGGCCGACACCGGCGGCCCGGTCGCCCGCCTGACGCTGAACTCACCGCACAACCGCAATGCACTGTCCACCACGCTGGTGAACCAGTTGCACGAGGGGTTGCAAGCGGCCGCGACAGATCCCGCGGTGCGGGTTGTCGTGCTGGGCCACACCGGTGGCACTTTCTGCGCGGGCGCGGACCTGAGCGAAGCGGGCGGGGGCGCGGCGCGTGGCGCTGGGGAGGGCGGCGCAGGATCAAGCGGGTCGCCACCGTCTGCATTCGACCTGGCGGTGGCGCGCGCGCGGGAGATGACCGCGCTGCTGCGCGCCATCGTCGAGTCGCCGCGGCCGGTGATAGGCGCCATCAACGGGCATGTGCGGGCCGGCGGATTCGGGTTGATCGGCGCGTGCGACATGGTCGTGGCGGGGCCGCGCAGCACCTTTGCTTTGACCGAAGCACGAATCGGCGTCGCGCCGGCGATCATCTCGTTGACGTTGTTGCCGAAGCTATCGGCGCGGGCCGCCGCCCGCTATTACCTCACCGGTGAAACGTTCGGCGCCAGCGAAGCCGCCGAAATGGGATTGGTCACCCTGGCCACCGACGATGTGGATGCCGCCGTGGCGGGACTCGTCGCCGACGTCGGCCGCGGGTCGCCGCAGGGTTTGGCGGCGTCGAAAGCGCTGACCACCGCCGCCGTGCTGGAGGGGTTCGACCGCGACGCGGAGCGGCTCACCGAGGAGTCGGCGCGCTTGTTCGTTTCCGACGAAGCGCGCGAAGGCATGCTCGCGTTCTTGCAGAAACGCGCTCCGAGCTGGGTTTCCTCATCGTGACGTGGCCGGGCACCCGGTGCCGGAGCGGCGCGAAGATTGCAGTTTAGCCAACACCCCTTGCAGCAAATCCTTGAAGTCGTAAGCTCGCGGGTGAGATGACCAACCCAGCCCAGCGTGATGTGCAGACCACGCGCGACGATTTGTCGCGCGCTGAGGATACTGATCGCATCCAGACTGCGCAGTTGCTGGCCTACGCGGCCGAGCAGGGTCGACTCCAACTCAACGAATACGAAGATCGCCTAACCAAGGCGTATGCCGCGACCACGTATCGAGAGCTCGATCAACTACGTGCCGACCTCCCCGGTGTAGCGGTGAGCCCGCGCCGCGGCGGGAACATCAATCCAGCGCCGTCGACGTTGCTGCTTGCGATCATGAGCGGGTTCCAACGCCGTGGCCGATGGAACGTGCCGAAGAAGCTCACCACGTTCACGTTCTGGGGCAGCGGTGTGGTGGACCTGCGTTACGCCGACTTCACCTCGACTGAAGTGGCGATACATGCGTATTCCATCATGGGCGCCCAGACGATCCTGTTGCCGCCCGAGGTCAACGTCAAGATCGAAGGCCGAGGCGTGATGGGCAACTTCGACCAGGGCGTGGTCGGTGAAGGCGTTCGGGGTGCACCCAACGTCACGATCCGCGGGTTCTCGCTGTGCGGTGGCGTCGGCATCAAACGCAAGGCCCGCAAAGCACACAATTAGTGGCCGGCTGCCGCCGACCAAATTTAATCCCCAAGGGCCACTCGGAGCGAGTGGCCCGCCGCATTCCGCGGTGCCACACTTCGCCCAAATCGATACGGGCGAAAGCGGGTTGCTGTGGCGCGAGAGTTTCGGGTGATCCCTGACATGCTGTCCCACGTCGGGGTCGAAGTGGCGAACCATGGCCGGACGCTGCTGGCATTGCAGCGGTCCTGCCACGAAGACGCCGACGGGGCGCAACTTGGGTGGGTCGGCTCCTCGGCGGTGGAATTGGGAGGCTTGTTGGATCATTGGGCCGGCGCCAGCGTGGGCCACCTCAACCGCATCGAAGAGCACGCGGCCGGCATGCACACCGCCGCCGTCGGCAGCGTCGAACTGGAACGACGCAACGCGTCGCGGTTGCGATGATGCTGACGCTGGCCGATGTCGAACGCTGGGATCCCGAGGCAGTCCGGACTGTTTTCGACGCCGCTATCAGACGCGCACACGGCACCCGAACCGCCTCGGCGGCGCTCACCGAACTGACGCGGCTGTTGACTTTCGGCGGTGATGCGGCCGAGGCGGCACATACGGCCACCCAGCACACCACGCTGGTCCTGGATGATCACGCCGATGCCTGCGACGCCGTCGCGCGGGCGGCCGAACGTGCAGCCGACGAAATCGACGCCGTCAAACAGCGACTCAAGGCAATCCGCGACATGGCGGAGGAAGCCCACCTGGTGATCGACGACGAGGCCGGTGCCGCCCTACCGCCGTCCGCGCTGTCCGCGTTCTCTCCGCACAGCCAGCAGCGCATCCTCGACGAGGCGGTGCGGTTGACCGACAGCCTGCAACGGTTGCTAACAGACGCCGAAATTGCGGATGAGGACCTGGCCGCGGCGATCCGGGGCAGCGTCGACGATCTCTCCCCCGATCAAATCGACGCGCAACTGAGTCACCAGCCCCCGAAGATGGCGGACCTGCTGTCCTTGCTGCAGTCCGGCGTATCCCCCGACCAGATCAGCCAACGGTGGCACGCTATGACCCCAGCCCAGCAGGACCGCGCCAAACAATGGGCTCCCGACGCCATCCGCAACCTCGACGGCATCCCGGTCGACGTTCGCAACCAGCTCAATGTTTCTGTGCTGCAACGCGAAATCGACCGCCTACAGCGCGGCTGGCTCGGTGCGTATGGCTGGCACACCGACCAGGACAAATTGGCCGACTTGCAGGCACTGCAGCAGGCACTTGTTTCGAACCCCGGAACCAGTCTGATCCTGCTGGACTCCACCAGCAATCCGCGAAAAGTGCTGGCCGCGGTGGGAGTTGGCGACGTAACCAATGCGGAGTGCGTCGGAGTCACGGTCGGGGGCCTGGGCACCCGCGTCAGCGCCAGTGCGCAGACCATGGTGAACCAGGCTGCGGCGCAGCGTGATAAGGCCGCCGAACTCCGCTCCGCGGCCGGCCGGCCGAGAGCTGATGCGGTCGCGTCCGTCGCGTGGCTCGGATACGACGCTCCGGACAGTTTGCGCGATGTCACCCACGATCGGCTGGCACGAGACGGCGCCGACCGGCTGAACACCTTCTTCAAGGGGTTAGCCGCCACCAGCAATGCCGCCGATCAACACATCACCGCCTTCGGACATTCCTACGGTTCCGTGGTCACCAGCCTGGCGTTGCAGCAGGGGGCTCCGGTGAGCGATGTCGTCCTCTACGGTTCACCGGGCGCCGAACTTACCGACGCATCGCAGCTCGGCGTGCAATCCGGCCATGCTTACTACCTGGTCGGAGTCGACGACGTTGTCGCCGAAGTCCTTTCGCGGTTCGGCGCGTTCGGGCCCGCCCCGCAGGATGTGCCGGGTATGACCGCCCTGTCCAGCCTGGGCGGTTACGCGTTCGGGGAAAGTTACGGAGACGGCGAGTTTCACGAACGGGCTTATGGCCATTCGGACTACGCCCGCATGGGTAGCAACGGAGAATTACGGATGAGCGGCTACAACATGGCGGCGGTGCTTGCCGGCCTACCGCAGGACCTGATCCGGCCCGTAGCTCGCGACGGCATTTCCCAGCCAGCCGGCGTTTGTGGCCGATAGCAGGATCTTTCACCCGCGAAAGTGGGCGTCATCGCCGCGAATGTGCACGAGGCTTATCGCCGCCGACGGAAGGGGATCAGCGGCGGCGCCGGGACCGTAGGTAGTCGCCCACCACGGCTGCGCCCAACCCGTCGAGATCTGGAACCACCACACGTCCCTCCACCCGGCGGGCAATCCTGTCCAAAAACCGCGCAAGTCCGGGATCGCTACCGAGCCGGAAAATCGTGATTTGCGCGCCGAGACGAGCCATCTCGTCGAAACCTTTCACGGTGAAAGAGATCGTCCGCGGGTGCGGCGGGTAATCGAAGAACACCGACGTGCCGTCCCCGTCGAAATCTTCGAGGTGTGCCGTCGGTTCACCGTCGGTCACGACCAGCACAACGGGCTGCGAATTGGGGTGCCTGCGTAAGTGCCTTCCGGCCAGGGCAAGGGCGTGGTGCAGGTTGGTGCCCTGCTCGTACACTCCCTCCAGTCCCGTCAGCTCGGCGGCGGACACCGTTCGCGCATAGCGGCCAAATGCGATGATCTGCAAGGCATCTGATCGAAACCGGGTGCACACCAGGTGATTGAGCGCCAGCGCTGTGCGCTTCATCGGCAGCCAGCGGTTTTCCATCACCATGGAGAACGAGGTGTCTACCAGAAGCGCCACCGCGGCCTGGGTGCGCGTCTCGGTCTCGGAGACCTCGACGTCGTCGACGGTGATGCGCAGCGGTTGGTCCAGCGTGCGGGTGCCGGACTGGCGCAGCACGGCGTTGGTCAGCGTGCGGGAGATGTTCCACGGCTCGGTGTCACCGAACTGCCAGGGCCGGGTAGCACCCGTCAACTCCCCGGCAGCCCCTGCCCGCCGGTGGTCCCGTTCACCGCGCCGCCCGGCGAGTTGTTGTGCCACATCACGCAGCGCCGTCTCCCCCAAGCGCCGCATGGCTTTCGGCGACAATCGCCACTGACCGTCCGAACCGCGATCCAGGAACCCCTGATTGACGAGCGCCCGTTCGAGTTCGGCAAGTGTGCGCGCGTCGACGGCCGCCTCGTCACCGAGCTGGCGGGCCAATGCGTCGAGGTCGACGTCGTCCATGCTGGCACCGGGGTATGCCTGGGACAGCTGGTCGGCGAGTTGCTCCAGCTCGCCGATGTCTGACAGCGCCTGCGCGCCCTCGCCCATACCGAGTGGATTGTCGCCGGAGAACTGCTGTTCACCCGTCCAGTCCTCACCAGGGCGCGCGGCCTGCAGATGAGCATCCAGACGGCCGAGCGCCTGCATCAGCGACGGCGATCCGAAAGCCTGCTGCGCCAATGTATCCAGCTCGTCTCGCTGCTGCTGACTGAGGCTGTTGCGGAACCGCTGCGCGGCCGCGGCACGCTTGGCCAGCGAGTCCAGCAGCTCCTCGACATTGCGCGGGTTCTCCGGGAAGAACTCGCCGTGCTTATTCATGAAGTCGTCGAAATCCTGCTGGCTGTCTTCGCCGCGAGAATGCTTGTCTAACAGGTTGTTCAAGTCGTCGAGCATCTCGTTGACGCGCTGGCGGTCCTCGTCGGTGGCACCTTCGAGCGCTTGCTTCATGCCGGCGAAGCGTTGGTCCAGCATTTCGCGGCCGAGCAGATCCTTGATCTCCTCGTATTTCTGGCGGGCCTCGCTGCTGCGCCAGTTGTATTCGGAGAGTTCCTGAACCGCCTTGGCCGGTGAGGGCGGCAGTGCTTCCAGCTGAAGCTCGGAGAACCGGGCGTCGTCGTCCAGGGCGCGCGCCAATTCCTTGCGCTCGGCCAGCACGGCCTCATCGAGCAGCTTCTTGACTTCTTGCAGGGTGCCGTCCAAGTTGTTGCGCCGCAGCAGGTCCCGTCGCTTACGGTTGGCCTCGGCGGCCAGTCGGTCGGCGCCGCGCATGTTCTCGGTGCCCCGACGCAGCAGCTCGGACAGCGCCCGGCGCGGTGAGGTGCCGGCCATGACGTCCTGCCCGATCTGCTCGAGCGCCTCACGCAGATCCACCGGCGGAGCCAGCGGGTCGGGCCCGCCGGTGTACGCCGAGTACCGCGACGAGTGCCCTAGTGACGATCGCGAGCGCGGCGAAGCCGGGCCCTGCGGGTCGTCACCGTCAGATCTACCCATAAACGGTTTGCCCTTCTCCGGATACCTTGTCGACCCGCTTTGCCAGATACAACGCCTCCAAGGCCAACTCCAATGCCGCGGCGCGTTCCCCTTCGGACTCGGCGCCGAGCTTCGCGGCGATCTTCTCCACCACCGGCAGTCCCGGTACCGCCGCCAGCACGTCCTTGGCCGACACCCGCTCGCCCGTCGTCACCGCGGAACCGCCCTCAACGGCTGACACCAGGGTCCCCACGTCGATGCCACCCAACACCCGGGAGGCGGTGTCGGCCGTGGAGCGGCGCAGCAGATGCTCCAGCACGGCTTGCTCGCGGCCTTCCTCGCCGGACTCGAATTCCAGTTTGCCGCGCAGCACTTCGATGATCGTGCCGAGGTCGACGACCCGGGCGACGGGGTCGGTCTCGCCCAGGATCGCGCCGCGGTGCCGGGCCGCCGCGGCGACCGTCTCGGCCGCGGCGATGGCGAACCGCGCCGAAACCCCGGAGCGCTGGTCGACCGAACTGGACTCCCTCAGGTAACGGGCGAAACGCGCGATCACCTGCAGCAGGTAGTCGGGCACCTGCGCGCTCAGGTGCGCCTCTTGGGCGATGACGCCGATTTCGGCGCTGAGTTCGAGCGGGTAGTGGGTGCGGATCTCGGCGCCGAAGCGGTCCTTGAGCGGGGTGATGATGCGGCCGCGGTTGGTGTAGTCCTCCGGATTGGCACTGGCCACCACCAGGACGTCGAGCGGGAGCCGCAAGGTGTAGCCGCGGACCTGGATGTCCCGCTCCTCCATGACATTGAGCATCGACACCTGGATCCGCTCGGCGAGGTCGGGCAGTTCGTTGACGGCGACGATGCCGCGGTGTGCCCGCGGGATCAGCCCGTAAGCGATGGTTTCGGGATCCCCGAGGCTGCGGCCCTCGGCGACCTTGATCGGGTCGATGTCACCGACGAGGTCGGCGACGCTGGTGTCGGGGGTGGCCAGCTTCTCGGTGTACCGCTCGCTGCGGTGTTTCCAGGCGATCGGCAGGTCGTCTTGCAGCTGTGCAGCGCGGCGGATCCACTCCGGCGTAATTGGGGTGTACGGGTGCTCACCCAATTCCGAGCCTTCGATGACCGGCGTCCACTCGTCCAGCAGACCGGTAAGCGCGCGCAGCAAGCGGGTCTTGCCCTGGCCGCGCTCGCCCAGCAGCACGAAGTCGTGGCCGGCGATCAGGGCCCGCTCCAGTTGCGGGATGACGGTGTCATCAAACCCCAGGATTCCAGGCCAAATGTCGTCGCCCTCGGACAGTGCGGTCAGCAGATTCTGGCGGATTTCCTGCTTGACTCCCCGCTCACGATGGCCAGAGGCGCGCAGCTCTCCAACGGTGCGGGGCAGATTGCTCGGTGAAGTCACCTCTCCAAGCTACGACGCTCTGTTTTCCCGTGCCGACGAGAGTGACTTTCCCGACGCACCACCGGCGTGTCGCGTCGCGAGTTTCACTCTCGGCTTAGTTGCGGCGTAGCCGCTGGCGGCTTAGTAGCGGCGTAGCCGCGGGCGGCTTAGTAGCGGCGTAGCCGCGGGCGGCTTAGTTCTAGTGCGCGAAGTGGCGTGCGCCGGTGAGGTAGAGCGTGACGCCCGCCTTGGTTGCCGCCGCAGTCACCTCGTCGTCCCGGACCGAACCGCCGGGATGCACAATCGCTTTGACTCCAGCGGCGGCGAGCGTCTCGAGGCCGTCCGGGAACGGGAAGAAGGCGTCGGAGGCTCCGACCGCGCCGCGCACCCGGTCGCCGCCACGTTCGACCGCCAACCGAGCCGCGTCGACTCGGTTGACCTGCCCCATGCCGACGCCGATGGTGGCACCTCCGGCCACGACCACGATCGCGTTGGACTTGACCGCGCGGCAGGCACGCCACGCGAAGACCAGGTCGGTCAGGGTGGCGGGGTCGGCGGGCTCGCCGGTGGCCAACGTCCAATTGTTCGGGTTGTCACCATGCGCGTCGAGTTGGTCGCGCTGCTGGATCAGCAGTCCCCCGCTGATCGGCCGCAACTCATGCCCACCGACCAGCGGTTCGGATGCCACCAGTACGCGGATGTTCTTCTTGCGGGTCAACACGTCGAGCGCACCGGGAGCGTAGGCCGGCGCGACGATCACCTCGGTGAAGATCGTGCTGACATACTCCGCCATCTCGACGCTGACTTCGGTATTGGCCGCGATCACACCGCCGAAGGCGCTCAGCGGGTCGCACTCGTGGGCCTTGCGGTGCGCGTCGGCCACTGAGACGTCCGAAATCGCGATGCCGCACGGGTTCGCGTGCTTGATGATCGCGACGCAGGTCTGCTCATGGTCGAAGGCGGCGCGCCAGGCCGCGTCGGCGTCGGTGAAGTTGTTGTAGGACATCTCTTTTCCGTGCAACTGCTCGGCCTGTGCCAGACCCGGCCAGGCCGCGGGATCGGCGTAGAGCGCGGCCTGCTGGTGCGGGTTCTCGCCGTAGCGCAAGGTCGCCTGGCGGCGCCAATTGCGGGCGAAGAAGTGCGGGAACTCCTGCGGGGGGTCCTCGGGTGCCAGGGTCTGCTGCATCCAGGTCGCGACGGCGATGTCGTATTCCGCGGTGTGCTGAAACGCCAGCGACGCCAGCTTCTTACGTTCCGCGAGGGTGAACCCGCCGTCGCGCACCGCGGCCAGCACCCCGTCGTAACCGCGCGGGTCGGTGACGACGGCGACACTCGGGTGATTCTTGGCCGCCGCACGCACCATCGAGGGCCCGCCGATGTCGATCTGCTCGACGCACTCGTCGACGCCGGCGCCGGAAGCGACGGTCTGGGTGAACGGATAGAGATTGACGACGACAAGTTCGAACCCGGCAATGCCGAGTTCTTCGAGTGCGGCCTGGTGTTCGGGTTTGCGAAGATCGGCCAGCAGCCCGGCATGGACCTTGGGGTGCAGGGTTTTGACGCGGCCATCGAGCACCTCGGGGAATCCGGTGAGTTCCTCGACACGGGTCACCGGAATCGCTTTGTCGGCAATGGTCTTCGCCGTCGACCCGGTCGAGACGATCTCGACACCGGCCGCGGCGAGGCCTTGGGCGAGCTCGACCAGACCGGTCTTGTCGTACACGCTGATCAATGCGCGGCGGATTGGCTTCTTATCCACGCTCATGCTGTGCTCATCCCTAGGGTCGCCTTTCGTTCGCTCACCGTCACACCGCCCATTGCGATAGCGGCCACCACCTTCACCAGGAGTTGCCGTTCGACAACCTTTATGCGTTCGTGCAAGGTCTCTTCGTTGTCGCCGTCGAGTACTTCGACGGCTTGCTGCGCCAGTATCGGACCGGTGTCGACGCCCGCATCGACCAGATGCACCGTACAGCCGGTGACCTTCACGCCGTAGGCCAGCGCGTCGCGCACACCGTGTGCGCCCGGGAAGGCAGGCAGCAGCGCCGGGTGGGTGTTGAGGGTGCGTCCCATGAAGCGCGAAAGGAATTGCGGGCCAAGGATTCTCATGAAGCCGGCGGAGACGATCAGGTCGGGCTGGTGCTCGGCGGTGGCTGCCGTGACGGCGGCGTCCCAGTCCTGTCGGCTGGGATATTCGTCGACCCTGACCTGGTAGGCCGGTACGGCCGCCTCAGCGGCGATCTCGGTGGCCCGGCAGTGGCGGTCAACGCCGACGGCTACCACTCTGGCCGGGTAGTCCCCGACGGCTGCGGCAAGCAGTGAGCTCAACAATGAACCGGTGCCGGACGCCAAAACCACCAGTCTCGCCGGCGCACTCGGGGGCACACGGAGCGGTTCCTGCACACGCGAAGCCTAGCCGGGTGGCGATAGGCATGAGCCTTGACCCGTGCCGTTCACATGCGGCTCTCTAGCCACTGTTGCCCCGCCAGCACCTGGTCTCGGCGGGTGGCCCTTTGCCCGGCTTGGCGCGACAACGGCGCGCGTATCTCGGCGACGACGCCGACACCGCCGACGACGCCGGCACCGCCATATCGAGGCCATGTCGAGGCCACATCGAGGCCATGTCGAGGGCATGTCGAGTCATGTCGAGGCCATATCGACGTCATACCGACGAAGGCGAGGTCAGTTTTCTTCGTCAGACGGATCAGCGGGTTCTTTCGGCGGGTCTTGCGCCGGCTCTTGCGCCGGATCTTCGACCAAATCGTCGTCGAAAACCCCGAGTGCCGGCTCGGCGGCGGTGACGTCGCCACTCGGCTCAACCGGCGCCGGCCTGGGCCGCGGTCGCCGTGGCCGCCGCCGAATTCCTCCCGCCATCACCACGGTGATCGCACCCACCGCGGTGAACCAGAACAGGACCCCGAGGAACAAAGCGCTCTTGTCGACACCGACATGACCGAAATTGCCCAGCTTGCCGCCACCGCCATACCCCAGCAGCGTCATCACCGTCGCACCGACGAGCGCAGCGACCAGCAGCTTCGCCGCGGCCGGAATGAGCGGCAGCGCATATCGGGCACACTGTTGCCCCACGGCTACGCCAGACGCCGCACCGACGATCAGCAAGGCGACCCACGCTGGACCGAGCGGCGGCGTCGGGGCCGCGGCCAGGATCGGCAGCGCCGGCACGTCTCCGCCGAACACCGTAAAAGAGCTGAACGTCGTGAAGCCGATATGGGCACTGGATCCGACCGCCACGGCCGACGCACCCACGATGACGTTTGGCGCGTACAACACCGACAGCGCGGTCAGATTGAACTGCCCCCAGATGGACTCGGTGATGCCGTACAGGTCGTGCATCGTCGCCCAGTGCACCACCAGCGATCCGGCCGTCACCATCCCGGACAACCCCACCAACGCCAACACCCCCGCCGCGGCCGCCCGCAGCGCGTCACCCAGCCAGTTGGGCAGCGGAGACCGGGCCAGCGCACGTCGGCCCACCCTCGACCACACACCGATCCCGGCGCCGATCGCATGTACCACCAGCACGCTGGTGAAGGCCCGCAGAGCGCTGGGCGTCTGCAACTCGGTAAGCACCGAGGACGCGTCATGGATCACCGCCAGGGCGATCGCCGTCATCAACAGCGGTCCACCCAACGACGATGCGATAACCCAACGGACCACCAGCCACGACGAGTACGGCGAGGTGGCCCGAGCGGTGACACGCGCGGTGCCCCACACCATCACCAAGACCGGCAACAGCGGCATGACGCCCAGTTCCCGGCCGCCGATCGAGATCGGCACTTGGTGCACGCCGAGCCACATGCTGGCGATGGCACCCAACGCGCCGGTCATGTCGCTGTTGGCGATCAGCAGTTCGATCAGGGTGACAGCCGCGATAACGACCAGCGCCACCACGGCCGGCGCAAACGCCACTCTGACAAGGTCACGCGCCTGCCGAGCGCCCGCGGACTGGTCCGACACCCTGCTCACTCTTCGCGCACGAGCCTGATCAGGCGCGTGAGCGCTCGGTTAGACCGGCGCCGAACCAGGCGACGACTGCTGGCCCTGGCCGTAGGACTGCTGGCCCTCGGCGGGCTGTTGTGAGTAATTGACCGGCGCCGCTCCCCCTTGCGATCCGGAGCCGGCACTGACGGGCGGCGGGGGGCTGAAACTGGGGAACCCGGTGGGCGGGGTGTGCGTCGGACCCTGCTGCTGTTGCTGCTGAGGACCCGACTGCTGCGGCTGCTGCGCGGGGAACCCGCCCGACTGCGGGTTGGGGCTCGACGAGTAGTTGCCGTACTGCGAACCGTAGCCGGCCTGGTTCTGTCCGGGCTGCTGTGCACCCGGCTGACCGTAGTACCCGCCCGGTTGACCGCCGTACTGGCCGTACTGGCCGTATTGTCCGTATCCGCCGAACGGGTCGTACTTGGGCCGCGGCGTCGGGGCGCTGATCACGCCCGCATCGAGCAGTAGCGCAGCGACCGCAGCCACCGCCTGAAAAACGATCAACACCAGGACGACCCAGAGCGCCCAACCCGTCGAGAACGAGTTCGGCTTGTTGAAGGTCGCGGCGATGATCAACAAGACGGCCAGAACCGAAAGCACCGCGACGATCGGTACGTAACTCTTGGCTTTCGGTAGCAGATTGACACCGGCGAGCAACGCGGCCAGAAGGGCAGCCGTCACCGCCATTCCGGTTCCGCCGGATATTTCCCCACTGGATCCACCGAGGTCGGAGTTATAGGTGAACATCGGACCGAAGCTGACGAAGTACGCCAGCAGACCCAGGGTCGCCACCGCCATGGTCAGGTACAGCCCGAGCTTGCTGTCCCCCGGCTCAGCCGGCGCGGCCGCCGGACTGTTCGTGGCGCCGTAGGACCCGGGTGACTGCGATTGCCCATATCCGGGAGTACCGGGTGAGTAGGTCATGACTCCTCCTGTTGCTTCCGGTGCAATGCCGGCGGCGCCACCGCCGGGTGCGGCGCCATTCGACCAACAACGCTAGCGCACCTTCCCGAACAAAAGCCCGCCGCCGCTCGGAGGCGCCATCGGCCCGCCGGCATCGTCTCCGGTGGGCCCGCTCGCAGGCAAAGTAGAACACGTTCTAAATTGAGGCATGGATTACGGACTCGTGCTGTTCACCAGCGACCGCGGCATCTCCCCGGCGGCGGCCGCCAAACTTGCCGACGACCACGGCTTCCACACGTTTTACGTGCCCGAGCACACCCACATCCCGATCAAACGCGAGGCGGCCCACCCGACCACGGGCGACGCCTCACTACCTGACGACCGTTATATGCGCACGCTGGATCCCTGGGTCAGCCTGGGCGCGGCGTGCGCGGTGACATCGCGCGTTCGGCTGTCCACCGCGGTGGCGTTGCCCGTCGAGCACGACCCGATCACTCTGGCGAAAAGTATCGCGACGCTGGACCACCTGTCCGGCGGCCGGGTCAGCCTCGGCGTCGGATTCGGCTGGAACACCGACGAACTCGCCGACCACAATGTCCCCGCGGGCCGCCGTCGCACCATGTTGCGCGAGTACCTCGAGGCGATGCGCGCGTTGTGGACGCAGGAAGAGGCCGAATACGACGGCGAGTTCGTCAAATTCGGGCCCAGTTGGGCATGGCCCAAGCCCGTTCAGTCCCACATTCCCGTGCTGGTAGGGGCGGCGGGCACGGAGAAGAACTTCAAGTGGATCGCGCGCAGTGCCGACGGCTGGATCACCACTCCGCGTGACTTCGACATCGACGAGCCGGTCAAACTCTTGCAGGACACCTGGGCTGCGGCCGGCCGCGACGGTGCGCCGCAGATCGTGGCGCTGGACTTCAAGCCGGACGCCGAGAAACTGGCGCGCTGGGCCGACCTGGGCGTCACCGAAGTCCTGTTCGGCATGCCGGACAGCGATGAAGAGAAAGTCGCCGCTTACGTGGAACGTCTGGCCGGCAAGTTGGCCGGCTTCGCCTAGGGAAAGCAGCGGTTGCCGTAGTCGAAGGTGCGCACCTGGACGGCAGTGCCCAGCGGGTCCTCGTCGGTCAAGCGCGCGATCAGTTCGTCGTCCTCGGTGGTCGCGATGAAACGACTGCCGTCGGTGTCCAGGCGACCGACGATAATCCCGGTGCGCCGCCCGCTGTCCCGGCGCACGGTGTAGGTCTCGACTTTGGCGGGTCCTTCGGGGTGCTCAGTCACCGCCACGGCGGGGGCGGCGGCTATTTGTGCCTGCAACCGCGCACTGCGGTCCGGTTGCCATGGCGCGGCCGCGGTGGAGTACACCCCCACCGAATACTTGCTCAGGATGCCGCCGTTCGCTCCGACGAGGCCGAACTGCCCTGGGGCGTTGCGCATCCGGGCGACGGTTTCTGCGACCGCGTGCATCGAGTAGTTGTTGCCGGCACCACCGAAGAACGGCAACCCGCCTGTCACAGTGAGACCGCGCGGGTCGTCGGGCGCGATCCCGAGTCCATCGCAGATGTTGAACACCGGCACCGGGAAGCAGCTGTACAGGTCGAAGGTGGCGACGTCATCGACACCGATTCCCGCCACCTCCAGTGCCTCACGCACCGCCAGCACAGCCGAGGGGGCATGCCCGAGATCGCAGCGTTCCAGCAGGTTCTGTTCTTGCATATCGGCGTGACCGCGCAGGTACACCCATTTCTCTTCGGGCACGCCGAGGCGTCGGGCCGCGGCCACCGACATGAGCAGCGCCGCCGCGCCCTGATTCACCTGGTCGCGGGCCACCATCAGCCGCGGGTAGGGCTCCGAGATCATCCGGTTGCGCTCGGTGACCGTGATCAGTTCGTCGACGGTGCGCTCCACCGGTGCGGCCGCGAACGGGTTGGTCGCCGCGACCTTGCTGAACGGGGCGAACAACTCGCCCATGCGGCGCAGATAATCAGCCGGTGCCAGCCCGGTCCCGGCGCGCCGCGCATTCTCCAGCAACCCGTACTGCGTCGGCGCATCGATCAGACCGTGGATCACGGTGTTGCGCGAGACCAGGTAGTCAATCCCCTGACCGCGATCTTCCAAGTCGCCTTCGATGGTTTCGGTGAAGTCCGGCTTCTCGGCGACATCGGCGAAATGGCGCAGCGTCGACGTCGCATCTGAGCCGAAAATCAGCGCCGCCTCCGAACGGCCCGCGGCGATCTCGGCGGCCAACTCGGTGATCAGATGCTGCGGTCCTTGACCGCCGACGATTTCCAGAATGGCCCGGCCCGGCTCGGCACCGATCCTTTTGGCCACCGACCGCGGATAGTTGTTCGAGCGGCCCAGCGGCGCAACGGCGACCGGGCCGGAGATCTCAAACTGCCGCAGCGCTGCGATGGTATCGACGGCGGCGGCCACCCCCGCGGCACCGCAATCGTCCAGTGCGGCCTGCGCCGCGGCGGCTGCCAACTCAACCGGCGACATCGCCCGGTAGTCAGCATCGTCGATGCGCTCGGCGGCCTGCCCGACGCCGACGATGACAGGCGTCCGGGGATCAATTTCCATAGCTCAACTATCTACCGCAAGGCCAGGCTTGGTAGATAGCCGGGGTGAAGTTGGGACCCTCGGGGCCGGCGTCACGCCGGGCATCGGCGGCGCTGGGAGTCGCGTCGCCGTCATGCCGGGCATCGGCGGCGCTGGGAGTCGCGCTACAAGGTTTTGAGGATCTCCCTGGCCAGCGCGGCCGTCTCGGACGGCGTCTTGCCGACCTTGACACCGGCCGCTTCCAGAGCGTCCTTCTTGGCGGCGGCGGTGCCCGATGACCCGGACACGATCGCACCGGCGTGGCCCATCGTCTTGCCTTCTGGCGCAGTGAATCCCGCGACATAACCGACGACCGGCTTGGTGACATTGGCCTTGATGAAGTCGGCCGCCCGCTCTTCGGCGTCACCGCCGATCTCACCGATCATCACGATCAGCTTGGTGTCGGGGTCCTTCTCGAACGCCTCGATGGCATCGATGTGCGTGGTGCCGATCACCGGGTCGCCACCGATGCCGATCGAGGTGGTGAAGCCGAAATCGCGCAGTTCGTACATCATCTGGTAGGTCAAGGTGCCCGACTTGGACACCAGACCGACCGGTCCGGGGCCGCTGATGTTGGCCGGGGTGATGCCGACCAGTGACTGCCCGGGGCTGATGATGCCGGGGCAGTTCGGCCCGATGATGCGGGTCTTCTGCCCTTTTTCGACGTTGTACGCCCACGCATAAGCGCTGTCCTGCACCGGGATTCCCTCGGTGATGACCACCAGCAGCGGAATCTCGGCGTCGATGGCCTCGATGATGGCGTCCTTGGCGAACACCGGCGGCACGAAGATGATCGACACGTCGGCGCCGGTCTTCTCGATGGCCTCGACGACGCTGCCGAAAACCGGTAACTCGACGGGGTCCCCGTCGACGTTCTTGTGCGCGACGGTGGTGCCGGCCTTGCGGGCGTTGACGCCGCCGACGATCTTGGTGCCGGCCGCCAGCATCCGTGCGGTGTGCTTGGTGGCCTCAGCGCCGGTGATGCCCTGGACGACGACCTTGTTTTCTGAGGTCAGGAAGATAGCCATGTTCGTTCAGTCCCTTTCCTAGTGCCGACCCGCAGCGCCTGGCTTCGCTGCCCGTGCGACCGCCACCTCAGGCGCTCGCCAGCTCGGCCGCTTTGTCGGCGGCGTCGTCCATCGTCGCGACGAGCGTGACCAGCGGGTGGTCGGCCTCGGTCAGGATTCGCCGGCCCTCTTCGACGTTGTTGCCGTCGAGACGCACCACCAGCGGCTTGTTGGCCTCGTCACCCAGGATCTCGAGCGCCTTGACGATCCCGGTCGCCACAGCGTCGCAGGAGGTGATGCCACCGAAGACGTTCACGAACACGCTCTTGACCTGTTCGTCGCCCAGTACCACGTCCAGGCCTGCGGCCATCACCTCGGCGGAGGCCCCGCCGCCGATGTCGAGGAAGTTGGCCGGCTTGACTCCGCCGTGCTTCTCACCCGCGTAAGCGACGACGTCCAGCGTCGACATCACCAGGCCCGCACCGTTGCCGATGATCCCGACCTGCCCGTCGAGCTTGACGTAGTTCAGGTCGTGCTCCTTGGCTTTGAGCTCCAGCGGGTCGGTGGCCGCGCGGTCCTCGAACTCGACATGGCCGGGCTGGCGGAAGTCGGCGTTCGCGTCCAGGGTGACCTTGCCGTCCAGCGCCAGAATCTTGTCGTCCGGCGTCCTCACCAAAGGGTTGACCTCGACCAGGGTGGCGTCCTCGCCGACGAACACCCCCCACAACTTCTCGATCGTGACCGCCGCGGCGTCCAGCACGTCGGCGGGAAGGTGCCCCTGCTCGGCGATGGACCGCGCGAACGCCAGGTCCACACCTTTGACCGCGTCCACCGGCACCTTGGCCAGCCGATCCGGCTTGGTGGCGGCCACCTCCTCGATCTCCATGCCGCCCTCGACCGAGCACATGGCCAGGTAGGTGCGGTTGGCCCGGTCGAGCAGGAACGACAGGTAGTACTCCTCGGCGATGTCGCTGGCCTCGGCGACCAGCAATTTCTTGACGATGTGGCCCTTGATGTCCAGGCCCAGGATGTTCTTCGCGTGCTCGTAGGCTTCCTCGGGCGTCGCTGCGTACTTCACGCCGCCCGCCTTGCCCCGCCCGCCGGTCTTGACCTGAGCTTTAACCATGACGGGAGCTCCGACTTCCTCCGCGATGGCTTTGGCGCCTTCAGCGGTGTCGGTCACCCGGCCCTGAGTGCCGGGTACGCCGTGTTTGGCGAACAATTCCTTGGCTTGGTACTCGAACAGATCCATGGGCGTCACTGCCTTTACTCGGCTTGCTTGCTAGGCCAATTAGGGTGGCGATGCCGCGCTCGGCAACTCGCACGGAGGAACTGTATCGACACCCCAAACGACGCCTGTCGTCGCATCCCACCGCTGTGGTGCACGTCACCCGATGGCCGAAGCGTCCTAACGTGACCCGTGTCACAAAACCGGCTGCTTTTTGCACTGAGGTTGCCAGCCCCATACCTTTGCGGATACCTTCTCAAGGTCCAGATAACGTTATGGTCACGATACGAGGACATTTCAGCTTGTCCCAGCACCGAATTACCCGCTCATCCGGCGTGCCTTCTACCCGCGCGCCCCGGGATCGTTGGCTGCACCACCACCGCCACGAAGTCACCGAAATCATTCCCCTCGATGGCTTCGACGAGTTCGACGACGCCGAGTTGTCCGATCTCGACGGGCTGGACTTCGGGGACTCCGAGTTCAATGTCGAAGCGCAGCTGCTGCAGGCCCCGGAGCTCGATGACTTGGACGACATCGACGACCTGGCACCGGTATGGCTGGCCGCCCCGGTCACCGAGGTGCTTGCGCGGGTCGTCATCGAGTCCGACATCGAGTTCGACATCGAGCCGGACACTGAGTCCCTCGCCACGGACGTCATGCCCGTGCCGCGCCGCGGCGGCAGCCACCGCAAGGAACCGACCAGCGCCGCCAGGGGACGCCTGCTGATCGGGGCCATGGCCGCGGGCGCGGCGGCGGCAGCGACGCACACGGCGCTCAACCAGTCCGATCCCGCCAAGATCGAGACGGTGCTGACCGCGAACGCGTCCGCGATGTCCGGTGGGTCCGGCAGTACTGCCACGCGCGGCGTGCAGGTGATCGCCGCCCAGCCTGCGAACGCCACCCTGCACAACGAAGAACTCGCCCGAGGAAACGCCTTCGCCGAAGAGCGCGCCCAGCGCGAGGCCCGGCTGCAGCAGCCGCTCTACGTCATGCCGACCAAAGGCATCTTCACCTCAAACTTCGGCTACCGCTGGGGCGTACTACACGCGGGCATCGACCTGGCCAACTCGATCGGCACGCCCATCTACGCGGTGTCGGACGGAGTCGTCATCGACGCCGGTCCCACCGCGGGATACGGCATGTGGGTCAAGCTGCGCCACGCCGACGGCACCGTCACGCTCTACGGCCACGTGAACAGCACTCTGGTCAGCGTGGGTGAGCGCGTGATGGCGGGTGACCAGATCGCGACCATGGGAAACCGGGGCTTCTCCACGGGCCCACACCTGCACTTCGAGGTCCTGCTCGGCGGTAGCGAGCGGATCGACCCCGTGCCGTGGTTGGCCAAGCGGGGACTCTCCGTCGGCAACTACTCCGGCTGACCGGTGACCGCGCCGGACGACTCAGGTTCGCGCCAGAACCCGCCCGACCCCAGCGACCAGCCGCGAACCCGGATCATTCGGCGCGCGCCCACCGGACCGCTCCCCCCAATACCGGATTCCGCGCAGCCGACTCAAATCATCCGCCGCGCACCGTCTTTGAACGCAGCCGACGGCCGGACACCGTCGCTTCCCGCGGTACTGCCCGCCGAGACGAGCCCCCGTACGGCGGTGGCGGCCAGCGCCGTCAGCATCGTCAGCGGCTGGGCGACCTCGGTGGTGGCCACGGACCTGATCGCCGGCTGGTGGCAAACCGACCGGTTGTTCTGCATCGCAGTCGGATTCCTCGCGCTGGTCTTTGCGATCACCACCGTGTCCGGTGTCATCATGCTGCTGCTGCGCCGTCCCGTGGGGCGTTACCTGTTGGTGGCCGGCGCAGTCGTGGCACTGCTGACCTATCTGGGCGTGTTCATCGCCGGCGCGCGCGTCGCATGGCTGGTACACCTGCTTCCGCTGTTGCCGATCGCGGGCGGCGCGTTGGCGATGCTCAAAGAAACTAAGCGCTGGGTCGAATAGTTCTGTGCCGCTTGGTCAGAGCTTGCTGATCGGGGCGTGGTTGTGCATCAGCTTGACCCGCCCGGCGCTACCGAAATCGATCAGCGACATCGCCGATTCGCCGACACCGGAGACCTCCTCGACACGACCGAGGCCGTACTTGTCGTGCGTCACCCGGTCGCCGGGTTCCAACATCATCAACGGACGCTTGCCCGCGCCGGAACGCGTCGGCGCCGACCGCGGGGTGCCGAACCGTCCGGCGCCGCTGACCGGCGCACTGAACGACGGCTTGGGGGCGGTCCGTCGCCAGTCGATGAGTTGCTGCGGAATCTCGCGCAGGAACCGCGATTCCGGGTTCAGCATGGGCTGTCCCCAGGAGGATCGGACAATGGCCCGGCTGACGTAGAGCCGTTGCCGGGCCCGGGTGATACCGACGTAGGCCAGTCGTCGTTCCTCGGAGAGTTCGACGGGGTCGTCCAGGGCGCGCATGTGCGGAAACATGCCGTCCTCCCAACCGGTGACGAAGACCACCGGGAACTCCAAACCCTTGGCGGTGTGCAAGGTCATCAATGTCACCAGTCCCGAACCGTGCTCGGGGATGTCGTCAGTGTCGGCGACCAGCGATACCCGCTCCAGGAAGGCCGCCAGGACACCGGTGTCGGGCATGTCCTCGTCGTCGGGGGAATCGGATCCGCCTTCGGCCGCCAAGGCCTCCGCATTGGCCCGGTCGATGCTGAATTCATGTGCGACGCTGACGAGTTCGTTGAGGTTGTCCAACCGCGCCAGCTCCTGCGGGTCGGTTGACGACTCCAACTCCCTGCGGTATCCGGTCCGTTCCAGCACCGCTTCGACCAGTTCACCAAGATCGTCGTCGAGATGTCCGCGCAGCTCGTCGAGCAATTCGACGAAACCGGCAATCGCCTTCTCCGCGCGGGTGTTCAGCATCGGGACCCTGCCCTCCGCCGCAGCTTGCAGCGCGTCGGCGAAGCTGGCCCCGGTGTTCTCGGCGTACACCGCCACGCACGCTTCGGCCCGATCGCCGATGCCGCGGCGCGGCGTGTTCAGGATGCGCCGCATGCTGACCGCGTCGCCCGGGTTGTCCAGCACCCGCAAGTAGGCGACGATGTCGCGAATCTCCTTGCGTTCGTAAAACCGCACTCCTCCAACCACTTTGTAGGGAATGCCGGCGCGAATGAACACCTCTTCGAGCGACCGCGACGAGTTGTTGGTGCGGTAGAAGACGGCGACGTCGTTGTAGGTGATCTCACCGCGGTCGGCCAGCGCGTCGATCTCCTCGGCCACGAATCTGGCCTCGTCGTGCTCGTTGTCGGCGACGTAGCCCACGATCAGCTCGCCCTCGCCGGCGTCGGTCCACAACCGCTTCTCCCGGCGTCCGGAGTTGCGGGCGATCACCGAATTGGCCGCCGACAGGATGTTCTGCGTCGAGCGGTAGTTCTGTTCCAGCAGTATGGTTCTGGCGTCCGGATAGTCCCGCTCGAAGTCTTCGATGTTGCGGATGGTCGCGCCGCGGAACGCGTAGATCGACTGGTCGGCGTCACCCACCACGCACAGCTCCGCGGGCGGCACGTCATCGGCATCGCCGGTGCCGCCTCCATTCGGCGGTCCCAGCTTCGCCTCGCCTTCACCGGCCCCCGGGCCGACTCCGGCGCCCCTGGCTGAACCGCCGTGCCCCACCAACTCCCGCACCAGCATGTACTGGGCATGGTTGGTGTCCTGGTACTCGTCGACCAGCACGTGCCGGAACCGCCGCCGATAGTACTGAGCGATGTCCGGGAAGGTCTGCAGCACTGCGACCGTCTCGCCGATCAGGTCGTCGAAGTCCAACGCGTTGGCTGCCCGCAGCCGGCGTTGGTATTCGCCGTAGACAGAGGCGACGGTGCGTGCCAGGTCGTCGGACTCGTCCGTCAGATCCGACACCGCCCGGTGCGGGTCGATGAGCTCGTTCTTCAAGTTGGAGATGGCGTTGGCCAGCAGCCGTGGCGAGTACCGCTTGATGTCCAGGCCCATGTCGCGGCCGATCATCTGCAGCAAACGACGGGAATCATCGGCGTCGTAAATCGAGAAGTTGGAGTTCAAGCCCTGGATCAAGGACGCCTGGTTGCGCAAAATCCGCACGCACGACGAGTGAAACGTCGACACCCACATGTACCTCGCGCGGGGACCGACCAGGTTCGCCACGCGTTCGCGCATCTCCGCGGCAGCTTTGTTGGTGAAGGTGATGGCCAGGATCTGACCCACCCCGACACCCCGCTCGGCGATCAGGTAGGCGATCCGGCGGGTCAGCACCGCCGTCTTCCCCGACCCCGCGCCGGCGACGATCAGCAGGGGCGAACCCTGATGCACCACGGCTTGCCGCTGCTGCGGATTGAGACCCGCTAGCAGTTCGTCTACCGCGGATGGATGGGAGGATTCGACTTCGGTCGCGTGCACACTCATGTCGGTCCAAACTTACCGCCGCCGGCCGACAAGCCGCGGGCAACCGGAGCGGCCCTTTTCCTGAAGCGCCCTTGACAGGTGTTTTTGCACCCATCGGCCTGTTGGTGGCACACTCGTTGCGTGCTCAACAGGCAGCGCCGATTTTTCTACGGGTACCCGCCAGCGGTGCCCGTGGTCTAGCTGCTTTCGCAGAGCCCCGTGGTCCGCTTCCGGATTCGGGGCTCGTTTCTTGTGTGAGGCCTGAACCCGGATGAGACCAGACACCCCACCTCACGAGAACGCGGAGATAGCAGAAATGAACACCGAGACCGTTGCTGCCGAAGAGCTCGGCATCGACGAATTGCGCCAGGAGATCGACCGGCTCGACGCCGAAATTCTGGCGGCGGTCAAACGGCGGGCCGAAGTGTCCCAGGCGATCGGCAAGGTCCGGATGGCCTCCGGCGGCACCCGGCTGGTGCACAGCCGCGAGATGAAGGTGATCGAGCGCTACAGCGAACTCGGTCCCGACGGTAAAGATCTGGCCATGCTGCTCTTACGTCTGGGCCGGGGACGACTCGGCCACTAAACGGTCACTGTTGCCGTTACGTTCGACTTTTCCTGAATTTGCTGCGGTAAATTTCGCCCGGTAATGGGTGTGCCGTTCAGAGCTGGGATTTCACCGGTGCGCCGGTTGATGATTCTGTCAACCGTAGCGTTGCTGGGCATGGTGGGCGGGTGGTATCACGGCACCGCGACCTCGTCAGCCTGGTCGCGCCAGGGGCAAATCGAATATTTGATGGTCCCGTCCGCATCGATGCACCGTCAGATCAAAGTCGAGTTCCAACCCGGCGGTTCCCATGCGGTGTATTTGCTCGACGGCATGCTGGCTCGCGCGGATTTCAACGGGTGGGACATTCATTTGCCGGTATTCGACTGGTTCGCCCCGTCCGGCATGTCGGTGGTAATGCCGACCGGAGGAACGGCCAGCTTCTACTCCGACTGGTACCGGCCCGCTGTCGGCAACGGGGGCACGTCGACCTACAAGTGGGACACATTCCTGGCGGAGGAGTTGCCGCGATGGTTGGCGACGAACAAGGCGATCAGTGCGTCGGGCAACGCGGTGCTGGGTGCGTCGATGGCCGGTTCGGCGTCGCTGGTGCTGGCGGCCAAGCACCCGCGGAACTTCGTCTACGCCGCCTCGATGTCGGGATTTCTGAACCTGTCCGCCGGTAACTGGCCTGCATTGGTCAGCGCTGCGCAACTGGGCGCCGGCGGCTTTCGTTCCGACGCCATGTGGGGACCGCCCGGCGACCCCGCCTGGGCGAGCAACGACCCCACTGTCAATGTTGCGTCGCTGGTGGCCAACAACACCCGCATCTGGGTCTACACCGGCAACGGTGGGCAGTCGGACGCCGATACCAAGCTGGACGCCAGCCTGCTGGAGAGCGCAACCGGCGTCAGCAACAAGGTCTTTCAAGCCAGATACCAGGCCGCCGGCGGGCGCAATGGGGTTTTCAACTTCCCGGCCAACGGCACGCACACCTGGTCGTACTGGGGTGAGCAGTTGCAGTCGATGCTGCCGGATCTGCAGCAGGTGTTGGGTGTCGCTTCCGCACGTTGAGCATCGCGTCGAGACTGAAAATCTGCAGCAGAAGTGCGAGTAGAGACCTGCAGGATTTCAGTCTCGATGAACGCCCGCGGAGGCTTGGACGCTGACCAGTCCCCCGACACCGCATTAGTGTCGAATCATGACCTCCGAGACATCAGACATCACCGCCACCCCGGCGTGGGACGCGCTGCGCCGGCACCACGACCAGATCGGAGAAACCCACCTTCGCCAATTCTTCGCCGACGATCCGGACCGCGGCCGCGAACTCACCCTCACCGTCGGTGACCTCTACATCGACTACAGCAAGCACCGCATCACTCGCGAGACCATCCAGTTGCTGATCGACCTGGCCCGGGCGGCCGATCTGGAAGAGCATCGCGACCAGATGTTCGCCGGCGCCCACATCAACACCTCGGAAGATCGCGCGGTGCTGCACACCGCGCTGCGGCTGCCCCGCGACGCCGACCTGACCGTCGATGGCCAGAACGTCGTCAGGGACGTGCACGAGGTACTCGATGCCATGGGCGACTTCACCGACAAGCTGCGTAGCGGCGACTGGAAAGGCGCCACCGGCGAACGGATCAAGACCGTCGTCAACATCGGCATCGGCGGTTCGGACCTGGGTCCGGTGATGGTGTACCAGGCGCTGCGCCACTACGCCGACGCCGGCATCTCGGCGCGCTTCGTGTCCAATGTCGACCCAGCCGACCTTGTCGCCACGCTCGCCGATTTAGAGCCTGCCACAACACTATTCATCGTCGCATCCAAGACGTTCTCCACGCTGGAGACACTGACCAACGCGACCGCCGCGCGGCGCTGGCTCACCGATGCACTGGGCGACGACGCGGTCGCGAAGCACTTCGTCGCCGTCTCCACTAACAAGAAACTGGTCGACGAGTTCGGCATCGACACCGAGAACATGTTCGGCTTCTGGGATTGGGTCGGCGGTCGCTACTCGGTGGACTCGGCGATCGGGTTATCGGTGATGGCCGTCATCGGCCGGGAAGCCTTCGCCGACTTCCTGTCCGGATTCCACATCGTCGACGAACACTTCAGGACCGCTCCGCTGGAATCCAATGCGCCTGCGCTGCTTGGTCTTATCGGGGTGTGGTACTCGAATTTCTTTGACGCGCAATCGCGAGCGGTGCTGCCGTACTCCAATGACCTGGCCCGGTTTGCCGCCTACCTGCAGCAACTGACCATGGAATCCAACGGCAAATCAACCCGTGCGGACGGCACCCCGGTGACCACCGACACCGGTGAAATCTATTGGGGTGAACCGGGAACCAACGGGCAGCACGCGTTCTACCAGCTGTTGCATCAGGGCACCCGGTTGGTGCCAGCCGACTTCATCGCGTTCAGTCAGCCCCTTGACGACCTGCCGACCGCCGAGGGCGACGGCAGCATGCATGACCTGCTGATGAGCAACTTCTTCGCCCAGACCCAGGTGCTGGCGTTCGGCAAGACCGCAGACGAGATCGCCGACGAGGGCACCCCGGCAGACGTGGTCCCGCACAAGGTAATGCCCGGAAACCGGCCCAGCACATCGATTTTGGCCACCCGGTTGACACCGTCGGCGCTGGGGCAGTTGGTGGCGCTCTACGAGCATCAAGTGTTCACCGAGGGTGTGATCTGGGGGATCGATTCGTTCGACCAGTGGGGCGTGGAACTGGGCAAGACCCAAGCCAAGGCGCTGATCCCGGTGCTCACCAGCGACGACGCACCAGACCAGCAGTCCGACAGTTCCACCGACGCGTTGGTGCGCCGCTACCGGGCCGAAAGAGGCCGCGCGACCTGATGGCCGTTAGGCGAACCGCTTCGCCAGCGGGGGTGGCAGCACGCGCATCAGCTGCACCAACGGCGCCCACGGCCACCACGGCACGGCGGCTCGTCCGGGCTCACGCTCGATGGCGTCGACGAGCGCTTTGACGCCAGTTTCGTTGTCCACCATCAACATTGTGCTGTTCGACTTGGCCGTCATCTCTGACTCGATATAACCGGGCTCCATCACCGACACCTTGACCGGACCTTTGCCGTACTCGGCGCGCAGCGATTCGCCCAGCGAACTGAGTCCGGCTTTGCTTGCTGCGTAAGCGGCCTTGACACCTGGCACGCCTTTGTGGCCCAGCACCGACGAGATCAGCACCAGGTGTCCCGAGCCGCGATTGTTGAACATCTCCAATGCAGCTTCGATCTGCACCAGGGCGGCGATCAGATTGGTCTCGAGGGTCGCCTTGTTGGCCCATAACTTGCCCGAGCCCAGTTTCGCGCCCTTGCCGATGCCGGCGTTGACGATGACGCGGTCAATGCCACCCAGTTCGTCGCTCAACTCGGCGAACACCTTCGGCACTTGGTCGTGGTCGTTGACATCCAACGCCGCCACTGCCACCTTGACCGACGGATACTGTTGGGAGAGTTCGGATTTGAGTTCTTCCAGACGGTCGGTGCGACGGGCGCAGAGCGCCAGGTCGCGGCCTTTGGCGGCGAAGGCGCGGGCCATTCCGGCGCCCAGCCCGGAACTGGCTCCGGTGATCAGGATTTTCTGGCGAGTCACCCAGGCAGCATATCGGCTACTTGAGTAGCCGTGACATGCGCCGGTCGGCCAGCACCTTGCCGCCAGTCTGACAGGTCGGACAGTACTGAAATGACTTGTCCGCGAACGACACTTCACGCACGGTATCCCCGCACACCGGACACGGCAGCCCGGTGCGGGCGTGCACCCGCAGTCCGGAGCGCTTCTCCCCCTTCAGCATGGCCGCGCCCTGGCCGACGGATCGGCTGACCGCGTCGGTGAGGACGGAGATCATCGCGTCGTGCAGGGTAGTGAGTTGCTCGTCGGTCAGTTTCGCTGCGGTGGCGAACGGTGAGATGCGGGCGACGTGCAGGATCTCGTCGCTGTAGGCGTTTCCGATGCCGCCGATGACCTTCTGGTCGGTGATGACGGTCTTGATCCGCCCGGTGTTCCCGGCCAGGACGCGAGCCAAATCGTCGGGTCCGAGTTCCAGGGCGTCCGGTCCCAGTGCGGCGATCTGCGGGACCTGCTGCGGGTCGGTGACCAGCCACACCGCCAGCCGCTTCTGCGTCCCGGCCTCGGTGAGGTCGAAGCCGGGCGCTTCTCCGGGGGTGCCCAGATGTACGCGCAGCGCGATGGGGCCTTTTCCCGGACGCAGCGGCGCCGCGGCCAACTTGTCAGACCAGCGCAACCAGCCAGCGCGCGACAGGTGGGTGATCAGCCACAGCTCTCCGACTTGCAGGCCCAGATATTTGCCCCATCGAGCGGCCTCGACGACCGTCTGCCCGTGCAGCGCGTTGATGGGCGGATCGAAGGTCTTGAGCACCGACAACGCGGCGATGTCGACGCGGCCGACCGGCAGACCCACGGCGTGCCGGCGCAGATGGTCGGCGAGCGCTTCAATCTCGGGGAGTTCGGGCACCTGTCCAGTTTGCCGGTTTGGGCGACTCCGCGGCCAGACTCAGTGTCAGGCCCCTTCAGCGGGGGCACCCATCCCGGCTCCCAGTTGGTCACTGCCGCCGAGAAAGCCGCCCTGGCCGGGGCTGGCGTAGAAACTGCCCTCACCGCGCGCGAACTCGCCGGGCGCCGTCGGCGCCGCGTCGCCGACCACGTTCAACCCAGCGTCGCCTTGCAGCCACCCGCTGGGCACCGAGATACCGCTGCCGTTTTCTGCTTGGCTGTTGCCCGCTGAGCTGGGGCTGGCGACAGCTGCCGCCGGTGCGGCGCTGCTGCTGAGTCCGTTGGCGGCCCCCTGGCCGATGACGAGCGGGCTGATGCCGCCGAGGTTGCCCGCACTCTCCCCGCTGCCGTCGACCGGACCCGCGACAAGGGCACCCGGTAGGGCCGTCGCGACCGGGGCGTCTCCGCCCGCACCGACGCCCGCGTAGCGCAAGCCCGGCAGCAACGCCGCCGCACCCGCGCTGCCGCCACCAGCGGTGACGACACCGCCCGAACCGCCCGCGGGGGGAGCGGCCAAACCCGCCGCCGCCCCACCGTTGGTACCGATTTGCACCAGAGTGCCGCCCGCGGTGCGCGCCAATACCTGCTCACCACCGGAGGCGCCAGGTGTCGACGCGCCGGCCGCCGCAGCGCCAACCGCGAATCCAGGCAGCGCCCCTGCCGGCGCGTTGATGGCCGCCGCGGCATCCCCCATCGGAGTGGAGTTGCTGGCTTCGGCCGCGTCGTACAGGTTCGCGCCTGAGGTCATCAACTGCACGAACTGCTGGTGAAACAGGGCGGCCTGGGAGCTGATCATCTGATAGGCCTGAGCGTGGGCACCGAACAGCGCCGCAATCGCGGCCGAGACGTCATCAGCGCCGGCGGCTATAACCCCGGAGGTGGGAAACGCCGCCGCCGCATTCGCCGAGCTCAGTGTCGAGGCGATACCGGCCAGGTCAGTGGCGGCGGACGCGACGTATTCAGGCGCCGCATTTACCCACGACATGCACAAACCTCCGACAGTTGGGACCGCTCGACGGCGACGCGGGTGATCCAGCGCACAATGGGCACATGTCAAATGCTATCGCGCCGGAGCGAGTGGTCCGTGCAGTTCTTCTAAGAAAGAGTTGAGATCACAGGGAACCACACAGGACGCTTCCTGGCGACCTCAGGGGCCGGCCGCAACAGGTAGGTGTCCATGATCCAGCCGTGTCGTGCGCGGGCCTGGGCTCGTAGCGCCACGATGCGCGGCCCCACCTCGCCGATCGTGCCCGCGACCAGCAGTTCGTCGGTCGTTCCGAGGTAGGCGCCCCACCAGATCCGGGTGTCCGGCGGGCAGACCTGAAACGTGCAGTCGGCGTCGAGCATCACGATCGCCGACCCGGACAAACCGCCGGCCCGTAGTTGTCTTCCCGTCGTGATCAGGACCGGCGCACCGATTTCGTTGAGCGGAATGCGATGCCGCGCGGTCAGCGCCTGGATCGCGGTGATACCTGGGACGACGTCATATCTGATGTCCACCTCGGCGGCCACCGCGTCCAGGATTCGCAGCGTGCTGTCGTAGAGCGACGGATCGCCCCAGGCGAGGAACGCGCCGACGCCTTCGGGCGGCAGTTCGGCGCAGATCGCGGCGGCCCATACCCGGGCTCTGGCCGCATGCCAGTCCGACACCGCCTGCCGGTAATTCCCGTCGGCCGCGCGCGGCGGATCAGGCAACTCGACGAACCGGTACCCGGGCTCCCGGATGAAACGCGCGCAGATCTGCTGACGCAGCGCGACCAGGTCACGCTTGGCCTCGCCCTTGTCCATGGCAAAGAACACCTGGGTGTCGTTGAGGGCGTTAATCGCCTGGACGGTCACATAGTCGGGATCGCCGGCGCCGATGCCGATGACGTGGATGCGCCGACTCATGCGGTCAACCTAATCGAGTTCGCAAATTGCCCTATGCGGAACCGGCGGTACCGCATACCATGGGTATTGAGTGTGACCTTCCTTACTCCTGAAGGGGGACATCAGCCGATGACTACTGCTGTGCGACCTAGTGGCCCGAGTCGTGAAGAGTTCTCCGAGCGCCTACTCAAGGGTTCAACCAAGAAGTCTTACGAGCCCGTCGTCGATATCGACTGGGATGCCCCGCTCGACCCGGACAAGTTCTTCCTGCCCGCCAAATTGGTGTCGTTGTACGGAACGCCGATGTGGGACGAGATGACGCGCGAACAGCAGATCGAGTTGTCCCGCCAGGAACTGGTCAACACGCTGTCGGCCGGTATCTGGTTCGAGAACATGCTGAACCAGTCGCTGTTGCGGACAATCCTGCACGAGGATCCCACCAGCAGGTCGACCCACTACAAGCTGACCGAACTCGGCGACGAGACCCGCCACATGGTGATGTTCGGCAAAGCCATCGAACGGATCGGCGCAAAACCGATACAGCCGAGACGCTTCCATCGGTGGATCATCAACGCGCTGCCATTGGCTTTTCAGCGCGGATCGATGCTGTGGGTGGCCGCGCTGATCGGCGAGGAGATCTTCGACTCATTGCAGCGGCAGATGATGGACGACCCGGAGCTGCAACCGATCATCCAGCGGCTGATGCGTATCCACGTCACCGAAGAAGCCCGGCATATCCAGTTCGCCCGGGACGGCGCCCGCAAGCGGGTCGCCGAGATGCCCCGGTTCAACCGTTGGTTTATGGCCAACATCAACGGGCTCGGCGGGTACTTCTTCAACTATCTGTTCAGCAACCCGGTCCCCTATGCCCGGGCCGGGCTGGACCCCGCCCGGGCCCGGCGGGCGGCACGCTCCAGCGAGTATCGCCGTGAGGTGCAAATTGTCGGATTCGCTCCGCTGGCAGCGTTCTTGACCGAGGTGGGACTGATGGGTCCGATCGCCCGCCGCGGCTGGAAGCGCAGCAGGTTTCTGTGACGCCCCTGGTGATCCTCGGCGCCGGGAAGGACGTCGCCAGCGTTCAAGCAGCATTGCAGGCGGTCGGGGTTACCGACGTCACGCTGCTCGAAAAAGCAGTGCTCCGTTCGGTTTTCGACGACGACGCCGGCACCTGGGCGTTGCATACCGCTGACGACGTCGTGCGCGGCCATCTCGTCGTCGCCGCACATCAGCCGGCAATCATGCCATGGATACCGGAGATACCCGGCTGCAACGACTTTCGGGGCGAAGCGTTTCATGCCGCACAGTGGGAGCCACACTTTCACGCGGCCGGCAAGCGCGTCGCAGTCGTCGGCACCGACTCTTTCGCCGGGCATCATCTCAGCCGGCTGAAGACATCCGCTGAATCGGTCACCGTTTTTCCCCACGCACCACGGCGGGTGGTCAGGGAGCTGGAGCTCTGGCCGACCCGTGCCAAGAACTGGCTGCGCCGGCGCGGCCGGTCGTTACGAACGGGTCAGGCGCTGGGTTCGACAATCCATTCGATCACCGCGACCGGCATCCGGACCAGCGACGGCGTGGAACACGCCGTCGACGCCATCATCTACGGGACCGGGTTCGCCGCCGCGGACGATCAAGCACTGATCGGAGCTCGTGGGCGCTCGCTGCGGGATGTCTGGGTGGACGGCATGGAGCCGTTCTTCGGGGTGGCCGTGCGCGGACTCCCGAACTTTTTCTTCCTCGGCGGCCCCGACCGAAGCGCGCAAGCGCACTACATCGCCGCATGCGTCTCGTTGATGAAGCGCACCGGCAGTGACCGCATCGAGGTGCGTCGCAGTAGTCAGCAGGTGTTCAACGAGCGCGCCCAACTGGGTGCCGCCTCGCCGCCCCCGCCATCGTCCGCGTTCGACCTGTCGTCGTCGGCGCCCGACTACGAAGACACCTACGACGGCACCGCGACACTGGAAATCGGCGGCGCAAGCCACCCAGTGCACGTTCGTCTCATCGGACATCTGGATCCGCTTGACGGCAATTATCACTGGCAGGGGACCATTTTCGACGCACTCCCGCAGGACGGGCTCAGGCAGACACGGGCGGCCACACTGACGGTGGGCGACCGCCGTGCGCCCGCGCGCATCGTCGAGCAAACGCCGTGGGGAACGCATTCGGTGGCCGGCGTGGGCTCGCCGCCATACGCCGTTACGGGCGACTGACGCGCCGGCCCTCGGCAAAATCTCTGCTTCGAGCGCTCCTGACTGCCGTTAGGCTGAGTAAGGCCTGACTGGAGGTTGACCGCGCACGCCTTGTGGGTATCCGCTGGATGGTCTCTGCGGCGGCCCACCGGGGGCGCGCACGGTGGTCGGCGACAGATCTCGATACCAGCAACGAAGGCGGCGGCACTGAAGCCAAGGCGACAGAGCAGAAGTTTCGAGGAGCGGGGAGATGGGACCGGACGGCACGATGACACTGACACTCCGATGAGCACGGTGGCCAAATCCTCCAGTTCGCTGGCTCTCGCGTCGCGAACCGAGCAGTCGGTGGTGATCATTACCGCCGAGGGCGTGCTCGACGCCAGTCACTCCGCGGAGCTCCGCGACTGCATCACCAAGGCCACTCTCGATGTGCCCGCCGCTGTCATTGTCGACGTCAGCTCGCTTGATGTTGCCGACGATGCGGCCTGGTCGCTCTTCGTCAGCGCACGGTGGCAGTTGGACACCCGGCCGGATGTTCCGATCGTGCTGGTCTCCGCGAACCGCGCTACCCGCGATGCGATCGCCCGCAGCGGGGTCGCCGACTTCATGCCCGTCTTCCCCACCGAGAAGGGTGCGATGAAGGCAGTCGCGCGGCTCGGGCGGCGCAAACTGCAGCACTCACAGACGAAGCTGACGGCCAACGTCACCAGCCTGCGCGAATCGCGCCAACTGGTCCGGGAATGGTTGACCAACTGGTCGAAGCCAGGCCTGATCCCGGTCGCGCTGGTAGTGGTCAACGTCTTCATCGAAAACGTGCTCGAGCACACCGGCAGCGATCCGGTGATGAGGATCGAGTGCGAAGGACAGACCGCGACCATCGCAGTATCCGACAGCAGCACCGCACCGGCCGTGCGGTTGGCCTCTCCCCCCAAAGGCGTCGATGTATCCGGGCTGGCGATCGTCGACGCACTGTCACGCACCTGGGGAAGTACTCCCACGTCGTCGGGCAAGACGGTCTGGGCGGTCATTGGTCCAGAGAACCAGCTGTAACGGGTACGCGTGCGGTTCAGCTACGCCGAATCACTGACTGATCCGGCCTTCTACATTCCCCTGGCCCAAGCGGCCGAGTCGGCCGGGTATCACAGCATGACGATCGCTGACAGCCTCGCCTACCCATTTGAGTCAGACTCGAAATATCCCTACACCGCTGACGGCAACCGCGAATTTCTGGACGGCAAGGAGATCGTCGAAACCTTCGTCCTCACCGCGGCATTGAGCGCGGTGACGACAACGCTGCGGTTCAACTTCTTCGTACTCAAACTGCCGGTTCGGCACCCCGCGCTCACCGCCAAGCAACTCGGATCGCTGGCTGCGCTGAATGGCAACCGGGTGGGCTTCGGGGTGGGCACCAGCCCGTGGCCGGAGGACTACGAGTTGATGGGGTTACCGTTCGCCAGACGCGGCAAGCGCATGGACGAATGCATCGAGATCGTCCGCGGCCTGACCACCGGAGACTACTTCGAATTCCATGGCGAGTTCTACGACATCCCCAAAACCAAGATGAGTCCCGCACCCACGCAACCGATTCCGATTCTGGTGGGTGGGCACGCCGACGCCGCGCTGCGCCGGGCCGCACGCCTGGACGGCTGGATGCACGGGGGCGGAAGCGATCCCGAGGAACTCGACCGACTCATCGCCAGGGTCAACAAGTTTCGTCAGGAAGAAGGCAAGACCGGTCCGTTCGAGATCCACGTGATCTCGACGGACGCCTACACCGTCGACGGCATCAGGCGCCTCGAGGACAAAGGCGTCACCGATGTCATCGTGGGTTTCCGGTGGCCCTACATCAAAGGGCCCGATCCCGAGCCGCTGCAAACCAAGATCCGCAACCTGGAGAAGTACGCCGACAAGGTTATGTCGAAAGTGTAGGTGTCACAGCGCATCCCATTTCGGAGCGCGCTTCTCGCGGTGTGCCAGCGCGGCTTCGGTGGGATTGTTGGTGAAGCCGGTGAGGATCTGGGTGCGATTCTCCAACTCGATGGCGTGCCGCAAACTCGGCGCATCCAGTGCAGCGTTGAGACCAATCTTGGTCTGCCACACCCCTAGAGCGTTGTTGGCCGCGATTTCGCGCGCCTTGTCCAGGGCCGTGGTCATCAAGTCATCGGCATCGACGACTGCGTGGACCAGCTTGATGCCATAGGCCTCGTCTGCGTCGATGATGCGGCCGGTCAGCATTAGCTCGCGGGCAACCCCGGCCCCGACGATCTTCGGCAACAGGTAGCTGGTGCCCATATCCATCGACGAAAAGCCGGCCTTGATGAACACCGAGCCGAACCGGGCGCTCTCGGAGGCGATCCGGATGTCGCAATGCAGTGCAAAGGCGAGTCCCCCGCCGACGGCGACGCCGTTGACGGCGGCGATCACCGGGATCGGCAGTTCGTAGAGCCGCACGTAAAGGTCGGCGAGGCGAACCTGGGCGTCGTAGCTGGCCTTGAAACTGGGGGTGCCGGGTTTGGTGTCGGTCCAAGGCTGCCCGGTTCCGCTCAGGTCGGCTCCGGCGCAGAAGCCGCGCCCGGCACCGGTCAGAATTGCGGCCCGAAACTCGCCACCGCTCAACGCATCCAACGCCGCATCCACACCGTCGATGAGCGATCGGTCGATAGCGTTCAGGACGCTAGGTCGATTAAGGGTGATGCAGGCGATGTTGTCGTCGAGGGTTTCTAACTTCACTGCGGGTTCCGGTGCCATATGCGAACCGTAGGCGATTGCGAGAAGGCGCAGGCACGGACCATGATCCCTCGCGCGCCGACGATGGCAGCCCAGCCGGGAGCAGCCGTGTCGCGTTCACAGCCACGTTTCAAGACCTGCTCCCTTCAAAAACGACGCAGACGCGGACTGGCGGGCCGAACACGGTTCGGCTGGTCCTATCTGGACTGACTCACAAGTTGGCTGTCTTGCCCGCCGGTTGCGGCGCCCGACCTTGCCGGGGAACACCCTGGCACCGGGAGGGTCGATGGTGCGACTAAATGCTGTACTGCCTAGTGCCCCAGCAGGTCCCGTTTCTTTAGCAGCAGCACCCACATAGCCACTACGACAAACGGGACGTTTAGCACAAAGCTTTGCGAACAGTTGGCGCCGAATTTGAAATGTTTGGCTGCAAATGTGTCATTTCCTGTTACGCTCCAGCGTATCGCGTGGCGAATGCTGCCAGCGTCGAGAAGGGGCCGAGCCATGTACCTACTCAACGTGGTGCCGGATATCGTTGCTGCAGCATCTGGCACCCTGCAAGATATTGGCGCTGCTGTAAATAATGCCAGTGCGGCAGCAGCGATTCAGACGACGTCGATCGCTGCCCCAGCTAGTGACGAAGTGTCCATGGCTATCGCCTCAGTGTTTGGTATGAACGCACAACAATTTCAGGGCCTAAGTGCGCGGGCGGCAGCATTTCACGAGGAATTCGTCAAGCTGTTGAGTGCGGGGGCAACCCAGTATCTGAATACCGAGGTCGCAAACGCGCAGCAGGTGCTTCAGAACGCGGTGAACGCGCCCGCCCAGGTCCTGCTGGGCCATCCCCTGGCGGCAGCCGGACAAGGCGCCGGCGCCGCCAACCCCGCCGATACATCGCCCTCGATTTCCCTTGCTAAGGGTGGCTTTTTGGGGTTTAGCTATGATCTCTCAACGTCCGGTTTTACCGTGTCTCCCTATGGCAACAACGGAATCCAGGCATCCCTCACAGGATCACTGACCCTTGGCGTCGGACCGTTTTCCTGGGCGGCGTCGGTGCAGGAGTTCGCAGCCGCGGATGATCTCGGAATCCGTACGGGATATGACGTAAATCTTGGTGGTTACGGCCTGCAGATGTATCTCGATAGGCCCACAGGTGGGGGGTTCTTCAGCTTCCCCCAAATCCACGGTGGGGTCCATATACCTGGGTCAACGTATCTTTATTAGGAAGCCCGTCGGTGGCATTGTTTCGGCATTCCTGCACGCAAGCCATCAGTTGTCTTTGCTCGTCGGAAGCGGGCAAGTAATATGAACCACACGTGATTTGACGCCATTGCTGATCGGTGATCCTGACTCTCAGTACTGTGCGGTAATTTGGTGTCCGGTCGTGATTGCGGACAACGGTTTCCTAACCAAATATATTCTTGCCCTTCGTATCTAAATTTGCGCGTCCCCGAGCGTCAGCTAGCGGCTCCCTGGTCCGGCATACCCATGCAGGGCGGCCAGTTCTATCTCGGACACCTTCGCGATTAGCAATGCGACGATGTCACCGAAGTCGGTGTACAGGTCGAAATAGCTCTTCGGTGGCAGGCCAGTGTCACCCCGTGCTGCCGGGCCCAACGGATGTGGGCCTGCGAGGTCAAAGAACCGGCCGACGACACGGGCAGCTTGGTAGAACACCAGACGGTCCAAATCCTATGCTGCGCCGATGACTTCATACCCGCGTCAGTCACCCAGGCAACGTGACTACTTCAACTAATCCGTCATGTCACCCATTGACGGGGACGCACAGTAGGTTACCCAGCCGCGGAAAAAGCGGTCTTCAAAGTTGCCCTTTGCGCAGGCCCGGCAACAGTCAGCTCTGCCGCTTGGCCAACCACTCCGCCTGCATCGCAAACAAACCCAGCAACTCCGGCGCCGGGGTGTCGGGATCCAGCTCGCAATAGCGCCGGTACATGTTGACCACTATCCGCTCGGAGTCCAGCCAGGACGCGTACTCACCCAGGTCGACGGCATCGACGGCCTCCGCCAACGACAAACCCTTCCCGTAAGCCTCGTCCGCCTGGGCGATGATGTGCACGAAATAGTCACGTACGCCGCGTATTCCATCGGGATCGGTGACCGGACCGTGGCCGGGAACCACCACCGGCGCGTCCAGGGCGATCATGGCGTCGCACGCCGCGATCCAGTTGGCGGTCGGCCCCGACCACACGATCGGCGTGCAGCCGATGAACAGCAGATCCCCACCGAACAGCACACCGGCGTCGGGCACGTGCACCACCGAATCGGCGGCGGTGTGCGCGGGCCCGAGGTTGAGCAGGTGTACCTCCCTGCCGCCGACGTCGAACTGCATCGAGCGGTCGAACGTCTGATCGGCGTTACGCACCGTGATTCCGCTAAAATCGAAGTGCCCGAAACGTTCCCGCGCGTAGGGGGTCGCGACCGGGCCGAGGTCCGCCGTCTGGATAGCAGCCAGCCTCTCCACACCGGCGTCGTGGGCGATCTCGTCGAAGGTGCCTTGCGCGGCGATGATCCGCACGCTGTCGTCCAGCAATTGATTGCCGTGCGTGTGGTCACCGTTGGAGTGGGTGATCAGCGCATCGGTGATCGGAGCGCGATCGGTGATCGGCCGCATCGCGGTCAACATCTCGCGGGTCAACGCCAGATCAAACAACGTATCCACCAACAGCGACGCACCGTCACCGGCCACCAGACCGGCGTTGCTCCAGCCGTATCCGCCATCCGGCAGCGTCCACGCCCACACCTTTTCCGCAACCTCGTGCAACCCGCGGGTGTAGGGCACCTTCGCCCGTGCGGGATTCACCCGCACCGAGGCCGGCGCGGTGTGCGGCCCCGAGACCGGGCCCGAGACCGGGCCGGCGGCCGCCGGATCACGCCTGGGCGGCAACGGAATCGGCTCCGCTGTAGCTCGAACGGTCTGCCGTGTCTCACCTAGTCCCTCGACCTGCAGGGTCACCACGTCACCGTCGCGCAGCCAGCCCGGAAAGGTATCCGGATTCATCAAGTGCTCGACGAGTGTGCAGGTGGGCACGGTGCCTGAGCCGATCACATCACCGGGTTGCAGCGTCACGCCGCGCGACATGTACGAGATGACCTCGCCGAAGGTCCAGTCCATGGCGGCGGTGGACCCCGAGCCGATCACGGTGTCGTTGACCAGTGCGGTCACCTGCAAACCCAGCTTGCCGTCCCGCCGGAACGGTTCCAGCTCATCCGCGGTGACCAGGTATGGGCCGAGAGTGACGCCACTGTCCTTGCCTTTGGCCTGCCCGATCCGCAGTTGGCCTTCCAGCATCTGCAAGTCCCGTGCTGACCAGTCGTTGAAGATCGTGTAGCCGATAATCGACGCTTCGGCCTGCTCGACCGAGAGGTCTTTGCCGGTGGTGCCGATTACCGCCGCGACCTCCAATTCGAAGTCCTGCCAGACGCTTCCGGGCGCCATCGGGGCGTCGTCGTAGGGACCTAATACCGTTGCGGGGCAGGCGAAGTAGAACGCCGGAATGCGATACCAGGTCTCGGTGAGCACACGCCCACCACCGGTGGCCTCCTGGCAGTTGCGCATGTGGTCCAGGAAGCACAACGAATCGCGGATCGACGGCGGCCGCGGGATCGGCGCGGCCAGCGCCACCGATTCCAGTGCCACCACCGCCGCCGGTGACTGCAGCGCCTCTTCGCCGGCGCTGTGCAACACGTCGGGCCCCGCACCAATCAACTCGAGCAGCGACCGCCCCGCCGGTAACGCGTGAATCTGCCCACCAGAAAGCACACCGACCCGTTCACCGTCCGCACCTCGATAGGTAACCCATTTCATTCGCGCACTACCTCACTTGGTTTCTTGTCCGGCCGCAGCCCGCGCCAACTCGATTGCCGCAACCGGTTCTCCGGAGTCCATTCGCTGTAGCGCACCTCGCCCACCAGGACCGGCTCGACGAAGGTGACGCCCCGAGCTTCGCGGGCAGGAAGCTTTGGAGTGAAAGGAGATTCGTCGGTCTGCAGTGGTGCCAACGTCTTCTTCAAGCTGGCCAGTTCGCGATCTGTGAAGCCGGTTCCCACCCGGCCTACGAATTGCAGCCCGTCAGGTCCGGGAATGCCTAACATCAGCGCGCCGATTCCGCTGCTGCGTCCGCCCTCCCCGACCCGCCAGCCACCGATCACGACTTCCTGGGTGTTCCAGTTCTTGTCCTTGATCCAGGAGGCCGACCGGCGTCCCGGCTGGTACGTCGAATCACGTTTCTTGGCGACCACCCCCTCCCAACCTTGCCGACGCGAGTGCTCAAGCGCATCGGGGCCGTCGCCGGGCAGCAACTCGGGAACGATGAGTCCTCCGGCGCTGCTAAGGGTTTCGAGTAGCTTCCGCCGGTCGGAATATTTTGCCCGCAATAGCGAACGACCGTCCAGGTAGAGCAGGTCGAACGCCCAGAACTCGATGCGGGTGGCACGCACCCGGTTCTGCATCTCGTTGAAACTGGGTACGCCTGCCGAGTTCAGTGCCACTACTTCGCCGTCCAGAATCACCTGATGGTCGGCGAGATCGGCTGCCAGCGACTGCAATTGGGGGTATTCCTGGGTCATGTCGCGTCCGCTGCGGGACCGTAGCCGGAGCGCGCCGTGGTTGGCATCGACCAACAGTCGGTACCCGTCCCACTTGCCCTCGAACGCCCATTGACCCTTCTTCAAGCCCGCCACCGACCCGTGGGTGGCGAGCATCGGCGCGAGACCGTCGAAGTCGAAGACGTTCTGGTCTTTCATCCGGTGCGCCAACCACTGGTGACCCTTGGTCTGGATCAGGGCATACCGCCCGGAAATCCGGCTGCCGTGCAGGTTCACGATAACTTCATCGTCGCGGAACTTCTCCGCTTCGTAGGTGCCCGAGTCCCAGATGATCACCTTGCCGCCGCCGTATTCCCCCTTGGGAATGGAGCCCTCGAATGCGGCGTACTCCAACGGATGGTCTTCGGTGTGGACGGCCAGATGGTTCACCGATGTCGTTTCGGGGAGGTTCTTCGGCACAGCCCAGGACACCAGCACACCGTCGCGCTCCAACCGGAAATCGTAATGCAGCCGACGTGCATGGTGCTCCTGGATGACAAACGTATTGTTCTGCCCGGTAGTGGGTTTCGATCGCGGCACCGGCTCCGGTGTCTTGTTCGCATCCCGCATGCTGCGATACTTGCTCAGCCGATCCGGCAGCAGCACACCAGGATCCAGCGCGGCAATCAGATCGCCGTCGCGGGCCACCCGGTCCAGCACCTCGTCATAGCGCAACTGGCGTAATCCGCGATCGTCCAGCTCCTCCCAGGTCCGTGGCGCCGCGACCGTCGGATGCTCGCGTCCGCGTAGCGAATACGGTGCGATGGTGGTCTTCGCGCCGTTGTTCTGACTCCAGTCCAAAAAGATCTTGCCGGCCCGCACGTTCTTCGCCATCACCGAGGTGACCAGCTTGGGCATGCTCTTCTCCAGTTGCTGCGCAACACGTTTCGCCAGCACGGTGGCGCCTCGGCTACTCACCGGCTCATCCAGCGGCGCATACAGGTGCAATCCCTTGCTGCCGCTGGTGAGCGGGTACGTGGTCAGGCCGATATCGGCCATCATCTCCCGCACCGCCTTTGCGACCCGGACCATTTGGACCATCGTCACGCCTTCACCCGGGTCCAGGTCGAATACCAATCGGGTCGCCGGACCGGGCTTGAGTGTTTCCCCGCTGCGGGTCCACTCCGCGACAAACCGCCACTGCGGCACGTGCACCTCCAGGGCGGCCTGCTGCGCTATCCAGGCCAGCCCATCGATGCTGTCGATAACCGGATAGGTCGTGGTTCCAGACCGGTGGGTGATGCTCGCACGCGGCAGCCAGTCGGGCGCCGACGACGCCAGCTGTTTCTCGAAGAACGCGGGTTCGTCGACGCCGTTGGGCCAGCGCTTGCGGGTCGCGGCCCGCCCCGCAATGTGCGGAATCATCACCTCGGCGATGTTGGTGTAGTACTCGAAGATCTCGCGCTTCGTAGTGCTGGTCGCCGGATACAGGACCTTGTCGGCATTGGTCAGTTTGACCCGCTGCTCCTGTGCCGATCCCATAGTGCCAACGTAACGTGTCGAGTATGGGGCAGGGCCGATGAAGGGCCTGGTGATCGGTGAGGCGCTGATCGACGTCGTCACCGGACCGACCGGCGCCGAGCACGTGGGCGGCAGTCCGCTGAACGTCGCGGTCGGGCTGGCCCGGTTGGGCCGGGACGTCGACTTCCTGACCCACATCGCCGACGACGCCCGTGGCCGGCGCATCGCTGGCCACGTCAAAGCTGCTGGCGCTCAACTTGTTCCGGGAAGCATCGGCGCGACACGCACCCCGACCGCGGTGGCGACCATCGACCGGGACGGCTCCGCCACCTATGCCTTCGACCTGGATTGGCAACTTACCGGGACACCGCCGGTGCCACCGCCCCTGTTCGTCCACACCGGGTCCATCGCCGCAGTGCGCGAGCCGGGTTGTCTTGCGGTAGCCGCTCTGGTGGACACCTACCGCGTCTCGGCGACCGTCACCCTCGACCCGAATATTCGGCCGTCCGTCATTGTCGACCGCGATCAGGCGCGGGAACGCATCGACAAACTGCTGGAACGCAGCGACGTTGTGAAGACCAGCGACGAGGACCTGCGCTGGCTCGCGCCGGACCGGACTCCGCAGGACACGGCGCGTAGTTGGCTGGCGTGCGGACCGGCGCTGGTGGCACTGACCATGGGTGATCGGGGCGCGCTCGGTTTGTGTTCGGCCGGCGAGGTCCTGGTGCCTGCCCCTGCACTGGAGGTGGTGGACACAGTCGGTGCCGGCGATGCATTCATGGTCGGCCTGCTCGACGGCCTCTGGGAACTGGGCGTGCTGGGCGGAGACCGCCGCGACGCCCTGCGCCGGATCGATCTTGGCGACCTGACATCGGCCCTCGAACGGGCCACCGCCGCAGCGGCCCTTACCGTGACGCGGGCCGGGGCCGACCTACCGGATCGCGCCGCGCTCAACGACGCAAGAGGTTATCGAGACCCGCACGGGGCATACTGACCAAATGCGCTCCATTTGGAAGGGCTCGATCGCGTTCGGGCTAGTGAATGTGCCGGTCAAGGTGTATTCGGCCACCCAGGATCACGACATCAAATTCCATCAGGTGCATGGCAAGGACAACGGACGTATCCGGTACAAACGAGTCTGCGAGGTGTGCGGGGAAGTCGTTGAGTACAGCGACATCGCGCGAGCCTACGAATCCGACGATGGACGTTCAGTGGTGATCACCGACGACGACATCTCCACCTTGCCCGAAGAACGTAGTCGCGAAATCGAGGTGTTGGAGTTCGTCCCCGCCAGCGAAGTCGATCCGATGTTGTTCGACCGCAGCTACTTTCTCGAGCCTGATTCCAAGTCGTCCAAATCCTATGTGTTGCTGGCCAAGACGCTCGCCGACACGGACCGAATGGCCATCGTGCATTTCTCGCTGCGCAACAAGACCCGACTGGCCGCCCTGCGCGTCAAGGACTTCGGCAAACGCGACGTGATGGTGATCCACACGTTGCTGTGGCCCGACGAGATCCGCGACCCAGACTTCCCCGTGCTGGACAAGGAAGTTGACATCAAGCCGGCCGAACTCAAGATGGCCGGCCAAGTGGTGGAATCGATGGCCGACGACTTCAACCCCGACCGCTACCACGACACCTACCAGGAACAGTTGCAAGAACTCGTCGACGCCAAACTCGAAGGCGGAGAGGCATTTACGGTCGAGGAACAGCCAACCGAACTGGATGAGACCGAAGACGTCTCCGACCTGCTGGCCAAGCTGGAGGCCAGCGTCAAAGCCCGATCGGGTGACGGCAAAGCGCCGGCGAAGAAGACGGCAGCCAAGAAAGCGCCGGCCAAAAAAGCCGCCGCAGAAAAAGCGCCGGCCGAGAAATCTCCGGCCAAAAAAGCAGCGGCCAAGAAATCACCGGCCAAGAAAGCGGGTTCCAAAGCGGCGTCGAAATCTTAAGAAATCTTGACCCCTCCGGGGCCACCAGTAAAATTCTGGGTTCATCTCGTCGGGTTTGACTGTTAGGAGAGTTGCCGTGAAGTTCAGTGGACCTGGCGTCGCACTCAGCCTGCTCGTTGCCAGCGCCCTCGTGCTTGCGGGTTGCGGCGGCAATTCAGGCAACTCGTCCTCGTCCGGATCGAGCACCACACCCGTCGTCCCGGTGAACTGCGGCGGCAAGAAAAAGATCCTGGCCGGCGGATCGACCGCCCAGAAGAATGCGATGGAGCAGTTCGTCTATGCCTACATCCACTCCTGCCCAGGCCACACGCTGGATTACAACGCAAACGGCTCGGGCGCCGGAATGAAGGCGTTCCTCAGCAGCCAGACCGACCTGGCCGGCTCCGACTCGCCGATGAATCCCGACAAGGGCGAACCCGATCGGGCCAGGGAACGCTGCGGATCACCGGCCTGGGACGTCCCGGTGGTGTTCGGCCCGATCGCAGTCACCTACAACATCAACGGCATCAATTCGCTCAGCCTGGACGGGCCCACCGTTGCCAAGATCTTCAACGGTGCCATCACCAAGTGGGACGACCCGGCGATCAAGGGGCTGAACAAGAACACCAACCTGCCCGCGACCCCGATTCACGTCGTGTTCCGCGGGGACCAGTCCGGGACCACCGACAACTTCCAGCGCTACCTGGACGCGGCATCCAATGGCGCGTGGGGCAAAGGCACTGGCCAGGTATTCAACGGCGGCGTCGGCGAAGGGGCCACCGGTAACGACGGAACGTCGCAGGCGATGAAGCGCACCGATGGTTCGATCACTTACAACGAGTGGTCGTTCGCGGTCGGCCATCAGTTGAATATGGCCCAGATCATCACTTCCGCAGGCCCGGAGGCGGTGTCGATCAGTGCTGAGACCGTAGGCAAAACCATCGCCGGTGCGACGTTCAAAGGCGGCTTGGAACCGAACGATCTGATCGTGGACACCTCGTCGTTTTACCGACCGACGCAGCCCGGGGCCTATCCGATAGTGTTGGTCACCTACGAGATCGTCTGCTCGAAGTATCCGGATGTGCCGACCGGCCAGGCGGTAAAGGCGTTCATGCAATCCACGATTGGCGACGGTCAGATCGGGTTGGACGAGTACGGCTACATTCCGCTCCCGAACTCGTTCCAATCGAAGCTGATTCCGGTCGTGAACGCCATCGGATGACCACCAGTCAACCCGCTGGTTGATCGGGACACGTTGCGGGGCGGTCGGTTCCGTGTCGTCGACGGCAACCCCTGACTCGCATCTCGGCCCCCGCCTCCCGAATTCCGAAGGGCGCAAGCCACTCTGGTACGTTGCGAATTGGGCGGATAAGGCAACTGTCGAACGAGAAATTTGGACCAGCGTTACTCACTCGTGATTCAAAATTCGATGTCAGTGGTGCCATTTTGTTGTGTGCCCACTCTCCGAGGATTTACCGTGTGTTAACCATCAGTTATGGCGGGTGCGCCGGCGGCAGCGGAGGCCGCCGAAGTTGCCCAGTCGGCCGTTGTGGCATCGGGTGGCGGGGCGAAGGGAGCATTAACGGTGACCAACACCGGTTCGGATTCACGGGTGGGGTCGCAGTTTGGCCCCTACCAGTTGGTACGCCTGATCGGCCGTGGCGGGATGGGAGAGGTCTACGAAGCCGAGGACACCCGGAAGCACCGCGTGGTCGCCCTCAAACTGATCTCGACGCAGTATTCCAACAACCCGGTGTTCCGGGCTCGCATGCAACGCGAGGCGGACACCGCGGGGCGGCTCACCGAGCCACACATCGTGCCGATCCACGACTACGGCGAGATCGACGGACATTTCTATGTGGAAATGCGCCTGATCGACGGTGTATCGCTGCGATCCATGCTGACTCAATTCGGTCCGCTGACCCCGGCCCGGGCCGTGGCCATCGTGCGGCAGATCGCGGCGGCCCTGGACGCCGCGCACGCCAGCGGGGTCACCCACCGGGACGTCAAGCCGGAGAACATCCTGATCGCCGCCAACGATTTCGCCTACCTGGTGGACTTCGGCATCGCCCGCGCCGCTCACGACCCGAATCTGACCCAGAGCGGGATGGCAGTCGGTACCTACAGCTATATGGCTCCGGAGCGATTCACCGGCGACGAGGTCACGTATAAAGCCGATATCTACGCGCTTGCCTGTGTCCTGGGCGAGTGTCTCACCGGCGCGCCGCCCTACCGCGCCGACAGCGTCGAACGGCTGATCGCCTCCCACCTGATGGAACCGGTCCCCCGGCCCAGTGTGCTCCGGCCTGGCCGCGTTCCAGAGGCGCTGGACCAGGTGATCGCCAAAGGCATGGCGAAGAACCCGAACCTGCGGTACATGACCGCGGGTGATCTGGCCGCGGCCGCGCATGACGCGCTCACCACGCCCGAGCAGCGCCAGGAGGCCACCATCCTGCGGCAGGGTGACAACGAGACCCTGATTGCTCCCGTCGTCGACCCGAGCCTGAACACGGGTTGGACCAACTCCAACGCGTCCGCCCCGCAGCAGTACAGCGACCCCGCGACCATGCGCGGGCCGGTGCCCCCGATGCATACCGGCGACGAGACCATGGTCCAGCCGCTACCGTCCAACACCGGCGGATGGCGTGAGCGGCCCCAGAATTCAGACCAGTGGACACAGGCCGCCCCGGTAGCCCCGGCCGGGTGGGCCGCCAGTCAACCCGGAGTCGCCTCCGGACCTGGTTTCGGCGGCGCGCCGCCGTACCAGCAGCCGTCGCAGCCGCATCCGATGACTACGCCGCCGCCGCGCAAGTCGCGCAAGGGCCTGATCATCGGTGCCGCGGCCGCCGCCGTGCTGCTTGTGGTCGCTGCTGTCACCGCCTTCATGATCTTCGGCGGCGACGACAAGAAAGACTCCGGTCCCACGGCATCCGACGGACAACAGGTGATGCCGTTCAATGGCCTCAACTTCCGCTTCGCCCCGGGCGGTGTCGCGGTCGATGGCAACGGCGTCGTCTACGTCACCAACCAGACCATGTACGGGCGCGTGGTGGCACTACCCGACGGGTCGACGTCACCAACCGTGAAGCCGTTCAACGGGCTCTACGAACCCCAAGGCATCGCGGTCGACGGAGCCGGAAAGATCTACGTCAGCGATTTCAACAACCGGGTGGTGTCGTTGTCGGCGGGGTCGAACAACCAGGTGGTGCTGCCGTTCAACGGTCTGAACTACCCGGAGGGGGTCGCTGTCGACGCCCAGGGCAATGTGTACGTCGCCGACCGCGGCAACAACAGGGTGCTGAAGTTGGCGGCGGGCAGCAACGAACAAACCGAAGTGCCGTTCCAGGGCATGCAGAATCCCGACGGGGTGGCCGTGGACAGCGACGGCAACATCTATGCCACCGACACCGACAACAACAGGGTGCTCAAGCTGGATGCCGGGACGTCGAACCAGACGGTGTTGCCGTTCACCGGCATGAGCGCACCGTGGGGCATCACGGTTGACAGCGCCGGGGCCGTCTACGTCACCGAACACGACAACAACGTGGTGGCAAAGCTACCGGCCGGGGCGACAGCTTCGGTGGAGTTGCCGTTCACCGGCCTGAACACGCCGCTTTCGGTGGCGGTGGACAAGAAGGGCAACGTCTACGTCGCCGATCGTGGCAACGGCAGGGTGCTGCGAATCGCGCAGTGACCTAGCGGAAGATTCGCGCAGTGACCTAGCGGAAGATGAGGAAGCCCTCAACGGCCGCCCCGAATGCTTTGCGGAGTAGGCCCTTGGTCGCCAAGAATTTGATTGCCGCGGCCACCAGATTGATCAGCGCCACGATGATGATCAGGGTCAGCGCCGCTCCCCACACCCGCAGGAAGCCGGCATGTTCGGGGTTGGTGAGCTCGGTATAGATCAGCAGCGGCAACGAAGCCATGTTGCCGCTGAAGATGTCGACGTTGATCGACCGGCTGTATCCGACCAACACCAGTACCGGTGCGGTCTCGCCGATCACGCGGGCGACGGCCAGCAACACACCGGAAACGATGCCCGGCATCGCGATCGGGGTCACAATCCGTACGATCGTCTTCCATTTCGGAACACCCAACGCATAGCTGGCTTCCCGCAACTCGTCGGGCACCAGTCGCAGCATCTCCTCGGTGGCGCGCACCACCACCGGCAGCATCAGCAGCACCAGCGCGAATGCCACGGCAAGGGCGCTCTGTTCGAATCCGAGCGTGGCGATCCACAGGCTGAAGATGAATAGCGCGGCGACGATCGACGGCACCCCGGCCAGGACGTCGACCATGAACGTGGTGACCCGAGCCATCCGGCTGGTCCCGTATTCGACGAGGTACACCGCGGTCATCAGGCCGAGCGGTACGGCGATCAAGGCGGCCACACCGGCTTGCACCATGGATCCGTACAACGCGTGGTAGATGCCGCCGGCGAACTCCTCGGGCAGCACGCCGCGCAGCGAATGGGTCCACCAGTCAGCGTGGATGACAGCTCGCCAGCCGCGTGCGATCACGACTGCCAGCAACCACACCAACGGCACCAGCGCCACCAGGAACGAGGCCAAGAAGAAGGCGGTCGCAATGCCGTTCTTGATCCGCCGCCACGTACTCAGGGGGCGGAACACCACGACCTTGAGCGGCATGTCGAGCGCGTCGACCGTCATCGGTGCCTCATCCGTTGACCTTGCCACCGGCGATCGCGCGGGCGGCGGCGTTGACCATGAACGTCAGGACGAACAACGCGAACCCCGCCGAGATGTACGCCCCGGTCGGTAGCGGCCGGCTGAATTCCGAAGCGGCTGAAGCGATCTTGGAGGCAAACGTGTAGCCGCCGTCGAACACCGACCATGTGCCCGGCTTCGCGGCCGACCGCAGGATGATCAGCACCGCCACGGTCTCACCCAGCGCACGGCCCAGGCCCAGCATCGACGCGGCGACCACACCGCTGCGTCCGAAGGGCAGCACGGTCATCCGCACCACCTCCCACTTCGTCGCACCAAGTGACTGTGCCGCCTCGATCTGCATCAGTGGCGTCTGCCGGAACACTTCACGCGACACCGACGTGATGATCGGCAGGATCATCACCGCCAGCACGATGCTCGCGGTGAATATCGTCCCGCCACCCGCCAGCGAGACGTTGCCCTTTTTGAACAGGAAGATCCAGTCCAGATGGCGGTTCAGGAATTCAGCCAGTGGCTGCAGCTGGGGCGCCAGCACGAAGATCCCCCACAACCCGAAGATGATCGACGGCACCGCGGCCAGCAGGTCGACCATCGCACCGAACGGCCGCGACAGCCTGACCGGGGCGTACTGCGTGATGAACACCGCGATGCCGACCGCGATCGGCACGGCCAACACCAGGGCACTGACCGAACTGAGCACCGTCACCATGAAGAGGTCGCGGATGCCGAAGGCCAACTTGTCGCCGTCGGAGGTGTCGAATTTGGCGCTGGTGAAAAAGTTCACGTGGTTCGCGCGCAGCGACGGAATCGCTCGGACCAACAGGAAGACAGCGATTAACACGATCGCCACCACAATGGTGGAGCCCGCCGCCGCGGCAAGCAGTTTGAACAGCCGATCTGCCCGCCGCGACGCGCGCGCGTCTACCTCCGCTAGCGCAGCTTTGGCTAGCGGGGTAGTTACCACGTGAACCTCAGCTCAGGAGATGGCGTTAACTGCGGTCGACAACCTGGACTTGAAAGAGTCCGGGATGGGCACATATCCGTTGTCACCCAGCCCATTCTGGCCATTGCCGATAGTCGACTGCAGGAACGCCTTGACAGCCGTCCCGACCTGCGCGTCCGGGTATTTCGAGCAGACGATCTCGTAGGTGGCCAACACGATCGGGTACGAACCGGGTTGCGTCGGCCGGTAGAAGGACAGCGTGTCCAGCACCAGGTCATTGCCTTGGCCGGCGATGGTGGCGCCGGAGATCGTCTTGCCGACCGAGTCGGTGCCGATCGTGACCGGCTCGGGACCGGCCGACGTGATGATCTTGGCCATGTTCAGCTTCTGGCCCTGAGCGAACGACCACTCGTTGTAGGTGATCGACCCTTCAGTGCTCTTGATCGCCGCCGACGTGCCGTCGTTGCCCTTGGCGCCCTCGCCGACGCCACCCTTGAAGGCTTTGCCGGTGCCCTTGCCCCACGCGCCGTTAGACGCCGCGTCGAGGTAGCGCTGGAAGTTGTCGGTGGTGCCGGACTCGTCGCTGCGGAACACGACGTGGATGGGCGTCGCGGGCAGGTTGGTGCCAGAGTTCAGTGCCGCGATTGCGGGATCATTCCAGGTGGTGATAGCACCGTTGAAAATTTTGGCCAGAGTGGCTCCGTCCAAATTCAACGCGCTCACGCCGTAGAGGTTGTAGGTGACCGCGATCGGTCCGAACACCACCGGAAGGTTCCAGGCCGGCGCGCCGCCGCAGCGCTGCTGAGCCGCCGCCGCCTCTTCGGCGCTCAGCGGCGAGTCCGAGCCGCCGAAATCCGTTTGGTTGCCGTTGAATTCGCTGATACCAGCACCCGAACCATTGCCGGTGTAGTTGAGTGTCTGCCCGGGACAAGCCGATTCGAACGCTTTGACGAACCGAGTCATCGCGTTGGCCTGCGCGGTGGATCCACTGGCTTTCAGCGTCTTCTTGCCACCGCAACTGACGTTAGTCGGCGCCGAGGAACCTCCGGACGAACCTTGGCTTCCTCCACCTGCATTGTTGTCGCTCCCGCACGCCGACAGAACCAGTGCTCCTGAAGCCAGGACACCCAGCGCGGCGCCAAATCGGTTGAGTTTCAATTCAGTTCCTAACGGTAGTGATGAAACATACTAGTCGCCGTCCCTCCGCAGCGACCGTCAACCAGCCCCTTCATTGCTGTTCGGTAGCTACATTAACAACACGTAACTTCGGTTGGAAGGGTCGCACGATCGGCTACCGGACAGCTGTGCCAAACTAGAACCTGTTACAGAAATCCTCCCGGGACGGCGGACACTGCTGTTTCGGCCGACAACTGAAACGGGGCCGCAGTGATCCTCGACAGGTTCCGCCTCGACGACAAAGTCGCCGTCATCACCGGAGCCGGCCGCGGCCTGGGTGCGGCCATTGCGCTGGCATTTGCCGAAGCAGGCGCCGATGTCGTCATCGCGTCGCGAACACAATCCCAACTCGACGAGGTCGCCGAGCAGGTCCGGGCAATCGGGCGCTGCGCTCACGTCGTGGCCGCAGATCTGGCCCATCCCGAAGACACCGCGAACTTGGCTGCGGAGGCCGTCAACGCGTTCGGAAAACTGGACATCGTCGTCAACAACGTCGGAGGCACCATGCCCAACACGCTGTTGACCACCTCGACCAAGGACCTCAAGGACGCATTCACGTTCAATGTCGGCACGGCTCACGCACTGACCGTTGCGGCCGTGCCGCTGATGCTCGAACACTCCGGTGGCGGCAGCATCATCAACATCACCTCGGCGATCGGCCGGCTCGCGGGACGGGGTTTCGCCGCCTATGGCACGGCCAAAGCCGCGTTGTCGCACTACACCCGGCTCACGGCCCTGGACCTGTGTCCACGCATCCGGGTCAACGCCATTGCTCCGGGCTCCATCCTTACTTCGGCGCTAGACGTCGTGGCCAGCAATGACGAACTGCGCGCGCCGATGGAGCGGGCGACACCGCTGCGCCGCCTCGGCGACCCGGTCGATATCGCTTCTGCCGCACTCTATTTGGCGTCGCCAGCCGGCGGCTTCCTCACCGGTAAGACGTTGGAAGTCGACGGCGGGCTCACCTTCCCCAACCTGGAGATACCTGTACCCGATCTGTGAGGTCCGGCACGGGCATGTCGGTTTCCGTGGGAATCTTGGCTTAATCCCATTCCCCACGCCGCCCGTCCGGCACCAGAATTGAGACATCGCCAGCGAAGAGGGGAACGCGATGTCCAGACGGGTGCTGATCACCGGCGCCTCCAAAGGTATCGGCCGAGCCGTCGCCGACCGGGTGGCCCGCAACGGCCAGGAGCCGATCGGCCTGGCGCGGACCGCGCCGGAGGATTTCCCGGGACCGTTCTACCCGGTCGACTTGACCGACCAAGCGGGCACGGCGGCGACGCTGGCACAGGTGGTCGCTGATGGAAGGGTCGACGCGGTGGTCAACAACGTCGGGTTCGCCCGGTTCGGCCGCATCGGTTCGATCGAACTCGATGACCTGTTTTCGACCTACGACATGAACGTGCGCACCGCGGTGCAAGTGGTGCAAGCGGTGCTGCCGGGCATGACGGCCGCGGGATGGGGCCGGATCGTCAATCTCAGCAGCATGACGACGCGTGGGACCAACGAGCGCACGCCCTACGCTGCGGCGAAAGGCGCTCTGGAAACCTGCACCCGCATCTGGGCCGCCGAGCTTGCGGAGACGGGTGTCACGGTCAATGCCGTCGCGCCGGGACCGATCGAAACCGAGATGTACCGCGAGCGCAGTCCGGCAGGATCCGAACGCGAAGCTCGACTTCTCAGTGCCATCCCGATGCGTCGTGTCGGAACTCCTGCTGAGATCGCGCATATGATCTGCGCCCTACTGGACGAAGACGCGGGCTACATAACGGGGCAGGTGCTGCGGGTTGACGGCGGAGGGAGCATCGGCGCCGGCTAGCGGGCCTCTGCGCGGGGGCGGGTAGATTTCGGGTAACCTCACTTTTTTATTTGGTCCCGCTTCTCGACCGCCGAAGGCTGGTGAATGGCGCCGGAAATCACGTCCTCTGGCAGAACGAACTGGTACCTGCTGGGGCCCGCTTTCGTCGCCGCGATCGCCTACGTCGACCCGGGCAACGTCGCGGCCAACGTCAGCTCGGGAACCCAGTTCGGCTACCTCCTGTTGTGGGTGATCGTCGCCGCAAACGTGATGGCCGGCCTGGTCCAGTACCTTTCGGCGAAACTCGGTCTGGTCACCGGACGTTCGCTCCCGGAGGCCATCGGGGACCGGATGGCACGACCGGCGCGGTTGGGGTACTGGGCACAGGCCGAGATTGTCGCGATGTCCACCGACGTCGCCGAAGTGATCGGCGGGGCCGTCGCGTTGCGCATCCTGTTCGGCTTGCCGCTGCCGGTCGGCGGGCTGATTACCGGGGCTATCTCACTGCTGCTGCTGCTGATCAAGGACCGCCGTGGCCAGCGACTGTTCGAGACGGTGATCACCGGACTGCTGCTGGTAATCGCGGTCGGCTTCACAGCCAGTTTCTTCGTTGCGACCCCACCGGCCGGTGAGGTGCTGGGCGGCCTGGTGCCGCGCTTCCACGGCGCCGAAAGCGTGTTGCTGGCCGCCGCCATCCTGGGCGCCACGGTGATGCCGCACGCGGTGTACCTACATTCCGGGCTGGCCCGCGACCGGCACGGACATCCCGAGCCAGGGCCGAGCCGACACCGGTTGCTGCGCATCACCCGCTGGGACGTGGGGATCGCCATGGTGATCGCCGGTGGGGTCAACGCGGCGATGCTGCTGGTTGCCGCGTTCAACATGCGCGGTCATGGCGACGTCGGTTCCATCGAAGCCGCCTACGAGGCGGTACGCGGCACGCTGGGACCGACGATCGCGATCTTGTTCGCGGTCGGGCTGCTCGCCTCGGGCTTGGCGTCGTCCTCGGTGGGCGCGTACGCCGGAGCCATGATCATGCAGGGGCTACTGGACTGGTCGGTTCCGATGGTGGTGCGCCGGTTGCTCACGCTGTGCCCCGCGATCGCCCTGTTGGCACTGAACGTCGATCCCACCCGGACCCTGGTGCTTTCGCAGGTCGTGCTGTCCTTCGGCATTCCGTTCGCCGTACTTCCGCTCATCCGACTCACCGCGAACCGTGAGCTGATGGGCGGCGACGCCAATCACCATGCAACGACCGTCGTTGGCTGGGTGGTGGCGGTGATGATTAGTCTGCTTAACGTGGTGCTGATCTATCTGACGGTGACTGGTTGATGCCGGTCCGCCGGCACCCTTACTTCGCATACGGATCAAACCTGTGCGTGCATCAGATGGCGGAACGATGCCCGGACGCCGTCGACCCGCGGCCCGCGGTGTTGAGTGACCACGGCTGGTTGATCAACCAACGTGGCGTGGCCACCGTCGAACCGATCGTGGGCAACGAAGTGCACGGCGTGCTCTGGCAACTGTCCGACCACGACCTGAGGGTGCTGGACAGCGCCGAAGGAGTGCCGGTGCGGTACCGGCGCGATGAGCTGACCGTGCACACCGACTCCGGGCCGGCACCGGCGTGGGTGTACATCGACCATCGGGTGACGCCGGGTCCGCCTCGACCCGGTTACCTTTCGCGCATCGTCGACGGTGCCACCCACCACGGGCTGCCGCAACGCTGGATCGACTTTCTGCACCGCTGGGACCCGGCCCACTGGCCGCTTCGGCCAACCCCTAACGGGACTGGGCCGCAATCGCTTTCAGAACTGCTCGCGGAAACGGGGATAGTCGAAGTGAGCCGCTTGCGGTCCCGTTTCGGGTTTCTTGCCATCCACGGCGGCGGCCTGGAACAAATGACCGACGTGGTAGCCGAACGGGCCGCTGCCGCCGTCGACGCCTCGGTGTATGTGGTGCGTCACCCCGACCGGTGCAACCACCATCTGCCGTCGTCGAAATTCGATCCTGCCGAATCTGCCCGGCTGGCCGAGTTTCTCGAACACGTCGACGTGGCGGTATCGCTGCACGGCTATGGCCGCATCGGGCGCGAGTCCCAGTTGCTAGCGGGTGGGCGGAATCGCGCTCTGGCCGCGCATGTGGCGGCCCATATCCGGCTCCCCGGGTATGAGGTGGTGACCGATCTGGATGCGATTCCGGCCGAGCTACGTGGCCTGCACCCGGACAACCCGGTCAACAGGGTTCGCCACGGGGGGACGCAGCTGGAATTGCCGGTTCGGGTCCGCGGTTTGAGCCCGCGCAGTCCCCTGCCGGGTCCGGACGGCTTGTCGCCGGTCACTTCCGGATTGGTCGACAGTTTGGCGGCCGCGGCGCAGTCGTGGCAGCTTTCTACCCGTCGTTGAATGGAGGTTGTTGGTGGCCAAGGATTTCCGCTTTGGCGTGAGTATTCGCTATTTCAAGTCTCGCGCCGCGCTGGTGGAGACGGCGCGGCGAGCAGAAGACCTTGGTTATGACATTCTCTGTGTGCCAGACCATCTGGGCGCGGCGGCGCCGTTTCCGACGCTGACGGCGGCCGCCATGGTCACCGAGCGGATCCGGCTGAGTATGTACGTGCTCAATGCCGCCTTCTACAAGCCGGCATTGTTGAGCCGTGACATTGGCGCGCTCGACCTGCTCAGCGATGGGCGTCTGGAAGTGGGGCTCGGAACGGGCTACGTGCGTGAGGAATTCGAGGCCGCCGAGTTGCCGTATCCCAGCGCGGGCGCACGAGTCGACTATCTCGAACACATGGCCGTCTACCTCAAAGAGCATCATTCCGGAGTGCCAATCATGGTGGCCGGCAGCGGTGACCGGGTGATGACCCTGGCGGCGCGGCACGCCGACATCGTCGCCCTGACCGGGGCGAGAGTGCGCGACGTCGATGACCCCGTGGCCGAGCGAATCGCGTTCGTGCGCGACGCCGCGGGTGACCGGTTCAATTCTCTCGAGCTCAACCTGGTGATCACCGCCGTGCCGCGTAAGGGTGAGGCCATTCCCGACCTGTCGCTGACCCGCCGCAACGCACCGGACTTGTCCGACGAACAGTTGCTCGCCATGCACTCGGTGCTCAGCGGGTCCCCAGCCGAGATGGCCGAGACGTTGTCTAATTACCGTGACAAGTACGGAATCTCACACTTCACAGTGCAGGACAACCACATCGGTACCTTCGCCGACGTGATGGCGCAGTTGCGCTGAGATGATCTGCGGCCAACGAGCCACCTGATGCCGAAATCCAAGACGGCGACCCGTCTAGCAGCTCATTGAAGTCACATCGCAGCGTCAGATGATTGCCGTGTCAGATGATTGCAGTGTCAGATGGGCGACGCATAGATCCGGTTCGACGAACGCGTCCAGTCTGTCTACGGTTACTTGCTGATTTTCGAGAACTCCTTGCATGAGGCCCAGATGGATCGGGCAGACAACCTTGGCTCTGACCTCAGCGAGTTCGAGAAACGGGCAGTGGCGCAAGCCAATCTGTTGCTCTCCGCCGGATTCTCGACGTTCTGGCGCGAATCCGAGATCGTCGAGAACGCCCACCAGGTGGTCGATCGATTTTTTGGCTCCCGCCTTTTTCCCTTGCGCAGGTGACGTTCTCAACTCACGTCCCCAGGCACGGCCCGCGGATTGCGCCTTTCCCCGCACATTGCGGTTGCCGGCAAGACTCATGACGAGGATTTCAGCGAGCACCTGGAAGTTTCGCGGCCCGCTGCGGTCCATCTGTGGTGTCGCACGAAACATCAGCGGCGGGCGTCCCGGGCGTCTGCGGTCCGGTTCGATGAGCTCCACCTGGCCGTCGTCGGACAATGCATTCAGGTGGAATCGCACGGTATTTGGATGCACCTCAAGCACTTTGGCGATCGCGGCAATACTCATCGGCCCCGGGCCGGCCTTCAAAACCCGCAGCACATCACGACGCCGACCAGACGGCTCCTCGCGTGACACGGCGACGCCGCTCACGCTCACTCGGACGCCTGCTTGGGCAGGCTAGCCACCAGCGGTGCGTCAATTTTGAGCGGGCCCATCTTGGCCGCCCCACCCGGTGAGCCCACGGGTTCGTCGCGGCCGGGCAGCGTTTCGAAAAAGAATGCCGCGTTGTCCGCTTGGTAGGGCTGCAACTCTTCGGGTAGGTCGTCCTCGTAGTAGATGGCTTCTACCGGGCAGACGGGCTCGCATGCCCCGCAATCTACGCATTCGTCGGGATGGATATATAACGCCCGGCCACCTTCGTAGATGCAGTCGACCGGGCACTCCTCGACGCAGGACCGATCCATCACATCCACGCATGGCTTTCCTATCACGTATGCCATGACCTCGAATTTACACAAAATTGTTTGTAGAAACTAGTGGGATCTCAGCGGCGCAGACGATTGGCCTCGGCGCGCTGCCACCAAACCATCCGGTACGTCGCGCAGCGAGTTTGCCGATAGGGCGTACGGAAGTGCTTCCCCGCTGCGCACTCATGCTGTAGAGTTTGCACAATTCCAATTGTAAAAACCCCGGGGGCGTGAAATCCCAAGGCGGCCAACGAACTCGACATCCGACAGCTGCATGGATCACGCCAGGAAGCGAACAGCGTTGTGGTTGGTCGGCGAGGTGGTGGCCCAGCACCGAACCCGACGACGAGTAGCTCGGCAGCACAGTGTCTCCGTCGACACCGGGGACATTTTGACGGCCTTCACCATAGTCACCCACGAGACCCGTGGCTCCCGCCAGTTGATGGCTTGCATCGCCAAAGCTGGCGCACCAATAGAACCCGGAACCTAGAAGACAACACCAACAGTGGAGGAGCCGATGGCTACTGAAGTCGTACCGCAAGAATTGTTGGCGCGCAGGCCATTTCCTGCTCGGCTGGGGCCAACAGGCAGCTTGATCTACAAGATCGTCACAACCACCGATCATAAACTGATCGGAATCATGTACTGCGTTGCGTGCTTCACTTTCTTCTTCATCGGCGGCCTGATGGCATTGCTGATGCGGACCGAACTCGCGGCGCCCGGGTTGCAGTTCTTCTCCAATGAGCAGTACAACCAGCTGTTCACCATGCACGGCACCGTCATGTTGCTGTTCTATGCCACTCCTATCGTGTTTGGATTCGCAAATCTGGTGTTGCCGTTGCAGATTGGCGCCCCCGATGTCGCGTTCCCGCGACTCAATGCCTTGTCGTTTTGGCTGTTCGTGTTTGGTGCGCTGATCGCGATGGGGGGATTCATCACACCGGGCGGAGCCGCCGATTTCGGCTGGACCGCGTATACCCCGCTCAGCGACGCCATCCATAGCCCCGGCGCCGGTGGGGATCTGTGGATCCTGGGGTTGGCAGTCGGTGGTTTGGGCACCATCTTGGGTGCGGTCAACATGATCACCACGGTGGTGTGCCTGCGGGCGCCGGGGATGACGATGTTTCGGATGCCAATTTTCACCTGGAACATGCTGATCACGTCGATCATGGTGCTTATTGCGTTCCCACTGCTGACCGCAGCGCTGTTGGGGCTGGCCGCCGACCGCCACCTCGGTGCCCATATCTACGACCCGGCCAACGGCGGGGTAATCCTGTGGCAGCACTTGTTCTGGTTCTTCGGCCATCCCGAGGTGTACATCATCGCGCTGCCATTCTTCGGCATCATCTCCGAAGTGATCCCGGTATTCGCCCGCAAGCCGGTCTTCGGCTATACCCCGATGGTCTACGCAACGATGAGTATCGCAGCACTGTCGGCTGCGGTGTGGGCACACCACATGTTCGCCACCGGAGCGGTGCTGCTGCCATTCTTTTCGTTCATGTCGTATCTCATTGCGGTACCGACCGGGCTGAAGTTCTTCAACTGGATCGGCACGATGTGGAAGGGCCAGTTGACCTTTGAGACGCCGATGCTGTTTTCGGTGGGCTTCATGGCGACATTTCTGCTGGGCGGGCTGTCCGGGGTAATGCTGGCCAGCCCGCCGATCGACTTCCACGTCACCGACACGTACTTCTTGATCGCGCACTTCCACTACGTGCTGTTCGGCACCATTGTGTTCGCCACCTTCGCCGGCATTTACTTCTGGTTCCCGAAGATGACCGGCCGGCTACTCGACGAACGGTTGGGCAAGCTGCACTTCTGGCTGACCCTGATCGGCTTTCACACCACCTTCTTGGTGCAGCACTGGCTGGGGGACATGGGCATGCCCCGCCGCTACGCCGACTACCTGCCCATCGACGGCTTCCAGACGCTCAATGTCGTCTCCACGGCGGGCGCGTTCATCTTGGGCGCCTCGATGCTGCCTTTCGTCTGGAATGTGTTCAGCAGCTGGCGCTACGGAGAACCGGTCGTCGTAGACGACCCCTGGGGGCACGGTAACTCGTTGGAGTGGGCCACCAGTTGCCCACCGCCACGGCACAATTTCACTGAGCTACCCCGCATCCGCTCCGAGCGGCCCGCCTTCGAACTGCATTACCCGCACATGCTCGCACGAATGCGCGGCGAGCTGCATTACAGTCGCCGGGTCCATGCCGACAGTCAACGTGAGACGGCCAACACGGCATAGCAACAGACCACTGGCCTTCGCGCGGGTCCGCTGCCAGATCACCGGCTACCAAAAAACTCAGCCAGGTCATTCCGCAGCGATCGGCGGAACGGCCCGAAGTCCTTGTCAGAGTCGATCGGTTCTGCAATCCAGCCGACAATGACCATCTGGCAGCGATCGCTCTCTAGTCAATGCGCGGAGCGCAGTCTAGAGTTTACACAACTAGCACTTGTAAAAACGTTACGCTCTGAGAAGGGGTCGAGAAGTATGAGCATTGCGGAACGGGCCACGCAGACCACATGGGAAGGCCCGCTGGACTCGGGCGAAGGCAAGCTATCGCGGGGCAGCAGTGGGGCCCTGGATGGCCTGCCGTTGACCTGGGCCTCCCGAACTGAGCAGCCGGGCGGCAAGACCAGCCCCGAAGAGTTGGCGGCAGCGGCGCACTCATCGTGTTTCTCGATGGCGCTGGCGCTGAAACTGGGTGAAAACCGCACGCCGCCACAACGACTCGACGTCACGGCCACCGTGACCTTGGATGCGGTCGACGGAGTGCCGACGATCACAACGTCGGAGTTGACAGTGAGGGCGCAGGTCGACGGCCTGGACGACGATGCGTTCGCGGCCGTGGTGAACCAGGCGGCCGCGCTGTGTCCGGTGTCGCGATTGTTTGCCGGGGCCACGATCAGTGTCGACGCACAGCTCGACCAGAGCGACTCAGTCCGTCCCGCCGGCTAACCAGAGGAGCACATGATGGGCGACCTGGCTGTATCTGCCGAGATGACATGGGAACACCGCGAAATCGACATCGTGATAGAGACTTTCATCGAGAAGCTCGATTGCGGCAGCTTGCAGCACGAACTACTCACCGAAGCACTGGAGGCGCTGCGCCGCCACATCTACCTCGAAGAGGTGTTCCTGTTTCCACCGCTGCGGGGCGCCGGGATTATGATGCCGATCTTCCTGATGATGCGCGAGCACGGTCAGCTGTGGCGCACCATGGACACCCTGACCGATCTACTTGCTGACGGAAACGACACCGTGCGACTCAGGAACACGTGCACACAGCTGTTGGATCAACTCCTTCGGCACAACACCAAAGAGGAAGCGGTCATCTATCCCATCGCCGACGCCTCGCTGCCACCGCAAACAACAGCGGAACTGAGCCGGTTCATTGAGACCGGACGCACACCCGCTGGATGGGTGTGCCAGCAGGCGAACGCTTGAGCTTTGAACCCGCTGAAGTAGCGAAGGAGGATTCTCAATGCGCGTGGTAGTGGATCGTGATCGCTGTGAGGGCAACGCCTTCTGTGTGAACATCGCGCCCGATGTGTTCGAACTCGACGACGACGAGTACGCGGTGGTCAAAACCGATCCCGTCCCGGCCGAGCAGGAAGCGCTCGCGGAGCAAGCTATCGGCGCGTGCCCTCGCGCGGCACTGTCGCGGGAAGACTAGAGCTGTACGTCGACCCCACAGTCAATTCAATTGCGTTACAGGGGTAGTCGCCCTCTTGGCTCCTGCGCAATCGCCATCGTCTACACACCGTTGAGAACGTCGGCTGCAGAGTCGGTCTGACCGAAGTCACACCGACTCTGCAGCCGTCTCGGTAGCCGCATCCCGCGGTACCGGCCCCCCTACAGTTTGATCAGCCGCAACCGCCACGCATCCGGCCCGCGTTGCTCGTACTGGACCTCGAGCCGGCCCGATGTGCGGCCGTTGAGTTGGTGCAGCAGCGGGATCGGGTCGTGCGGAGCCACCAGCACCAAAGCGCCGCCGGGCGGAACGGCATCGAACGCGCCGAACACCGTTGCGTGCCGGATGGAGTGCGGCACCTCGCGGACGTCGAGCACGAGATCATCGTCATCGGCTTCGCAGCAAGCGCAGCTGTGTGACTGCTCGTGGCCATCGGCGGAGGGAGCACACCCGAGGAGTTCGTGCATGCCGTCGGTCACCTCGACCAAGGACACGTTCGGGTCGGCGGCGACGATCGGCAGGATCCGCTCGTTCTCGTCGACCAGGTGTGCGTCGAACAGCACCCGCAGGGCTTGACCGGAACCAGCCGCGCGCACCGGCGGTTGCGTACGGATGCCGTCGACGAGGGAGCCGATGACGCGGTGCGCCGCGATCATCGATTCGATCAGGGGCCGCGCGTGTTGGGTGCGGGTTGCGGCCGGGTACAGCCGCTCCTCTTCGGCGGCGGCGTGCGGCAACAGCTCACCGGCCAGGAAGTCCAGGGTCGCCGCACGCGCCGTTTCGAAGTCCGTACCGCGCTCGACTGCCGACACCATCGAATCGGTCAGCACCGCGAGCTGCCCGGCGAGTTGGGCGTGGTGGTTCGTGATGGCTTCGACCGCCGCGGCATCAGCCGCTGTGGACGCCACGATTACATCGTTGGCTGGCATGTTCGGTTCCTTTCCGTTGAGCCCATCGCTCGGCTGAGCGAAAGTGACTCATTGCCCTATGTGCATCGCCCGATAATTTACTACAGTAAATTCCGTGAAAAAAGAGTCGATGGTCCTGGGCCCCCGGCCGATGCCGGTACTACAAGCGCCGGTGGCGCTGTCCGGGCAGCGACTGCGGGTGCTCGAGTACGTGCGCGCACACTCCCCCGTCCGGGTCGCAGACGCCGCCGCCGATCTTGACCTGCACGCCAACACCGTTCGCGAACATCTCGACGCGGTCGTCGACCTTGGGCTCGTCGAACGCTCCATCGCCAGGACACTCGGACGCGGACGTCCGGCCACGGTATATCGGACGTCTGCCGCCGACCCCGCGGTAACGATGCGTGACTACGCGGGTTTGGCGACCGCGCTGGCCGGACAACTGGCCCGCACCAGCCCCCACCCGGAGCGCGACGCGCGGGCCGCCGGCGTCGAATGGGGACGCGAACTCATCGACGAGTGCAGCCAGGCCGGTGGCGATGCGCGGCAATCCGTACTCGAGGCGCTGGACCGCCTGGGCTTTGCGCCGGACGACGACTCGGACGCGCTCGGTGCGCACCGAGGCATCGCCCTGCGCCGCTGCCCTCTGCTGGACGCGGCCCGTCGCTATCCGAGCATCGTCTGTCAGGTCCACCTCGGCATCGTCGAGGGAATGCTGGAGCGTCTCGGAGCCGCCGGTGCACCGGCACCCGGCCTCATCCCATTCGCCGAGCCCGGCGCTTGCCGGCTATTTCTGCCCGATCCCGTTGTGCGGCATGATGACTGACCGAAGGGTGCCGCCCAGGGCGTTGCTTCTGATGCCGGGCGGGTTCGCGTTGTTGGCCGGACTCGACGCGGCGCTGATGCTGCTCGGCCTGCCCGCACCGATCGAAACCACCCGGTTGACCGAGGTGCACGGCGTCCTGCTGGTGCTCGGGTTCGTAGGCACGGTGGTCGCGCTGGAGCGGGCCGTGGCCGCACAGCGGTGGTGGGCCTACCTGAGCCCGATGTCCCTCGGCGCCGGCGCAGTGTTGCTGGTCACCCGGGCGCCCCGAAACCTCGGCGGCGTCCTGTTGCTCGCGGGATCCGCCTTGTTGGTCGCGGTGTACGTGCCGTTGTGGCGACGAACCGCCGACGTGTCGGTTCTGGTCCAGGTCGGCGGTGCGGTGTTGGCAACCGGCGCGGCAATGTTGTGGCTGGGCGGCGTGCCGGTTCCCGATCTGCTGCCCTGGCTTTCGGGATTCCTGATCCTCACCATCGTCGGGGAGCGCCTTGAACTCGCCCGCATCGCAACGATCGGCACCCGAGCCGAGGGGCTACTGACGGCCATCGCCGCGGTGACGGTCGCCGCCACTGTGGCCGCGCTGTTGTGGCCGACCTGTGGCTATCCAATGCTCGGCGCGGCGCTGTTGACGACGGTGGCGTGGCTGGGCCGGTTCGATGTCGCCCGCAGCACGGTGCGCGCGACAGGGCTGCCCCGATACATGGCGGTGTGCCTGCTCGCCGGTTACGGATGGCTGCTGGTGCCGGGGACGACCTGGTTGCTGGTCGGCCAAATACCTTCAGGCGCAGGCTATGACGCGGTGGTGCACGCGGTAATGCTGGGCTTTGTGCTGTCGATGATCATGGCGCACGCACCCGTGATCTTGCCGGCCGTGTTGCGTCGCCCGCTGCCCTACACCCCGCTGATGTACGGCCCGGTCGCGGTGTTGCATGTGTCGCTGCTGGTGCGGTTGGTGGCCGGCGACGCACGCGGCATCCACTGGGCGCTGCAGGCCGGTGGTGTGGTGAATATCGTGGCGATCCTCGGATTCATTGTCGTTGCTGCCATTTCGGCCCTGCGCGCAGCCAATCGAGTGCCCGCATGAATCGTTCGGGATGGCACCTACGTGTCGGGACCGTCGTGTTCGCCTGGCTCGCAGCGCTCGTCTCGGTAGCGGTCGCGCATCGGTACATTCCGTTCTCCGGCTGGCTGTTGGTCCATCTGCTGGCGCTGGGCGCGGCCGGCAACGCGATCCTGATCTGGAGCCGGCATTTCGCCGACGCGTTGCTGCGCCGGCCACCAGATTCGGCGCGGACCGCAGAAGTGTTGCGCATCGCGGCCTTTAACGCCGGTGCCGTCGCGGTGGTCACCGGCATGCTGGGCCGGTGGTGGCCGGCGGTACTGGCTGGTGGTGTGGTCGTCGCGGTCGTCGCCCTGGCGCACGGGGCGACCCTTCTGCAGCAGATGCGCACCGCGCTGCCCGCCCGCTTCGGCGTCACCATCCGCTACTACATCGCCGCGACGTGGTGTCTGGCGGTCGGCGCGGGACTCGGTGTGGCGATGGCGAATTCGGCGCTCCCCGGCCGTATCCAGGAGCGGTTCGTCATCGCGCATGCGGCGGTGAACTTGTTCGGCTGGGTGGGCCTGACGGTACTGGGCACGCTGGTCACGCTGTGGCCGACGATGCTGCGCACCCGGATGGCCACCGGGGTCGAGGCGGCCGCTCGCCACGGCCTGCCGGCCCTGTTGACCGCCCTGGTTGTGACCGCCGGCGGCGCAGTGGTGGGATCACCACCGATCACCGGACTGGGTGCCCTCGGGTATCTCGGTGCCGCCGGGATCGTGCTGCGACCACACCTCGACGAGATCCGCCGCAAGCAGCCCAACGACTTTGCGACCTTGTCGGTATTGGCGGGTGTGGCCTGGCTGATCGGGTCGCTGGCGTTCGCCGCCATCGCCCTGACGATCGCGCCGACCTGGCCGGCGGTGGTCACGGCGGCCGGGAAACTCACCGCACCAGTGCTTGCCGGTTTCCTGGTGCAGGTGCTGCTCGGATCACTGACCTACCTCGCGCCTGTCGTGATGGGCGGGCGTGCGGCGACGCTGGCTGCCGGAGCCGAACTCGAGCGGGGGGCCGCGTGGCGGGTCACCGTCGCCAACGCCGGGCTGTTGCTCTGTGTCCTCCCGACGCCGAGCCTGGTGCGCGTCGCGGCATCGGTTCTCGTGCTGTTGTCGTACGCAACCTTCCTACCGCTGCTGGTTCGCGCGGCATGGCGGGTACACCGGGATCGCGACAAGCCCACGGCCCCAGGACAACCCGCGGCGGCACCCCCGGGGCGGCGCCTCGGCGTCGCGGCCGCCGGACTCGGGGTCGTCGTGCTGGCGACCGCGGCCGGCGTGGCTGCCGACCCCGCGTCGCTCGGCATCGGCACGTCACCTCGGGTAGCCGTGGCCGCCACCGGGCACACCACCACGGCGTCGGTCCGAATCGAGGGCATGCGCTTCGTGCCGGACACGGTCGAGGTTCCCGCCGGGAATCGGCTGCGGATCACCCTCGCCAACACTGGCACCGACCAACATGACCTGGTGCTGTCCAACGGCAGCCGCACCGGACGGATCGCGCCGGGCGAGTCGGCCGTCCTCGAAGCCGGGGTGATCGGCTCCAGTCTCGACGGCTGGTGCGCCGTGGCCGGACACCGTCAGATGGGTATGACTTTTAAGGTCCGGGCGACCGGAACGCCAATGCCCACAACGGATTCCGTGCATTCAGGTCACCAGGGGCCGGCCGCCGGCGCGACGATCCCTGCCGGTGACATCGCCCGCAGCCTCGGTGCCGCCCCCGCTCCGGGTTTCACCGCGCGCGACGCCGCACTAGCACCGGCTGCGGCCGAGCATCGCCTGACGCTGCCGGTGACCGAGATCCGGCGGGAGGTCTCCCCCGGAATCACCCAGCGGCTCTGGACGTTCGGTGGTACCGCGCCCGGGCCGACGTTGCGCGGAAAGGTCGGCGACGTCTTCGAGATCACGCTCGTCAACGACGGCAGCACCGGGCATTCGATCGACTTCCATGCGGGAGCGCTGGCGCCCGACGAACCCATGCGGACCATCCAGCCCGGCCAGCACCTGGTGTACCGGTTCACCGCAACGCGGGCGGGAATCTGGCTGTACCACTGCTCGACGATGCCGATGTCGCTGCACATCGCGAACGGCATGTTCGGGGCGGTGATCATCGACCCGCCGGACCTGCCGCGCGTCGACCGCGAGTACCTGATCGTGCAGTCCGAGATGTATCTCGGCGTGCCCGGCGGCGAGGCGGACGCCGACAAGGTCGCCGCGGACAGGCCCGACCTGGTGTTGTTCAACGGCTATGCCCGTCAATACGACCACGCGCCACTGACCGCTCGGGTGGGCGAGCGCGTTCGCATCTGGGTGCTCGCCGCCGGGCCGAACCGAGGCACGTCGTTCCACGTCGTCGGGGGGCAGTTCGACACCGTGTGGTCCGAGGGCGACTACCGGCTGGGCGGCAAGGCGGGCCGGGGCGCGGGCGGCGCGCAGACACTCGGATTGTTCGCGGCCCAAGGCGGATTCGCGGAATTGACCTTCGGTCAAGCGGGTCGATACCCGTTCGTGTCACACGCGATGGTGGACGCCGAACGCGGCGCCCACGGCATCATCGAGGTGGCCCGACGGTGATGGACGACCAGAGAGTCGCACCACTCCGCGCAGCGGGCTGCGGCCGAAAGGACCCGGGACGGGCGGTCCGGAAAGCGGTCGAGAACAAACAGAGCGCTTTGCGCGCAGCGAGAAGAGGCGACCGCGGGAAATGACCGTGCCAGCTACACTCACACCCGCCGAACCCCGACTTTCGCCATCCTGGCGGGAACGGCAGAGGATGCCCAGAACACGTCGCAAACCATCAGCGGCCCCCAACGACTAGGTTTAGTCAGGTATTCAAAGACGTTTCCCCGCCCTCGTAGCTCAGGGGATAGAGCACGGCTCTCCTAAAGCCGGTGTCGCAGGTTCGAATCCTGCCGGGGGCACCATGTGATGTCGCAAGACATCGGAATAGCTCTGAACCTACGTTAGGTTCGGGGCTTTTTCCGTGTGGGGCCTTTGGGTGCGCCGGTGGGTTGGTAGTTCCTGGTGGGGTCGAGGGTGAAGTCGCGGAGTAGTTCTCCGGTGGCGGCGTTGATGATTCTGATGTTGAGGTCTTGGACGAGGATCAGGACGCGGGTTCGGTAGTGGGTGCGGCCGATGCCGATGTGGTGGAGGCGGCCGTTGACGCGCAGGGTGATTGATCCGGCTTGGTCGACGCGGTCGGTGCGTACGCGGTTGTGGGTGTCGATGCGGGTTGCTGGGTCGGCTTTGGGTCGGCTGGTGTAGGCGGTGGCGGGGGTGG
>NZ_LZLQ01000135.1 GCF_001673315.1 Mycobacterium asiaticum | reverse complement strand
GCGGGCCACCTCGGTGTCCCAGCCGGCCTCGACAAGGGCCAGGAACGCGTCGGCGGTGCCCGGCAGCGGCGGCCGGGCTTCAGAGGCACCGCCCTTGTCGTCGGGGTTGTGGTCTCGTTTCCACGCCGCGATCAACGCGTCGCGGTGCGAAGCCAGAGCCGCATCGAATTTCGCGGCATCGTGGTGGTCGAGCTTGATGCGGTAGCAGCTGCCGGCCTCATCGGAGGTCTTGCTGATCACCGGGCGCTCCGGCGGCGCCACCGGCTCGGGCTCGGGTCGCGGTTCAAGGTTGACCGCGGTACGCAACTGATTGACCGTGGCCACCGCAGCCAACTGCGCGTAATGCTCATCCGAACCCGCACCGGCCCGCGAAGCGATGACCCCGACCTGATCCAGTGAGAACCGGCCCTCGCGCATCCCCTGCACACAACGCGGGAACTCCTCCACCCGGCGCGCGATGGTGGTGATCGTTTTCGCATTAGCCGAAGACGAAGCGGTCTTCCAGGCCACCAACGACTCCACCGAACGCGCCCCGGTCATCCCACACAACTCATCGCGCTCCAGCTCAGCCACAATCTCCACGATCTGCCCATCAATGGCGTTGCGCTGACCGGCCAACTCCGCCAACTCCTCAAACAACACCGCCAAGCGCTCTTTAGGACTCACCAC
>NZ_LZLQ01000134.1 GCF_001673315.1 Mycobacterium asiaticum | reverse complement strand
GCGCCCGCATCGACGCATCCTGGGCGACCCCGTCCAATTCGTCGATCAGGCGCTGGGTGGCCAGTACACCGCCGCGCGGAATCGTGTTGGGCCACAAGCCGTCCTGCAATCCGGCGATGACCACCAGGTCCCATTCCTGGCCCAGCGCGGCGTGCGCACTGAGCACCCGAACCTGCTCCGCTTCGGTCGCCGGCTCACGGTTGACCGGCGGCAACTGCAGCGCCGCAACATGCTCGATGAGTCCGCGCAGCGACGCGCCAGCGGTACGTGAGACGTAATCATCGGTGATGTCGAACAATGCGGTCACCACTGCCAGGTCCCGCCCCGCCTGTGCAGCCGCCGGGCCACCCCGCTCGATGGCCGCCAACCAGCGACGCTGCAGGCCGGACCGGTGCCATGCCGCCCACAAGGTGTAACGCGGGTCTTGCCCGTCGCGGTGACACCGTGCCGCCGCGGCCAGCACGGCGCGCACCCGGCGCAGCGCGCCAGACTGCGGGCCTGATAGCGGCTCGTCGCCGCTCAGCACCTGGACCAGGCCGACGTCCATCCGTTGCAGCGTCCTGCGCAGCTGGCGCAGCGACACCGGATCGACACGACCGATGGGCCCGGAGACCAGTGCCAGCGCCTGATCGGCGTCGAGCCCGTCGGCCGTCGCGGCCAACACGGAAAGCAACGCGCGCGCCGCCGGCTCTTCGGACAGCGACCCGCCAATTGCGTTACCCGCCACCGGAACCCCGGCGGCAGACAGCGCGCGCGGCAACCCCACGCCGGCACGAGGAACCGACCGGACGATCACCGCCATCTGCGACCACGGCACCCCGTCGACCAGGTGGGCACGACGCAAGGTGTCGGCGATCAGCGCGGCCTCCGCGTGCGCCGACGCGGCCAGGCGCACCGTCACCAACCCGTCCTCGTTTCCGGTGCCCTCGATGTGCCTGCCGGCGCTGGCGGCGGGCAACCGACTCGCGATGCCGGTGATGGCCCGGGCCACGGCCGGCGCGCAGCGATGGGACTGAGTCAAGGTCACCGCCGGCCCGTCCGCCGCGAGGAGCCCGGCCGGCTCGCCGCCCCGGAAACCGAACACCGCCTGATTGGGATCCCCTGCGATGAGGGCGATGTGGGTGCCCGCCGCTAGCACCCGGACGAGCTGGGCCGCCTGCGGATCGAGTTGCTGGGCGTCGTCGACCAGCAGCATCCGGACGCGGGCGCGTTCAGCGGCCAGCAACTCGGGGTCGACGGCCAGAGCCTCCAAGGCGGCACCGACCAGTTCAGCGGCGGCCAACGCCGGCGCCGTAGCCTGCGGGGCCGCCGTCCCGACCGCCGCGCGCAGCAACATCACCTGCTCGTACTGTCGGGCGAACCGCCCCGCCGCCGCCCACTCCGGGCGGCCGCACCTACGACCCAGCCGTTCGAGCTCCAGCGGGTCCACCCCACGTTCAGCGCAACGCGCCAACAGGTTTCGCAGCTCGTTGCCGAATCCCGCGGTGCTCAGCGCGGGTAGCAGATGTTCCGGCCAGCCGGACCCCGCGGCCGGCCCGTCCGCCAGGTCGCCGGCCAGCAGCTCCCGGATGATGGCGTCGTGTTCGGCGCCGGTGAGCAGCCGCGGCGGCGGTCCTCCCGCACGTTCGGCCGACCGGCGCAGCACCGCGTAGGCGTAGCTGTGCACGGTGCGCACCAGAGGCTCGCGCACCGCGGACCGCACGGACCCGCCGCCGGAGCGCAGCAACGCCGTGGTCAATACGCTTCGCTGACGCATCCCGACGCGACCCGAACCAGTCAGCAGCAGAACCGATTCCGGCGCGACTCCCGCATCGATCTGCGTGATCGCAGCGTCGATGAGCAGGCTGCTCTTGCCGGTACCGGGACCGCCCAGGATACGTACCAGGCCGTGCAGCCCGGGTTGCAGAACCGCATCCGCTTCGGTGCCCCAGCTCAGTGACATACCGGCATGCAACCACGAGCCTGTGACAAGTTGCCGCGAGCAGGCAACTGGCATGATCGAGCCGTGACAGCCACCCTGCATGTGCACCGCTTCGGTCCGCCCGGCCCGCTCCAGCTGCTGGCCCTGCACGGGCTGACCGGTCACGGTCTGCGCTGGCAGCACTTGGCGAACTACGTGCCCGAAATCGCAGTCGCCGCACCCGATCTGATCGGGCATGGTCGATCAACGTGGGCTGCACCGTGGTCCATCGACGCGAACGTGTCGGCGCTGAGCGCGCTGATCGAGGCCGACGCCGCGGATCCGGTGCACGTGGTCGGCCACTCCTTCGGTGCCGCGCTGGGCCTGCATCTTGCCGCGGCGCGTCCGGATCTGGTGGCGTCGTTGTTGTTGCTGGACCCCGCGATTGGCTTGGATGGTCAGTGGATGTCGCAGATCGCCGGGGCGATGTATGCCAACCCCGACTATCCCGACCGCGCGGAGGCGCTGCAGGAGAAGGCGGCCGGGTCCTGGGCGGACGTCGATCCCGCAGTGCTCAACGCCGACCTGGACGAGCACCTGATCCAACTTCCGAACGGCCGGTTCGGCTGGCGCATCAGCCTGCCCGCGATGATGTCCTATTGGAGTGAGTTGGCCCGTGACATCGTGCTGCCATCCACCGCCGTGCCGACCACCCTGGTGCGTGCCAAGTGGACGTCGCCGCCCTACGTCGGTGATCGACTGATCGCCGGGCTACGCGACCGGTTGGGCGCCGATTTCGAATTGCTCGACTACGAGTGCGATCACATGGTGCCGCACGCCAAGCCCGAGGAGGTCGCGGCGCTGATACGTAAGCGCTTCCGATGACTCGGATCAACGACGAGCAAATTGAGCGGGTGCGCGCGCTGGTCGCAGCCATTCCGCCGGGGAAAGTGTCGACCTACGGGGACATTGCCGCTGCGGCAGCGCTTTCCAGCCCGCGCATCGTCGGCTGGATCATGCGCACCGATTCCGCAGACCTGCCCTGGCACCGGGTCATCACCGCCTCCGGCCGACCGGCACGGCATCTGACCACCCGCGAATTGGAACTGCTGCGCGCCGAAGGGGTGCTGGCTCAGGACGGCAGGATCGCACTGGACCAAGTGCGTTACGAGTTCGCGTCCAACGACTAGAGAATCATGCGCACGAGCGCCGCGGTGTGCGCGAGCCCGGGAAACGCTTCGGATGTCGACCGCGGGTGCAGCGCATGCACCGCAAGACGGAACATCAACGCGCGCAACAACATTTGTGACCATTCAGGTAGCGCGGTCCACCGCTCGATGAGCCCGTCGTCGGCTTCGCCCCACGACAACGCATCGACGACGACCACCCCGGCCGCCCAGGACGCCGGGCGCCAGTAGGGCGTGATGTCGGTGATACCCGGTGGCGCGGTGCCAGCGAAAAGTACGGTGCCGTAGAGGTCCCCGTGCACCAGCTGGTGCGGACTGCGGGTCGGTTTACGCAATGTCGCAAGCTGGTTGATCAACTCAATGGAGCGTTCGGCGTCCGCCGTCGGCGGCGCGGTCCGCGCGCCCGGCGGCACCGACTGCAGCGGCCGCTCCTCCCACGCAGCCCGGTCGGCGGCGATGAACACATCGACGTCGGCCCACGGCGCGGTAGGTCCCTGAGTCAGGAATCGGGGGCGCTCCAGCTTGCCGGTGGCCTCGTGCAGTCGCACCGCCGCGGATACCACCTCATCGTGGCGGGCTTCCGGCGCGCCGGCGACGAAAGTGTCTGCCCGCCATCCCGAAACCACATACCGGCCGTCGGTCGACCGGACCGGGCGGGCCAGGCGCACGCCGTCGACGAACAACGTCTCCCGCACCCGGGCCGACCAGGTGGCCCGTGCATTGTCGGCCACCATCGACAACACGACTTCGCCGCAGCGGAAGCCGCCTTCCCAAGCGGCACCCAGCGGAGCCGGTTGCGCGCCGGTCAAACCGAACGCCGCCAGCACGTGCTCGGGCGGCGGCTCGACAGTCACGAGGGTCAGCCTAGTAGAGGCGATATTTGCATCAGCGCGACGCGCTGGGAGCCCGCTGTCCAGACCGAGTCCGGTCACGGTGCGCTGAGTGCGCTGGAGGCGCCGAACGCACCCAACACCGTCGGCAAGCTCAAAGAACTGAAAATATCGTTAAAACAATCCGGAAGTACGTTCTTCAGCTACCTTGTAGAAGCTGCGTATATGCACCGCCGTCAATTAGACGAAACTCCTGCAGATTCGGGTTCTGCGGGCAGGCGGTTAACACGTCTGCCTCACGCCTAGGAGCCCCCATGTCTTTTGTGATTGCTGCGCCCGACGTGCTTGCTGCGGCGTCGCGGAACTTGACGGGAATCGCATCAGCCTTGGGATCGGCCAACGCGCTGGCGGCTACCTCAACAACCCAATTGACGGCAGCGGCCGGCGATGAGGTGTCGGCAGCGATCGCGGAGTTGTTCGGCGGGTTCGGGCACGAGTACCAATCGCTGAGCAGGCAAGTAGGGCTGTTCCACGAACAATTCGTACGGTCGCTGGCCGCCGGTGCGGGGGCGTATGCCAGTGCCGAAGCGGCCAGCGCGTCACCACTACAAGCACTGGAAGAAAGCTTTTTCGGGCTCATCAACACTCCCACGAATGCTCTTCTCGGCCGCCCGCTGATCGGTAACGGCACTAACGGCGCCGCAGGTACGGGAATGGCAGGCGGGGCCGGCGGAATCCTGTTCGGCAACGGCGGCTCCGGCGGCTCGGGCGCGATGGGGCAGGTCGGAGGACGTGGCGGCGACGCGGGACTATTCGGCACCGGCGGTGCCGGCGGCGCCGGCGGTGCGGGCGCGGTGGCCGGCGGTCCTGGTGCGAGCGGAGGAGCCGGCGGTGCCGGGGGCCTGTTGGGTGGATTCGGTGGGGCTGGCGGAATCGGCGGAAACGGCGGTGCCGGGGCGGCCGGCGTCGTCGGCGGCACGGGTGGCAGCGGTGGTGCCGGCGGCGTAGCACGGGCCCTGATCGGTTGGGGAGGTGGTGCAGGCGGCGCCGGCGGGATCGGTGGTACCGGCGCCACCGGGACGGCGGGCATGGCAGGCGGCGGGACTGTTGGTGGGTCCGGCGGCACCGGATATGCCGGTGGAGTCGGCGGGGTCGGTGGAGCCGGGGGTGCCCACGCGGGGTGGCTTGGCTTTGGCGGCCTCCTAGGTGACGGCGGTACCGGCGGCGCCGGCGGCCTTGGTGGGGCCGGCGGCACCGGCGGCGAGGGTGGCACCGGAGTGGGCTTTGCTGCCGACGGCGGAACGGGCGGGACCGGCGGGACCGGCGGGACCGCTGGGGTTGGCGGCGCTGGCGGCGCGGCGGGATTCCTGGGAACAGCCGGCCACGCGGGACTCGCGGGCACCGGGGGTACTGGTGGTGGCGGCGGCACGGGTGGAGCAGCTGCCGAAGGTTCGGCAGGCGCCGTCGGCGGCGGTGCCGGCAGCACCGGCTTTGCGGGCGGCAGCGGCGGCCAGGGCGGGGCCGGCGGCAATTCGGTGGCCGGTGGAACGAATGGTGCCGGCGGTGCCGGCGGTGACGGCGCAGTCGGCGGCCAAGGCGGTCGCGGTGGGGCCGGCACCGACCACAGCGCCGATCCCGGCATGGCCGGCGAGGTCGGCGGCGCTGGCGGTGACGGCGGAACCGGCGGTAGTGCTGGCGCAGGCGGAGTTGCGGGGACCGGTGGTGGTGGCGGACTGACGGGCGCCAGCGGCACCGCCGGGTCCGGTGGTGCTGGCGGTATCGGTGGCACCGGTGGCGGCGGTGGCGCGGGCAGCCTGGGCGCTGACGGCGGCGGGCAAGGCACCCAAGGTGCATCCGGCGGCGGTGGCGGCACCGGCGGCGCCGGCGGCGCAGCCGGCAGCGGCGCAGGAGGTCACCAGGGCGTCGGCGGTCAGGGCGGCGACGGCGGCACCGGCGGCATCGGCGGACACGGCGGCGCGGGCACTGACAACAGCACCGTCGCGGGCTCAGTCGGTGGCGACGGCGGTGCCGGTGGAACGGGCGGCACCGGCGGCGGCGCCGGTGCAGGCGGCGCCGGCTTCGGCGGCCCCGCCGCCTCGGGCAGCGCCGGCGGCGGCGGCAAAGGTGGCACCGGCGGTCAAGGTGGTACCGGCGGCTCCGGCACCGCGGGATCGGCCACCGCCGATCCCGGCAATGGCGCTGATGGGGGCAAGGGCGGACGGGGCGGTGCCGGCGGCGCAGTCGGAGACGGCCAAGGTGGCACAGAAGGCGCAGGGGGTACCGGTGGTCAAGGTGGCACCGGCGGGACGGGCGGCGCCGGGGCGAGCCTGACCGGTCAGACCGGCGGCAAAGGTGGCACCGGCGGTCAAGCCGGCCAGGGCGGTACCACCAGTGGCGGTGTCAACGGCAGCGGCGGCCAAGGCGGCACTGGCGGGCAAGGCGGGGCCGGCGGCTCTGGTTTGGCAGGCATCGGCACAGATGCTGCCGGCACCGGCGGAACCGGCGGCGCGGGTGGCCAAGGCGGTATGGGCGGTGAGATCGGTACCGGTGGCACCGGTGGGGCAACGGGCGAGGCGGGCACCGGCGGCAAGGGCGGCGACGGTGGCCTCGGCGGTGAGTCCTCCCTGACAGGTCCTGCAGGTGACGGTGGCCGAGGCGGTCAGGGCGGGCAGGGCGGTCAAGGTATCGGCGGGACGGCCGAAAATACGGGCTACGCCGGCGGTCACGGGGGCGAAGGCGGATCCGGCGGTCAAGGTGGCCTCTCCCACGGTGGACCCAACGGCGACGGTGGCGACGGCGGCACCGGAGGCCAGGGCGGCACCGGCGGCACCGGGTACGCCGAACAGGGCACCGACAGCGCGGGTACCGGCGGGCAAGGCGGCACCGGTGGCCGAGGCGGCGCCGGCGGTGCGATCGGCACTGGCGGGCAAGGCGGAACAGTTGGCGGCGCAGGCGACGGCGGCCAAGGCGGCGACGGTGGCCGAGGCGGCACGGCCGCGGCCGGCACTGGCCACGCCGGCGGAGAGGGCGGTCAAGGCGGAAGCGGCGGCCAAGGCGGCATCACCGACGGCGGAACCACCGGCAACGGCGGCAAAGGCGGCACCGGCGGCCAGGGCGGCACCGGTAGCGCAGGTGCCGCAGGCACCGACACCACGTTCGCCGGTAACGGCGGCGACGGCGGTCTCGGCGGGCAGGGCGGCACGGGCGGTGCGGTCGGCACCGGGGGCAACACTGACGGGGCAGTCGGCGCAGGCGGCGACGGCGGCCGCGGCGGCACCGGCGGACAGGGCGGAATCGGCGCGGCCGGGACCGCCGATCCCGGCGGGCGCGGCGGCCACGGCGGTGGTGGCGGCCAGGGCGGGAATGGGCTGGCTGGCGGCGCCAACGGCAATGGCGGACAGGGTGGCGACGGCGGCCGGGGTGGCACCGGCGGTTCCGGCATCGCAGACTCCGGATTCGACGACGCGAGCGAAGGTGGCCGAGGCGGCCAGGGTGGCACCGGCGGCGCTGGTGGCGCAATCGGGACCGGTGGCCAAGACGGCACGGGCACGACGGGCGTCGGTGGCACCGGCGGGCAAGGCGGCACCGGAGGCCAAGGTGGCGCGGGTGCCGACGGAACCGGGCACGCTGCTGGCGCGGGCGGACGAGGTGGCGCCGGCGGACAAGGCGGCACCACCGACGGCGGCATCAACGGCAGCGGCGGACAAGGCGGCACCGGCGGTAAAGGCGGTACGGGCGGTTCCGGAACGCCAGACGCCTTCAACGTCCTGCCTGGCGCAGGCGGCACCGGTGGCACCGGCGGCCTCGGCGGGGCCGGTGGCGCGACAGGTACCGGTGGCAGTGGCGGCACCGTGGGTGCTGGCGGCACTGGTGGCCAGGGTGGTACCGGCGGCGAAGGCGGTGACGCCGCGTACGACAGCCTCAACGACGTCGCCAATCCTGGCGGTACCGGAGGACAAGGCGGTGCGGGCGGCCGAGGCGGTAACAGCAACGGCGGAACCAACGGCAACGGTGGCCAGGGCGGCACCGGCGGCCAGGGCGGCAAAGGTGCGAACGGTCTGGAAGCCGGTGGGAATTACAACGCCGAAGACGGCGGCACCGGCGGCAATGGCGGCGCGGGCGGGGCCGGCGGCGCGATCGGTAACGGAGGCACCGGCGGTCTGGGTGGCGGCGGCGGTGACGGTGGCCAAGGTGGACAGGCCGGCCACGGCGGGATATCCGAAGTCGTGGGGCGTACCGGCGGTACGGGCGGCCAAGGTGGCCAAGGCGGCCAAGGCGGCAACGGCGCTCTGAGCGGCACCGGAGAACTCAACGGCAGCGGCGGCCAAGGCGGCGACGGCGGCAAAGGTGGCCTGGGCGGCAACGCAGTCTCGGGCGTTCTCAACGGCAATGGCGGGCAAGGCGGGCAAGGCGGCGGCGGCGGCAACGGCGCCGACGGTTTCGCCAACGGCGGCGTAGGTGGCGCGGCTGGCAACGGCGGCCACGGCGGTGACGGAGGTACGGCCGGCAACGGCGGTGCCCTCGGCACCGGCGGGTCCGGCGGCGCCGGGGGCACCGGTGGCGACGGCGGCAACAGCGCCCAGGTCGTCGGCGCCAGCGGTGGCCACGGCGGGGGCGGCGGAAACGCCGGTTACGGCCAGGCCGGCTACGGCGTCGGTGGGGCCGGTGGGACCGGCGGCAACGCCGGGAACGGCGGCGTCGGGGTTGACGGCGGCACCGGGGGCACCGGTGGCGACGGCGGCGACACGAGCTTCGGCGGCACAAACGGCGCCAGCGGCGCCGGCGGCCACGGCGGAAACGGCGGCGATGGCACCAGCAACAGCAATGGCGCCAACGGCGGTGCCGGGGGCAACGCAGGCAAGTCAGGCGGCGGTGGCATGCGCAGCCCCGAGGGCGGCCAGGGCGGAAACGGCGGAAACGGCGGAAACGCCACCGCTGCAGGCAAAGCCGGCGGCAACGGCGGAAATGGCGGCGCCGGTGGCACCGGCGACCTCGTCGACTACGGAGGGCACGGCGGCAACGGCGGCAATGGCGCCGCGGGCCCAGACGGCGGCAACTATTCCAACGGCGGGACCGGCGGGGCCGGCGGCGCGGGCGGCACCGGCGGTGCCAGCACCGGTGGCCTCACCAATTTCGGCGGCAACGGCGGTAGCGGCGGCGGCGGTGGCCATGGGGGCACGGGTGGACTCGGAAAACCCGGCGTCCTGGACACTTCTCCCGGCAATGGCGGCACCGGCGGCGTCGGCGGCAGAGGCGGCGACGGCGGGGCCGCTACCGGTGACGGCAGTGTCGGCGGCAACGGAGGCGCGGGCGGCGGCGGTGGCACCGGTGGTACCGGCGGCCGAATAACCAACGTCCCCAATCAGGCCGGCGGTGGCGGCACCGGTGGGCAGGGTGGCGCCGGTGGCGATGGCGGCACCGGCGAACAGTCAAATGGCACCGGCGCATTCGGCGGCCACGGCGGGACCGGTGGGGTAAACCCCACGACTGCTGTCCCGCCCGGACCCGGCGACCCGGGCCATGGTCCCACCCTGGACACCGGGGGTTCCGGAGGCAGCGGCGGTGCGGGTGCTCCCCAGAACTATTTCCACTGATCTGTCGATAACGATGGGCGCCGCGGTCAGCGCCCTAGTACAGGACCATGTCCGGTTGCATTTGCTTGGCCCACGCCACGATTCCGCCCTGCAAATGCACCGCGTCGGAGAAACCGGCCCGCTTCACCGCGGCCAACGCCTCGGCTGAACGCACGCCGGTCTTGCAGTACAGGACCGTGGTGCGATCGTGCGGCAATCGAGTCAGGGCCTCGCCGGAGGTGAACAGTCCTTTAGGGATCAGCTGGGCGCCCTCAATGTGATTGATGTCCCACTCGGCCGGCTCGCGCACGTCGATCAGGGCCACCCGCGCACCGGAGTCCAGCAAGTCGCGCAATTCTCGCGGCGTGATCGAAGATCCTTCGCGGTCGTCGTCGCATGGCGCTTCCTCGACCACTCCGCAAAAGTCTTCGTAATCCACCAGTTCGGTGATTTTCGGCGTCGACGGGTCCTTGCGTATCCGGATGGTGCGGTAGCTCATCTCCAGCGCGTCATAAATCATCAACCGGCCCAGCAGGGTCTCGCCGAGTCCGGTGATCAACTTGATCGCTTCGGTGCCCATCACCGATGCGATGGACGCGCAGATCATGCCCAGCACACCGCCTTCGGCGCACGACGGCACCAGCCCGGGTGGTGGCGGTTCGGGGTACAGGTCGCGGTAGTTCAGCCCCCGGCCGTCGGGCGCATCCTCCCAGAACACCGAAACCTGGCCCTCGAAACGGAAGATCGATCCCCAGATGTACGGCTTACCCGCCAGCACCGCCGCGTCATTGACCAGGTACCGGGTCGCGAAATTGTCTGTTCCATCCAGGATCAGGTCGTACTCACCGAACAACTCGACGGCGTTGTCCGGACCCAGCCGAAACTCGTGCAGGCGCACCTTGACCAGTGGGTTGATGGCCGCGATCGAATCGCGGGCCGATTGCGCTTTGGGCCGCCCGATGTCCGCGACACCATGAATGATCTGGCGCTGCAGATTGGACTCGTCGACGACGTCGAATTCGACGATCCCGATGGTGCCGACACCCGCGGCGGCCAGATACAGCAACGTCGGCGCGCCCAACCCGCCGGCACCGATCACCAGCACCCGGGCATTCTTGAGCCGCTTCTGCCCCTGAAGACCGAGGTCCGGAAGGATAAGGTGGCGACTGTAGCGGGCCACCTCTTCGCGGGTCAGCGAGGCCGCGGGTGCGACCAGTGGTGGCAGCGATGGTGTCACAAGTCGAGGTTAGGCGATCTGGGACGCCGGCATGCCCGACCAGTCAGGCGATCGGGAACGGCCAGGGATTGAAACGGCACGTCTTGCCGTCGGCCTTGACCTGGTCTGGGTCGAATTTGGCGCCGTCGTCGTTGGCGGTGGAGAACGTCTGCTGCATCATCACCGGCGCCAGGCCGCCCTGCTGGTCGCAGGGCTCGTGGCGGACATACCCGATGGCATGGCCGACCTCGTGGTTGACCACGTACTGCCGGTAGGAGCCGACATCGCCTTCGAAGGGGACGGCGCCGCGGATCCAGCGTGCCTCGTTGATGAACACGCGCGACTGCCGGTCGGCTCCGAATGAAGGGTTGTAGCAAGAGGTTTCGAGACGGAACTCGTAACCGCAGCCTTCCCGGACGCTAACTGGCGACACCAGCGAGAGGCGGAAATCGGGCTTCGCGCCACCGCTGTCGTCGATCCGGATGAAAGCGAACTGCGCGTTGTGAGTCCAGCCCTTGGGATTGGCCAGCGTCTGATCGACCATCTGGGCGAACGCGCTGTCGCCGCCGTACATGATGGGGTCTAGGCCGTTCTCGATCTCGATGGTGTACCTGAACACCTTGGCCGAGCCCTGACCGATCTGCGGCGTCGCGCCCGGCACCACCCGATACGTCTTGTCACCAGCCTCGGTGAACGGTCCCCCGTCGGGAAGCGTTCCCGCGGGCAGATTCGCGTCGAACGCGACGAGGCCGCGCGGCGGGGTGTCGATGATCGACGTGCCCACCGCGCCGATGGTGGGCGGATCCTTGTGGATCGAGTGGGCGGCGGGCTTGGGCGTGCTGGTCCCGGTCACCGTCTGGTACGCCACCACCAACGTCAGCACCGCGAGCAAAGGCAGCGCGTAGGCCCGCCATCCGTAGGTCGACACGAACCGGCCCAGCCACGATTGTTTGCGCCATTGCCGGGGCCGGTCCCGATCGGCACGGACCCGCCCCGCACTCTGACCGAGCGGGTCACGCTGCGCCCGCAGCGGCTCACGCCAGTCGTCGCGCAGCACCGGTGAGCGTCCGGTACCGCGAGACGGGCGCGGGGAAGTCATTTTCCCAGGATGGCACAGCGGCTGCGGACGGCCAGTCCTGGCGCGCCCGAAAAACCCAATAGCACCAGTTCGGATCGGATAACAGCCCATTGCCAGCCCCAGGTAGTAATGTCATTGCGATCGGAAGCGCGGCCGCGGGGATGGAAAAAGGGCCGCGAACCAACGCGACCAGATTGAGGACCGATGAGCGATCTCGCCAAGGCGGTGCAGCGACGTGCCGTCCGATCGCCCGGCGGTGTGCGGCCCATCGAAGGCACGGCGCCGGCGAATCGACGCGGCAACCGGTTGCCGCGCGACGAGCGTCGCGGCCAACTATTGATCGTCGCCAGTGACGTCTTCGTGGAAAGCGGCTATCACGCCGCGGGGATGGACGAGATCGCCGATCGGGCGGGCGTGAGCAAACCGGTTCTGTATCAACACTTTTCCAGCAAGCTGGAGCTGTATCTGGCGGTGCTGAATCGGCACGTCGACAATCTGGTGAGCGGCGTGCAGCAGGCGCTGGGTCGCACGACCGACAACCGGCAGCGACTGCACTCCGCGGTACAGGCTTTCTTCGACTTCATCGAACATGACAGCCAGGGCTACCGGTTGATTTTCGAAAACGACTACGTCACCGAGCCCGAGGTGGCCGCGCAGGTGCGGGTGGCCACCGAATCCTGCATCGACGCGGTGTTCGCACTGATCGCCGAGGATTCCGGGCTGGATCCGCACCGGGCGCGGATGATCGCGGTCGGCCTGGTCGGCATGAGCGTCGACAGCGCCAGGTACTGGTTGGACTCCGATCGCCCGATATCGAAGTCCGACGCAGTCGACGGCACCGTGCAGTTCGCCTGGGGCGGCCTCTCGCACGTGCCGCTCACCCGCTCCTGAGTCCTAGCTGCGGGATCGAGTCCTAGCTGCGGGACGCGACGTCAGAACTGCGGGATCGAGTCCTAGCTGCGGGACGCGACGTCCGCACCAATCCCGAAGCCGACCCGTCGCGCATCGGCAGCGCCGATTTCGACGTAGGCGATCTTGGCGGCGCTAACCAGATAACGGCGGCCGCGTTCGTCGGTCAGGCTCAGCAGACCAGAGTCGTCCCGCAGCGCCGCCGCGACGAGTTCTTCCACTTCACTCGGCGTCTGCGCGCTGGGGAACACCAGCTCGCGCGAACTCTGGGTGATACCGATCTTGACCTCCACGGGGCCCCTTCCGTTGGCGTTTTCGTCGCAGGCGTCTGTAGCAGCAGGCTAGTGGACGCAGAGCGGTTCCACCGCGCCCCGCCCCCAGACGGCCACTTCGCGGTTAGCGAACGAACCCATCACGATTCGGTGTAACCCCGCCGCAACCCCGGTAGCTCGTCGGCTGCGTCGATACCATCGGCACCATCAGTACCACACGTAACACCCTCTACGACAACGTCCGGGAAAGTGTCCGGGGACACGTCCGGGCAAACGTCCGGGCAAACGTCCCGGAAGCCGAGGACTACCCGGACGACGACGGCTACGGCTCCGGCTATGGCTATGTCAACGACGACGGCTATGGCTATGTCAACGACGACGGCTATGTCGATGAGTACGACCAGGGATACGACGAAGACGGCTGGGACGACACCGACGAATGGGCCTGGCCGGCAGACCGGCGATGGCGTCCGGTCGCACTGTTCGCCGGCGCGCTGATCGCAATCGGCGCCGTCGCGACGGCGGTGATCATCAACAGCGGCGACAGCGCCACCACCAAGGCGACCATCGGGCCCCCACGCACGATGATGACCCCCACTACGTCGACACCCAGGGCCAGCGTCTCGCCCAGCTTTTCGCCGCCGTCGGCGACCACGCCGAGCACCTCCCCCGGCATCACCCGTCCCCTCCCCCCGGAGACGGTCACCACGCTGACACCCGGCAACGCACCCACTCGCCTTCCGACGGCGGCGCCGGTGCCTACGGCGGCGCCACCCGGCGCCGCGCTGAGCCCGCGGACAGTGGTGTACAGCGTGACGGGGACAAAACAGCTGTTCGACCTGGTCAACATCGCTTACACCGACGCCCGGGGGTTCCCGGTGACCGAATTCAACGTGGCGCTGCCGTGGACGAAGGTCGTAGTACTCAACCCGGGCGTTCAGACCGAGTCAGTGATTGCGACGAGCCTGCTCAGCCAGCTGAACTGCTCGATCGTCAGCGCACAGGGTCAACTGGTCAAAGCCTCGACGAGCAACACCGCGCTGGCAACCTGCACCCGCTGAATCAGCTCAGGCCCAGTTCGCGCATCCGATCGTCATGCGTTTTCTGCAGGCGCTCGAAGAAGGCACTCAGCTGACCCAGGCCACCGGTTCCCGCGACCACCAGATCAACGAGCTCGTCGTGATCGGCCAGCAGGAACTGAGCCTGCGTGATCGCCTCGCCCAGCAGCCGGCGTGACCACAGCGCCAGCCGGCTGCGCTGCCTGCCGCTGGAGGTCACCGCTGCCCGCACCTCGGCGACGACGAACTGGGAATGCCCGGTCTCGGACAATGCCTCCCGCACCACATCGGCGACCTCGTCGGGCAACCCGCCCGCGAGCTCCAGATACAGATCGGCAGCCAGCGCATCGCCGACGTAGGTTTTCACCAGGGCTTCCAGCCACGTACTCGGGGTGGTCAGCCGGTGGTAATTCTCCAGCGCCGACACGTATTTCGACATCGCGGGCACAACGTCCACACCGCGGCTCTGCAGGGCGTCGCGCAGCAGCTCGTAGTGCCCCATCTCGGCGGCGGCCATGCTGGCCATCGAGATCCGGCCGCGCAGGTCCGGGGCCATCCGCGCCTCGTCGGTCAGCCGGTAGAAGGCCGCGACCTCACCGTAGGCGAGTAGCGCAAAGAATTCGTTGACGCCGGGGTGATCCGCTGACAGCCGTAGCCTGGGCGAATCCGCCTCCTGGTCGGCTGCTGAGTCGGCGGACGAGGGCCCGGACGAGGGCGAAGTCATGGCAACACTGTAGTAGGCGGGCGAACAAGCAGCCGTTCCCCGCGGACCGACCAGCTATGATGAACAAAGGTAGTGGCTGAATCTGTGCTGCCACCGCCGAAGAAATGTGCGTGCACGCAACGGCCCGCCCCCGGCCCAACGGGCAGCGGCAGCAGGCATCGGCGACGTAATCGGAGTCGGACACCGTGCGCGCGTGAACCGCGACACAGAAGCACCGACGCAAGATCGATTACCGTCACCACGAAAGGCCCACTACCCGCGTATGACCGTACCCACTAGCACTTCTGAATTGACCTTCGCCAGCATTGGCGTCCGCGACGAAATCGTCCGTGCCCTCGCCGAAAAGGGCATCGAGACTCCGTTTGCCATCCAAGAACTCACCCTGCCCCTCGCGCTCGCCGGCGAAGACGTGATCGGCCAGGCCCGCACCGGTATGGGCAAGACGTTCGGATTCGGTGTGCCGCTGCTGCAGCGCATCACCGCGGAGACCGCGACGCGGCCGTTGACCGGCGCGCCGCGAGCCCTGATCGTCGTTCCCACCCGCGAACTGTGCCTCCAGGTCACCAGCGACCTGGCCACCGCAGCCAAATATCTGACCGCAGACCAGGAGGACGGCAGCCAACGGCCACTGTCCGTGGTCTCCATCTATGGCGGCCGCGCGTACGAGCCGCAGATCGAGGCGCTACAGAAAGCGGCCGACGTCGTCGTCGGCACCCCGGGCCGGTTGCTCGACCTGTGCCAGCAGGGCCACCTGCAACTCGGTGGGTTGTCGGTGCTGGTGCTCGACGAAGCCGACGAGATGCTCGACCTGGGCTTCCTGCCCGACATCGAGCGCATCCTGCGGCAGATCCCGGCCGACCGGCAGTCGATGCTGTTCTCCGCGACCATGCCGGACCCGATCATCACCCTGGCGCGCACCTTCATGGTCCAGCCCACCCACATCCGGGCCGAGGCGCCGCACTCCCTGGCGGTACACGACACCACCAAGCAGCTCGTCTACCGCGCCCACGCGCTCGACAAGGTGGAACTGGTCAGCCGGATCCTGCAGGCCCAGGATCGCGGCGCGACGATGATCTTCACGCGCACCAAGCGCACCGCCCAGAAAGTGGCCGACGAACTCAACGAACGCGGTTTCGCCGTCGGCGCAGTGCACGGTGACCTCGGGCAGATCGCTCGCGAGAAGGCTCTCAAGGCGTTCCGCAGCGGCGACGTGAACGTCCTCGTCGCCACCGACGTGGCCGCTCGCGGCATCGACATCGACGACGTCACGCACGTGATCAATTACCAGTGCCCCGAGGACGAGAAGATGTACGTCCACCGCATCGGGCGCACGGGACGGGCGGGCCGCACCGGCGTCGCGGTCACCTTGGTGGACTGGGACGACCTGGAACGCTGGGCGATGATCAACAAGGCGCTGGGCCTGGCTTCGCCGGAGCCCGCGGAAACCTACTCCAGCTCGCCACATCTGTACGTCGAGCTGTGCATCCCGACTGGCACCGGCGGAACCGTCGGCGAGGCGCGCAAAGCCCCGGCCAAGCGGCGCGAATCCAGCAACGCTGGATCCGAACGTCCGGCCCGGCGCACCAACAGGCGTCAACGCACGCGCGGTGGCAAGGCCCTCACCGGGCATCCCGCCGGCGCGAGCGGAGCCGGCGAGGCCGCGCCGGAGACGGCGTCGACCGCCGTGTCGGGTTCCGGCTCCGCCCCCGCGGGCGGCACGCGGCGCCGTCGGCGCCGTCGCAAGCCTGCGGACGCCGCCGCCCCCGCCAACTGACGGGCCATACTCAACGAATGGTCCGACCCGAACGCCGCACCAAGGCCGATATCGTGGCCGCCGCGACGATCGCGGTCATCGTTGCCGTCGCTGCCGCACTGATCTGGTGGACCAGCGACGCCAGGGCGACCGTCAGCCGGCCCGCCGCGTCACCCGCGCCCGCCCCCACCCAGGCCCGTGAGGTTCCGGCAGAGCTGCATCAGCTCTGGACCGCCCCCAGCCCGGGCACAAGGGTGCCGGTAGCGGTGGGCGGGACCGTCGCCACGGCGGCCGGCCGCGAGGTGCAGGGACGCGATCCCGGCACGGGTCAGGTGTTGTGGAGTTATTCGCGGGACACCGACCTGTGCGGAGTGACGTGGGTTTACCGCTACACCGTCGCGGTCTACCGGGATGGTCGCGGCTGCGGTCAGGTCAGCACCATCGACGGGTCGACCGGGCGGCGCGGACCCGCCCGAAGCAGCTACGCCGATCCACAGGTGCGCCTGTCCTCGGACGGCACCACGGTGTTGTCGGCCGGCAGCACCCGACTGGAAATGTGGCGTTCGGACCTGGTCCGAATGATGGCCTACGGGGAAATCGACGCCCGGGTGAAACCGGTGAACCGGGGCCTGCACTCGGGCTGCACGCTGGAATCGGCCGCGGCCAGTTCGTCGGCGGCGGCGGTGCTCGAGGCGTGCGCCAGCCAAGCCGACATGCGCCTGGTACTGCTGCGTCCGGGCAAGGAGGACGACGAGCCTCAGCAGCAGATGGTGCAGGAAGGCGGCGTGCGGCCGGGCACTGGTGCCCGGGTCCTGGCGGTTTCGCAGAGCAAGACCGCGGTGTACCTGCCGACCCCGCAACCCCGGGTCGACGTGGTCGACGAAACGGGCACAACGGTATCCAGCACGCTGCTGCCCGGTCCGCCCTCGGAGTCGGCGGTGGTGTCACAGAGCGGAAGCCTGGTCACCTGGTGGACCGGAGACGCGCTACTGGTGTTCGACGCGAGCACCCTGGCGCAGCGCTACACCATCGCCGCCGGGGATACCGCGACGCCACTGGGTCCGGGAGTCATGATGGCCGGCCGCCTGCTGGTGCCGGTGACAAACGCGATCGGGGTGTACGACCCGGTCAGTGGTGAGCCCAGCCGCTACCTCCCGGTGCAACGCCAGCCGAGCAACGCCCCGGTGATCCCGGTGGTGGCAGGTTCGCGGGTGCTCGAGCAGCGCGGCGACACCGTGGTCGCTTTGGGCTGATGCTCGGGGCTGATTCCCGTTGCGCGAGCAGACGCAGAATCGCATTCAAACCGGGAGATTTGTGCGATTCTGTGTCTGCTCGCGAGGGGGTCGGTCAGTAATCGAGGGTGAACGTCGGCAGCGCTTTGCCGGTTTTCCAGTGCTTGAGCAGCGCCTGCGCCAGATCCTGATAGGCCAATGCACCCTTGTTCTTGCGTCCGGCCAGCACCGACGAGCCCGAAGCACTGGCCTCAGCGAAGCGCACGGTCCGCGGGATCGCCGGCGCCAGCACCGGCAGCGAGTACCGGTCCGCCACGTCGAGGAGCACGTCACGGGTGTGGGTGGTCCGGGAGTCATACAGCGTTGGCAGCGCGCCCAGCAGCTTCAGATTGGGGTTGGTGATCTGCTGGACGTCGGAGACGGTGCGCAGAAACTGGCCCACCCCGCGATGCGCCAGCGTCTCGCACTGCAGCGGGACGATAACCTCGTCGGCCGCCGTCAACCCGTTGAGCGTGAGCACACCCAGCGACGGTGGACAGTCGATGATCACCACATCGAAGTCGTCGGCCAGTTTCGCCAGTGCCCGCTTGAGCGCGTACTCCCGGCCGGCCCGCATCAACAACATCGCCTCGGCACCGGCCAGGTCAATGTTGGCCGGTAGCAACGTCATTCCCTCGTTAGTCGGCACCAGCGCAGCGGCGGGCTCGACGTCACCGAGCAACACCTCGTGCACGGAGACCGCCAGCTTGTCCGGATCCTGGCCCAGCGAGAAGGTCAAACACCCTTGCGGGTCCAGGTCGACGAGCAACACCCGCCGTCCCTTGTCCACCATCGCCGCACCGAGCGAGGCGACCGTCGTCGTCTTGGCCACACCGCCCTTCTGGTTGGCCACCGCCAGCACGCGCATGTCAGTCACAGTGCCCATAGTGGCATGTACGCCGCGTCCCGGTTCCGGTGGCGGGCCCGGCACGGTTCCGGCGTGTCTCGGGCAGAATCGGTCAGCATGGGTGTGCCTGAGAACCGACTGCTACTGCTGCGCCACGGCGAGACGGAATGGTCGAAGTCGGGCCAGCACACTGGCAGCACCGACATCGCGTTGACAGACGCCGGCCGGGACCAGGCCGTGCTCGCCGCGGGCGTGTTGGAAGAACTCGAGATGCACAACCCGCTGGTGATCAGCAGCCCGCGCACCCGGTGCCTGGTCACCGCGGAATTGGCGGGGCTGCGCGTCGACCAGGTCTCCGCAGTGCTCGCGGAATGGGACTACGGAGCCTACGAAGGCCTGACCACGCCCCAGATCCAGGAATCCGATCCGGACTGGCTGGTGTGGACCCACGGCTGTCCGGGCGGTGAGACCGTGCAGCAGGTCAGCGACCGCGCCGACCAGGCCATCGCCATGGCGCTCGAGCACCTCGAGACACGCGACGTGCTGTTCGTGAGCCACGGTCACTTCTCCCGCGCCGTGATCACGCGGTGGGTCGAACTTCCGCTCTCTGAGGGCGGCCGCTTCGGCATGGTCACCGCGTCGATCGCTATCTGCGGGTATGAGCACGGGTTGCGTCAGCTCATGACGCTCGGGCTGACAAGTCGCGGATGCCAGTGACGTCCGACGAGCCCCCCTTCGCGCTGAGTGGGCCGAGCGGAACCCTGCTCGCCGAAGGAGTGCGCACCCGCTATGCGGACATCGCCGTTGCGCAGGCGGCGCTGCGCGCCGGGGATGCCCCAATAGTGTTGGGCGCGTTGCCATTCGACGTGAGTAGGCCGGCCGCACTGCAGGTACCCGAGGCGCTGCGCCGCGTCGATGCGCTGCCCGGGTGGCCCTCTGGACCGTTGCCGACCGTCCGCGTCGGCGCGGCCCTGCCCCCGCCTGCCGTCCATGCCGAGCGGATCAGTCGCGCCCAAAAACGTCTCGCCGCAGCGGATAACCCGCTGTCCAAAGTGGTGCTCGCCCGCGCCCTGCAGCTGTCGGCCGACGCTGCGCTCGACGCCCGCGCCATCCTGCGCAGACTCGTCGCCGCCGACGCGGCCGCCTACAGCTACCTGGTCGATCTCACCCCAGCCGGAGCGGACCACACCGGCGCCGCCCTGGTGGGTGCCAGCCCTGAACTTCTGGTTTCGCGATTCGGTGACCGCGTCACCTGCCGGCCGTTCGCCGGTTCGGCGCCGCGCTCGGCAGATCCCGGCGTCGACGCCGACAACGGCGCCGCGCTGGCGGAATCGGACAAGAACCGGCACGAGCACCGGCTCGTCATCGACACCATGCGCGCTGCCCTGGAACCACTTTGTGACGACCTGACAATCGCCGCCGAGCCGCAGTTGAGCCGCACCGCCGCGGTGTGGCACCTGTGCACCCCGATCGTCGCTCGGCTGCGTGATACTTCCACCAGCGCAATGGATCTGGCGTTGGCGCTGCACCCCACACCAGCGGTCGGTGGCGTGCCGACCGCGGCGGCCACCGAATTGATCGCCGAGTTGGAAGGTGACCGTGGGTTCTACGCCGGTGCCGTCGGCTGGTGCGACGCCCGCGGCGACGGGGAGTGGGTGGTCGCTATTCGCTGCGCTGAACTGTCGGCTGACCGCCGCACTGCCGTCGCCCGCGCCGGCGGCGGCATCGTCGCCGAATCCGATCCCGACGACGAAGTCGACGAAACCACAACGAAATTCGCGACAATTTTGACGGCATTGGGAGTGCGGCAATGACCGAGTCCGTTCGACGGGTCACTCCGGCCGACGTTGCCGACATCACCGCCATGATCCGTGAACTAGCCGAATTCGAACACGCCGCCGACGAATGCACCGTGACCGAATCACAAATGGCTACTGCTCTTTTCGGCGAATCTCCGCCGGTGCGCGGACACGTGGTCGAAATCGACGGCGACATCGCCGCCATGGCGCTGTGGTTTCTGAGCTTTTCGACCTGGGATGGCGTTGCCGGGATCTACCTGGAAGACCTCTACGTGCGACCGCGTTTTCGCCGCCGGGGACTGGCCCGGGCATTGCTCGCGACGCTCGCCGGCGAATGCATCCGCAACGGTTACTCACGCCTGTCCTGGGCGGTGCTGAACTGGAACGTCGACGCGATCGCGCTGTACGACGGGTTGGGCGGCCAGCCCCAGTCCGAATGGACTACCTACCGGGTCTCCGGGTCTGAACTGGCCGCGCTCGCCGGACCCGGCTGATCCCAGCCGGCGGCCCAGCGGACCGCCGGTGCGCTGAACAACAGGCCCAGCGTGACCAGCGCGACGACACCCAGCGGGATGCCGAACACCGGCCGATGTGAACCCACGGTCAGATACCAGGCCACCGGCAGCAGCAACAGCTGCGTGAACACCGCCAGCCCACGGCCCCAGCGTTTGCCTTTGACCAGGGCCCAGCCACCGGCCAGCACTGCGCCGCCTACCAGCACGAACCACACCGCGGTACCCACGCCGTTGACGACGTGCTGGTCGGCGCCGGCGAGACCGCGGACCACCAACACTGCCGCCACCACCAGCGCCACCGCACCCTGCGCCGCAACGACGAATCCGGCACGACGGACGATGGCGGGAGGGCGAGCGGTCACAGCGCCAGCGTAAATCGTTATCTGCACCGCGAGAGTTCGACTGCCCTCCTCCTCAGCGGCCCCAAGTGGGCCCCATCGTCAGACGGCTTAGGCTCAAGCCTCATGCGTGCCATGTTGATCGTGAATCCGACCGCCAGCACCATCACACCGGCCGCTCGCGATCTCGTGACCCAAACGCTCAGCCGCCGCCTGCAGCTCACCATAGAAGAGACCAAACGCATCGGCCATGCCGAGGAACTCGGACGAGCCGCGGTAGCCGACGGTTACGACCTGGTGATCGTGCACGGCGGCGACGGAACCGTCAGCGGCCTGGTGAACGGCATGCTGGGGCGGCCCGGATCGGCACCGGCAGGACCGGTTCCCGCGGTCGGGATCGTCCCGGGCGGCTCGGCGAATGTACTGGCCAGAGCGCTGGGCATACCCAAAGATCCGGCCCCGGCCGTTCAGCAGCTCGTCACACTGCTCGACGAGTACGAGCACACCGGACACTGGCGTCGCATCGGGCTCATCGACTGCGGTGAGATCTGGGCCCTGGTCAACGCCGGCATGGGAGTGGACGCCGAGGTGGTGCAGGCCGTGCAGGTCGAGCGCAGCAAGGGCGTCAGGGTCACGCCGCTGCGCTATTGGCGGGTGGCGGTGCCGGTCACGTTGCGGTTCCGTCGCCGGGAACCGAACCTCGTCCTCGAACTCCCCGGCCGGCAGCCCGTCTCGGGCGTGCACTTCGCGTGGGTCTCCAACACCAATCCGTGGACCTACAGCAACAACCGGCCCATGGTGACCAATCCCGGCTGCAGCTTCGAGTCAGGCCTGGGGTTGTTCGCGCTCACCGAGATGCGAGTTGTTCCAACGCTGAGGCTGCTGCGTCAACTCCTCGCGAAACGCCCGAAGCTCGAAGCGCCACAACTCATCCGGGACGACGACGTGGATTACGTGCGGCTCAGCTGCATGGCCTCGCCCGCCGCCTGCCAGTTCGACGGCGAATACCTCGGGCTGCGTGAATCCATGACTTTCCGGGCGGTGCCGGACGCGTTGGCTGTAGTTGCGCCACCACAGAAATAGGCTGTGACCTGCGAAAGCAGAGATGTGATTTACCCGCGATGAATTGTGGGGCGAAATTTGCCAGTTAGTGTAGTACAACGGAGTAAGGGCTTGGGTAAGAGTTCGGTGAAGTGAGATACCCCACGGGCCCGCGTAACACTATTGACATCTGTTGAGCCTGTGAAACGATCAAAAGGTTGCATGCAGAGATATGCAGAGGTACGGAAACCTTTCTTGCACGTGCTCAACAGCAAGGAAACCGGTAAGGAAAATCGTGCGTGCGCATTGCTGCGCACATAGTGAGGAGTAGCGACTAATGGATTGGCGCCACAGGGCGGTCTGCCGTGACGAGGATCCGGAGCTGTTCTTCCCGGTTGGGAACAGCGGCCCGGCACTCGCGCAGATCGCTGACGCGAAACTGGTCTGTAATCGGTGTCCGGTTACCACCGAGTGTCTCGGATGGGCTCTGAATACCGGCCAGGACTCGGGCGTCTGGGGTGGAATGAGCGAAGACGAGCGGCGCGCACTCAAGCGTCGTAACGCCCGGACGAAGGCCCGCAGCGGAGTCTGAACACCTAGCTGAGCAACGAGACGGCCCCGACAGCAGATGTCGGGGCCGTCTTGTTGCGCGCTCACACGAACAACCGGCCCATGCGCCCGATCGGCACCCGCAGCACGACGTCGGTGCCCCGGTCGGAGCCTTCCCGCATGCCCAACGTGCCGTCCAATTCCGCGGACACCAACGTCCGGACGATCTGTAGGCCGAGGCTGTCCGACTTTTCCAGGCTGAACCCTTCGGGCAGGCCCCTCCCGTCATCGTGGACCACCACGTCGAGCCAGCGCGCGGAGCGTTCGGCCCGGATCGTTACCGACCCGCCGGTGGCCGTCGGGTCGAAGGCGTGCTCGATGGCGTTCTGCACCAATTCGGTGATCACCATGATCAGCGCCGTCGCACGATCGGAATCCAGCACGCCCAGATCGCCTACCCGGTTGATCCGGATCGGCCGGTCCACCGAGGCCACGTCGTTCATGATCGGCAGGATGCGGTCGATCACCTCGTCGAGGTTGACCTGCTCGTCCACCGACATCGACAGCGCGTCGTGGACCAGTGCGATGGACGACACCCGACGCACCGACTCGATCAGCGCCTCGCGACCCTCGGCGTTGACGGTCCGGCGAGCTTGCAATCGCAGCAACGCGGCAACCGTCTGCAGGTTGTTTTTCACCCGGTGGTGGATTTCGCGAATGGTGGCGTCCTTGGAGATCAGCGCACGGTCGCGTCGTTTCACCTCCGTCACATCGCGGATCAGGATCGCTGCGCCGACGTTGTGCCCGCGTACCACCAGTGGCAGGGTCCGCAACAGCACGGTGGCTCCGCCCGCGTCGACCTCCATGCGCATGCTGGACCCGCCGGCCAGCAGGTTGAGCACGTGCTCGGCCACTTCCTGCGCCTCGAACGGGTCGGAGATCAGCGGCCGGGTGACCTTGATCAGATTGTGGCCTTCCAAATCGCTGTTCAGGCCCATCCGGTGGTAGGCCGACAACGCATTAGGACTGGCATAAGCCACGATGCCGTCGACGTCGAGTCGGATGAACCCGTCACCCGCTCGCGGTGTCGAACGCGACATCGCCACGTCGCCGACGTCGGGAAAGGTGCCCTCGGCGATCATCTGCAGAAGATCGGTGGCGCACTCCCGATAAGCCGTCTCCAGGTGGCCCGCCATTCGCTCGGCGGCGAGTTCGGTTTGGTGCCGGGTGAGCACCGCCACCACCTGGTCGCGGTAACGGACCGGCGAGGCGGCCACGTTAGGGCCTGGCAACGGCCACGAATACTGTTCGGCCACTTCGCTTTCCGGCACCGCAGCACCGGAGGTGAACGCATTGGTGACCAGCAACAGTTGATCGGCGGGCACGACGCTGCCCACCGCGTCGGTCTGCAGAACCGTCGGCGCGGTATTGGGCCGGCATTGCGCCACGCACACCAGCACGCCGTCGTCGCGGCGCACCCACATCAGGTAGTCGGCGAACGAGAGGTCGGCCAGCAGTTGCCACTCCCCCACCACGGCGTGCAGGTGGTCCACGGCGTTGCCGGGGAGGACGGTGTGCTCGGCGAGCAGATTACCGAGAGTGGACAACGGGCAAAGGGGCTAGCTGATGACGGCGATCAGGTCGCCGGCCTGGATGACATCACCGACCGACACGCTCACCTTGCTGACGGTTCCGCCGACCTCGGCCAGTACGGGAATCTCCATCTTCATCGACTCCAACAGCACAACCACGTCACCCTGACCGATTTGGTCGCCTTCGCTGACCACGACTTCGAGCACGCTGGCCACGATCTCGGCGCGAACCTCCTCGGACATCATCACCCCACTCGTTTCGGCCGGTTTGTTGCGTCTATCGAACCATAAGGCCGGTGAGACCGAAGTCGCGCGGCCTAATGAGGGCGCGTCGGCCGCCGCATGAGAGAATGGGTGTCAACCGGGTGGCCCGACGGCCGCCCCGCACCTGAGACAAATCAGACGAAATGAGGTTCGACCATGGCGAAGCGTGGCCGGAAGAAGCGCGACCGCAAGTACAGCAAGGCCAACCACGGCAAGCGGCCCAACGCCTGACCCCGGCGGCTCAGGTATCGATTTCCGCCCGCACGATGGTGGTGCGGCGGATCTCTAGCCGCAGGCGATCCCGCAACCGCTCGGGCGCCTTCTCACCACTGCATTTGGTCGCGATCAGTTCTTTGATCCGCTCCTCGAGCCCGTAGTGCTGCAAGCACCCCGGGCATGCTTCGAGGTGGCGCTGCAGAATCTCCCGCTCGTCGGGCTGGCATTCGCCGTCGAGCAGGGTCCAGATCTGGGCGATCACCTGCGCACAACCCAGGTGGGAATCATGGTTGCTGGAGCAGGAGCCGGCCGAGCTGGGTACTTCACTCACGACGACACCTCCTCGTGCGTCTGCGGGCCTCGGGCAAAGCCCCGTTCCTTAGCGACATCGGCCAGCAAGTCTCGCAGCTGGCGCCGCCCGCGGTGCAGGCGAGACATCACGGTACCGATCGGGGTGCCCATGATCTCGGCGATCTCCTTGTACGGAAAACCTTCGACATCGGCATAATAAACGGCCATCCGGAACTCTTCGGGCAACGCCTGCAGGGCGGCTTTGATTTCGGTGTCCGGCAGCGATTCCAGCGCCTCGACCTCGGCAGAACGCAACCCCGTGGAGGAATGTTCGGCGTTGGCGGCTAACTGCCAGTCGGTGATCTCCTCGGTCGGGTACTCCGAGGGTTGGCGCTGCTTCTTGCGGTAGCTGTTGATGTAGGTGTTCGTCAGGATGCGGTACAGCCACGCCTTGAGGTTGGTACCAGCCCGGAACGAACGAAAGCCCGCGTAGGCCTTCACCATCGTCTCCTGCAGCAGGTCCTCGGCGTCGGCGGGATTGCGCGTCATCCGCAGCGCGCCGCCGTACAGCTGGTCCAGCAGCGGAATCGCGTCACGCTCGAAGCGTGCCGTCAGTTCCGCATCCGTTTCCTCAGGTGGGTCCGCCTCGACAACTTCGGACCCGGCCACGCCATCGATGTCGGCCATCTTGATAAACACGGTCCCTTCGATTGCGGTGTCGCGTTCCAACCACTCCGCACCCAGCAGGCTCGTCGCAGTTGACACCGGGATTCCTCCTCACCAATCTAAGGCCCGCGGCTGACATGTGCAGGCACCGCCCACAGCAACGACAATTAGCCGTGCTCTATTTCCCGGCTGGCTCGCGGGTTGTCGGAGCGGCGCACCCATGGGTCCGCGGATTTCGCTGGGCGTTAGTGTGACGCCATGTCTCTTAACGGCAAGACCATGTTCATTTCCGGGGCCAGCCGGGGTATCGGGCTGGCGATCGCCAAACGCGCCGCTCAAGACGGCGCCAACATTGCGCTGATCGCGAAGACCGCCGAACCTCATCCGAAGCTTCCCGGCACCGTGTACACCGCTGCCAAGGAACTCGAGGAGGCGGGCGGACAGGCGTTGCCGATCGTCGGGGACGTCCGTGACCCGGAGTCGGTCGAGTCAGCGGTGGCCAAGACCGTGGAGCAGTTCGGCGGCATCGACATAGTCGTCAACAACGCGTCGGCCATCAATCTGGGATCGATCACCGATGTGCCCATGAAGCGTTTCGACCTGATGAACGGCATCCAGGTGCGCGGGACGTACGCGGTGTCGCAGGCTTGCATTCCCCACCTGAAGGGCCGGGAGAACCCGCACATCCTGACTTTGTCGCCACCGGTGCTGCTCGGCAAGGAATGGCTGAAGCCGACCGCATACATGATGGCCAAGTTCGGTATGACGTTGTGCGCGTTGGGAATCGCCGAGGAGATGCGCGAAGAGGGCATCGCCTCCAACACGCTGTGGCCGCGCACGCTGGTGGCCACCGCCGCGGTGCAGAACCTGCTGGGTGGCGACGAGGCCATGGGCCGCGCCCGCAAGCCCGAAGTCTATTCCGACGCGGCCTACGTCATCCTCAACAAGCCGTCGCGCGAGTACACCGGAAACACGCTGCTATGCGAGGACGTGCTGGTGGAATCCGGCGTCACCGATTTGTCGGTGTACAACTGCGTACCCGGTGGCGAACTCGGCGTCGACTTCTGGGTGGACGGAGTGAACCCGCCGGGATACTCCGGCCCCTAGCCCGTCGTGGCCGCGACACCGGCTTTGGCGGCACTGAGCAGAGCCGGTGTGCCTCATGAGGTGGTCAAGTACGACCACGACGCCCGCGAACGCTCATTTGGTGCTGAAGCGGTGAAGGCCCTCACCGAATCGCAAGGCATTGCGGCGGAACAGATCTACAAGACATTGGTCATCGAGGTGCCGGGTGGTCTGGCGGTAGCCGTCGTGCCGGCGGCCGCGAAGCTTTCCCTGAAAGCGGCGGCTGCGGCACTGGGCGCTTCCAAGGCCGTCATGGCAGACCCTGCGGCGGTGCAGCGCGCCACGGGTTACGTGTTGGGCGCCGTGTCACCAATCGGTCAGCGCCGGCAACTGCCCACCGTGGTGGACGACAGCGCGCTGGACTGGGAGCGGATCTTCTGCAGCGCCGGCCGCCGAGGCTGGGATGTCGCCCTGTCCCCGCTCGATTTGCTCCGGATGACCGGCGGGACAACCGCGAAGATCACCAGTTAACTTGGCGGAGCGTCGATTTCGCGCTTGAGCACCTTGCCGGTAGGCCCCTTAGGCAGCTCGTCGACGAGCCAGATGCGGCGCGGGTATTTGTAGGCGGCCACCCGGGCTTTGACGAACTCGCGAAGTTCGTCGGGGTCGACGTCGGTGTCTTTCTTGGGCGTGACCGCGGCGCCGACTTCCTCACCAAGCTCGTCATGTGGGACCCCGAGCACCGCGGCTTCGGCCACGGCCGGGTGCTCATAGAGCACTTCTTCGATTTCGCGGGGATACACGTTGTAACCGCCGCGAATGATCATGTCCTTGGTGCGGTCGACGATGTAAAAGTAGCCGTCTTCGTCAACGCGTCCTACGTCGCCGGTGGACAACCAACCGTCCTCGGAAATGGTGTCCTTGGTGGCGTCGGGCAGGTTCCAGTAGCCCTTCATGACGTTGTGTCCGCGGATCTGGATCTCCCCTGGCTCGCCCTGGGCCGCCTCGGCGCCCTCGGCGTCCACCACCCGCATCTGCACACCTTCCACCGGGGTGCCGATGGATCCGGGCTTGCGCGGCCGGTCGGGATGATTGAACGACGCCACCGGCGACGTCTCGGACAGGCCGTAACCCTCCAAAATCATGCAACCGAAGGCTTTCTCGAAGTCGGCGAGCACCTGCACCGGCAATGAGGCGCCGCCGGACACGCAGGTGCGCAGGCTCGCCGTGGATTGCGGTCCCGCTTCGTCGGCCAGGCTGAGCAGAGCCGCATACATGGTGGGCACGCCCTGGAACACCGTCACCGCGTCGCGCTGGATCACTTCCAGTGCCTTGCGCGGGTCGAAGCGAGGTATCAGCGTCAGCGTCGCACCGGCCAGGATCGCGGCGTTGAGCCCACAGGTCAGGCCGAAGACGTGGAACAGCGGCAGGCAGCCCATCACCACGTCGTCGGGCCCGATTTTGATCAGGGTGCGGACGGTCAGTGCGGCGTTGCGGCTCAACCCGCCCTGAGTGAGGGTGGCGCCCTTGGGTTTTCCGGTTGTTCCGGAGGTATGCAGGATGACCGCGACATCGTCGTCGGACCGCTCGACCGGTGCGTGCTGGGCGGGCAGGTCGGCGATCAGCTCGTCCAAGGCGGCGTCGTCCACCAGCCAGCACTGGACGTCCGCCTCGTCGGCCCCGGCATTGGCTTCGTCGGCGAACAGCGGGGTGGCGAACAGTGCTCTGGCGCCGCTGTTGGACAGGTAGTACGCCACCTCACGGCCCTTGAGCAGCGGATTCATCGGCACAGCGACAGCGCCGCGGTACAGGATGCCGTAGAAGATGACGGCGAATGCCGGGATGTTGGGCAGCATGATCCCGACCCGGTCCCCGGGCTGAACACCAGCGCGCTCCAGCAGCGTCGCTACCCGGGCCGCCGCGGCGTCGAGTTCGCTGTAGGTCATCTGCAGGTCGTCGCAGCGCAGCGCGATATGTTCGGGGTGGCAATCTTTCGACGCGACGAGGTTTGCGCTCAGAGCGGTCATGAGCGTGAGGCTACCCCCGCGCCGGGTCGCCTTATCGGTACGTCGGGTCGCCTTGACGGTACGTATAGAACCCCTCGCCCGTCTTGACACCGAGCTTGCCCGCGTCGACATAGGACTGCAGCAGGTCGCGTACACTCTCGGGCAGGTGCGGAAACTCTTGTGCATAGTGGTTTTCGATGTCGAGCACCACGTCGAGGCCCACGATGTCCATCATCTGGAACGGCCCGGCCGGTACTCCCCAGTTGACCTTGAACATGCCGTCGACGTCTTCCGGGCCGGCCACGCCTTCGGCGACGACGGCAAGCGACTCGCGCTTGATGGCGGCCCAGACCCGGTTGAAGATGAAACCGGTGCACTCCTTGCGGGCTTCGAAGGGATGCACCCCGAACTCGGGCAGGACCGCCAGCAGCGTGTCGAGCAGTCCACGATCGGTCTGGCCATCCGACATCAGATCCAGAGCGTTGAATTGCGGCGGCATGTAGAAGTGCGTGTTGCACAAACGCGTCTTGTCGCGAACCTCGTCGGCCATCAGCCGCGAGGGAATCGACGACGAGTTGGTGGCGAAGATGGTGCCTGCCGGTGCAGCCTGGTCGATCTGCCCCCACAGCGGGATCTTGATGTCGAGTCTTTCCGGCACCGATTCCACAGCCAGCCACGCTCCGTCCAGCGCTTCGTGCAGCGACCCAGTTCCGACCGCGACGCCGATCTCGCCAAAGCCTCTGTCCTGCAGCAGTTTCGGTAGATTGTCTGTCACGTACCGGACGGCTTCGGCCCGCTGTTCGGCGCGGCGGGCATAGATCCGGACGGTTCCGCCACGGCTGGCGAGCATCAGCGCGATCCGGGGTCCCAGCGTGCCCGCCCCGATCACCGCGACGGGCCGGTCCTGGATCTCTTCGAACGTGTGGGTGTACTTGCCGGTCACCCCTCGCATGCTAGGCGTTGTCGGCCTGCCCGGATCGCAGCCCGGATCGCGGCCCGAACCGCTGACGACACGTGGAGCGGCGCATCGAATCGTCGTCGACGTGCTCGACGCCGTGTTCGTTGCGCGTTGGACGGCGATCGGGTGCTGGTGCCGCTACAGCAGGGTGATCTGCTCAGGCTCGGCTTCGGCAGGCTCCAGCAACTCGGGCCCGTTGTTGCGGATGTTGTTGACCAGGGTCGAAACCTGACGCATCTCGATCCCGTGCACGTCGGGCGGGCGGGCCAAGATCTCGGGATCCAGCGGTGCGTCCGGATCGAGCCAGGCGTCCCACTCGTCCTCGGCCAGCATCAGCGGCATCCGGTCGTGGATTTCGGCCAACTCGCCCACCGCGTCGGTGGTGATGATGGTGCAGCTCAGCAACGGATGGGCTTCCTTGTCCGCCTTCCAGACCGACCACAGGCCCGCCATGCACACCAGCCCGCCATCCTCGCGGTGCATGAAAAACGGTGTCTTACCGCCCTTTTTGCCCTTCGGACCCTCCAGGCTGCCGCGCCATTCGTACCAACCGTCCATCGGCACCAGGCAGCGTTTGCTCTTGGCCGAGCCGCGGAAGGCCGGTGAGGTGGCCACCTTGTCGGCGCGGGCATTGATCAGCAAGGGTCCCTTGGTCTCCGGCGCGCCGTCCGGGCCCGCCTTCACCCATGGGGGAAGCAACCCCCAGCGCATCAGCCGGAGGCGGCGCGTGGCCTCGTCGTCCGGCTCGTCGTGCCGGGTCACCACAGTCGCGATGGGGGTGGTGGGAGCGACGTTGAAGTTGGGCGCCGGTGCTTCTTTGGAGGCGGCCGTGGCCTCGTCGATGGCCTTGATTTTTTCGGCCAGCAAGGCCGGATCGGTAGTGACCGCAAAACGCCCGCACATGTCTCCATGTTGCCTGACCGGGCTGACACGCAATGATGGACCAGTGAGCGCATGGCAGGCCCCGACCACACCGACACCGGTGCACGCGACCGTCACCGTGCCAGGCTCGAAGTCACAGACCAACCGCACCCTCGTGCTGGCCGCTTTGGCGGCGGCTCAGGGTCAGGGCAACTCCACGATCACCGGCGCGCTGCGCAGTCGCGACACCGACCTGATGATCGGGGCACTGCGCACGCTCGGTCTCGACGTAGACGGACCCGGCACCGATCTCACGGTCAGCGGCCGCATTGCGCCCAGTCCCGACGCTCGCATCGACTGCGGCCTGGCCGGCACCGTGCTGCGGTTCGTGCCACCGCTGGCCGCGCTCAGTGCCGTCCCGGTCATCTTCGACGGCGACGAGCAAGCCCGCTCCCGGCCGATCGCGCCGCTGTTGGACGCGTTGCGCGCCCTCGGTGTCCCAATCGACGGGACCGGCCTGCCATTCCAGGTACAAGGCAGCGGATCCGTTGCCGGTGGCACCGTCGCCATCGATGCCTCGGCGTCGTCACAGTTCGTCTCCGGGCTCCTGCTGGCCGGCGCATCGTTCACCGGCGGGCTCACCGTCCAGCACACCGGGGCCTCGCTGCCGTCGGCGCCGCACATCGCGATGACGGTGGCGATGCTGCGGCAGGCGGGTGTGGACGTCGACGACTCGGCCGCCAACACCTGGCGGGTGCGCCCCGGGGCCGTCGAGGCGCGGCACTGGGAAGTCGAACCCGACCTGACCAACGCCGTCGCGTTCCTGGCGGCCGCCGTCGTCACCGGGGGTGCGGTGCGGATCACCGGGTGGCCGGTGACCAGCGTGCAACCCGCCGAGCACATCCTGAACGTCCTGCAGAAGATGAATGCCGTTGTTACTCAATCTGATTCATTGCTGGACGTGCAAGGTTCGGAGGGGTACGACGGCTTCGACGTCGACCTGCGCGACGTCGGCGAACTCACCCCGTCGGTCGCCGCGCTAGCGGCGTTGGCCGCGCCAGGATCGGTGTCACACCTGGCCGGCATCGCCCACCTGCGCGGCCATGAAACCGATCGGCTCGCGGCGCTGAGCACCGAGATCAACCGCCTCGGTGGTGACTGCCGAGAGACCGACGATAGTCTGGTGATCACCGCGACCCCGCTGCGGCCGGGGCTTTGGCGCGCCTACGCCGATCACCGGATGGCGATGGCCGGCGCTATCGTCGGCCTGCGCGTCCCCGGAGTGGAGGTCGACGACATCGCGGCCACCACCAAGACGCTGCCGGAGTTCCCCACCCTGTGGGCCCAGATGGTCGGGTCCAGCGCTTGAGGACTGGCGACTACGACGAGTCCGACGTCAAGATCCGCGCCGGGAAACGGACGCGGCCCCGGACCAAGACCCGTCCGCAGCACGCCGACGCCGAAGCCGCCATGGTGGTCAGCGTCGACCGCGGCCGTTGGGGATGCGCACTGGGCGGTCGCCCCGACCGCCGTGTCACCGCGATGCGCGCACGTGAACTCGGCCGGACCCCCATCGTCGTCGGCGACGACGTCGACATCGTCGGCGATCTGTCCGGCCGCACCGACACGCTGGCCCGCATCGTGCGACGGGGGCCGCGGCGAACGTTGTTGCGGCGCACCGCCGACGACACCGACCCGACCGAGCGGGTGGTGGTGGCCAACGCCGATCAACTGCTGATGGTGGTGGCACTCGCTGATCCCCCGCCCCGCACCGGTCTGGTCGACCGGGCGCTGATCGCCGCGTACGCCGGTGGGCTGCGGCCGATTCTGTGCCTGACCAAGACTGACCTGGCCCCGCCCGGACCGTTCGCGGACCAGTTCGTCGACCTGGACCTCACGGTCGTCGCCGCGGGCGTCGACGACCCATTGCTTGCGGTGGCTGAGTTGCTACCCGGCAAGATCACCGTGCTGCTCGGACATTCCGGGGTGGGCAAGTCGACACTGGTGAATCGCCTGGTGCCAGACGCGGATCGGGCGGTGGGCGTGGTCACCGACATCGGCAGGGGCCGGCACACGTCGACCCAGTCGGTGGCGTTGCCGCTGGCGAACGGCGGCTGGGTGATCGACACCCCGGGCATCCGCTCGTTCGGACTGGCCCACATTCAGCCCGACGACGTGCTGATGGCGTTCTCTGATCTGGGAGCGGCCACCGAGAACTGCCCGCGCGGCTGCGGGCACATGGGACCTCCTGCTGATCCGGAGTGTGCGCTGGACGCGCTGACCGGCACAGCGGTACGTCGCGTCAGCGCGGCGCGGCGACTGCTGGCGCTGCTGCGGGAGGCGTGACCGTTCCGGCGCGAGCGCGCGTGTACGCACACCGACACGCCGGTGCGGCTGGCATTTAGCGGACGCTCGCGCGCAAAATCAGGCCCTGACCAACCGCATGCCGAGTTCCTCGGGTGCCACCAGATGTCCTTCGGTGCAACGTATTTCGACCTCGGCGTCGGCCCCGCAGCCCAGATGGGTCAACCGCAGCCGATGCCGGCCGGGCAGGTGGCGCTGCCCCCACTGGAACATCGACCAGACCACCGGCATGAACTCCACGCCGGCCTCGGTCAGGACATATTCGTCGCGGCTACGCTGGCCGGGCTCGCGATAGGGCCGGCGCGCCAGCAAACCCAGGTCGACGAGTTCGGCCAGTCGCGCCGCGGCGGCGGCTTTGGTTATCCCGACGCGACGGGCGAAGTCGTCGAACCTGGTGGTGCCGTAGTACGCCTCGCGCATGATCAGCATTGCCGACTTGGTGCCCACCACGGTCATGGTCTTCTCGATGGCGCACTCGCCGACCGCCGACCAGGAATCGCGGTCGGCCAACCGCCCCTGCAGCATTGTCATGCAAATCACTCCTCGATCTGGGTTGCTTTCACTATACCTAGGTGTTATAGCTGAGTATAGAGATATATACCCAGCTCAAGGAGGAGTCATGTCCCGCGACGCAGTTATCGTCAGCGCTGTCCGCACCCCCGTCGGCAAAGGCAAAGCGAATGGTGCGTTGCATGACGTGCTGCCCGCCGACCTGTTGGCCCACAGCCTGCGCGAGGTAGTGGCGCGCACCGGAATCGACCCGGTGTTGATCGACGACGTCATTGCCGGCGCCGTCACCCAGGTGGGCGACCAGGCGGTCAACATCGCCCGAAATGCGTTGCTGGGGGCGGGCTTTCCCGAGTCGGTGCCCGGCACCACCGTCGACCGGCAGTGCGGCAGCAGCCAGCAGGCCATCAGCTTCGCCGCCCAGGGCGTCATCGCCGGCGCCTACGACGTGGTGATCGCCGGTGGCGTGGAATCGATGAGCCGGGTCCCGATGGGCACATCGGTGTTGCCGGGCAGCAACCCGTTCGGTGTGGACATGGCCGGCCGCTATCCGGACGGCCTGGTGCCACAGGGCATCAGCGCCGAACTGATCGCCGCCAAGTGGGGCTTCTCCCGCGCCCAGCTGGACGAATTCTCCGCGGCCAGCCACGAAAAGGCCGCCCGGGCAACCAAGGAGGGGCTGTTCGACAACGAGCTCATCCCGGTCGCCGGCCTGTCCACCGACGAGATCATCCGGCCGGGAACCACAGTCGACACCCTGGCCGGGCTCAAACCGGCGTTCTACAGCGAAGCCATGGCCGCGCGGTTCCCGCAGATCAACTGGGAGATCACGCCGGGCAACTCGTCCCCGCTGTCTGACGGCAGTGCCGCGGTGCTGATCACCAGCGGCGAGTTCGCCCAGCAGCACGGCCTGCGCCCGCTGGCGCGCATCCACACCGCGACCGCGGTCGGCTCCGACCCGCTCTACATGCTGACCGGAGTTATCCCGGCCACCGAAAAGGTGTTGCGGCGCGCGGGTTTGACGCTCGCCGACATCGACCTGTTCGAAGTCAACGAGGCGTTCGCTCCGGTGGTACTGGCATGGGCGCACGACACCGGGGCGGATTTGGCCAAGACCAACGTCCACGGCGGGGCCATTGCGATCGGCCACCCTTTGGGTGCCAGCGGCGCCCGCATCATGACCACCCTGGTCAACGCGCTCGAGCAACGCGGCGGCCGGTACGGACTGCAGACGATGTGCGAGGGCGGCGGCATGGCCAACGCCACCATCATCGAACGTCTCACCTAGGAAGGAACAGGCGATGACTGTAATCCGCGCTGCCGCAGTGCAAATAAGCCCCGTGTTGTACAGCCGAGCAGGCACCGTGGAAAAGGTGATCGCCAAGATCGCAGAGCTGGGCGCGCGGGGCGTCCAGTTCGCGACCTTCCCCGAAACGGTAGTCCCCTACTACCCGTACTTCTCTTTCGTCATGCGGCCGTTCGAAATGCGTCCGGAGCACCTGCGGCTGATGGAGCAGGCGGTCACCATCCCGTCGCCGGAAGTCGACGCGATCGGTGCGGCAGCGCGGGCCGCTGACATGGTGGTCTCCATCGGAGTCACCGAACGCGACCGCGGTTCGCTGTACAACACCCAGCTGTTGTTCGACGCCGACGGAACCTTGCTTCAGCGCCGCCGCAAGATCAGCCCGACCTATCACGAAAAGGCGATCTGGGGACAGGGCGACGGTAGCGGATTACGGGCAGTCGACAGCGCGGTCGGTCGCATCGGACAGTTGGCGTGCTTTGAGCATTTCAACCCGCTCGCGCGGTACGCACTGATCGGCGACGGAGAGCAGATCCACTCGGCCATGTGGCCGGGTTCCTTCGGTGGCGACCTGTTCGCACAGCAGACCGAGATCAGCGTGCGCAACCACGCTCTCGAGTCGGGCGCGTTCGTGGTCAACGCGACCGGTTGGCTCGATGCCGATCAGCAGGCTCAGATCATGGCCGACACCGCCGCCCCGATTGGGCCGATCTCCGGTGGCAATTTCACGGCGATCATCTCGCCGCAGGGCGAATACCTCACAGAGCCGCTGCGCTCCGGCGAGGGCCAGGTCATCGCTGATCTCGACCTGTCGTTGATCGACATCCGCAAGGCCCTGATGGACGCCGCCGGGCACTATGGCAGGCCAGACCTGCTGAGCTTGATGGTGGATCGCACGCCACGCCCGCACGTGCACGAGCACATCGAACAAGTCGAGGTGGACAACCATGTCGGTGTCTGAAACCCGCTTTGACGGGGTGCGGGTGCGCTACCAAAGCACCAGGAGCTACGACGAATTGGTCGCCGCGCTGCTCGCCGACATCGGCGACAAGCCCGTTCCGATCGACGATTTCCCGAAGGCGTTCGCGAGCTGGGAGTCCTATGAGCAACAGGTTCAGACCTTTGCAGGGCCAAGCGGATTCATGCTGTTCGGCCTCTTCGACCACGGTGCATGGATCACGAAAGCCGGCATCGACCGAAAGGCGTTGCGCGTCATCCTCGGTAACCCGCTGATTGCGATCACCATGCTGCGCCACGATGTGACCGCGGGCCTGTTCGCTCCAGTGGAACTGCTGATCATCGACGAGCCCACCGGCAGCAGCCTGACCTACGTCAAGCCGTCATCGCTGATGGTAGTCGAAGAAAACACCGAATTGCTCTCCGCCGCAGCCCAACTCGAGGTAAAGCTAGCTGCACTGTGCGCCAAGGTCACACACAACGCTTCGTTGTGAGTCGCCGCCAAGTACCTTCTGGCATCATCCGCTCGTGCCTGCACCTTCACGCCGGGGCACCCGGGTTCGATGCTGGCGGCAGTCCGAGAATTTGCGCGGCCTCATCCGGCGTCGCAACGGCGTAACCAAGCTGTTGACAAAGATTCGCGGCCTCGGTCACCAACTCGACATTGGTCGGAGTGCGGACGCCGCGATAGAACTCGAGCCCCAAGTGCAGGTGCCCGCCACGTTCGAGTGCGAGTTTGGCCATCGGGTTGGCGCACAAGTCGCCGCCGACAACGGAGACGGCCCACGGAATGTCAGACCCGTCAAGCAATTCCAGGTACGCGTCAAGCGCGCGCTCGGTCGGAGGTAGCCCGAATGGCGCACCCAGGTAGCCATGTTCGGTGGAGAAGTAGAGCTTGATCATCGCTCCGCTGGGCAACCGGCCCGCTCGCCACCACGCGAGCGTGGTCCGTAGGAATCCAGGTTCATAGATGGCGAGGCTGGGACCCAGTTTCGCTTGGTGGCAAATGCCGAAGGCCCGGCTGATCGTTTGAAATGAGTTGCTGTAGACCAGATTTCCCGTGGGTATGCCGTCGGCATCAGTGCCACCGAGGTTGACCGATCCGGGGTCGGCCAGCCCGACGCGCAATCCGGCTGCGGCTAGCGGGATGAGGTGTTCGTAGGAAATCGAAAAGTTGTCACCGAAGTGGACCGTCGGGTACAGCAAAGCGTCCGGCCGGGCGGCGAGCACGGGGCGCCACGCTTGGAGGTAACGCTCGGCCGCTTGCTCCACGCTAACGCCGTAGAGGTCGATGTGGTTGTGGATTATCGCCGCACCTGCCGCCATACAGGCGAGGGCGTCGGCGGTGATCTCCGATGGTTCCACCGGCACATGGGGGTTGGTCGCCTTCGATGTGACGCCGTTGATGGCGCATTCAATGATGACGGGCCGCATGCGTTGAGAAGTCAGAGCCAGCCGGTGCGGGCGGCGGCGACCGGCTCGGCCGGCGCCGGGGCCAGTTCACCGTCCCGCACACCGTCGAGCATCCGCTTCACCGATGCGACGATCTCCGGTGCTGCAGCCGCAAGACCTTTGAGGTCGGCGTCGCTGACCTGGTCCGAATCGACGCCGGCGCGCTCCAGCACTGCGGCCGGGCTGGCCAGCTGCTCGGCCAGCCAGGACACCGGGTCCGCGGAAAGTTCCGGGACGAAGTGCCGCCGTCCCGGTTCCCAACCGTCGAACCGCGGATGGTGATGGGCCCGATCCAGCGTCCCGGGCGGGCTTTCGGTGGAACCGAACAGATCGACCCGCCAGACCGGGCGGGTGAACGCGATCGGGATGCCGGCGTAGATCGACCCCTGTGGCTCGTCCCGGTCGACCAGGCGAAGTTCCAGCCGAACTCCGCGTTCCGGAGTTTCCTGACCGGTCATCGGGGACGGATCGACGAAGTACATGTCTCCGACCACCACGCCCAGGGATTCGAAACCGAAAGCTGCGAGCACGTTATGAAGCGTAGTCCCGGTGGGCACGCAATGCCCCCGGTGCACTTGCCGGGACCGCCGGATTGTTCGGGGCCACCGGGGAGATGCGGGCATAGGACGAACCCAGCGGCGGGCGCGGGTCCGGCTCGCCCTTGTTCGGCCACAGCGAGGTCGCCCGCTCGGCCAGCGCGGTGATGGTCAAGGAAGGGTTCACGCCCAGATTCGCTGTGATCGTGGAGCCGTCGATCACGTGCAATCCCGGATGCCCGTGCATCCGGTGGTAGGGGTCCACCACGCCGTCGACCGGGGTTTCGCCGATCACGCAGCCGCCGATGAAATGTCCCGTCATCGGGATATCCGCCAGGTCCGCCCAGGCGCCGCCGGCGATCCCGTCGAGGTGCTCGGCGGCGCGCCGGGCTACCTCGTGGCCGACCGGGATCCAGGTCGGGTTCGGGTCGCCCACGCCCTGACGGGTCACCATCCGGCGCCCGAACAACCAGCGCCGGGTGTAAGTGGTCAGGGAGTTGTCGTGGGTCTGCATCACCAGCAGTGGGATGGTCTGTTCCGACCAGCGCTTCGGGTAGAGCAGCCGGCGCAGGTCGCGGCGCTGCCGAACCAGCTCTTTCAGGCCGGTCCGCCACCGTCTGCCACCGTCGAGCCCGTCAACCAGGACGGTGCCCATCAGCCCCATCAGATTGGAGTCATGACCATAGCGACAGGGCTCCACGTGGGTATGGCTGTCCGGGTGGATCGAGGACGTGATTGCCACGCCCTCGGAATAGTCGACGTCGTCGCGGCGGGCTCGCACGGCGAGGATGGCCTCGGAGTTGGTCCGGGACAATTCCCCGAGCTTGCGTGACACGTGCGGCAGGCTGCCCCCGTCGCGCAGCCGGTGCAGGAGGCGCTGGGTGCCCAGCGCCGCAGCCGAGAACACGACGTGCTCCGCGGTGAAAGTGCGGCGACGCCGACGCAGCTTACCCCCGGTACGGCGAGTGATGACGTCGTAACCGCCCCCGGGACGCGGGCGGACGTCGACCACCGTGGTCAGCGGATGGACCTGTGCGCCTAGCTTTTCGGCTAGGTACAGATAGTTTTTGACCAATGTGTTCTTGGCGTTGTGCCGGCAACCCGTCATGCATTCGCCGCAGTGCCGGCAGGCGTTGCGGTCCGGGCCCGCCCCGCCGAAGTAGGGGTCACCGACCGGCGCGCCGGGTGCGGCCTGGTTGCCTTCGACATCGCTGAAGCACACGCCGACGCGGGTGGCGTGAAAGGAATCCGCGACACCGAGGTCGGTGGCGATCTGCAGCATCACCTTGTCCGACGGCGTGGTACGTGGGTAGGTGGCGACGCCGAGCATCCGGGTGGCCTGGTCGTACCAGGGCGCCAGCTCCTCTTTCCAGTCGGTGATGCCGCTCCAGCGCGGATCGGCGTAGAACGGGTCGTCGGGTTCGTACAACGTGTTCGCGTAGACCAGTGAGCCGCCGCCCACCCCGGCGCCGCTGAGCACCACGGCGTCGGAGAGCACATCGATGCGCTGGATGCCGTAGCACCCGACCGACGGCCTGAACAGGTAATCGCGGACGTGCCAGCTGTTCTTGGCGAAGTCCTGATCGCGGAACCGCCGGCCAGCCTCCAGCACGCCGACCCGATAACCCTTCTCGCTCAGGCGAAGTGCGGTAACGCTGCCGCCGAAGCCGGATCCGATGACGAGCACGTCATAGTCGAAAGCGCTCACGCACCAACCTCCTGGGCTTCCTTGGCGGGCCGGACTTCGTGGAAGTCATCGAGTGCCGCGGTGCGGGTCCGATGCTGGTATTCGTGCACCAGCCCGGGCCAGTTCGTGGTGACCCGGCCCGACGCAGTGCGGTACCACGACTCGCAGGTGGTCCATACCCCGCTGTCCAGGCGGGACTGCACCGCAGCGTCGTAAGCTTCCTCGACGTCGCGGCGCACCTCGAATGCGCGGGTTACGCCCCCGCGGACCAGTGCCTCGGTGATCTGCCGGATGTAGCGGGCCTGCTGCTCCATCATCAAGATGATCGAGCTGCTGCCGAGGTTGGTGTTCGGGCCGTAGATCAGGAACATGTTCGGGAAGCCCGGCACTGCCATGCCAAGGTGGGCACGCGCACCCCCGGCCCACTCGGTGTGCATGTTGCGCCCCTCGCGGCCGGTGATGGTGATCGGCGCGAGGAACTCGGTGGCTTTGAAGCCGGTGCCGTAGATGATCACGTCCACTTCGTGCAAGACTTCGTGCCCCTGACCGTCGACGGTACGCACGCCCCTCGGGGTCACCTCGGTGATGGCGTCCGTCTCGACCGCGACGTTGTCCTGGGCCAGCGCGGGGTACCACTCGCTGCTGAACAGCACGCGCTTGCAGCCGATGGGATAGTCGGGGGTGAGCTTGGCCCGCAGCACCGGATCCTTGATGTGGCGCTTGAGGTTTCGCAACGCGAGACCGTGCAGCACCCGCGCCAGTGGCTTGGCTCTGGTCAGGGCAAAGCCCAGCAGTTCGGTCGTCTCCCAGATCGCGCCGCGCATGGCGGCGGCGAACCCGGGCACCTTCTGGAATGCGACGTGGTGCTTCTCGGTGTAGGCACGGTCCAACTTGGGCACGACGTAGGGCGCGGAGCGCTGGAACACGGTGACGTGCTGGGCGGTTTGGCGGATTCGCGGCACGAACTGGATCGCCGATGCGCCGGTGCCCAGCACCGCGACGCGCTTGCCGGCCAGGTCGACGTCGTGGCGCCACTCGGCCGAATGGAAGGAGGGACCGGCGAAGGTGTCGAGGCCGGGGATGTTCGGCAGCGCGGGGCGCGACAGCTGCCCGACCGCCGGCACGAGCACGTCGGCCTCATAGACTTCCCCGCCGGAAGTCGCCACCCGCCATGTCGCGGTGGCGTCGTCATATTCGGCCGAGGTGACCTCCACTCCGGTTCGCACCAGATCGCGCAAGCCGAACCGGTCGGCGGTGTCGTGGATATAGCCCAGGATGTCGGGTTGCTCGGCGTACCGGCGGCCCCAGTCGGTCTTGCGGGCAAAGGAGTAGGAGTACAGGTTCGACGGGACGTCGCATGCCGCCCCAGGATAGGTGTTGGCCCGCCACACGCCGCCGATGTCGTTCGCCTTTTCCAGCACAGTCACCTCGGCGAGACCGTCCCGGGATAGCTCGTAGGCGGCCGCGAGGCCCCCGAATCCGGCGCCGATCACCAGCACGCGAGGACGAAGAGTCGCTGTCATATCTCCATAGTGGTCAGCCGCGGGCGCCTGCTGTCAGCCGATTGCGGACGGCAAATCCATAATTGCGGCCACTCTGGTGCTCAGACGGCCACAATGCGTTCGCGCGGCGCCACCGAGCGCTGATAGCGGGCAGGGGTAGTGCCGGTCCACCGTTTGAAGGCGGCGATGAAACTTGTCGCCTCTGCATAACCCAACCGCAGCGCGACGTCCTCCACCGACAGGGCCCCGGTGGCCAACAACTCTTCGGCGAGCACCCGGTGCACTTCTTCGAGCAGGTCACGGAACGTCGTGTTCTCCTCGGTCAGCCGTCGTCGCAGCGTCCGTTCGCTCATCGCCAATTGGCGGGCGACGCTGGTGATGGTGTGGGGTTTGCCGTCGACCGATGCCAGCCGATCCCGGACGCGGCGTGCGACACCGGTGCGCTGGCGTCGGCGTTCCAGCAGCGCCTGGCATTGCTGCTCGCAGATCGCCACGCTCATCTCGCTGGCCTGAGGTAGCCGGTTCTCCAGCAGGGCGGCGGGCAAGGCGGCGACGTTGGCGGGCGCGTCGTAGCGCGGTGTCACACCGAACATCTCGCGGGCCGCGGCATCGCCCGATGATGGTGGGGGGCTGGCGAATTCGATGCGGGTGAACGGGACAGGACTACCCACCAGTTCGGCCATGACCTGCGCGATCGCGGCCATGTCACGCCGCACCAGGAAATCCGCCACCGGACCGGTGAGATCGGGCAGGTCCAAGTGCAACGTCGCGTCAGGGCCGTCCAGGGCCACACTGGGCAGACAGAAACCGTAGCTGAGCTCGTAGAACCGGGCAGCGAACCGCACCGCGTCGCCCAGCGTCGAACTGGTCAGGCAGGCGAACCCGAAGATGCCGAAGGATCCGACGTGATACGTACGGCCCACCCGGATCCCCAGGTTGGCCGCATCACCCAACAGGTCCACCAGATTGGTCGCGACGGCCAGTTCCTGGCGCCCCACGATCATCCGGTTGTGGTCGCGCAGGTCTGCCGCGGACAGGCCGGATCCTTCCAGCATGTCCGGCGCGGAAAGCCCTTTGCTGCAGCCGAATTCAGTCATCAGCGCGACGCTGGCCGTGGTCCGCGGGAAGTCCCAGTGGGACACCTGCTGCCCGGCGAAAACCTGCACGTGTTCCAGTATGGCGAATAACTCGCAACTCACGGACTTGCATCCACATCGGGAGCGGGGTTCGTCGAACTACCTCTGGCACCTGTTCGACCGACTCGATGACTTGCGTCCCGTTCTCACGGGCTGAAGCCGACTAGGTGTGCTGCCCTAGGCCGCTAGTCCGTCGCCGTCCCGCTTGGCCTGCTTGGCCTGCTTGGTCTGCTTAGCCTGCTTGGTCTGCTTGCTGCGCCGCCAGCCTCGCACCGTCGCGATGGCCGTTTTCAGACCGCGGCGCCGCCCCGTGGTGGGGTCGGTGCCCGCGAATCCCGGTTCCAGCTCAGCGAACATTCGCTCGCTACGGGTTTCGGGCGCATTGTCGGCGTCGTCGCGCAAGTACCCGTCGGGCAAGGACAGCTTGGCCAGCGTGCGCCAAGTCCGGCCGTACTGCATCAGGAAAGAGCCTGTGGTGTAAGGCAAGTCGTATTTGTCGCAGACGGCGCGCACCCGCACCGAAATCTCGTGCAGCCGGTTGCTGGGCAGGTCTGGATACAGGTGGTGCTCGATCTGGTGGCACAGGTTGCCGCTCATGAATCGCAGCACCGGGCCGGCCTCGAAGTTGGCGCTGCCCAGCATCTGTCGCAGATACCACTGGCCCTTGGTCTCACCGACCATGTCGGTCTTGGTGAATTTCTCTGCGCCGTCGGGGAAATGGCCGCAGAAGATCACCGCGTTGGCCCATATGTTGCGGAGCACGTTGGCCGTGGCATTGGCCGTCAGAGTGGACCGGTAGGTCGCACCTGGCGACAGCGAGGTGAGTGCCGGGAATGCCACGTAGTCCTTGACCACCTGGCGGCCCGCTTTGGCGAGAAACTCGTCGATGCGCTCGCGGGCTTCCTCGTTGTCCATCCGCTTCTTGGCGATTTTGCCGATCTCGACGTGCTGCAGGCCGACGCCCCACTCGAAGAGCAACGAGAGCAGCGTGTTGTACACCAGGTTCAGCACATTGAAGCGCTTCCAGCGCTGGTCGCGGGTGACGCGCAGCAGGCCGTAACCGACGTCGTCGTCCATGCCCAGGATGTTGGTGTACTTGTGGTGCACGAAGTTGTGGGTGTAGCGCCAATGCTTGGACGACCCGCTCATGTCCCATTCCCACGTGGAGGAGTGGATTTCCGGGTCGTTCATCCAGTCCCACTGGCCGTGCATCACGTTGTGGCCGATCTCCATGTTCTCGACGATCTTGGCCACGCCCAGGGTCGCGGTGCCCGCCCACCAAGCCGAGCGGCGGGAACTGGCGGCAAGAATGACCCGCCCGGCCACCTCGAGTGCGCGCTGGGCGGCGATGGTGCGGCGGATGTAGCGGGCGTCCCGTTCGCCGCGGGAATCCTCGATATCGCTACGGATGGAATCGAGTTCGTGGGCCAAACTCTCGATGTCGGCCTCTGCCAAGTGGGCGAATACGTCGACGTCTGTGATCGCCATGAATGCTCTCCCTACGTCGTCCGGTCTCCGGACTCGTTAGACCTACGTTATCGTAACCTACGTACCCGTAGGTTACCTGTGGGTAACCCTATATGTCGACGACGCAGTCGCCGGACGCGGCGGACACGCAGGTCTGCACTCGGGTTCCGGGATCGTGTTCCCGGCCGGTCCGCAGGTCACGGACGTGCCCGTCGACAAGTTCGACTACGCACGATTGGCAGATACCCATGCGGCAACCGAACGGCATCTGGACCCCTGCACTCTCGCCCGCGTCCATCACCGAGGTGGCGGCGTCGGCGATCACGCTCTTGCCGCTGCGCGCGAAGGTGACGGTGCCCCCCGCTCCTGCGGGAGCCGCCCTGGTTACCGCGAACCGCTCCAGGTGCAACCGTTCCGCAATGCCCTCGGCCGACCACACTTTCTCGGCCTCGTTGAGCATGCCCTCCGGTCCGCACGCCCAAACTTGGCGCTCTCGCCAGTCCGGCACTTCGCGATCGAGCTCGGACAGGTCGAGCCGGCCCTGCGTGCGCGTTGCGCGCACCGCGAGACGGTAGCCGGAATGGTCGGCGGCCAGCGCGGCCAACTCGGCACCGAACAGCACGTCGGATTCGGTGGGCGCCGAGTGCAGGTGCGCGATGTCGGTGATCTGGTTGCGGCGCGCCAGGGTTCGCAACATCGACATCACCGGCGTGATCCCGGATCCGGCGGTCAGGAACAGGATTGACGACGGCGCAGGGTCGGGCAGCACGAAGTTTCCCTGAGGCGCAGCCAGCCGCACGATGGTTCCCGGCTCCACACCGGCCACCAGGTGGGTGGACAAAAAGCCCTCAGGCATCGCCTTGACCGTGATTGTCACGGTGCGCGCGGAGACCGACTTGACCGAAGCGGGGCTCGAAGTCAGCGAATACGACCGCCAGCGCCAGCGACCGTCGACCAGCAAGCCGATTCCGATGTATTGCCCCGGTTGATAGTCGAAGCCGAACCCCCAGCCCGGCTTGATGACCAGCGTCGCCGAGTCTTCGGTCTCGCGGCGTACCTCCAGAATGCGACCCCGCAGCTCGCGCGCGGACCACAGCGGGTTGGCCAGCTGCAGGTAGTCGTCGGGCAGCAGCGGCGTGGTGATGCGTGCGGCCAGTTTGCGCAGGGCGTGCCAGCCGGGATGCCGGTCCGCCCCGACGACGGTCGGTTGCGCGGTGTCGGCCAGCTTGGCGGTGAGTGCCGAATTCTTAGTGCCCATGAATAAGGCTACGGTACCGTAAGTTACGGTTACAGGGCTAGCGTGACGCCGCTTACAGCAGCTCCAGCAGAAACGGAAGCTCTTGCGCGGCATACCAGGCCAGGTCATGGTCCTGGGCGTCGCCGACGACCAGATCCGCGTCCTCGTCGCCCAGATCGGCGGCATCGATCGCCTCGATCGCGGCTGTTACCGCCGGCTCGGCGGCAGCAGTGTCCACATACGCGGCGACCACCCGGTCCATGGCAACCGAACCTCCCAGCCGGACCACGGCGTCATCCAGGTCAGGGCGGTAGCTCATTCCCTCCGCTTCGGCGACTTCGGCTGCCAGCACCGCGCGCCGCGGCGGCAGCGTCTGGGCGTCGTCACCGGCAAGCAACCGCAACGACGCCAGTGCCGCCTCCCGCAACGCCACGTCGGCGAGTTCCTCGTCGTCGCCCTCGGCGTAGGACTCCCGCAGTTTGGGCGTCACCGCGAACGCGGTGCCGTTGACCGGGCGCAGCGAACCGTCGGCGACGAGTTGCTGGAGCATCGCCAGGGTCGCTGGAATGTAGACCTGAATCATGACTTGATCAGGGTGGCGACGTAGTCCTCGACGTACTTGGACAACTCGCGCGGCGGCCGCTGGTAACTACCGCTCACCACGGGGCGATCGGGCAGTTTGACTTCGGGTTTCTGCACTTCTGCATAGTCGATGGTCGAGAGCAGGTGGGCGATCATGTTCAGCCGCGCGTGCTTCTTGATGTCGGATTCCACCACGTACCAGGGGCTGGCCGGGGTGTCGGTGTGCACCATCATCTCGTCTTTGGCGCGCGAGTAATCCTCCCAGCGGTACACCGATTCCAGATCCATCGGACTGAGTTTCCACTGCCGGACCGGGTCGTGCAGCCTGGCCTTGAACCGGCGCAACTGCTCGGCCTCGGAGACCGAAAACCAGTACTTACGCAACAGGATTCCGTCGTCGAGCAGCATCTGCTCGAAGATCGGCGTCTGGCGCAGAAACAGCACATACTCCTGCGGCGTGCAGAATCCCATCACCTTTTCGATGCCGGCGCGGTTGTACCACGACCGGTCGAACAGCACGATCTCGCCCCTGGCCGGCAGGTGCGCGATATAACGCTGGTAGTACCACTGACCGCGTTCCCGATCGGTCGGGACCGGCAGCGCGGCCACGTGCGCGACCCGCGGACTGAGGTATTCGGTGATGCGTTTGATCGCGCCGCCCTTACCGGCCGCGTCCCGGCCCTCGAAGACCACCACCACCCGGGCGCCGGTATCGCGGACCCACTCCTGCAGTTTCACCAATTCCGTTTGCAGCCGGAACAATTCGGCCTCATAGAGGTCGTTCGAGATCTTCTTGCTGCCTGCGGCCTTTTTCTCACCCACGACTATCTCGACGCCTCCAGCAGGTCTTCCAACGACTGGCTCAGCAAACCGGGCAACACGTCGACGTCGCTCATCGCGTCACGGTCGGCATTGATCCCGAAATACAGCATCCCGTTGTAGGACGTGACGCTGATGGCCAGTGCCTGGTTGTGCAGCAACGGCGGTACGGCATACGTTTCCAGCATCTTGGTGCCGGCGATGTACATCTGTGATTGGGCGCCGGGCGCGTTGGTGATCAGCAGATTGAACGGTTGCCTGGACAGGGTGGGAAAGCTGGTGGCCACCCGGATCCCCATCGCGTGCAGCGTCGGCGGCGCAAATCCCGAAAGCGTGACGATGGTCCTGGCGTCGACCAGGCTGGCGGCACCGGGATTCGACTCGGTGGCGTGGGCGATCTGCGACAACCGCACCACGGCGTTGCCCTCCCCCACCGGCAGGTCGACCAGGAACGGCGTCACCTCGCTGATCGCCTGGCCCGGGCCGGTCGAGTCGAGCTGATCGTCGGCGTACACAGACAGCGGTGCCATGGCCCGCACCGTCGCGCTGGAAGCCACGGCTTCACCACGCGACATCAACCAGTTGCTGAGCGCACCCGTGATCACCGCAAGCACCACGTCGTTGACGTCGCAGTTGTACCGCGCCCGAACTGCGCGATAGTCGTCGAGCTTGCCCCGCGCGACGGTAAAGCGCCGATTGCGCGAGACCGGGGCGTTGAGCGGACTGCTCGGCGCGGTGCCGCGCGCCACCGCGCGCGCGACGTCGAAGATCCGGCGGCCCGCCTCGACGAGTTGCGCAGAGTTGGTCGCCAACCCCGCCACCGCGGAGCCGACGGCCTGCAGCTGCGCGCCCGGCCCCACGATCCAGTCACCGATGGCACCCAACACCAGCCGGGTGTTGCCGGGATCGCGTTCCGGTACCCAGATGTCTTCGGGGAAGGGCGGTGGCTTGCGGGTCCGGTCAGCGATCACGTGGTTGATCTCCAGCGCACTCATCCCGTTGATCAACGCCTGATGGGACTTGGTGTAGAGGGCAATGCGGTTCTTGGCCAGGCCTTCGACGAGGTACATCTCCCACAGCGGCCGCGACTTGTCCAGGGGTCGCGCGGCCAGCCGGGCGATCAGCTCATGCAGTTGCTCGTCACTACCGGGCGACGGCAGCGCCGAGCGCCGCACGTGATAGGTGATGTCGAAGTCGCGATCGTCGATCCACACCGGCCGGGCCATGCCGACGCTGACCTCGCGCACCTTCTGTCGGTATCGCGGAATTTGTGGCAACCGCTTTTCGACGGTGGCCAGCAGCGCCTCGTAGCTCAACCCAGACCGCGGCCGCCGCAAGATCGCCAGCGACCCGACGTACATCGGGGTGGCCGTGTTCTCCAGACGGTAGAAGGACGCATCCGCAGTGGACAACCGGGTCACCATTGCGGCCCTGTCCTCCTCGTCAAGTCATTCTCATTTCGTCAACGGCTCTGCCCTCGCCCACCGTACCTGTGGACCAAGGCGCACGACTGAATACCGCAGCACCCCATTGTCTGACAGTCTTCAGCACGCTGCCGCGCCCCCTGACTTCCCGTGGAGAATCCGTTGACCGTCACGCCGGTGATCGACTATGAACCCCCGACGCGCACCGTGCCCCGACGATCAGCGTCCGTGCCTACTCCACGTTCCCCGCGCGGCGGCCAGCCGAGCAGACCGGCGGACGCCGCTGCGGCGCCGCTTTCCCCGCGGATGCGCCAGGCAGCCATGTTCGCCGACGGTGCGCTGCGGCGCGTGCTGGAAGTCATCGACCGGCGCCGTCCGGCCACCCAGCTCCGTTCCGTGCTGGCGTCGGATCTGGTCGACTCGGTGCTCTCGGTCAGCCGGACGGTCGCCTCAACGAGGGGCGCCGCAGTGCTGCGCCGGATGCGGGTGCAACCGGCCGGGGATCGCGCGGCGGAGGTGTGCGGCACCTACCGCCGCGGGGACCGGGTGCACGCGATCGCGTGCCGGGTCGAGCGGTTACCCGATCGATGGTTAGTGGTCGCCCTGCACATCGGCTGATTTCGGTGGGACGCCAACGGAAGCAACATCGGCAGCCGGCGACGGTCTCCCATCTGCGCCGAGCGTGAAGTTAGCTTCACAGTCGAGCGCGAGCGTGAAGCTAGCGTCACGCTCGGCGGGGAGCGAGCTCGGGCTGGAGGTAGCTACCGCTTCTTGACCGATTTCGGCGGCTTGGCGCCGCGGCCCTGCCGACGGGCGGCCTCGCGCCGTTCGCGTCGGCTGCCGCCGCCCGGCACCCCGGCCGGCGTCTTGCCCGCCGAACCACCGTTGCGCTGCACCTGCGCCGACCCGTCCTCGGACGGTCCGCTGTAGGTGAGCGCTGGGGCGTCGTTGTCGATTCCCTTGGCGCGCAACGTGCTAACCGGCTCCTTGAGCGCCGGCTCGCGCATCGGCGGCGCCTCGGCGCCCCCGATGTTCTGGGCGTCCTCGATGTTCTGGGCATCCTGGGCATCTTCGGCGCCGCGTGCCGGAGCACCCAGTTCCGCCAAACCTTCCGGTGTCTCGATGGGTGCGAGGTCGACCTGCGGGGCTGGGACTGCTTCCACGCTGACGTTGAAAAGGAAGCCGACCGACTCCTCCTTCATGCCTTCGAGCATGGCGGTGAACATGTCGTAGCCCTCGCGCTGATACTCGACCAGCGGGTCACGCTGGGCCATTGCGCGCAACCCGATGCCCTCCTTGAGGTAGTCCATCTCGTAGAGGTGCTCGCGCCACTTTCGGTCGATGACGTTGAGCAGCACGTTGCGCTCGAGTTGCCGCATCGCGCCCTCGCCGGCGATCTGCTCCAACTCGGCTTCCCTTGCGGCATAGGCGCGGTCGGCGTCTTCGAGCAGCGCCTGCAGCAGTTCCTCGCGGGTCAGGTCGTCGCGCTCGGACTCCACGTCGGGGTTCATCAGCGACTCATGCGAGATGCCCACCGGGTACAGCGTCTTGAGCGCCGTCCACAACGAGTCCAGATCCCAGTCCTCGGCGTAGCCCTCGGCCGTCGCGCCGTTGACGTACGCGGTGATGACGTCGGTGAGCATTTCCTTGGCCTGTTCCTGCAGGTTCTCGCCCTCCAGGATGCGGCGACGTTCGGCGTAGATGACCTTGCGCTGCTGGTTCATCACCTCGTCGTACTTCAGGACGTTCTTGCGCATCTCGAAGTTCTGCTGCTCGACCTGAGTCTGGGCGCTCTTGATGGCCCGGGTGACCATCTTGGCTTCGATCGGCACGTCGTCGGGCAGATTCAGCCGGGTCAGCAGGCTTTCCAGCGCGGCCCCGTTGAAACGACGCATCAACTCGTCGCCGAGCGACAGATAGAAGCGCGACTCGCCGGGGTCGCCCTGCCGGCCAGACCGGCCGCGCAGCTGGTTGTCGATACGGCGCGACTCGTGCCGTTCGGTGCCCAGCACGTACAGGCCCCCGGCCTCGATGACCTCCTTGGCCTCCGCGCCCGCTTCCTCCTTGACCTTCGGCAGCTCCTCGTGCCAGGCCTGCTCGTATTCGTCCGGCGTCTCCACCGGGTCCAGGCCGCGCTCGCGCAGCCGCTTGTCGGTGAGGAAGTCGACGTTGCCGCCCAACACGATGTCGGTGCCACGGCCGGCCATGTTGGTGGCCACCGTGATGCCGCCGCGACGGCCCGCCTCAGCGATGATGCCGGCCTCTTGTTCGTGGTACTTGGCGTTGAGGACGTTGTGCGGGACGCGGCGCTTGGTGAACTGGCGCGACAGATACTCCGAGCGCTCCACGCTGGTGGTGCCGATCAGCACCGGCTGGCCCTTCTCGTAGCGCTCGACCACGTCGTCGACCACCGCGATGTACTTGGCCTCTTCGGTCTTGTAGATCAGATCGGACTGGTCCGCGCGGATCATCGGCTTGTTGGTGGGTATCGGCACCACGCCCAGCTTGTAGATCTCGTGCAGTTCGGCTGCCTCGGTCTGGGCGGTACCGGTCATGCCCGCCAGCTTCTCGTAGAGGCGGAAGTAGTTCTGCAGCGTGATGGTGGCCAGGGTCTGGTTTTCCGCCTTGATCTCGACGTGCTCCTTGGCTTCGATCGCCTGGTGCATGCCTTCGTTGTAGCGGCGGCCGATCAGCACGCGGCCGGTGAACTCGTCGACGATCAGCACCTCACCGTTGCGGACGATGTAGTCCTTGTCGCGGTTGAACAGCTCCTTGGCCTTCAGCGCGTTGTTGAGGTAGCTGACCAGCGGGGAGTTGGCGGCCTCGTACAGGTTGTCGATGCCCAGCTGGTCCTCGACGAACTCCACACCCTTCTCGTGCACGCCGACGGTGCGTTTGCGCAGGTCGACCTCGTAGTGGGTGTCCTTCTCCATCAACGGCGCCAACCGGGCGAACTCGGTGTACCAGTTGGAGGCGCCGTCGGCCGGGCCCGAGATGATCAGTGGGGTGCGGGCCTCGTCGATCAGGATGGAGTCCACCTCGTCGACGACGGCGAAGTTGTGGCCGCGCTGCACCAGATCGTCCAGCGAGTGCGCCATGTTGTCGCGCAGGTAGTCGAACCCGAACTCGTTGTTGGTGCCGTAGGTGATGTCGGCGTTGTAGGCCACGCGCCGCTCGTCGGGGGTCATCTGGGCGAGGATGACGCCGACCTCAAGACCGAGGAAGCGGTGCACCCGACCCATCCACTCGCTGTCGCGTTTGGCCAGGTAGTCGTTGACGGTGACGACGTGCACGCCCTTGCCCGACAGGGCGTTGAGGTAGGCCGGCAGCACACAGGTCAGGGTCTTGCCCTCACCGGTCTTCATCTCGGCGACGTTGCCCAGGTGCAGGGCGGCCGCACCCATCACCTGGACGTCGAACGGGCGCTGGTCGAGCACCCGCCAGGCGGCCTCGCGAGCCACCGCGAACGCCTCGGGCAGCAGGTCTTCGAGCGTCTCGCCGTCCGCGACGCGCTTTCTGAACTCGGCGGTCTTGGCCTTCAGCTCCGCGTCAGTGAGTTTTTCGACGTCGTCGGACAACGTGTTGACATAGTCGGCCACCTTCTTGAGGCGCTTGACCATGCGACCTTCACCAAGGCGCAGCAACTTCGACAGCACAGCTATGTCCCTCGCGGGTAGGAGTCTCGGGCGACCCCCATCCTAGGTGACGACCGGGTGAAGGCCGCTGATCGTCAGGCCAAGCGGATCAGGCCAGTCGGATCAGGCCAGTCGGATCAGGCCAGTCGGATCAGGCCGTAGTCGTAGCCGTGCCGGCGGTAGACCACGGACGCTTGATCGGTCTCCTTGTCCAGGAACAGGAAGAAGTCGTGTCCGACGAGTTCCATCTCGTAGAGCGCGTCGTCGACCGCCATGGGCTTGGCGGGGTGTTCCTTGACGCGGACGACCCGGCCCGGCTGGTGGTCCGCCACGTCGGCGTAGTGATCATGCGGCTCGGCGGGCGTCTCGCTGAACGCGTTGTCGGTGGGCACCAGGGCGGTGGCTTCGGCCAGCGACACCGGCGTCTTGTCGCCGTAGTGCACCTTGCGGCGGTCTTTGCTGCGACGCAGCCGGCTCTCCAGCTTGACCACAGCGGATTCCAGCGCGGCGTAGAAGCTGTCGGCGCAGGCCTCGCCGCGCACCACCGGTCCGCGACCGCGGGCGGTGATTTCGACACGTTGACAGGATTTGCGTTGGCGACGGTTGCGTTCATGGTCGAGTTCGACGTCGAACAGATAGATGGTTCGGTCAAACCGCTCCAGGCGGGCGAGCTTTTGCGAAACGTAGATGCGGTAGTGGTCGGGGATCTCGACGTTGCGGCCCTTGAAGACGATTTCGGCGTTGGCCAAGGGTTCTTCCTGGCCGTCGGTAGCCGACGTGCGGTCCAGAACCTCTTCGGAATCCACGGTAAGCCTTGACATTCGTGACAACTCGTTTCTTCTCTTCACGTCACACGCACCCTGCGTGCCCGGCATTCAGATACGCGCCGACGAGGGTGTAGCGGCCGGAAGAGATGGCCGTTGCAGGCTGCCCGCCGGAGCAAGAAGTCGAATACTCACCTCCCCCACTCCGGGTGCTGCTCAACTTGGCAATTTCGCGACCGTGAGTTGTTGAGTCTGATGTCGACGTTAGCCCGTGTTCGCCTTGCCGTGCCACCCAATTCGCGCACCTGTTGCGAGTTCTTCACGAACTCATGAGGATTGCGGATCTTCTTCATGCGCTTGCGATCGCCAGTACGGCCGCCACCCGCACCCCCGCGGCCTCGAGCACGCGGACCGATTCGCGCGCGGTGGCGCCGGTGGTCACGATGTCGTCGATGATCAGGACCTCGGTCAGCGGCCGCGGACCGCGCAGCAGGACCCGGCCCGCGACGTTGCGTTCCCGTGCCGAGATGTCCAAGCCGACCGAGTCACGCGCGAATGCCTTGAGGCGCAGCACGGCAGCGACGCTGATGTCCGGGTGTCGGGCGACCGCAGCCTGCGCCAGCCGGGTGACGGGATCGCCGCCGCGTCGGCGTGCTGACAACCGCCGCGTCGGCGCCGGCACCACCGTCAGCGGAGTATCGAGCATTCCCCAGGTCAGTAGCCGGTGGATGCCGGCGGCCAGCGGGGTGGCCAGCGGCGTGACGAGGTCCCTGCGGCCGCGTTCCTTCAGCGCCAGCAGGGCGTGGCGACGAGGGCCGGCGTAGCGCCCCAGCGCGAACACCGGCACCCTCGGGTCGACCCGCGGGCTCACCACGTGTGGCTCGTCGGCGCGCACGGCGAGGTCTTTCCGGCAGGAGGCGCACCATCGTGTCGCGGGCGCACCACAACCCCCGCACTGCAGCGGAAGAACCAGGTCAAGCACGGTGCCAGTGTGCCGCCAGGGGGTGACACCGCCTGTCGAAGGTCACGTCGAAGGTGATGTCGAAGGTGACCAACCTGTAACCGAACCCTGACCGAAACGCTCACTGTCGCTTGCATATTCGCAGGTTGTCGCGGCCCTACGATCGACGGCGTCAGGCTATTCGAAAGGTGTTGAAGAACGATGCGGGCGGCAATGCGGTCTGTTCTTGTGGTGCTCGGTATCGCCGCGACGGTGCTCGCCGGGCCGACCGGCGTGCGGATGACGAATGCGTCGCGGGGCTACTTCGACATCGCATCGATTGCGCCCCTGCGCGGCGCGGCGGTGGGCGTCGCCCATCCCGTTGTGGTGACTTTCCACAATCCCGTCGTCAATCGACAGGCGGTGGAGCGCGCCATCGCGGTCAAGTCGGTGCCCGCGATGACGGGCCGGTTCGAATGGATAGACGACAACGTCGTGCAATGGGTTCCGGACCGGTACTGGCCGGCGCACACCACTATCGCGCTCTCGGTGGGCGCCGTGCGCACCGAGTTCAAGACGGGTCCCAAAGTCGTCGGCGTCGCCAATATCGCCAACCACACTTTCACCGTCAGCATCGACGGGGCCGACCCGGAATCATCGCCTGCGCTACCGGCGCCGCACCACCGATCACACTTCGGTGAGACCGGGGTGTTGCCGGCAAGCATGGGCAGGCCGGAGTTCGCCACACCCGTCGGCAACTACACCGTGCTGGCCAAAGACCGCTCGGTGACAATGGATTCGAGCAGCGTGGGCATTCCGGTCGACGACCCGGACGGCTACCGGCTGGAGGTGGACTACGCGGTGCGCATCACCAACCACGGCCTGTACGTGCATTCGGCGCCGTGGGCGGTCTCCTCGATGGGGGTCGACAACGTCAGTCACGGCTGCATCAGCCTGACCCCAACCGACGCCGAGTGGTATTTCGACACGGTTCACATCGGCGACCCGGTGATTGTCGAGGAAGGTGTCCCGACGATCCGGAGCGACAAGGTAGCCGACCCGGCGGAGAAGGAGGCCGATCCGGCCAAACCAACCGTGCGACCCCCCTCGTAGCGGCCCGGCGCTATTGCGCCGGAGCCATGGTCGCTGCCCCGCAGGACGGCAGAGCCGCCGTCATCCCAGCCAGGAAGGCCGGAATCGGCGCGGGCGGCGGCACCTCCGCTGCCGCGGGTGTGGCCGGACCCGGCACCACCACCGGCGCGGGCGCCGGCCCGGCAACGCTGGGCGCACCCTTGCCGGTGCCCGCCATGGTGTTCAGCGGCGCAGTCGGCACACCGTCGGCCGGTACTCCAGCGCCGGCACCCGCCGGCACCACTGGAACGGGCGGAGGCACCACCGGAGGCACCACCGGCGGCACGACCGGCGGTACGACCGGCACGGGCGGCACGACGGGTGCCAGTGGCACCGCCCCGGCCACCGGGCCAGGCAGCACGACGGGTGCCGCCGCGATCCCGGACTGATGCTCAATGCAGTTCGCACCGCCGGTCGGGAACGGAGTCGCCTCCGCGCCCGGACTGAAGGCCAGAGCGGCCCCGCACAACCCCGCGCCGGCGGCAACCACTACGCAGAATCGATTCTTGATCGGCAACGCAAACTCCGTTTCGTTCTCCCCATTGCCCCCGCAATCAATCGACAATGGGGAACGGTATAGGTGCGCCGAATCCCTTGCCTAGAGCCGTGATTTCTTGGATGCCCAACCGATACCTCGCCCCCGCCGGGTCGTGATCACGGCTTTTCCAACCGGTTACCTGCGCGCCGAATATCAGTCCGAGCGCCACAGCAGCGACGGCCAGCTGAAGCTGAGCGCTCCCTGACTGAGCCGGGTGATCAGGTCTTCCAGCGCCCGCATCGGCAGCTCCATGCGCCACTCCGGGAGGAGGCCGGCAACGTGCAACGAGTCCTCGGCCAGCTCCACGCCGGTGATCATCAAACCGTGCGGCAACTCCGGCAACGCCACCTGATAGGCCGGGGTGCGCACCGGCAACTTCCACCGCCGCTGCCGGGTGATCAGCGCCCGCGGGCGCAGCCACAGCGTCGAGCCCGTCACGTCGGCATCGACTTCGAGTCCGCCCCAACCCGGTCGACGCGCCCAGCGCAACCGCGCGGACCCGTCCTCACCGAGCTCGCTGCGCAAATGCGGCGCGGCCTCCTCCAACACCCCGTCGAAGATCTCTTTGGGCAGCTCGGTGGTCAACTGCACCGGGGCAGCCACCACCAGCGGCGGCACGCCCGGCCGAATGTGCACGTTGCGCAGCACCGCGACCGCGCTCTGCAACCGTTGCCCGGAACCATCGTCGTCCCAACTGATGTCGCGGGCGGCCACCCGGACCTCCCCCAGCTGACCGACTGCCAGACCCTGGGGATCCAGGTCGGACTCCAACTCGGTGACGGTCAGTCGCACGTCGTGCTCGCCGATGCGCACCGTGACGTCCTTGCCGACGAGCAGTTGCTGCAACGTGGCGAACAGCGTCCGGTAGGGCACCGTCGCCGCCTGGGCAGCACCCGCGCTGACCGACGGCAATCCGGTCGACGACCACAGCGAGGCCAACGCATCCAGAGCGCGGAACGGATCGTCCCAGCGCAGGAAGGGAACCTTAGGCGACATCGATGGCGATTATCCCGGCAAAACCGGCGCCGCGCCGCCAATCATCAAGCCGGCTACCTCGGACCAACCCTGTTGGGTTTCGGCCGCCGATGCCGAATACATCAGAACTCCTTGCGGGCCGGCCACGTACACCGTCGACGGGTTCGCCGCGATCGCGAACAACGGAATCTGCAGGCCGCGGCTGGGGGCGTCGGAGTTCACCCCGTCGAGGTTCACATACGACACCGGGTGTGTGGCGTCGTTGCGCGTCACGACGATGTCGTCTCCGGTCCGCCAGTACAAGGAGACCACCGAGGTGCCCAGACCGAAACCCAGCCGTCGCGGGTAGGTGAGGGCGAACTGGCCGGCCTGGGTCTGTTCGACGCCGGCCAGAATGACCTGTCCGCCAATCACCATCGCGGCCCGGGTGCCGTCCCGGGACAGCTGCAGGTCGGTGATCGGCCCCGGGAACCGGCTCGACACCGCGGTGGAATCCACCGGAATCCGGGCGGGCTGACCCGATGCGGGCTCCTGAATCGCGCGCAGCACGTTGTTGGCGTCCACGACCACCCAGACCGCATCGTCCAGCGACCAACTCGGCCGGGACAGGTTGTGTCCGTCGGCGGACTGAACCGCTTCGCCGCCGAGATCACCGATCCACAGCGACGCCGCCATGTCCGGGGCGCCGCGACGCAGCGTCACCACCGACGCCACCTGCCGCCCGTTGCGCGACAGCGTGGCTCCGGTCTGGTCACCCATGTGGCCGAACGCGCCGGGAACGGTGTCCACGCGCTGGCCGTTCAACGCCACCAGCGAACCACCCACCAGCGCGTGCAGGCCGGCGCCGGCACCGTCGGCCACCCCCGGGTCGGTGGCGGCGACGTCAGATGTGTTCCAGCCCTGGGCGAATCGGTCATCGAGCGGCGCGCCGTCGGCGTTGATCACATACGGACCCCGGATGTCGGCGCGGGCCAGCGTCCAGATGATCTGGGCGGCGAGCAGCGCCCTGCTGTGCGGGTCGGTGGTGGCCAGCTTCTCCAGCTCGACCCGCGCGCCGCCGTACCCCTTTCCGACGCCGCTCTTGCCGCCGTCGGCCCGGGTGACCGGCCCGCGCAGCCGCAGCGGCGGGGCGAGCAGATTGCGCACCGTGTGCGCCATCTCCGGGCGCGGGCCGGCCAGCAGCTTGGAGATCAGTTCGGTGCCCAGCTGGTCATGGTCGGAAACCGCCACGTAGCGCGGGTCGGGGACCACGGTTTTGCCGGTGGGGTCGGCGAAGTACAGGGTGTTGCGTTTGTAGGTCGACTGGAATTGCTGCCAGTCCAGGAAGACCCCGTTGGGCAGCCGGTCGATGCGCCACCCGCCCGACGTCTTCACCAACTCGATCGGGCCGGGATCGGGCAGCTGGCCTTCTGCGGTCTCGAACACTCCGACGTCGGACAACGAGCCCAGGATGTCGGCCCGCATGTTGGCCGAAACCCGTTCGGCGCCACGGGTTTCCACGAACACCACGTGGTCGATCAACAGCGCGCTGCCGGCGTCGTCCCACGAATTGGACGCCGACTGGGTCAGGAACTGCCGCGCCGCCAGGTGTCGGTTGGCCGGGTCGGCGGTGGCCTTGAGAAATTCCCGCAGCAGCACGTCGGGATCCATGCCCGGGGTGGGTTTGGGCAGGTTCGACGGCGCCGGTCGCTCGACAGTGCCGATCGCCTGCGGCGCAGACGAGCTGGGCACGCTTGCACAACCGGCCAGCAGCAGCGCCATCAGCAGAACCAGAAACCGCCGCATTACCCGCTCCACTCGGCAGGCTCGCGCGGACGCTGCTGCTCGTTCGCCTGCTCGGGTGTGGCGGGTTGTCCGTTCTGCGGCGGAGTCGGCTGCGGGATCGGTTTCATGGGCAGCGGGCTGGTGGTGACCTTGTGGCCGCGGACCAGCGGCAGCGTCAGCCGGAAACAAGCACCCTGCCCGGGCTCGCCCCACGCTTCCAGCCGGCCCTGGTGCAGCCGGGCATCCTCGATGCTGATCGCCAGCCCCAGCCCGGTGCCACCGGAGCGGCGCACCCGTGACGGGTCCGAGCGCCAGAACCGGCTGAACACCAACTTCTCCTCCCCGGGCCGCAACCCGACGCCGTAGTCGCGGACGGTGACCGCGACGGTGTCGACGTCGGCGCCCATCCGGATCCGGACCGGCTTGTGCTCGGCATGGTCGATCGCGTTGGCGATCAGGTTGCGCAGGATCCGCTCCACCCGTCGGGCATCGACCTCGGCGATCACCTCGTCGGACGGCATGTCGACCAGCAGTTCGATGCCGGCCTCCTCGGCCAGGTGACCGACGTTGACCAACGCATTGTTGACGGTGGTGCGCAGGTCCACGGCCTCTACGGACAACTCGGCCACGCCGGCGTCGTGCCGGGAGATCTCCAAGAGGTCATTGAGCAACGTCTCGAAGCGGTCCAGCTCGTTGACCATCAATTCGGTGGATCGCCGCAGCGCCGGGTCGAGGTCGGCGCTGTGGTCATAGATCAGGTCGGCGGCCATCCGCACCGTCGTCAGCGGGGTCCGCAGTTCGTGGCTGACGTCGGAGGTGAAGCGCCGTTGCAGATTGCCGAACTCCTCGAGCTGAGTGATCTGCCGGGACAGACTCTCGGCCATGTCGTTGAACGACACCGCCAACCGGGCCATGTCGTCCTCACCGCGCACCGGCATGCGTTCGGAAAGGTGGCCCTCGGCGAAGCGTTCGGCGATCCGCGACGCCGACCGCACCGGGTTCACCACCTGGCGCGAGACCAACAACGCGATTCCGGCCAGCAGCACCAGCAGCACCAAGCCCCCGGTGGCCATGGTGCTGCGCACCAGCGTGATCGTGGCCTGCTCGTTGACCAGCGGGAAGATCAGATAGAGCTCCAGGTTCGCCACCCGCGAGGCCGTCGGCGTGCCGACGATCAGCGCGGGCCCGGAGAAACCCTCGGTGTGCACCGTGGCGTACTGGTAAGCCGCCTGGCCGGCTTTGATGAAGCCGCGCAACGCATTTGGCACCTGATCGACGGGTCCCGCCGTCGACGCGGCGCGAGGACCGTCGCCCGGAACCATCAGCACGGCGTCGAAGGCGCCGGCCAGACCGGCGCCGGAGGCGGGATCGGTCTTCGACGTCAAGGTGTTCCGCGCGAGCTGCAGGCTGCTGTCCAGTGAGCGGGTCTCCTCACCGTTGACGATCCCGATGACCGTGCCGCGGGCCCGCTCGATCTGGTCGATCGCGGCCTTGACCTTCACGTCGAGCACGCGGTTGGTGACCTGGCTGGTCAAGACGAAACCCAGCGCCAGAATCACCGCCAGGGAGAGCCCGAGCGTCAGCGCTACCACTCGCAATTGCAGGGACCGGCGCCACACCACGGCCACCGCCCGGCTCAGCGCGCTCATGCCACGCGCCACGGGGCCCGAGCGCCCCCACCGACCTCGACTACGTCGCGGCGAGCGCCATATCAACGCCGGCGCCGCTCTGGTCTGAGGCCGCGGATCACGGAGGTCCGGCCTTGTATCCCACTCCTCGAACGGTCAGAACCACGGTCGGGTTCTCAGGATCCTTCTCGACCTTGGCGCGCAGGCGCTGGACGTGCACGTTCACCAGGCGGGTGTCCGCCGGGTGCCGGTATCCCCATACCTGTTCGAGCAGCACATCACGAGTAAACACCTGGCGGGGTTTGCGCGCCAATGCGACCAATAGGTCGAATTCCAGCGGCGTGAGGGAGATCTGCTCGCCGTTGCGGGTCACCTTGTGCGCCGGCACGTCGATGTCCACGTCGGCGATGGAGAGCATCTCCGCGGGCTCGTCGTCGTTGCGGCGCAGCCGCGCCCGCACCCGCGCCACCAGTTCCTTGGGCTTGAAGGGCTTCATGATGTAGTCGTCGGCGCCGGATTCCAGGCCGAGCACCACGTCCACGGTGTCGGTCTTGGCCGTCAGCATGACGATCGGCACGCCCGAGTCGGCCCGCAACACCCGGCACACGTCGATGCCGTTCATGCCGGGCAGCATCAGGTCCAACAGCACCAGGTCGGGGCGCAGCTCGCGTACCGCGGTCAGAGCCTGCGTACCGTCGCCGATGACCGCAGTGTCGAAACCCTCCCCACGTAACACGATGGTGAGCATCTCGGCCAGCGAAGCGTCGTCGTCGACGACCAAAATCCTTTGCCTCATGGCCTCCATGGTGTCACCAGTTCAGGACAAAACTCCGATACCACACGGGCGTTTCTGGCTTTATAAGGGCAATTACATAACAAATCGGCTTCAACGCGGCTTTAGACACCCGTCAACTCGGTCGCGAGGCCGGCCGGATCCACTTCGGCGCCCACGGCGAGCCACCGCCCAGCCCAGTCCGCCGCGGCCAGTTCGGCGTACACCGCACCGGTGCGCCGCTGCAGGCCGTCGTCGCGTTCATAAGTGTCGCGGGCCCGGTCCGGATCGGTCTCGGCCCGGTTGCGGGCCCGCTGCCCGGCGAGTTCCGCCGTTACCGCGAGCAAAATCTGCCAGTCGGGTCTGGGCAACCCCAGCCGCTCGTATTCGAGCTGCCCTACCCATGCCACGGCCTCCCCGGAGGCATCCTGATGCAGGCGCGCGGCACTGTAGGCCGCGTTGGACGCGACGTAGCGGTCCAGGATCACCACATCGTGCTCGCCGGCCAGGCGCTGAATCCCCGCTGTGGCCGCCGCACGGTCCAGCGCGAACAGCGTCGCCATCGCATACACCGAATCCGCCAGGTCGCCGTGCCGGCCGCGCAGCGCCTCAGCGGCGAGGTCCGCCGTGATCGACCTGCCGTAGCGCGGGAATGCAAGGGTGGTCACCGACTTGCCGGCCGCCTCGAACGCCTTGCGCAGACCTTCGGTCAGGGTGCGCTTGCCCGAGCCGTCGACACCCTCGATCGCGATCAGCACGGCGCGAGCCTATCGCCCGCCGAACGTGAAGCTGGCTTCACGCTGGGCGTCGAACGTGAAGCTGGCTTCACGCTGGGCGTGAAATCAGTAGCGGTAGTGGTCCGGCTTGTACGGGCCCTCGACGTCGACACCGAGGTACTCGGCCTGTTCCTTGGTCAGCTTGGTCAGCTTCCCGCCGAGCGCCTCGACGTGGATTCGGGCCACCTTCTCATCGAGGTGCTTGGGCAGCCGGTACACCTCGTTGTCGTACTCGTCGTTCTTGGTCCACAGTTCGATCTGAGCGATCGTCTGGTTGGCGAAGCTGTTGCTCATCACGAACGACGGGTGTCCGGTGGCGTTGCCCAGGTTCAGCAGCCGGCCCTCGGACAGCACGATCACCGAACGGCCCGTCTCGCCGAACGTCCACAGGTCGACCTGCGGCTTGATGTTCTGCTTCGTGGCCCCCGAGCGCTCCAGGCCGGCCATGTCGATCTCGTTGTCGAAGTGGCCGATGTTGCCCAGGATGGAGTGGTCCTTCATCTGCTTGATGTGCTCGAGCATGATGATGTCTTTGTTGCCGGTCGAGGTGACGACGATATCGGCGTCGGCGATGGCGTCCTCGATGGTCACCACGTCGAAGCCCTCCATGAGCGCCTGCAGCGCGTTGATCGGGTCGATCTCGGTGACCTGGACGCGGGCGCCCTGCCCCTTCATCGCCTCCGCGCAGCCCTTGCCGACGTCGCCGTAGCCGGCGATCAGAACCTTCTTGCCGCCGATCAAGGCGTCTGTGCCGCGGTTGATGCCGTCGATCAGTGAGTGCCGGGTGCCGTACTTGTTGTCGAACTTGGACTTGGTGACCGAGTCGTTGACGTTGATCGCCGGGAACGCGAGGTCACCCGCGGCGGCGAACTGGTACAGCCGCAGCACACCGGTGGTGGTCTCCTCGGTGACACCCTTGACGGACTCGGCGATCTTGGTCCACTTGCCCTTGTCGGTCTCGAAGCGGGCGCGAAGCAGGTTCAGGAAGACCTTCCACTCCGCCGAGTCGTCTTCCTCAGCAGGCGGCACCACGCCGGCCTTCTCGTACTGCATGCCGCGCAGCACCAGCATGGTGGCGTCACCGCCGTCGTCCAGGATCATGTTCGCCGGCTTGTCCTCGTCCGGCCAGGTGAGCATCTGCTCGGCGGCCCACCAGTACTCCTCGAGCGTCTCGCCCTTCCACGCGAACACCGGAACACCCTTGGGCTCTTCGGGCGTGCCGTGCGGCCCCACCACGACGGCGGCCGCGGCATGGTCCTGAGTGGAGAAGATGTTGCACGACGCCCAACGGACCTCGGCGCCCAGCGCGGTAAGGGTCTCGATCAGCACCGCGGTCTGCACGGTCATGTGCAGCGAACCCGAAATACGGGCGCCCTTGAGGGGCTGCACGTCGGCGTACTCGCGACGCAGGGACATCAGGCCGGGCATCTCGTGCTCGGCGATCCGGAGTTCTTTGCGGCCGAAATCCGCGAGCGACAGGTCGGCAACCTTGAAGTCGATGCCGTTACGAACGTCGGCGGTCAGCGAATTTTCGAGCGTCGTCATTGCGTGTTTCATCCTTCTGAGGGTCCAACGGGAAAGCCGGGCGGCTACGCAGGCCTGGAACTCATTGCGTATGAGCTCTAGCCACTGTAGCCGCCCGGCGACAGGCCCCGGAGCGTCAGGGGACGTTAATAACTCCGTGACGCTCCGCGAACGGTGCCATCAACCTGGCCAAATCCGCCGCGACGTCGTGGTCGGCCTCCGGCGGCATGGACACATAACTCAGGCACAACCGCACGATCGCCCGGGACAGGACATTGGCGTCGTCGTCGCTGGTGGCCAGCCAGGTCTGGGTGAACGCCGTCGCCAGCCGTTCCGACGCCCGGGTGATGATCGGCGCGCTGTCGGTGGTGATGAGTTGCAGCAGATCGGGCTTGGCCACCCCGCTCAACAGTGAGATCACCAGCGGATCGGCCGCTGTCTCGGCGAAAAAGGACCGAAAGCCCTGCAGGAACGACTGGTAGATATCGCCGATGTTGGCGTCCAGCGCGGCCTTGACGGTGTCGACCAGACGGTCGGCCAGGCGCAGGGCGTAACCCTGGGCCAGACCCTGTCGCGAACCGAACTCGTTGTAGATGGTCTGCCGGCTGATCCCGGCGGCCCGGGCCACATCCGAGAGCGTGATGGCAGACCAGTCGCGGGTCAGCAGCAGATCGCGCATCGCGTCCAGAACCGAGTCACGCAGCAGGGCTCGTGATGCTTCGGCGTACGGGATCCGCTTCACAGGCGCGACGATAGCCGTTTTCGCGGCGATGTTGGTGCCGATCACGACCGAGCCACCTCAACCATCACGAAGTCCGACTTGGCCGCGCCGCAGTCCGGGCAGCTCCAGTCCTCGGGGATGTCGTCCCAGCGGGTGCCCGGCGCAATGCCGTCCTCCGGCCAGCCGAGTTCCTCGTCGTACTCAAAACCGCATTGAACGCATTGGTAGAGCTTGTAGTCATTCATGGTTTTGCCTCTAACCTTTCTGGACGGGTTCGAAATCGGGCTTCTCGCGGACGGCGCAGTCCGGACAGCACCAGTCATCGGGGACCTGATCCCAGCCGGTGCCGGCCGGAAAGCCCTCGCGGGCATCGCCTTTGGCCTCGTCGTAGGTGTAGTCGCAGACGGGGCACTTGTAGGCCGCCGTCACGCGGCGATCTCCTTCGGTGCGCCGTACTTGGCCAGCAGCTTCTCCCGCAGCCGCGGCTGCAGGTTGACCTTGGTGATGTCGCCGTCGTAGTGCTCGAGCACCCGGTGGTCCATCACCTTGCGCCACAGCGGCGGGAAGTAGGTCAGCGAGATCATCGACGCGTACCCGCTGGGCAGGTTGGGCGAGCCCTCCATGCTGCGCAGCGTCTGGTAGCGCCGGGTGGGGTTGGCGTGGTGGTCGCTGTGCCGCTGCAGGTGGTACAGGAACAGGTTGGTGACGATGTGGTCGGAGTTCCAGCTGTGCACCGGGGCGCACCGCTCATAGCGGCCGTTGGTCTTCTTCTCGCGCAGCAGCCCGTAGTGCTCGAGGTAGTTGACGGCTTCGAGCAGACTGAAGCCGAACACTGCCTGGATGATCACGAACGGGATGAGAGCGACGCCGAAGACGGCGATCAGCGCACCCCACAGCACCACCGACATCGCCCAGGCGTTCAACACGTCGTTGGACAGATAGGTGCGCGGGTCCCAGGGGCTCTTGCCCAGCCGGCGGATGCGCTGCGCCTCGAGGTGGACGGACGAGCGCGCGCTGCCGATGACACTGCGCGGCAGGAATTCCCAGAATGTTTCGCCGAAGCGGGCCGAGGCGGGGTCTTCGGGCGTGGAGACGCGGACGTGGTGGCCGCGGTTGTGCTCGATGTAGAAGTGGCCGTAGCAGGTCTGGGCCAGGGTGATCTTCGACAGCCAGCGTTCCAGTGAATCCTTCTTGTGCCCCATCTCGTGCGCGGTGTTGATGCCGACGCCGCCGAGCACGCCCACTGAGAGCGCCACGCCGATCTTGCCCAGCCAGCCCAGTCCGCTTCCGGAACCAGCGGGGAAACCAAGCCAGGTGAGGTTGGACGCCGTGAACAGGTAGGCGCCCAGGATCACGCTGGCGTACTGGAACGGAATGTAGATGTAGGTGCAGTAGCGGTAGTACTTGTCGTTTTCCAGTCGCTCCATCACCTCATCCGGCGGGTTCTGCCCGTCGGGACCGAAGCGCAGGTCGAGTACCGGCAGCAGGATGTAGACCAGGATCGGGCCTACCCAGAGCGGAACCTGCGCCGCGGTGTGCCAGCCGAGCTGGTTGATTCCCCAGATGATGGGCAGCATCACAAACAGCGCAGTCGGGGCGATCAGCCCCATCAGCCACAGGTAACGCTTCCTGTCGCGCCATTCGGATGCGACCACGCCCGTGTCGTCGGGACTGAGTTGGGTGGTCATACGCCGAACCTCCTTGTGTGAGTCTTACCACTTGAGGTTGGACAATACCGGCACATCCGTCTCGTGTCTAGACACACAGCGGTGTTTTGTAAACCAAGTATTCAATTGTTGGTGTTATGTCTACAGGGCGCGGACATCCCCTTCGGTTTCCTGCTCGGTGTCCTCACGCCGGCCCTGCACCGAGTGCCGGCGCCCGTAACCCACATAGATCGCGATCCCGACCAGCAGCCAGACACCGAACCGGACCCAGGTCAGAGCGGTCAGGTTGAGCATCAGCCACAGACAAGCCAGCACAGAGGCGATCGGAAGCAACGGCACCCACGGCGCTTTGAAGCCCCGCTCGAGGTCCGGGCGGGTTCTGCGCAGCACAATCACCCCGGCGGAGACCAGGACGAATGCGAACAAGGTGCCGACATTCACCATTTCTTCGAGCTTGGTGATCGGGAACACCGACGCGGTGGCAGCGATCACCACCGCGACGAGCACCGTGATCCGAACGGGCGTGCCGCGCGGACCGGTCTTGGCCAAGCTCCGGGGCAGCAACCCATCGCGCGCCATCGCGAACAGCACCCGGCACTGCCCCAGCATCAGCACCATCACCACGGTGGTCAGGCCGGCCAGCGCCCCGATGGAGATAATGCCGCTGGCCCAGTGAATCCCGTTCGCCTTGAACGCGGTGGCCAGATTCGCCTGACCACCACCGGGCGTGCTTTGCAACTGGGTGTAGGAGACCATTCCGGACAGCACCACCGCCACCGCCACATACAGCACGGTCACCACTCCGAGCGAGGCGAGGATGCCGCGCGGGACGTCACGCTGCGGATGCTTGGTTTCCTCGGCCATGGTCGCCACGATGTCGAAACCGATGAAGGCGAAGAACACGATCGAGGCCCCCGCCAGCACGCCGTACCAGCCGTAGTTACTGCCCCCGGCCCCGGTCAGCAGCGACAATACCGACTGGTCCAGGCCGCGGCCTTGATGTTCGGACTCAGGCTTGGGAATGAACGGCGAGTAGTTGGCGGCCTTGATGTAGAACGCGCCGACGACCACCACCAGCAGGACCACCGCCACCTTGATGGTGGTGACGATCGCGGAGAACCGCGAAGACAGCTTGGTGCCCAGCACCAGCAGGACGGCCACCAGCCCAACGATCAGCAGCGCGCCCCAGTCGAGGTTGATCGCGCCCAGGCGGGCGATCCCACCGCCGAAACCGAACACCGTGCCCAGGTAGCTGGACCAGCCTTTGGCGACGACGGCGGCACCGATGGCCAGTTCCAGGACCAGATTCCAACCGATGATCCAGGCCAGAAACTCGCCGAAGGTGGCGTAGGAGAAGGTGTACGCGCTGCCGGCCACCGGCAGGGTGGAGGCGAATTCCGCGTAACACAGGGCCGCGAGCGCGCAGGTGGCCGCGGCGATCAGGAACGAGATCCAGATTGCCGGTCCGGTGATGTCCCCGGTGGTGGAGGCGGTGACGGTGAAAATACCGGCGCCGATCACCACCGAGACGCCGAAGACAACCAGATCAAGCCAGGTGAGGTCCTTGCGGAGCCGGGTACCCGGCTCGTCGGTGTCTGCGATCGACTGTTCGACCGACTTCGTGCGCCATCGACCGGCCATCCACGTCCTATCCGTCGCGCCACTCGCTGTGAACCGCACAGTACTGGGTACCCTGCGAAAATGGTGGGGAGCGTAAGGAATAAGGATCACGCCGTTGTCATCGGCGCCAGCATTGCCGGTTTGTGCGCCGCGCGCGTGCTGTCGGATTTCTTCGGCCGGGTGACGGTCTACGAGCGCGACGACCTACCGGGTGAACCCGCCAACCGTGCGACGGTCCCGCAGGACCGGCATCTGCACATGCTGATGGCCCGCGGGGCCAACGAGTTCGAAAGCCACTTCCCCGGCCTGCTCGAAGACATGGTGGCCGCCGGTGTGCCCATGCTGGAAAACCGGCCGGACTGCATCCACCTGGGCGCCGCGGGCTACGTGCTGGGCACCGGTCACACCCTGCGCGACGAATTCACCGCCTATGTGCCCAGCCGTCCGCACCTGGAGTGGCAGATCCGGCGCCGAGTGCTCGGCATCGACAACGTGGAGATCGTGCAGCGTCTCGTCGCCGAGCCACGCTTCGAGCCGGCGCTGCAGCGGGTGACAGGCGTGCTGCTCGACCCGGGCAGCCCCGGGGCGGAGCCGGAGTTCGTTGCCGCCGACCTCGTGGTCGACGCGGCCGGCCGCGGCACCCGGCTGCCGGTGTGGCTGGAGCAATGGGGATACCAGCGCGCGCCGGAGGCGACCGTGGATATTGGTATCCACTACGCGACCCATCAGTTCCGCGTCCCGGAGGGGTTGATCCGGGAGAAGGTCGTGGTCGCGGGCGCCTCCCACGACAAGTCGCTGGGCTTGGGCATGCTGCATTACGAGGACCGCACCTGGGTGCTGACCACGTTCGGGGTCGCCAATGTCAAGCCGCCGCGGACGTTCCCCGAGATGCTCGAGTTGGTCGACGAACTGCTACCGCCGCACTTCCACGCGGCCTTGACGCAGGCAACACCCTTCGGTGAGCCGGCCTTTCACGCTTTCCCGGTGAGCAGGTGGCGGCGCTACCACAAGTTGGACCGATTCCCCGAGGGGATCGTCCCGTTCGGCGACGCGGTGGTCAGCTTCAACCCGACCTTCGGGCAGGGCATGACGATGACGTCGCTGCAAGCCGGACACTTGCGGCGGGCCCTCGAGACCGTCCAGGGCGACCCGGAACAGAATTTGGCCGCCGAACTCAATGCGCTGACCGCCAAAACCACGTTTCCGGTGTGGACGATGAACGCCATCGGCGACGTCACCTTCCACCACGCCACCGCCGACCCCGAACCCCGCTGGTGGAGGTCGGTGGGCGGGTTGTTCGAGCAATTCCTCGGCGCGGCGGAGACCGACCCCGTTCTCGCCGAATGGTTTTTGCGCCGCTTCTCGTTGCTGGACAGTCTGTACATGGTCCCGCCGGCGCGGATCTTCGGTCGTACCGTCGCCCATAACATGCGACTGTGGCTGGGCGAACAGAAAGAACGGCTGCAAGAACGGCGTGCCGTTACAAGCCGACGGTAGCCCGGAACAGCTTGGCCGGTTCCTGCGCAGAAAACCGGATCGGACCTTCGTCGGCGCCGACCCATGCGGCCGCGCCGCGGTTGAGGACCAGCGAACCCGATTTGCCGTGCACGGTCAGCGAACCCTCGGCGCACAACAGGATCTGTGGGCCGTCATGACGTGACGAGGCGTCGATCTCGTGACCGAGGTCGTCGCCAGTGAAAACCAGCACCGCGACCGCGAATTCGTCGGCCGGGGTGTCGTAGAGCAGTTCCAGCCCATCGCGATGCACCGGCGCGCGGAGTTGGGATTCCGGGGTGGGGGTGAAATCGAGCACCCGCAACAACTCCGGCACGTCGACGTGCTTCGGGGTGAGACCACCGCGTAACACGTTGTCGGAGTTGGCCATTACTTCCAGCGCGAACCCTCGCAGATAGGTGTGCAGGTTGCCGGCCGGCAGGAATATCGCCTCGCAGGGCGCCAGCGTGATGCGGTTGAGCAACAGCGCTGCCAGCACCCCGGCGTCGCCCGGATAGCGCTCACCGAGCTCCAGCACCGTCTTCACCTCGGCGGCGAATTCCGTTGCGCCGGAACTGATGTACTGGATGGCACCGTCGAGCACCGCCGGCACCAGCACGTCGATGTCCGGTTGCGGCGCGGTAATCCAGGTGGTGAAGAGTGCGCGCAGGCTGTCGGCGTCTGACTGGTCACTGAGTAAATCGATGAACGGGTCGAGGTCGGAAACGGCCAGCGCCTGCAGCAGCTCCCTGGTGCGGGCGGCCTGACGGAACCCGGCCAGTGCCTCGAAGGGTTGCAGTGCCACCAGCAGTTCCGGCTTGTGACTGGTGTCGCGGTAGTTACGGACCGGCGATGACACCGGAATGCCCAACCGCTCCTCACGCAGATAACCTTCAACAGCCTGTGCGGCGCTCGGGTGCGCCTGCAGGGACAGCGGTTCGTCGGCGGCCAGCACCTTGACCAAGAACGGCAACACGTCGCCGAACCGAGCGCGCGCCGCGGGACCGAGCTGCCCGTCGGGATCTTCGACGAGTGCGGCCAGCAACGAGGTCTCACCCTCCGGCGTCGTCAACCAGGCCGGATCGCCGGGGTGCGCCCCGAACCAGAGTTCGGCCTCCGGGTGGGCGGCCGGCACCGGGCGGCCGGTGAATTCGGCGATATCGGTGCGGGATCCCCAGGCGTACGTCCGTAACGCTCCGCGTAGAAGTTCCACTAGGTAGCTATCCCCGTGCCAGTCGCAGGTAAACCGCGGCCATCTCCAGCCGAACGGCCAATACTGCCAGTTGTTGCTCGGACCGTTGAATAGCGGTCGGCGCTGGGGCCTCCGGAACGTCCTCCGCCCCTACCAGATACACCTCGTCAAGTCCGGCCACTCGGGCCGCCACCACGGTCCGCTCGGCGGCCAGGGTTAGGGCCAGCACGCGGAGCCGGGGCGGCAGCGGTCCGTCGATCTGATCGTCATGGAACAGCGCTTTGGTGGGGTCGGAGAATCCGCGGGGCGCGTCGCGCAACGCTGCCACCGCATCGGCCAGTCCAGTCGCGGCCGTGGCGTGATGGGCGACCCGCAGCAGTACCGAGCTGCCGTGCCGGGCCAGCGCCAGAGTCGCGGCGTTGTCACCAGCTAACGCCACCTGGTTGTCCGACATCCTGGTGGCCAGGGTCTTGGCCGGGTTGGTGAACAGGTCGCGGGCGGCGCTGTTACGCAGCACCTCGGCATCCACCACATCGGCCAGCGCGGCCAGGTCGATGCCCAGCTTGGCATCCACACTCTGCAGAACCGCCAGCCCGGCGGCCAGATACCGGCACAGGCCGAACGCGTCGGGCCCCCACAGCCGTGGATTGAGCACGGCCACCCGACCGGCGGTGGAATCCCGCAGCGGGCCCTCGTAAGGTGCCACCACCACCACCCGCGCCCCGCGCCGCACACCGGTGGCGGCCGCCCCGACCAGCGCCGGGTCACCGGGGTCGTCGCCCGCGACAACCATCACGTCGAGCGGACCGACCCACGGCGGCGCCTCGGTGACCAGCGCGATCGGCTCGGACGCCATGGTGGCCAGCGTCGCCGCGAGCAGCATGCCCGCCGTCTCGGCGGCGCCCCGCGAGGCAACCCAGATCACGCTGCGCACCGGGCCCGCGCCGCGCAGCGATTCCAGTTCGCCTTCGTCGAGTGCGGCGGCCACGGTACGCACCTGCGAACCGGCCGTGGAGGCGGCACGCAGCAGGCCGTCCCGGTCGGCGGCGATCAGGCCGTCGGCGTCCTCGAGGTCGACCGCCCCGATGGCGCTCACGGTGCGCCTTCGCGGGCGGCCGCTTGCGCGGCGATCTCGGCGCTGACCTGCTCGACCACCGCGTCCACATCCTCGATGCTGCGCCCCTCCACGTTCAGCCGCAACAACGGCTCGGTATTGGAGCTGCGGAGGTTGAACCAGCTGTCGTCGCCCAGGTCGACCGTCACCCCGTCCAGGTGATCGATGGACTGGATCCGGTTGGCGAAGGTCTGCAACACCGCATCCACACAGGCCGGCGCGTCGGCGACGGTGAAGTTGATTTCGCCGGAGGACTCGTAGCGCTGGTAGTCCGCGGTCAGCTCCGACAGCGGCCGATGCTGCTCACCGAGCGCCGCCAGCACGTACAGCGCCGCCAGCATTCCGGAGTCCGCACCCCAAAAGTCGCGGAAGTAGTAGTGCGCTGAATGTTCCCCGCCGAATATCGCGCCGGTCTCGGCCATCAAGGCCTTGATATAGGAATGCCCGACGCGCGAACGCAGCGGCGTGCCGCCGCGCTCGGCGACCAACTCGGGCACCGCGCGGGAAGTGATCACGTTGTGGATGACGGTGGCGCCGATCTCGCGGCTGAGTTCGCGCGCGGCGACCAGGCCTGTCACCGTCGACGGCGAGACGGGCTCGCCGCGCTCGTCGACGACGAAGCACCGGTCCGCGTCACCGTCGAACGCGAGCCCGATATCGGCACCGGTCTGGCGTACGTAGTTCTGCAGGTCCACCAGGTTCGCCGGATCCAGCGGGTTGGCCTCGTGATTGGGGAACGACCCGTCCAGCTCGAAGTACAAGGGCAGCAGTGTGATCGAGTCGATGGCACCGAGCACGGCCGGCGCGGTGTGACCGGCCATGCCGTTGCCGGCGTCCACCGCCACCCGCAGCGGACGCAGGTCGCTGGTGGCCACCAGTGAGCGCAGGAACACCCCGTAGTCGTCCAGCACGTCTTTGTCGGTCGTGGTTCCGCGTGGCCCGGGATGACGTGGGACGCCGGTGATCAGATCGTCGCTGATCGTCGCCAACCCGGTGTCCTTGCCGACCGGCAACGCGTTGGCCCGACAGAGCTTGATGCCGTTGTAGGCCGCCGGGTTGTGGCTGGCGGTGAACATCGCTCCCGGACACCCCAGCAGTCCCGAGGCGAAGTACAACTGATCGGTGGACGCCAGACCGATGCGCACCACATCCAACCCCTGGGCGGTGACACCGTCGGCGAACGCCGCGGCCAGCGCCGGCGAACTGTCACGCATGTCGTGACCGATCGTCACCTGGCTAGCGCCCTCGTCGCGCATCAACCGCGCAAAGGCGGCCCCGACGTCGGCGACGAAGGTCTCGTTGATCTGTTCACCGACCAGCCCGCGCACGTCGTAGGCCTTGATGACACTGTGCACAGCCTCGGCGGGCCACGACATTCTCCGGTGCTCCTGACGCCCTGGACATCTTCGACTCTTCGCCGTCAGCCTATCGGCCCGGCAAGGTCGCAGACCTAAACGGTGGGAACTAGCCAGGGGGGTCGGGCAATACCCGTAGGTGCCCGCGCCGGCGTCCGGAGCGGTGCTCGGGCGGCGCGAGCAGGCCGCCGCTGGGTGCGGTGGCGTGGGATGCGGCACCGTGCAGATGAGTATCGACGACGGCGCCCGCGCGCGTCAGGTCGTCGTAGCCGTCATAGGCGGTGAAGCCGTTGACGGCCGCCCCGGTGCGCGGCGAACCGGCAGCGCCTTCGCGCACCGCGTCGGCCAACGCCACCAGTTCGTCGTCTTCGTCCGGATGGGTGGGCAGCGGTCCGGCATGGCGCACCAGCTCCCAGCCACGCGGCGCGGTGATGCGGCCGGCATGGTTGACACACAGATCCCACGAATGAGGTTCCCGCGCGGTGGCGAGGGGGCCGACCACCGCCGTCGAGTCCGAATAGACGAACGTCAACGTTGCCACTGCATAGTGCGGACACCCGGGCCGGCAGCAGCGACGGGGTACGTTCACGCTCGAAAGGCTATCGCGCGCAAACGCTGCGCAAGCGCCGGACACGCGCATCGGCGGACGCGATGTGTAACCGTTACCATCGGCGCGTGAGCGATTCCCGCGGCCTCCCGCAACAGGGCCGGCCAGGGGGCAAACCGGTGTCTCGTCGAGGACGGCGACGCGGTCGCGACCTGCGCGGTCCGTTGCTTCCGCCGACCGTGCCGGGCTGGCGTAGCCGGGCCGAGCGGTTCGACATGGCGGTCCTGGAGGCTTACGAGCCCATTGAGCGGCGCTGGCAGGAGCGGGTCACCGAACTCGATGTCGCGGTCGACGAGATCCCGCGCATCGCGGCCAGGGATCCGCAGAATGTGCAGTGGCCGCCCGAAGTCATCGCCGACGGACCGATCGCGCTCGCCCGACTGATCCCGGCCGGAGTCGACGTCCGCGGTAACGCGACGCGAGCGCGAATCGTGTTGTTCCGCAAGCCAATCGAGCGCAGGGCTAAAGACACTGTCGAACTCGGCGACTTGCTGCACGAAATCCTGGTGGCCCAGGTAGCCATCTATCTGGACGTGGAGCCCTCGGTCATCGACCCCACGATCGACGACTGAGTCGCCACTATGTGACCGTGGCGATCGCAAGCGCGGCGCAGCCGGGCGCGGCGGGTCGCCACCATGTGACCGTGGCGATCGCAAGCGCGGCGCAGCCGGGCGCGGCGGGTCGCCACCATATTTGGATGCGGCTCAGATGACGCCGCGCTTGAGGCGGCGCCGCTCCCGCTCGGAGAGACCGCCCCAGATGCCGAAGCGCTCGTCGTGTGCCAGCGCGTACTCCAGGCACTCGTGGCGGACCTCGCAACCCAGGCAGATCTTCTTGGCCTCGCGGGTGGAGCCGCCCTTCTCCGGGAAGAAAGCTTCGGGGTCGGTCTGGGCGCAAAGCGCCTTGTCCTGCCACTGGTCGGCAGGAACTTCCGGGAGCGGTTCGGGCTCGAATGCGACGGGCGCATCGGGAACCACGCTCAAATGAGGACGCACATGTGCCGCTGGCTTCAGCACCGATGTGACAGAAGAGTCGAGAGTGGTCGGTGTGCTTCCCATTACGCCTTGAAGGTACTCATAGGACATGCCTCCGCCTCCTCACTTATAGAGTGAAATGGTTTCCCACTGTTTTGATGTACAGATACCCAATTCGAACAAGTGATCGAATCTCGGTCTGCGACACCGGAACCGGCCGGCCAACCGGGAAATGACACTGATGTGATTAGACACGGGTTACTGACCTTGGTCAAGCACTTCGGCGCATTTCCATACCATCTCGTAATCAACTTTCGGCAATTCTGTTGCGGTTGGGTTCTGGCGTGTCGAGCACAAATTGATCACAAGTCCCTTGCGCCACAGTGGTTACCGCGATCAGCCTGCCACAGGTCGCGGGGTACTGTCCTGCGAATGGCAAGGATCACCGTTCTCGTGGGCGGCGTGGGGGGCGCGCGATTCCTACTCGGGGTCCAGGAGTTACTCGGTCTGGGCCAGTTTGCTCAGACCGAGGATCACAACCATGTTCTCGACGCCGTCGTCAACATCGGCGACGATGCATGGATCCACGGCGTGCGGGTCTGCCCGGATCTGGACACCTGCATGTACACCCTGGGCGGCGGCGTAGACCCGGAGCGCGGCTGGGGTCACCGTGACGAAACCTGGCATGCCAAAGAGGAACTGGCGCGCTACGGGGTGCAGCCCGACTGGTTCGGCCTCGGCGACCGCGATCTGGCCACCCACCTGGTGCGCACCCAAATGCTCAACGCCGGCTACCCGCTGACCCAGATCACCGCCGCTCTATGCGATCGTTGGGAGCCCGGCGCACAGTTGCTGCCGGCCAGTGACGACCGTTGCGAGACCCATGTGGTGATCAGCGACGAGGCCGACGGAACCCGGCGCGCAATTCACTTCCAGGAGTGGTGGGTACGCTACCGGGCCCAAGTGCCGACGCACAGCTTCGCTTTCGTCGGCGCCGAAAAGGCCCGGGCCACAACCGAAGCGGTGGCCGCCATCGCCGACGCGGACGTCGTCATGCTGGCACCGTCGAACCCGGTGGTCAGCGTCGGTGCTATCTTGGCCGTGCCCGGCATTCGTGCCGCGTTGCGGGCCACCTCCGCCCCGGTCGTCGGCTACTCCCCCATCATCGGGGGAAAGCCGTTGCGCGGCATGGCCGATGCATGCCTGTCGGTGATCGGCGTGGATTCCACCGCGCAGGCCGTCGGCCGGCATTACGGCGCCCGTAGCGGCACCGGAATACTCGACTGCTGGTTGGTGCACGACGGTGACGACGCCGACATCGAGGGGGTTGCGGTGCGGTCCATACCGTTACTGATGACCGACCCGAAAGCCACGGCGGAGATGGTTCGCGCTGGGCTGGACCTTGCGGGCGTACCGATGTGACCGGCCCCCACCTCCCCCCCACCGGTGAGCACGGCAGCGCGGCGGCAGTCGAAATCCTCCCCGTCGCAGCACTTCCCGAGTTCCGCCCCGGTGACAACCTCGCCGCGGCCCTCAGTACCGCTGCGCCGTGGTTGCGCGACGGCGACGTGGTGGTGGTGACTTCCAAGGTGGTCTCCAAGTGCGAGGGCAGGCTGGTGACTGCGCCCGAAGACGAGGAGGAACGAGACCGGTTGCGGCGCAAGCTGGTCGAGGACGAGGCGGTGCGCGTGCTGGCGCGCAAAGAGCGGACCTTGATCACCGAGAACCGGCTGGGGCTGGTCCAGGCCGCGGCCGGAGTCGACGGATCCAACGTCGGCCGTGCCGAGTTGGCGCTGCTGCCGGTCGACCCGGACGCCAGTGCCGCTGCACTGCGCGCCGGGATCCGCGAGCGACTCGGTGTCACCGTAGCGGTGGTCATCACCGACACCATGGGCCGCGCCTGGCGTAACGGCCAGATCGATGCAGCCATCGGCACCGCGGGATTGACTGTGCTGCATAACTATTCGGGTGCCGTCGACCAGCACGGCAATCCTCTGGTGGTCACTGAGATCGCCGTGGCCGACGAAATCGCCGCCGCGGCGGACCTGGTCAAAGGCAAGCTGACGGCGGTGCCGGTGGCGGTGGTACGCGGGCTCGACCCTGTCGACGACGGCTCGACGGCCCGGCAATTGGTGCGGGCCGGTGAAGAGGACCTGTTCTGGCTCGGCACCGCCGAAGCCCTGGACCTGGGTCGGCGGCAGGCCCAGCTGTTGCGTCGATCGGTCCGCCGGTTCAGCGACGAGCCAGTGCCGCCGGGGCTCGTCGAGGACGCCGTCGCCGAAGCGCTGACGGCTCCGGCGCCCCACCACACCCGCCCGGTGCGGTTCGTCTGGCTACAGACCGTCGAACTGCGCACCCGGCTGCTGGACCGCATGAAAGACAAGTGGCGGTCCGACCTGCGCGGCGACGGCAGACCCGCCGACGCCGTCGAGCGCAGGGTCGCGCGCGGCCAGATCCTCTACGACGCAACTGAAGTCATCATTCCGATGCTGGTGCCGGACGGCGTTCACAGCTACCCCGACGTCGCCCGCACCGAAGCCGAGCACACGATGTTCACCGTCGCGGTCGGCGCGGCCGTCCAAGCGCTGTTGGTCGCCCTCGCGGTCCGTGGCGTGGGCAGTTGCTGGATCGGGTCGACGATCTTCGCCGCCGACCTGGTTCGCCAGGAACTCGGCCTGCCGGCCGACTGGCAACCACTGGGTGCCATCGCCATCGGATACGCGGCGGAACCCACCGGGTTGCGCGACCCAGTCCCCGTCGAGGACCTCTTGATCCGCAGATGAGCACCTTCGCGGGCAAGGCCGAAGCATCGCCGGACAAGATCCGCGGCGGTTACTACACCCCTGCCCCGATCGCCCGCTTCCTGGCCGATTGGGTAACCCAGGCCGGACCGAAGATCCTGGAACCGTCGTGCGGCGACGGCAGCATCCTGCGCGAACTCGCCGTCCGCACCGACCAGGCGCACGGCGTCGAACTCGTCGCCGCCGAAGCCGTGAAAGCCCGCCAGTACGCACCCGTCGACACCGCCAGCCTGTTCGCCTGGCCGGGCGAACCGGGCTGGGACGGCGTCGCAGGCAACCCGCCGTACATCCGGTTCGGCAACTGGCCGGCCGATCAGCGCGATCCGGCGCTGGCGCTGTTGCGACGGGAAGGACTGCGCCCCTCCAAACTCACCAACGCCTGGGTCCCGTTCGTCGTCGCGAGCACCACCCTGGTTCGCGACGGCGGTCGGGTGGGTCTGGTGCTGCCCGCCGAATTGCTGCAGGTCTGCTACGCGGCGCAACTGCGGGACTTCCTGGTGTCCCGCTTCCGGGAAATCACCGTGGTCAGCTTCCGTCGGCTGGTGTTCGGCGGCGTGCTGCAAGAGGTGGTGCTGTTCTGCGGCATCGTCGGCAGTAGTGGTCAGCCGGCACGCATCCGCACGGTGCAGCTCGAGGACGCCGCCGCTCTCGCCGAGGCGGACCTGGACGTGCCGTCGGCACCGGCGATGCCGCATCTGCGGGAGAAATGGACCACGTACTTTCTCGAGCCAGACCAGATCCAGACCCTGCGCGCCGTCGAGGAGGCGGGAGCGATGACCGCGATGGGTCGGCTGGCCGCCGTGGACGTCGGCATCGTCACAGGGCGCAACAGCTTCTTCACGTTCACCGACGCTCAGGTGCACGACCTGGAACTGACACCGCACTGCGTCCCGCTGGTTTCGCGCAGCGCCCAGTTGTCCGGACTGTGCTACGACCCGGATTGCCGCGCAGGCGATATCGCCGCCGGGCACCGCACCTGGCTGCTCGCCGCCCCGGCGCATCCGGGCGATCCCGCACTTCGGGCGCACATCGCCGATGGTGAAGCGGCCGGTGTGCACCGCGGTTATAAATGCTCGCTGCGCAAGCCGTGGTGGATTACGCCGTCGCTGTGGGTGCCGGACCTGTTCATGCTGCGCCAGATCCACCTCGCACCACGGCTGACCGTCAACGCCGCCGGGGCGACGAGCACCGACACCGTGCACCGGGTGCGGGTCGGGCCCCACACCGATCCGACCGCCCTGGCGGCGGTGTTTCACAACAGCGCCACGTTCGCGTTCGCCGAGATCATGGGCCGCAGCTATGGCGGCGGCATCTTGGAGCTGGAACCCGCCGAAGCCGAGCAGTTGCCCATCCCCCCGCTGGAACACGCCGACCCCGACCTGGCCACCGACGTCGATCTGTTGTTGCGGGCCAACGAGATCGAGAAAGCACTCGACGTGGTGGATCGAAGGGTGTTGATCGACGGGCTGGGCTGGCCCGCGCACACCGTGGCGCAATGCCGAGCGGCGTGGATCGCGTTGCGGGATCGCCGGACGAGGAGGCGATCGCAGTGAGCACCGAAGACGTGCGGGACTCGGTGATCGCGATGCTCTCGCAGTGGCCGGCACCTGACCCGGGCCAGGATTCGCTGCGGCATGCCGTCCTGACGTTCGTGCTCGCCCGCGACGACGCCTGCCTGCGCGACTGCGTACCCGGCCACATCACCGCGTCCACGTTGGTGCTCGACCACAGCGGCACCCGAGTGCTGCTGACCCTGCACCCCCGCCTGGGTCGCTGGGTGCAACTCGGTGGGCATTGTGAGGCCGAAGACGAGGATATTCTCGCCGCCGCCCTCCGCGAAGCGACTGAGGAATCCGGCATCACCGGGCTGCGTATCTCGCCGGAACTCGTTGCGCTGCATGTGCATCCGGTGACCTGCTCGTTGGGTGTGCCGACCCGTCACCTGGATATGCAGTTCGTCGCGCAGGCGCCGCCCGAGGCGCAGATTGTGCTCAGCGACGAATCCGACGATCTGCGTTGGTGGCCCGCTGACGACCTGCCGCCGGGCACTGATCACGCGCTGGCGCACTTGGTGCGGTGCGCGATCAGCACCCCTTAGTCATCCCGCTGGTCAGTCCAAAGCCGCCGTCGCGGTCACCGAATGCGACTGTGCCGCAACGTAAGGCGCCGTCGGTGACCGAGGCGGCACGCTCGGTGCGCACCTAGACGTCGGACGAGTAGCGGATGCCGCCGTCGGGAATGGCGACGCCGGGCCACACCCGTGCCCCGCGAAGCAATTCGCAACGCGCGCCGATGTCGGCGCCGTCGCCGATGACACCGTCGCGGATCAACGCCCGTGGGCCGATCCGGGCGCCGAAGCCGATGATCGATCGCTCGATGACACTGCCCGCCTCGACCTTGACCCCGTCGAAGACGACCGCGCCGTCCAACCGAGCCCCGGCACCGATCTCAGCACCGCGACCGATGACCGTCCCGCCGATCAGCAGCGCACCCGGCGACACCGCTGCCCCGTCGTGCACCAACTTCTCGCCACGCTGGCCGTGCAGCGCCGGCGAGGGCGCGATGCCGCGCACCAGGTCGGCCGACCCCCGCACGAAGTCCTCCGGTGTGCCCATGTCACGCCAGTACGTCGCGTCGACGTACCCGCAAACCTTCACGTCGGCGTCCGACAGCAGCGACGGGAACACCTCGCGTTCCACCGAGACTTCCCGCCCGCGCGGAATCCGGTCGATGATGTTGCGCTGGAAGACATAGCAACCGGCGTTGATCTGATCGGTAGGTGGGTCCTGGGTCTTCTCCAGAAACGCGGTGACTCTGCCCGCATCGTCGGTTGGCACGCAGCCGAACGCGCGCGGATCGCCTACCCGCACCAAATGCAGCGTGACGTCAGCGTGATGGTCCGTGTGGAATTGCAGCAGCTCGCCCAGGTCGGCACCCGAAAGGACGTCGCCGTTGAACACCATCACCGTGTCGTGGCGCAGCTTGCCCGCGACATTGGCGATGCCGCCGCCGGTGCCCAGCGGCTTCTCCTCGGTCACATACTCAATCTGCAGCCCCAGCTTGGAGCCGTCGCCGAACTCGGCCTCGAACACCTCTGCCCGATATGACGTGCCCAGCACCACGTGCTCGATGCCCGCCGCGGCGATCCGCGACAGCAGATGGGTCAGGAAGGGCAGCCCGGCGGTCGGCAGCATGGGTTTGGGCGCCGACAACGTCAGCGGCCGCAGGCGGGTTCCCTTGCCGCCGACCAGGATCACCGCATCGACCGGATGGGTTGCCACGTTAGTGCCGCCCTTCTGCCAAGTTCAGTTCCCGACGCGAACGCCGCAGCGCATTGCGGACCATCACCCGCGAGCGCACGGCCAGCGATCCCCGCAAGGTCCAGCGCAACGGGGCCCGCCACCACCCCGAATGCCGATCCGCCAGAAAGATATAAGTACTCCGGTGATGGGCGGCCAGGTGCCGGGCCGGGTCACTTCCGGTGGAGTGGCCCTTGTGGTGCAGCACCTCGGCGGTAGGCACATAGACGGACAGCCAGCCGGCCTTGCCGAGCCGGTCGCCCAAGTCGACGTCCTCCATGTACATGAAGTAGCGCTCGTCGAACCCGCCGATCTGCTCGAACGCCGATCTGCGCACCAGCAGGCACGAGCCGGACAACCAGCCCACCGGCCGTTCACTGGGCTCCAGATGCTCCTGGCGATAAGCCCGCGTCCATCGGTTGCGTGGCCAGACGGGTCCGAGGACCGCGTGCATCCCCCCGCGGATGAGACTGGGCAGGTGCCGGGCCGACGGGTACACCGACCCGTCGGGGTCGCGGATCAACGGACCCAGCGCGCCCGCGCGCGGCCACCGGGCGGCGGCCTCCAGCAGGGCGTCGATGCTGCCGGGGCCCCACTGCACGTCCGGGTTGGCGACGATCACCCAGTCGTCGACCCAGCGTTCGTCCTGCTGACCGAGGACCGCGACGGTGCGGTTGACCGCGGTGCCGTAGCCGAGGTTGGAACCGGTGGGCAGCAACTTGACGTTGGGGTAGCGCTCCACAGCGGCCTGCGGGGTTCCGTCGGTAGAGCCGTTGTCGGCCAACAGCACGTGCACCGGCCGCTCGGTGGCCAGCGACAACGACGCCAGGAACCGCTCCAGGTGCGGGCCCGGCGAATACGTCACCGCGACGACCGGCAGAACGTCAGTCACGCCTAGAGGGTAACGGTCGATCCGATGCCGCTGTCAGGGCCGCGACCAGCGCACTGCGCCACGGCCGCAACGGCGTCAGACCCGCCGCAGCCCACTGTTGGCCGGACAACGCCGAGTACGACGGCCGCGCCGCGGGGCGCGGGAACTCGTCGCTGGTGCAGGGCTGCACGCGTTGCGGGTCGGCACCGCTTTCCTCGAACACCGCGCGGGCCTGCTCGAATCGGGAGACCTCGCCCTCGTTGGCGGCGTGCAGTAGGCGCCCGCGCAGGTCGCTGTCGGCCAGTTCCAACAGCGCGGCGGCCAGATCGCCGGCGTAGGTGGGTGAGCCGGTCTGATCGTCGACCACCTTGATCGGGCCGTCGCCGGCCGCCAACCGCTGCATGACTGCGACGAAATCGCTCCGGCCCGCCCCGCCGGTGTAGACCCACGCGGTCCGCGCCACCACGGCCTCCGGCAGCGCCGCGAACACGGCCTCTTCGCCGGCAAGTTTGCTGCGCGCGTAGACGCTCTGCGGGCCGGTCGGGTCGCCCGGCTCGTACGGGCGGGGCTGTGCGCCCACGAAGTCGCCATTGAATACGTAGTCAGTCGAGATGTGGATCAGCTGCGCACCGGCGACGGCGCAGGCTCGGGCGAGAATTTCCGGGCCGGTGGCGTTGACGGCGTAAGCGCCGGCCTCGTCGCTCTCGGCGCCGTCGACGTTGGTGTAAGCCGCGCAGTTGATGAGCACATCGCCGCGCTGGATGATTTGCTGAGCGGCGGTTGGATCGGTGATGTCCCACTCCGACGACGTCCTGGCCAGCACATTTCGGCCCGCCTGATGGGCCTGGGCCGTCACCAGGCTGCCCAACTGCCCGCCGGCACCGGTGACTACAAGCCTTGTTGACATGTGTTTGAGTCTGGCACGCCGAGCCTGGCTCCCCGGAAAGCGACTGTTGCGCAAGTAACCTACAGTGATGCCTGCGCAAAGTGTGGCTCGTGTTTCTAATGTGATCCGTCTGTTGTCTGGGACGTTGGCGATAGCGGTGGTGCTGGGCACGGGCGTGGCCTGGAGCAACGTGCGGTCGTTCGAGGACGGCATCTTCCACATGTCCGCACCCTCGCTGGGACACGGCGGCGACGACGGCGCGATCGACATCCTGCTCGTCGGTCTGGACAGCCGGACCGATGCGCACGGCAACCCGCTGTCGCCCGAAGAACTGGCGTCGTTGCGTGCCGGCGACGAGGAAGCCACCAACACCGACACCATCATCCTGATCCGCATCCCGAACAACGGGAAGTCGGCCACCGCGATCTCCATCCCCCGCGACTCCTATGTTCAGGCGCCCAACCTGGGCAAGACCAAGATCAACGGCGTCTACGGTCAAACCCGTGAGACCAAGCGGGTCAACCTCGTGCAGGCCGGCGCGTCGCCCACCGAAGCCGCCGCCTCCGGCACCGAGGCCGGGCGCGAAGCGCTGATCAAGACAGTTGCCGACCTCACCGGCGTCACCGTCGACCACTACGCCGAGATCGGATTGCTGGGCTTCGCGCTCATCGCCGACGCGCTCGGCGGCGTCGAAGTCTGTCTCAAACAGGCTGTCTACGAACCACTTTCGGGGGCCGACTTTCCGGCCGGCCGGCAACGACTCGACGGCCCACAGGCGTTGAGCTTCGTCCGCCAGCGCCACGAGCTGCCGCGCGGCGACCTGGACCGGGTGGTGCGCCAGCAAGCGGTGATGGCCTCGCTGGCCCACCGCGTCATCTCGGGCAAGACGCTTTCCAGCCCCGTCACACTCAAGCGGCTCGAGCAGGCCGTGCAGCGCTCGGTGGTGCTCTCCAAAGGTTGGGACATCATGGATTTCGTCCAGCAGGTGTCGAAGCTGACCGGCGGCAACGTCGCGTTCGCCACCATCCCGGTGCTCGACGGGGCCGGCTGGAGCGACGACGGCATGCAGAGCGTGGTGCGAGTCGATGCGCACCAGGTCCAGGACTGGGTCGGCGGCCTGTTGCACGAGCAGGACCAGGGCAAGACCGAAGAGTTGGCGTACACGCCGGCGAAGACCACCGCCAACGTCGCCAACGACACCGACATCAACGGGCTTGCCTCGGCGGTCTCAGACGTGCTGACCGCCAAGGGGTTTACCGCCGGCACCGTCGGTAACAACGAAGGCGGACACGTCAAGAGCAGTCAGGTGCGCTCCGCCAAAGCCGACGACCTGGGCGCGCAGGAGGTGGCCAAGCAGCTCGGTGGGCTGCCCGTCGTCGTCGACGCGTCGTTACCGGTCGGCACCGTCCGGGTGGTGCTGGCCAACGACTACACCGGTCCGGGCTCAGGACTGGACGGCGGGACCATCACCCAGCAGGCACGCGTCTCCAACGCCGGGTCGCCGAACAGCGGCACCGTTCCGCCGCCGTCGCCGATCCTCACCGCCGGCTCCGAAAATCCCGAGTGCATAAACTGACCACTCAGTGACCAACCTCAGTGCGGCCATCCTGGACCCGATGCTGCGCGCCGACCCCGTCGGCCCGCGCATCACCTACTACGACGATGCCTCTGGCGAGCGGATCGAACTCTCCGCGGTGACGCTGGCCAACTGGGCCGCCAAGACGGGGAATCTGCTGCGCGACGAACTGGGCGCCGGACCGGACAGCCGGGTGGCCGTCCTGCTGCCGGCGCACTGGCAAACCGCCGCGGTGCTGTTCGGGGTGTGGTGGATCGGCGCCGAAGCGACCCTGGACGGTCCCGCCGACATCGCGCTCTGTAGCGAAGACCGACTCGACGAAGCCGACGAAGCGGTCGCGGGCGGCGAAGTCGCGGTGCTGTCGTTGGATCCGTTCGGGCGACCGGTGTCCGACCTGCCGATCGGCGTCACCGACTACGCCACCGCGGTGCGGGTGCACGGCGACCAGATCATTCCCGAAGCGCAGCCAGGTCCGGCGCTGGCCGGGCAATCGGCTGCCCAACTCCTGGCCGCCTGCACGCAATCGGCTGCGATGCAGGGTCTCACCTCCGCCGACCGGGTCTTGTCCACTGCGACATGGGAGCGGCCGGAGAAGTTGGTGGACGGCTTGCTGGCGGTGCTGGCAGTCGGTGCGTCACTGGTCCAGGTGGCAAATCCCGATCCGGCGGCACTGCCGCGGCGCATCGAGACCGAAAAGGTCACGCGCGTCCTCTAGGTGGGGGTCGCTCGCGGCGAGGGGCGCTGGCGGACGAAGCTCAACGCCTGTGGGCCGTCGAGTCGTTGCCGGCCGGCCGGAAAGTCGGCCCCCGAAAGT
>NZ_LZLQ01000133.1 GCF_001673315.1 Mycobacterium asiaticum | reverse complement strand
CCCGCGACCGCGCATGCGGACCCCGCCGGTCACCAGGTGACCTACACGATCTCCAGCACCGGCAATCTCACCGGCAGTGTGCGGTACATGAACAGTGATCCGCCCAGCCAGGGAGCGTTCGACGCCAACTCGTCCCAGTTCATGAACACAGTGCCGACGACGTTCAGCGCCGGAGAGCCACTGGTCTACAACGCCACCTTGGCTGATGCGAATCAGTGGGCATTCGTCGCCGCCAGCGGGTCGTGCCGGTGGCCGGACTGCAGTTCGGGCGGGATTGCCGAACTGCAGTGCCAGATCGCCGTCGACGGCCAGGTAGTGGTGACGCAGAAGGCCACCACCGCCGTGACGTGTTCGACTCGACCCTGGTAAGGCTTAGCCGGGTTCGTCGTGCGTGATGACGAGCACCTCGGCCGGGCCAGTGCCCACGGTCCTGAGCTTGTGGCTGACTGACGCGTCGAAGTAGGCGCTGTCACCGGTGTCCAGCGTGATGGTCTGGTCGCCGTAGTCCAGTTGCACCGTTCCGGCGTGCACAAAGACAAACTCTTGGCCGGCATGTTCCACATGGGTGTCGTCGGATCGCGCGGAGGCGGGCCGAACCATGAACGGCGACATGGACTTTGCCAACAAGGTCGATCCCAGCGCCCGGTAGCGGTGCTCGGTGCCGTCTGCGGCACGGTCAATGGTGATCTTCTCCGCGGCGGCGCCGTCGGAGAACAGCCGCCCGACGTCGACATCGAGTGCTCGCGCGACTTTGAGCGCTACGGCGATCGACGGGATGCTGTACCCGCGCTCGATCTTGGACAGGTAGCTCTTGGTCAAGCCGGTCTGTTCGGCGAGACTCTCCAGGGTGAGGCCGCGTTGCCTGCGGACCGCCCGCAGCAGTGCCGTCATCGACCGATCCTCTCTGATGACACAAAGTTTCCTATTGGGTACAGTGTGTCACATGGCGACGACCTTCACCGATTCCAAATCCGAGCTGATGCGACGGGCCCAGGATCGGTTGACGGCCCAGGAAGTCGAATTAGGACTGACCACCCGGCAGAAGCTGGCGCTGACCTGTCGGGCTCTCTTCGATGCGGGGCACGATTCCGGGCTGGCCGGGCAGATCACCGCGCGCGCCGAGGAGGCCGGCACTTACTACACCCAGCGGTTGGGGCTCGGCTTCGACGAGATCACCGAGGATAACCTGCTGCTGGTCGACGAGGACCTCAACGTGCTGCACGGCGAAGGAATGGCCAACCCCGCCAACCGTTTTCACAGCTGGATATACCGCGCGCGGCCCGACGTGCAATGCATCGTGCACACCCATCCATTCCATGTCGCGGCGCTGTCGATGCTCGAGGTGCCGCTGATCGTCTCGCACATGGACACCACTCCGCTCTACGACGACTGCGCGTTTCTACCCAACTGGCCTGGGGTGCCGGTCGGCAACGAGGAGGGCGAGATCATCACCGCCGCACTCGGTGACAAAAAGGCCGCGCTGCTTGCGCACCACGGTCAGGTTGTCGCCGGCGCCAGCATCGAGGAGGCCTGTTCGTTGGCAGTGCTGATCGAGCGGGCGGCGAAACTGCAACTGACCGCGATGGCCGCCGGCCAGGTCAAGGAGCTTCCAGAGGAATTGGCTCGCGAAGCACACGACTGGACGTTGACGCCCGCGCGCAGCCGGGCCAACTTCGCGTACTTCGCGCGCCGTGCCTTGCGGCACCACCCCGACGCCATCAATCAGTGAGGAGCTTGTCCGTGTCCGCAGCACCGAACATTTACGGCATCATCGCCTACCCGGTCACACCGTTTTCCTCCGACGGCATCGACACCGAACGCCTGACCGCCCTCGTCGAGCGACTGGTGTCCTCCGGGGTCCATGGAATCGCGCCGCTGGGCAGCACCGGTGAGCTCGCCTACCTCGAAGAGGCCGAGTTCGACACGGTCGTCGACACCACCATCGCCGCCGTCAACGGGCGGGTGCCGGTCGTGGTCGGGGTGTCAGATGTCACCACTGCCAGGACGATTCGGCGCGCCCAGTATGCGCAGCAAGCGGGTGCGGATGCCGTGATGGTCCTGCCGGTGTCCTACTGGAAGCTCACCGACCGGGAAATTGCCCAGCACTACCGCAGCATCGGCCAGTCCATCGGCATCCCGATGATGGCCTACAACAACCCGGCAACCAGCGGCGTGGACATGAGTCCCGAGTTGCTGGTCACGATGTTCGGCGAGATCGACAACCTCACCATGGTCAAGGAATCCACCGGTGACCTGAACCGGATGCGCCGCATCGCCGAACTCAGCGAGGGGCAGCTGCCGTTCTACAACGGCAGCAACCCGTTGGTACTGGACGCATTGAAGGTCGGCGCCTCCGGATGGTGCACGGCCGCACCGAATTTGCGGCCCAAACCGTGCATCGATCTGTATGAGGCGGTGCGCGCCGGCGATCTGGAAAAAGCCCAGATCCATTACGACGATCTCAAGCCGTTGTTGCAGTTCATCGTCGCGGGTGGGCTGCCGACGACGGTGAAGGCAGGTCTGGATCTGCTGGGCGTGCCGGTCGGGGAACCCCGACGGCCGCTGCTGCCGCTCGACGAGCAGGGGCGTGGCGAGCTGAAGGACTTACTGAGGGCCGCCTGAACCGGCTAGCCCAGATTGTTGGTCTTGAACGTGTCGCACTTGTTCGGATCGCCGCTCTGATAGCCGGTGGTGAACCACTTCTGCCGCTGCGCCGACGAGCCGTGCGTCCAGGATTCGGGGTTGGTGCGGCCGTTGACCTGTTCCTGTATCCGGTCGTCGCCGACCGAAGCCGCCGCCGACAGGGCATCTTCAATGTCCTTGTCACTCAGCGGTTCCAGGAATGGCGCGCCGGTGCTCTCTTGTCGCACGGTGGAGGCGTAGTGGGCCCACACCCCGGCGTAGCAATCCGCTTGTAGCTCCGTGCGCACCCCGTTGCCCAGCGCTCCCTGCGCACCCGATTGCGCGCGGCCCAAGACCCCGAGCAGATTCTGCACGTGGTGCCCATATTCGTGGGCGACCACGTACTCCTCGGCGAAAGGCCCTCCGCTGGAACCGAATTTGGTGACGAGCACCTGGAAGAAATCGGTGTCGAAATAGGCAGTCTTGTCCACCGGGCAGTAGAACGGTCCGACGTCGCTGCTGGCCGGGCCGCATCCGGTGCTGACCGAGCCGCTGAACAACCGCAGATGCGGACGGGTATAGCGGTCGGGCATCAGTTGCTTCCACACCGCGTCCAGTGAGTTGCTGGTGGCGACCACGCGGCACTGTACGTACTTGTTGGCGTCGGCCCCGGTTTTGCACCGGTTCAGGTCGAAACCAGGTGCTACGTCTTCGCGGGTGTCCAGCGGCTGCTGGCTGACCACCCCGCCCGGGTCGACGCCGAGCAGCATGGCGACCACCACCAGCAGCAAACCGCCGACGCCGCCGCCGATGGCCATCCGTCCCATGCCGCCGCCGCCGGACGACGACGCTGCGCTGGTGTCGATCTGCATACCCTCGTTGAAGGTCATTGCATGCTCCCCGTTCTGAACCGAATGTCGGTATACCCGCGCAGATTGCGCAGGAATCGTCGCAGGGCGACGTTGAGCAGCGGGCCGAACAGCACCATGCCCAGCCGGCCGCCGCGCGCCGGCTTCTGGGCCATGGTCCAGGTGAGCCGACACCCACCCGGGATGACCTCGACCCGGTAATCTTCGGCGAACGCGGCGACCGCCCGCGTCGAGCATTCGTTGAACCGAAACGCCATGTGCGTGAACGGTTCCCAGGCGATGAACTCTTCGTCGCCGACGATTCCGCCGCGCATTTCGACGATGCGGGTGGTGCCGATGCCGCGCGGTTCGGGACTGGTCCAGGTCACCTTGGTGATGACCTTCGCCCAGCGCGGCCACGACGCGGCGTCGGCGAGTACCTCGAACAACTGCTCGGGGGTGATGGCGAGGTCGACGCTGTTGCGAAACCGGAAGGGCGCGTTCTCGATGAAGCTCAGGTCGACACGCTCGCACGGGTGCATGGGCAAGACCCTAACCGGGGCCGTCGCTCGCCGCGGCCAGTAGCGGCACCAGCACGTCGCTGATCGGGGTGGCCAGACCGTGGACACGCGCCTTGCGGACGATGACGCCGTTGCGTAGGTCCCATTCCAGCCGGCGGTGGGCTTCCCGGTCGGTCAGGATCGAGGTGGTCATGTCTTCGGGTGCCGACCGGAACAGGTTGACCAGGTCCTCGATCACGCCGTCGTCCAGACAGGCGCCCTCGGCGCGCGCGACCGTCAGGCATTCGGCGACGTAGCGCCGGGACAACGGGGCGACGTCTTCGCGCCTGAACATCCCCGAGCGCCGCCCGGACAGCGCCATGAAGCCAGCGAGCGCATTCACCACGAGTTTGCGCCACGTCACGGTGGTGAAGTCCGGGTCGCAGTCCACTATGCATCCGGCGGCGCCCAGCAACTCGGCCAGCGCCTCGGCTGCCGGTCCGGTGGGCAGTTTCAGGACAGCGGAGCCGCGCAGTCGCACCCAGCCCTGCGGTTGGGTCTCGGCGGAGAACCACACGCTGGCCGGGATGACCGTCGAAGACGGACACAGCGGTTGCACCTGCTCGACCTGTTCGACCCCGTTCTGCAAGACGGCCACCAGAGTGTGTTCGTCGCACAACCGCGCCAGCCAGCCGCCGGCCTGCTCGTTCTGGGTTGCTTTGACGGCCAGGATCAGCACGTCGACCGGGCCGGCGACCTCGGCGGGATCGGTGTGGACGGGCCCTGGGACCACGATGGGATCGCCGTCGTCGGGACGCAGTTCGATGCCGTCGCGGGGCCGGTGGCCGCACAATTGCACCCGGTTGCCGGCGGCGTGCAGCAGCGCGGCGATGGTCGTGCCGACGGCACCGGGACCGACGAGAGCGGTGTTTGTTGTGTGCATGGCGATGCAGCCAACGTACTGGGTCCGAACCGGCCCTTTAGACTGAGCAGTCGTTCTCACCCTGGGTAAAGGAGTATTTGTGCTGCGCAGCCACGCCGCAGGTTCGCTACGCGATGGCGATGCCGGGCAGCAGGTGACGTTGGCCGGTTGGGTGGCGCGCCGTCGCGACCACGGCGGGGTCATCTTCATCGATCTGCGCGACGCGTCCGGTGTCGCCCAGGTGGTGTTCCGGGAAGGTCTCGAAGAAGGACAGGTGCTGGCCCAGGCGCACCGGCTGCGCGCGGAGTTCTGTGTGGCCGTCACCGGCGTCGTCGAAGTCCGCCCGGAGGGCAATGCCAACCCGGAGATCGCGACCGGTGACATCGAGGTCAACGCCACCACGCTGACCGTGCTGGGGGAATGCGCGCCGCTGCCATTCCAGCTCGACGAGCCCGCCGGCGAGGAGTTACGGCTGAAGTACCGCTACCTGGACCTGCGTCGCGAGGGCCCCGGTGCGGCCATCCGGTTGCGCTCCAAGGTGAATGCCGCCGCCCGCGAGGTGCTGGCCCGGCACGATTTCGTCGAGATCGAGACGCCGACGATCACCCGCTCGACCCCGGAAGGCGCCCGCGACTTCCTGGTCCCGGCTCGGCTGCGGCCCGGCACGTTCTACGCGTTGCCGCAGAGCCCGCAATTGTTCAAGCAGCTGCTGATGGTCGCCGGGATGGAGCGCTACTACCAGATCGCGCGCTGCTACCGCGACGAGGATTTCCGTGCCGACCGCCAGCCCGAATTCACCCAGCTCGACATGGAGCTCAGCTTCGTCGACGTCGAGGACGTCATCGCCATCTCTGAGGAGATCCTGTCCGCGCTCTGGGCGTTGATCGGATACCAAATCCCCACGCCCATTCCGCGGATGACCTACGCCGACGCGATGCGCCGGTTCGGCTCCGACAAACCCGACCTGCGGTTCGGTCTCGAACTGATGGAATGCACAGAGTTCTTCTCCGACACCACGTTCCGGGTGTTCCAGGCGCCCTACGTAGGGGCTGTGGTGATGCCCGGTGGGGCCTCGCAGCCGCGGCGCACGCTGGACGGCTGGCAGGAATGGGCCAAACAGCGCGGGCACCGCGGGTTGGCCTACGTGCTGGTCGGCGAGGACGGCACCCTGGCCGGTCCGGTCGCCAAGAACCTGTCCGACGCCGAACGCGAGGGTTTGGCCGCGCACGTCGGCGCGAGCCCGGGGGACTGCATCTTCTTCTCGGCCGGCCCGGTCAAGGCGTCCAGGGCACTGCTGGGTGCGGCCCGCGTCGAGATCGCCAACCGGCTCGGCCTGATCGACCCGGCCGCGTGGGCGTTCGTGTGGGTGGTTGACCCGCCCCTGTTCGAGCCCGCCGACGATGCGACGGCGGCAGGCGACGTGGCTGTCGGCTCCGGGGCCTGGACCGCGGTGCACCACGCCTTCACGTCACCCAAGAAAGAGTTCCACGACAACATCGAGTCCGATCCCGGCGGTGCGCTCGCCGACGCCTACGACATCGTGTGCAACGGCAACGAGATCGGTGGCGGGTCCATCCGTATCCACCGCCGCGACATCCAGGAACGGGTGTTCGCGGTGATGGGTCTGGACAGGGCCGAGGCCGAGGAGAAGTTCGGATTCCTGTTGGAGGCCTTCACCTTCGGCGCTCCGCCGCACGGCGGAATCGCGTTCGGCTGGGACCGGATCAACGCGCTGCTGGCCGGGTTCGACTCGATCCGTGAGGTGATCGCATTCCCCAAAACCGGCGGCGGTGTCGACCCGCTCACCGACGCGCCCGCACCGATCACCGCTCAGCAGCGCAAGGAGTCCGGCATAGACGCCAAACCCAAAGCGGCTGACGGGGCGTGACTCAACTACCCGTGATCGCCTTCGGCCGGTGAGCCACCGGCCCGATTAGATGGGGTTATGAGCACTTCGCTGCGCAAGCGGGTTACCGACGGGGCCGGGGCCGCCGCTCATCGGCTGCGCAGTGCGCTGTGGCCGATCGCGCAGACCTCGGCGGCGGCCGGACTGGCCTGGTATCTCACCCACGACGTGCTGCACCACCCTCAGCCGTTCTTCGCGCCCATATCCGCGGTGGTGTGCATGTCGGCGTCGAACGTGCTGCGTGCTCGCCGCGCCGGGCAGATGATCATCGGAGTCACCCTGGGGATCGTGTTGGGCGCTGCCGTGCAGTCGGTGATCGGCACCGACGGGCTGGGTTTCACGGTGGCGGTCTTCGTGGCGCTGAGCGTCGCGGTGCTGATCGGCACCGGATTCATCGCTCAGGGCGGGATGTTCGTCAATCAGACCGCAGTGTCGGCGACCCTGGTGTTGGCTTTCGCGCACAGCACCGGGATGGTGGGTGAGCGCCTTTTCGACGTGCTGGTCGGCGGCGGGCTGGCGCTGGTGTTCAGCATTCTGCTGTTTCCCGCCAATCCGCTGACCCTGCTGGCCGGCGCACGGGCGGGGGTGATGAGGGCGCTGCACGACACGCTGGTCGCGATCACCAGCGTGCTGAGCAATCCGGAGCAGGTCGCCACGGACTGGCCGCTGAGCTGCGTAGACCAGCTGCACAACCAGTTGGGTGGGCTCATCGAGGCCCGCAGCACCGCCAAGCTGATTGTGCGCAGGGCGCCGACACGGATAGCAATGCGCCGCACCATCCACGCCGTCGACTATCAGGCCGCCCGGTTGGGCCTGCTCGCGAGCGCCGTCTTGCAGCTGGCCCGGACCATCACACCACCGGTGCGGCCCTGGCTGGTGGAGCCGCTGCAGGCCGCGGTCGGTGAGCTCGCCCAGGCGACGTCGGCCGCGGATACCGACGAGGCGACGGCGTGCGCCCATACCGCCGTCGCCCGCCGCCACGCCGACGAGTTGGAGAAGGCGGCGCGGAACGCGACCGAAGTGGTGCTCGCGGAAATCGTCCGGACCTGCATCGACGACCTACAGGCGGTCGTCGATTGTCCCCGGAGCTAACGGTCGCGGCGACTGCTCGAGGAACTCCTTGACCAGCCGTTTCGGCGCCTGTGCCAGCCAGGCCTCGGTGATCAGCTCCCGTAGGTCGGCTGCGTCGATCTCGGCCAGCCGGACCAGCACCGCTGCATAGCCGTCGAAGTGTGGGGTGGTGAAGTACACGTCCGGATCGTCGGCGACCAGGGCCAGCTTGACGCCCTCGTCGGGCACTCGGACGCCCAGGATGTCGCCGCTGGGCGGCTCGATCCCTGCTTGGGTCAGTGCCTCGCGGTCGGATCCGCGCAGCGGCCGCTCCCACGCCATCAGCTTCTTGCCGACCCGCCAGTCACGCGGCGCGTGCTCGGTGGTCAACGGCAGCTGAGCGACGATATTGGCGACGTCGTCCCAGGTGGCCACCTATAAATTGTGCGCGTGACCGTCCGTTTTCGGTACGTCTATCTGGGAACTACGCGTATCTGGGAACTACGCGTATCTGGGAACTACGCAGTATCACGGAACTACCCAGCGACTTGCGGGGATTGCCCGGCTGCGGGTGCCGTGTCGAGCCACTCCAGCAGCTTGTCGTAGACCCGCGGGTGGTTGAGCAGGTCGAAGTGGGTGAGACCGGTCAGGGTCAGCCCGTGGGCGGCGTCGAACGGGACGCTGCGGACGCGGCCGCGACCGGCCGCGCTCTTGGGGCGCACCAGGTGGTCGCCGACCAGCAGGCCGAGCACGCGCGGCGCGGCCGTGGTGGAGACGAAGTGGTAGACCGCGTCGGGCAGGAAGGGCACCTCGTTGCAGCGATCCCGCAGCACCTCGTCCGGGTCGCAGTCGCGCCAGTCCTCGTCCAGCAGCGCGCCGTATCGCAGGTCCTTGACGCCGGCACTGCGGGTGTTGAGAAACCGCGCTACACCCCGGGTCTCGGGTAGTCGCGCCAACGCCCAGGCGGCGAGGTTGACGCCCTTTTCCAGGTCGGCGCCCAAGTGCGGCGACCCCAGGCACACCACATGCCGGACCGCGCGAGTCCAGGCGTGCTCCCGCTCGAGCCCGTAATGGCAGGCGCTGCGCGAGACCAGTCCACCCATCGAATGTCCGACCAGGACGAGTTCCTGCACCGGTGTCGGCCACAGCGTGTGCAACCGGTCGAGCAGGTCCGCCAGCTCCTGACCGTTCTGCGAGATGTGGAAACCGCTGTTATAGCGCAGGTAGATCGGGGTGTAACCGAGGTCCTTGCGCAGCCGTTTGCCGTACGGGCGCAGCGACTCACCGGTGCGCGGGCTGCGCCACCAGGACCGTTCGGTCATGCACCAGCCGTGGACGAAGACGGCGATCCGTCCGGTGGCCTTCGGGAAAGCGGTCGCCAGCGAGTCGGCGGTGAGCGGCACGGGCTGTCCCTTGCGGCGGATCTGCATGCTGAGCGCGAAATCGTTGTTCCGGTTGGCCAGCTCGTCGCCGTAGATGCCGTTGACGGCGGCGATCGCTCCAGCCACCCGCGGATGTGCCTGCACGGTGTCGTCATCGTCGTTGCTCACCGTGGCGGCGGCCAGGGCGCCGGCGCCGTACAGGGACCCGCGGATCGCGCCGTCGACCAGCGTGTAGATGCCGGATGCGGCGGTGTTGTGGATCAGCTTCACCGGCTTGGCTGCCGGCCCGACGGACTTGAAGACGCGGCCGGCGATACCGTGATGCACATCCCGCACCAACGTGGTGAGTACCCGGGTGCCCTCGCCCGCCAAGTCAGCTAACGATCGAATTTCGTGTCCCTGCACTGACCGACTCCTTTCTGCTTTCAGTAAACAAGTGTTCCCGTTTTCCCTGTCGATGTTGCATCCGGGGCGCACAAATGCAAAGAAACAGCTAGAAACGACCCCGCGTGGGCGCGGCGTCGGCCGCCATCCAGCCGCAGTAGATTTGGTCGGTGGATTCCGCGGATACCAAGCGCTACCGGGTCACGCACCGCACTGAGTACCGCTACTCCGACGTCGTGACCAGCTCCTATGGCCGAGGATTCCTCACCCCGCGCGACTCGCTGCGGCAGAAGTGCCTCGCGCACCAGCTGATCATCGACCCGGCTCCGGCGGACAGCTCCACCAGTCGCGACAGCTACGGCAACGTCAGTTCGTACTTCCACGTCACCGAACCGCACCGCACCCTGACGATCACCAGCGACTCCATCGTCGATGTCGTCGTGCAGGCATCTGACCTCTACAGCCGCGGGGCGGCCCTGCGTAGCTGGGAGGAAGCCCGGCCCGCGGGCATCCAAGGGGCGCTGGCCGTCGACTTCACCCTCGATCTCATGCCACCGGAGATCACCGACGAGGTGCGTGAGTACGCCGCACCCAGTTTCGAGCCCGGACGACCGCTGGTGGATGTGTTGCGCGACCTCTCGTCACGCATCTTCCATGACTTTGCCTACCGCTCGGGATCCACGACGGTGTCGACTCGCGTCAGCGAGGTTCTCACGGCCCGGGAAGGGGTATGTCAAGACTTCGCGAGGCTGGCGATCGCCTGCCTGCGCGCCCACGGTTTGGCGGCTTGCTACGTATCCGGGTATCTGGCAACCAATCCTCCGCCGGGAAAGGATCGGATGATAGGCATTGACGCCACCCATGCGTGGGCATCGGTGTGGACGCCGCAGCGGCCGGGTCAGTTCGAGTGGCTGGGCATGGACCCCACCAACGATGCACTGGTCGACGAGCGCTACATCGTGGTCGGGCGTGGTCGCGACTACGCCGATGTGCCGCCGCTGCGCGGCATCATCTACACCAACTCCCAGCGCAGCGTGATCGACGTCGGCGTCGACGTCGTCCCATTCGAAGGTGATGTGCTCCATGCGTGACTTCCACTGCCCGAACTGCGGTCAACGGCTGGCTTTCGAGAATTCCGAATGCCTTTCGTGTGGAAGCGCGCTGGGGTTCTCCCTGGAGAACATGACGCTGATGGTGATCGCAAAGCGCGACGAGGACAGCGACCACGCCGGTGCTGTACCCGCCGAGGAATACCAATTGTGCGCCAATCTGTATCTGGCGGAATGCAATTGGATCGTCCCGGTCAATCACCCAGGCGGCCTGTGCGCGTCGTGCTCGCTGACGATCGAACGACCCCACGACGGTGACACGCTCGGCCTGGCGGAGTTCGCGCGCGCCGAAGCAGCCAAGCGGCGTTTGGTCGCCGAGCTCAACGAGTTGAAGTTGCCGATCATCGGCCGGGACGAGGATCCGGATTACGGATTGGCCTTCCGGCTGTTGTCCAGTGCGCACGAAAAGGTGATCACCGGCCACCAAAACGGGGTGATCACATTGGATCTCGCCGAGGGCGACGACGTGCACCGCGAGCAACTCCGAGTGGAAATGGAGGAGCCGTACCGGACATTGCTCGGGCACTTCCGTCACGAAGTCGGGCACTACTACTTCTACCGGCTGGTCTCGCCGTCGCAGGAATACCTGGAGCGGTTCAACGACTTGTTCGGCGACCCCGACGCCGACTACCAGGCGGCGCTCGACCGCCACTACAGCGAAGGCGCGCCCGAGGGTTGGCAGGAGACCTTTGTCTCGTCGTATGCGACGATGCACGCCGCCGAGGACTGGGCCGAAACCTTCGCGCACTACCTGCACATCCGGGACACTCTGGACACCTCGGCCTCTTGCGGCCTGGCGCCGGCCGCGGCGACCTTCGACCGTCCGCCGGTGGGCCCCAGCGCTTTTCCCACCATCATCGAGATGTGGCTGCCGTTGTCGTGGTCGCTGAACATGGTGAACAGGTCCATGGGGCGCGACGACCTGTACCCGTTCGTGTTGCCGCCCGCGGTGCTGGACAAGATGCAGTTCGTCCACACCGTAATCGAGGAGATCACCGCCGGGGCCAACGCGGCCTGAGAACAATTCAGGCCGGATTGCCTACTCCTACGCCCGCGGTCGCGGGCTGAGAGGAGTAGGGCTCCGGCCTGAGCCCTACGACGATGCAGCCCGCGACCGCGGGCTGAGAGGAGTA
>NZ_LZLQ01000132.1 GCF_001673315.1 Mycobacterium asiaticum | reverse complement strand
AACGCGGTCGAGTACTTCGTCTCGTACTACGACTACTACCAGCCAGAGGCCTACATCGCGCAGACGGACACCTACATCGAGAAGGACAGCTCGATCAATGACGACGTCGAGCGCTTAAGGCACTCCGCGACCTCGTCGCTGCTGTCCCGCCGGGATGTGGTGGTGGTGGCCTCGGTGTCCTGCATCTACGGCTTGGGCACGCCGCAGTCCTACCTGGACCGGTCGGTCGAGCTGCAGGTTGGCCTCGAGGTCCCGCGAGACGCGCTGCTGCGGTTGCTCGTCGACGTGCAGTACACCCGCAACGACCTGTCCTTCACCCGCGGATCGTTCCGCGTGCGCGGCGACACCGTCGAGATCATCCCGTCGTACGAAGAACTGGCGGTCCGTATCGAATTCTTCGGCGACGAGATCGAAGCGCTCTACTACCTGCACCCGCTGACCGGCGACGTCGTCCGGCAGGTCGACTCGCTGCGCATCTTCCCGGCCACCCACTATGTGGCCGGCCCGGAGCGCATGGCTGTCGCGATCTCCACCATCGAGCAGGAGCTCGCCGAGCGGCTCGCCGAGCTGGAGGGGCAGGGCAAGCTGCTCGAAGCGCAGCGGCTGCGGATGCGCACCAACTACGACATCGAGATGATGCGGCAGGTCGGGTTCTGCTCGGGCATCGAGAACTACTCGCGCCACATAGATGCGAGGCCGGCCGGGTCCGCGCCGGCGACGCTGCTGGATTACTTCCCGGAAGATTTCCTGCTGGTCATCGACGAGTCGCACGTCACCGTTCCCCAGATCGGCGGCATGTACGAGGGCGACATGTCCCGCAAGCGCAACCTCGTCGAGTACGGGTTCCGGCTGCCGTCGGCGGTCGACAATCGTCCGCTGACCTGGGAGGAGTTCGCCGACCGCATCGGGCAGACCGTGTACCTGTCCGCCACCCCGGGGCCATACGAACTCAGTCAGACCGGCGGCGAGTTCGTCGAGCAGGTCATCCGACCGACCGGCCTGGTGGACCCGAAGGTGGTGGTCAAGCCGACCAAGGGCCAGATCGACGACCTGATCGGGGAGATCCGCAAACGCACCGACGCCGACCAACGAGTGTTGGTGACGACGCTGACCAAGAAGATGGCCGAAGATCTCACCGACTACTTGCTTGAGATGGGCATTCGGGTGCGGTACCTGCACTCTGAGGTCGACACGCTGCGCCGGGTCGAGTTGTTGCGCCAGTTGCGTCTCGGCGAGTACGACGTGCTGGTCGGCATCAACCTGCTGCGGGAGGGGCTGGACCTGCCCGAGGTATCGCTGGTCGCCATCCTGGACGCCGACAAAGAGGGTTTCCTGCGATCGACCCGCAGCCTCATCCAGACCATCGGGCGAGCCGCCCGCAATGTGTCCGGTGAAGTGCACATGTACGCCGACAAGATCACCGACTCGATGAAAGAAGCCATCGACGAGACCGAACGGCGCCGGGCTAAGCAGGTCGCCTACAACCAGGCCCACGGCATCGACCCGCAACCGCTGCGTAAGAAAATCGCCGACATCCTCGACCAGGTCTATCGCGAGGCCGACGACACCGACGTGGAGATCGGCGGCTCGGGACGCAACGCTTCCCGGGGCCGGCGCGCCCCCGGCGAAGCGGGCCGGGCGGTCAGTGCCGGGGTGATCGAAGGTCGGGACACCTCGAGCATGCCGCGCGCGGAGCTCGCCGACCTGATCAAAGACCTGACCGCGCAGATGATGGCGGCCGCACGCGACCTGCAATTCGAGCTGGCCGCGCGGTTCCGGGACGAGATCGCCGACCTGAAGAAGGAGCTGCGCGGGATGGACGCCGCCGGCCTGAAGTGACGGAGACAACGCAACAGCCCGGCAGTTGGCGCGAGCTGCTGGGCCAGCACCTCGGCACATCCACGGTGTTGGCAGGTGGTGTCGCGATGTACGCCACCAACGAATTCCTGACCGTCAGCCTGCTGCCCAGCACGGTCGCCGAGATCGGCGGGGGTCGCCTGTATGCCTGGGTGGTCACCCTGTACCTGGTGGGTTCGGTGGTCGCTGCGACCACGGTCAACCCGATACTGCGCCGGTTCGGGGCGCGCTCCTCGTTCCTGATGGCATTGGGCCTGTTCGGCCTGGCCAGCCTGGTCTGCGCGGCGGCGCCGACGATGGAGGTGCTGATCGCGGGCCGCACCTTGCAAGGCATGGCCGGCGGCACGTTGGCCGGCCTGGGCTATGCCCTGATCAACTCGGCACTACCGCGTTCGCTGTGGACCCGGGGCTCGGCACTGGTGTCAGCGATGTGGGGTGTCGCGACGGTTGTCGGACCAGCGATGGGTGGCCTGTTCGCGCAGTTCGGGCTGTGGCGGTGGGCTTTTGGGGCGATGGCCGTCCTGACCGCATTGATGGGCATTCTGGTTCCGCTCGTCTTGCGCGGTGACACCGCACCGGCTCGTCAGAGCGAGGCGCCGTCCGCGCTGGGGGTGCCGGTGTGGTCGTTGCTGCTGATCGGGGCGGCGGCGCTGGCGGTCAGTGTCGCGCAGTTGCCTCGACATGCCCTGACGATTGCCGCGCTGCTCGGCATCGGCATCCTGCTCATCGTTGCCTTCATCGCGGTCGACCGGCGCGGCGGCGCAACGGTGTTGCCGCCCAGCGTATTTGGGTTCGGTCCGCTGAAGTGGATCTACCTGACCATGGCGGTGCTGATGATGGCGGTGATGATCGACACGTATGTGCCGCTGTTCGGCCAGCGGTTGGGACACCTCACTCCGGTCGCCGCCGGCTTCCTCGGAGCATCGTTGGCGGTCGGTTGGACAGTCAGCGAGATCGCCAGCGCTTCATTGAACAACCCTCGCGCGATCGGACGGGTGGTCCTGGCCGCACCCGTGGTGATGGCCGCCGGTCTTGCTGTCGGCGCTGTCACCCAACGGGCCGACGCTTCGACCGGCCTGGTCCTGATCTGGGCGCTGTCGCTGCTGGTGGCCGGAACCGGCATCGGGATGGCCTGGCCCCACCTGTCGGCGCGCGCTATGGACTCGGTCGACGACCCGTCCGAAAGTGGCGCGGCCGCAGCGGCTATCAACACAGTGCAACTGATTTCCGCGGCCTTCGGTGCCGGGTTGGCCGGTGTAGTGGTCAACACCGCCAGCGGCGGCGAGGTGGCGGAGGCGCGTTGGCTCTACGCCGCATTCACCGTATTGGCCGCGATCGGCGTCTTCGCCTCCTACCGGGCGACCCGCGGCGATCGACAGTCACCGCGTTGACTTGATCACCTGCGAGTAATGGAACTGCCACCGCTCGACGATGCGGAATCCCAGGTAGCTGGGGAACTGGTACACCGGTGCGCGCCCGAAGGCCGTGCCCGGCGACAGCGATTGTCCCACTTGATGATCGGGCAGCGACTTGTCACGGTTGGCGATCGTCCACAGCGCGGGGCACTTGTTGATCTTGGCTGTCGTCAACCACACCGCCACGTGGCCGTCCCACAACGCACCGACCTTGGGTCCGTAGAAGCCGCGTTCCACGTCGATCAGCGACCGGAACGCCGCCGGTCTGGTGGCCAGCAGCGCCCGGATCGGCCCGGGCCGCCACGGCACCGTGTTGTCCACCAGCAGGCAATCGCCGGGGGCCGCGTGCGCACTGATGACGTCGGCAACCTGGCTGTAGTCCCAGCCTTCTTTGGCGTAGGGACCGCGCTGGGTGAACAGGTAATTGGGAAACGCGGCGACGGCCAGAAGCACGACCAGGCCGACGACCTGCCAACGTTTGCGGGCCAGCGCCACAATGCAGATCGCCAGGATGGTCGCCGCGGCGGGCGCGGTGAAGATCAGATACCGCGGGTAGTAGATGGGCTCGCCCACGGCCGAATAGATCAGCACTGTGGCAGTAGGAAGGACCACCCATAGCACGCTGACCAGCAACAACCGCCCAGCACCTGCCTCGGCCCGGGCTTTCCCGGTCAGGCGCACCGCGATCGCGGCAACCACCAGCACCCCCGACGCGACGGCGAACGCGACGCTGTAATCGAAGTACTGCCGGTGCACGACGTCGAGAAGCAGGTTGCGGTGCAGTCCGTTGATCCAGCCGACCTGCCAGATCTGCTTGTGGGCGAACAACATGAACGGCGTCATCGCAGCGAGGGCGACGGCTGAGGCCACCGCCAGCCAGATGGCCGGCCACTTGCGTGGCCGCTGCCCCGCCGCCAGCGGCAGTATCGCGGCATAGACCAGCACCAACAGCACCGTGTTGATGCTGACCAGAATCGACACCATCAACAGCAGCGCGTACGACACCCATAACCGCGCCTGGTTGCGCCGCACCGCGGCCACCAGCAACACCGTCAGCCAAGTCGCCACCGCCACCGTCAGCGCCGATGAGCGTGCTTCGATACCCGCCCACGTGATCCGCGGCAGGATCGCGAACACCACACCCGCACACAGCGCCGTCGTGCGGCCGCAAAACTGCTTGTTGAACACCACCACCCCGCCGGCCGCGGCGCCGACGGCAAGGGCGCTGGGAACGCGCGACCAGAACTCGGTCGGCGGAAAGAGGGCAAACCAGCCGTGCATCAGCAGGTAGTACAGGCCATGGACAGCGTCGATGTGACCCAGCAATTTCCACAGCTCGGGCAAAGTTCGGCTGGCTGCCGCCGAGATCGTCGCGCCCTCGTCGAACCACAGCGAGGGCCTGCTGGCCCAGGCGGCGCTGATGATCGCGGCCAGCGCGGCCACTGCCCACGGATCGGCGAATCTGCCCCTGGTGCGGGCCGACGGCGCGGGTTCGGCGTCGCCAGCCAGGGGATTCTCGACGATCGTCACAGACATGATGGTCAACAACTTTATGTGTAGCCAGCCGGATTACGCGGCGGACCTACAGTTCAGGGATTGCCGGACGTGACCTGCGCAGCACTGGATGGGCAGCGTGAGTGCTGCCACGCTGCAAATCTCTCCCATCTATGTGCGGCAACGCGATACTGTCTTGGGTTGGCGGACACCGACACCTGGGAGGGTAAATGAGCGCCTATCAAACCGTAGTCGTAGGGACCGACGGCTCGGACTCGTCGATGCGCGCGGTAGACAGGGCAGCCAGGATTGCGGGTGAAGACGCAAAGTTGATCATCGCGTCGGCGTACCTGCCGCAGCACGAGGACGCCCGGGCCGTCGACGCGCTGAAGAACGAAAGCTACAAGGTGACCGGTACCGGTCCGATCTACGAGATCCTGCACGACGCGAAAGAGCGGGCGCACAACGCGGGCGCCAAGAACGTCGACGACCGGGCCATCGAAGGTGCCCCGGTGGATGCGCTCGTCCAGCTCGCCGAAGAAGAGAAGGCCGACCTGCTGGTAGTCGGCAACGTCGGCCTGAGCACCATCGCGGGACGGCTGCTGGGTTCGGTGCCGGCCAACGTCTCGCGCAAGGCAAAGGTGGACGTGCTGATCGTGCACACCACCTAGGGCTTTACCAGTAGCGCTTACCAGCCCCGCTCGCGCCACTCGCTCAGGTGTGGGCGTTCGGCGCCCAACTCCGTGTCATCGCCGTGGCCGGGGTAGATGACGGTGGAATCGTCGTAGACGTCGAAGACCCGAGTGGTGACGTCGTCGAGCAGTTGCTCGAAATCGCCGGGCTGCCACGTCTTCCCGATCCCGCCCGGGAACAGACAGTCGCCGGTGAACAGTTGGGTCACTCCTCCCGTCGCGGGTCCGTCGAGGGCGAGCGCGACCGATCCCGGGGTGTGGCCGCGAAGATGCAGGACGTCGAACGACAGCTCGCCGATCTGCACGGTATCGCCGTGGGCCAGCAAACGGTCCGGTTTGACCGGAAGCGGATCGGCGTCCACCTCGTGGGAGGCCGTCGGGGCTCCGGTCGCTTCGGCAACCGCCTGCAGCGCCTGCCAGTGATCGAAATGTTGGTGGCTGGTCACGATCAGCGACAGTTTCGGTGTGTAACGGCCGATCAGGTCTAGCAGGACCTCAGCGTCGTTAGCGGCGTCGATGAGCAGCGTCTCGCCGGTCGCGGAACATGTCACCAGGTAGGCGTTGTTGTCCATAGGGCCTACCGACGCCTTCAGGATTGTGGCGCCCGGCAGCGTGCGGAGGGCCGCACTGCCCGGTTCGACGTGTCCGGTGTAGTTGTCGCTGGGGGCTGTCATACCGGTCACGTTACTGGTCCCGGACGAGTTGTCGGTATGGACACATAGCATGGGGAGAAGGTCTGTCTGTGAGGGAAAACCGGGTAAAGGGGAGTGTGTGGCTGACCGCCTAATTGTCAAAGGCGCGCGCGAGCACAATTTGCGTGGCGTCGACCTTGACCTGCCCCGCGACGCCCTGATCGTGTTCACCGGCTTGTCCGGATCGGGCAAGTCGTCGCTGGCGTTCGACACCATCTTCGCCGAAGGTCAGCGCCGCTATGTGGAGTCGCTTTCGGCATATGCGCGCCAATTCCTCGGCCAGATGGACAAACCGGACGTCGACTTCATTGAGGGATTGTCCCCGGCGGTATCCATCGACCAAAAGTCGACGAACCGCAATCCGCGTTCCACCGTCGGCACGATCACCGAGGTGTACGACTACCTGCGGTTGCTGTATGCCCGCGCGGGGACGCCGCACTGCCCGATCTGCGGCGAGCGAATCGCGCGGCAGACCCCGCAGCAAATCGTCGACCAGGTGTTGGCGATGGACGAGGGCATCCGGTTCCTGGTGCTCGCTCCGGTGGTGCGCACCCGCAAAGGCGAGTTCGCCGACCTGTTCGACAAGCTGAACGCCCAGGGCTACAGCCGGGTCCGGGTGGATGGCGTGGTGTATCCGCTGACCGACCCGCCCAAGCTGAAGAAGCAGGAGAAGCACGACATCGAGGTAGTGGTCGACCGCCTCACCGTCAAGGCCACCGCCAAGCAACGGCTCACCGACTCGGTGGAGACGGCGCTGAACCTGGCCGACGGCATTGTGGTGCTGGAGTTTCCCGACGACCGGGACGAGCACGACCATCCGCGCGAACAGCGTTTCTCCGAGAAACTGGCCTGCCCCAACGGGCACGCGCTGGCCGTCGACGACCTGGAACCGCGGTCCTTCTCGTTCAACTCGCCCTACGGTGCCTGCCCCGAATGCGTGGGCCTGGGCATCCGCAAAGAGGTCGACCCCGACCTGGTGGTGCCGGACCCGGATCTCACGTTGGCCGACGGCGCGGTGGCACCCTGGTCGACGGGGCACACCGCGGAGTACTTCACCCGGATGCTGGCCGGCCTGGGCGACGCCATGGGATTTAACGTCAACACGCCGTGGCGCAAGCTACCGGCGAAGGCGCGCAAGGCAATCCTCGAGGGATGCGACGAGCAGGTCCATGTGCGCTACCGCAACCGGTACGGGCGAACCCGGTCCTACTACGCCGATTTCGAAGGCGTGCTGGCGTTTCTGCAGCGCAAGATGGCGCAGACCGAATCCGAGCAGATGAAGGAACGCTACGAAGGCTTCATGCGGGACATCCCGTGCCCGGTGTGTAACGGCACTCGGCTCAAGCCGGAGATCCTGGCGGTCAGCCTTGCGGCCGGGCCGCACGGGGCGATGTCCATCGCCGAGGTCTGCGAGCTGTCCATCGCCGACTGCGCGGATTTCCTCAACGCCCTCACCCTGGGTACCCGGGAGAAGGCGATCGCCGGGCAGGTGCTCAAGGAGATTCAGTCGCGGTTGGGGTTCCTGCTCGACGTCGGCCTGGAATACCTGTCGTTGTCCCGCGCCGCGGCCACCCTTTCCGGGGGTGAGGCGCAACGCATCCGGCTGGCGACCCAGATCGGCTCCGGCCTGGTGGGTGTGCTGTACGTGCTCGATGAGCCGTCGATCGGGCTGCACCAGAGGGACAACCGCCGGCTCATCGAAACCCTCACGCGCTTAAAGAATCTGGGCAACACCCTGATCGTCGTCGAGCATGACGAGGACACCATCGAGCACGCCGACTGGATCGTCGACATCGGGCCCCGCGCCGGTGAGCACGGTGGTCGCATCGTGCACAGCGGGACGTACCGCGAATTGTTGGCCAACGAGGAGTCCATCACCGGCGCTTACCTGTCCGGGCGGGAATGCATCGAAATGCCGGCTCTGCGGCGTCCCGTAGACACCAAACGGCAGCTCACCGTGGTCGGTGCCCGCGAACACAACTTGCGAGGCATCGACGTCTCGTTTCCGCTGGGGGTGCTCACATCGGTCACCGGGGTGTCGGGGTCCGGAAAGTCGACGTTGGTCAACGACATCCTGGCCGCGGTGCTGGCGAACAAGCTCAACGGCGCCCGACAGGTGCCCGGTCGGCATACCCGGGTCACCGGGCTGGATCACCTGGACAAGCTGGTGCGGGTCGACCAGTCGCCGATCGGCCGCACTCCGCGGTCCAACCCGGCCACCTACACCGGCGTGTTCGACAAGATCCGCACCCTGTTTGCGGCCACCACCGAAGCCAAAGTACGCGGCTACCAGCCGGGTCGATTCTCGTTCAACGTCAAGGGCGGTCGCTGCGAGGCGTGCACCGGTGACGGCACCATCAAGATCGAGATGAATTTCCTGCCCGACGTCTACGTACCGTGCGAGGTATGCCAGGGCGCCCGGTACAACCGGGAAACGCTCGAGGTGCACTACAAGGGCAAGACGATTTCCGAAGTGCTGGACATGTCGATCGAGGATGCTGCGGAATTCTTCGAGCCGATCTCCGGCATTCACCGCTATCTGCGCACGCTGGTCGATGTCGGGCTGGGCTACGTCCGGTTGGGGCAGCCGGCGCCGACGCTCTCCGGCGGCGAGGCGCAGCGCGTCAAGCTGGCTTCGGAGCTGCAGAAGCGTTCGACCGGGCGGACCGTCTATATCCTCGACGAGCCGACCACGGGGTTGCACTTCGACGACATTCGCAAGCTGCTCAAGGTGATCAGTGGTCTCGTCGACAAGGGCAACACGGTGATCGTCATTGAGCACAACCTCGACGTGATCAAGACGTCCGACTGGATCGTGGACATGGGCCCCGAGGGCGGTGCTGGCGGGGGAACGGTTGTCGCGCAAGGCACTCCGGAGGACATTGCCGCGGTGCCGGAAAGCTACACCGGCAAGTTCCTGGCCGAAGTGCTCGCGCCGGCGAGTCCGCGCTCGGGAAATTCCCGGCGATCCAACCCCAAGCGGCGCAAAGTCAGCGCCTGAGCGCAGTTCCGGTGCCGCGGGCCTCGGCGTTGTCGCGGCCGCTGCGGGCGGCCTCCTCGGTGTGGGCGCCTTCGCCTCGGCCGAGCGCAATAGTGGCCGCCAACATCGCCGCGACCGCTGCCGGCAGCACCACGACGCCCACGCCATGCACCGTGAGCTGCTCACCCAGCACGAGGACCCCGAGCAGCACCGCGACCACGGGCTCGCCCACCAGCATTACCGGTACGGACGCCTGTAGCGCCCCCGCTTGGAAAGCCCACTGCTGCAACACCGTTACCCCAACGGCCAGGGCGATCAGCAGGTACAGGGCGGGAGCGGTCAGCAACGCGTGCCAGCTGCCGACGCCGAACAGATGCGTGCAGGTTTTGGTCAACACCGCGATCATCCCCAGGAGCATCGCCACGGCCACCCCGAGCGACATGGCGCGCACCCGATCGGCGGTGCGACGGGCCACCAGCACACAAACCACCACTACCGGCACCACACCGGCGAGTGCCAGCGTCCACGCGGGTGCCGCCGGCCGATAGTCCCCCTCCCGCGGTCGCCCCACCAGCACGAAAACCGCCAGCGCGGTGGTCAGCAACAGCGCCCACGCCCATTCCGAGCCGGTGACTCGACTACCGCATCGCCAGGCGCTCAACGGCAGCACGAACAGCAGCGAGGACACCAGCAGTGGCTGCACCAGGAGCAGGGATCCGTGTGCGAGTGCCATGGCCTGAAATACGTACCCGGCGATGGCCGCTGCCGTGCCTGACCACCACAACCGGTCGCGTAGCACGGCCGCAAGGACCGCACCCGACATCTGCTTGCCGATGTGGGGAGCTTGCAGGGCGGCCTGACGAACAACAATGCCGACCGCCGCGGCCAATGCCGCCAATAATGCCGCGACGATTGCAACCGCATGCGAGGCCAGCCAATCCATGGCGGTCGCATACCCCATGAGGCTCACCCCGACGCCAGGGACTTCGACAGCGGCGACGGGAAGCGCGGGCTGATGCGGACGCCGTCCAACCAGGCGGTGAGGTCGTCGGCGCGTTCTTGTAACACTCGGCGCGCGTCGCTACCGGGGTCCTCCAGGAGTTGGAGCCGGACCCGCGAATCGTCATCCTGGCACCATCCGCCCACTACCTGACCGTTCCACCATGCGGTTGGACCGGCGTTGCCGTTGCGGTCGAAGATGTGAGCGCGGTGTTCTCCGAGGTACCAGTCACGGTCCGACCAGCCCATGGTGGTGGGATCCAAACCGGGCAGCAGCGCACCCCACGGCGGCGCGTCGCGTTCGACGGCGAGGTCGTCGGCCAGTGCAAAGCCGGGGGCGCCGTGCAGATCGACCTCGACCGCACCGACGGCGGCCAGTGCCGCCCGTACGGCTGTCAGGGTGGTGCCGAACCACCACTTGATGTCGGTTTCGGTGGCCGGCCCGAAGGTCTTCAGCCAACGCCGGGTCAGCTCGGCCCGGGCAGCGGCCGCCGGGACGGGCTGGTGCGGGTCGGCTAGCCAATCGCGGGCCGCGCACCACCGTGGGCGCGAGGTGGTCCATCGCCCATCGTTCGGCCCCCGCACGATCTGGCCTTGTGCGGACAGCAGGGTCAACACCCGCGGCGCAATAGGAGTTGCGCCGCCCCAACGCTTTCCGGGTGCGGGGTCGTAGCTGCCGGCCAGTTCGGGCAGCGCGGCCCGCAACTCGGTGCCGCTGGCCGGACCGTGCTCACCCAGATGCCGCAGCACCGCCGCGCGGGCCTGCTCCAGCCAGTGCTCGCCATCGTCGGTCACACCGGCCTTCTGTAGATCGGCGACCAGTCGGCGGCCCTCGTTTTGCGCCACTTCATCGCTGGCCGCCGGCTGCACCAGGGCGAGGTCCTCGGCATTCAGCACCCACAGCGTTCGCCGCATCGCTAGGTGTTTCACCGCAGAACGCTTCTGGTAGAGCAGCCGGTCCAGGTCGGCGGTGCTGAATTCCCGGCTCCGTGCCCACAGTGACAGGTAAGGCGTGGCGGGGTCGGTGGCGTGCAATGCCAGCAGATCCCCGGTGACTCGGGTGACCGAACCTGCCGTACACAGAAAGTGCCTGCGCGCCAGCCGATTCCGTCGCTCCGCGATGCTGAATTTGCGCACGGATCAGTACCTGTCTGGTGTCATCTGGGCAGCTTGGCTGCCATGTTATCGGCGATCTGGCCGGCCTGATCGGTGGTTCCGGGGGCGCACACATTGACGTCGATAACCACGTTAGAGACCGCGTTCAGAACATGCTGGCAGGCCACGCCGGTGATGCCGCTCACCGGATCCCGCTGCAGCGAAATCCTTGGCGGGTTGCCGGTGACCTCCCGGAATGCCCAGTCGATCGACTTGCCGGCATTGACCTGGGTGATGGTCCTGCCGGCGCACTGTTGCCACTGGTTCTGTTGGCCGGTCACAAACCCTGTCGCCTGCTCGGCCGAAGCAAAGACAACGCCTCCCTGGACCACGACCCAGCCCGGATTGACGTGTGGTCGCTGCACCAGTTGCGCCAGCATCCCGGTGTAGCCGCTGCTCTTATAGGTTCGGGTCTGGTAGCCGATGAGGGCTCCGAGGCAGCGCTCGTCCGACAGCGTGTTTCCGGTACCCGGGTCTTTCATCTCGGTGATCTTGGGGTCAGCGACCATGCCGGTAGCGCCCACGATGGCGCCGATTTCTTCGGGGCTGAGCAACAGCGAATCCAGTTGCGCGGCATTGAAAGTCGGTGCCAGCGAGGTGGTGGTGGTGGTGACGGCGGTGGTGGTGGACGCGGTAGCGGTGGTCGATTCGGCGCCGCTGGCCTGGTTATCGCCGCCCTTGTCGATGGCGAACCAGATACCGGTGCCGGCCAGTACGGCGAGGACCCCGGCCAGGGCCGCGACGATCGGCCAGCGCTTGCGGGTCGGCGGCGCCGCGGGCATCCACTGCGGCGGCGGCGCGAACGGTGGTCCTGGCGGAGGCGGCGCCTGGTTCCACGAGGCGGGCGGCGGGGGTCGGTGCATCGGTCCGCTGGGCGGGGGGGGCAGTGGGCG
>NZ_LZLQ01000131.1 GCF_001673315.1 Mycobacterium asiaticum | reverse complement strand
TCGAGCCACTGCCGCTGGCCAAGCTCGCATTGCCGCTAGCTCCGGCGTTGGCACCCACAGAGCTGCCGCTGCCCGCGACCCCAGCCGCGGTCTGGCTGTAGCCGGCACCGCCATTGCCGTACAAAATCCCGCCCGCCCCACCATTAGGACTGCCCGCGCTGCCCGCAGCACCATCACCAACCAGCGGACGCCCCAACCGCGCCTCGGTGTGGGCATTCAATACACCAAGCACCCGCTGTTCAAAGCTTTGCAACCACCCAACATTGGCCGCCTCGGCACCCGCATACGCCTGCCCCGCGCCCTGCACCGCCTGCGCCCACCGCGCCTCAAATGCCTCCGCTACAGCACTGCACTGCTGATAGGCCTGCCCATGACCAGAAAACAACGCCGCCACCGCCGCCGACACCTCATCACCCGCAGCCACCGCCACCCGCGACGTCGACACCACCGCCGCCGCATTCACCGCCCGAACCACTACCCCAATCCGCTCCACATCGGCCGCCGCCACCACAACCGCCTCCGGCACCACCCACACCACACCAGACAAAACCCGCTCCCTTCACGACATCCTGGCCCCGAAACCCATCGCCGAGCAGCGCCACACTACGACCACCCCCACCACACCGTGGCGAAACACACACCCTCAAAACAAACCCAAATAATCCACGATGCCAGCACCATCACCACCGGCCCGCGACACCGCTGACAGTTCGATGGGTGAGCGGCACGCTCGACGCCAAGTCAGACCTCCTGGCCAACATGCCGCAGGTGACTAATTCATCTGTCGCACAACAACATCAGGACTGGGTGCTGGTCGGCACCGGTGCGGCCCGCAATAAGGTGGCCATCACCATCCGATCAGACGCTGGCCTTAGCGCCTCATGCCGGAGCTCCGGAGGTCCCGGGTGTGCCATAGAGCTTCCCGGCGTTACCACCCGGGCCGGGCACGCCCGGACTCCCAGGCAAGCCCGGACCGCCCGGGAGTCCCTCCTCAACAGGGCTAACCGCGCCGCCCTGACCCCCGAGGCCGGCAGCACCCGCGTCACCGCCGCGGCCACCATCACCGATCAACTGGACATCCCCACCAGCGCCTCCGGCCCCTCCGGAGCCACCGTCCCCGCCGTCGCCACCAGTGATGCGCGAGCTGTTGTTGATGGGGCCGGTGGCGTTGACGGCTCCACCATCACCCCCCTCGCCGCCGGACCCGCCAATGCCGCCGGCCCCGCCGGCGCTGGCACCCGCACCACCGGTGCCACCGTTTCCGCCGGCGCCGCCAGTCGTGCCGTTGCCACCGTTGCCGCCGCCACCGCCGGCGGCGCCGCTGCCCGCGTTTTCGGCCGGGGCGTTGGTGCCGCCGCCGGTACCGCCGTTGCCACCGGCGCCACCCGCAAGGCCCGCGACGCCCGTGCTGTTGCCCGAGTTGCCGCCCTTGCCGCCAGCACCGGCGTTGCCGCCGCTGCCACCGTTTCCGGCACCGCCGTTCGCGCCTGCGCCACCATTGCCGCCCTGGCCACCGGAGCCGGCGGATCCGTGGCCGCCGCTGCCGCCGCTGCCGCCGTTCCCTCCATGACCGGCGGCGAGGCCCAGTGCCGTAGCACCGTTACCGGCAGCGGCCCCACCATCAGCGCCGTGGGCACCGGCGCCGCCCGTGGTGCCGTTGCCTCCGCTGCCACCGCCGCCGCCGTTGCCGCCACTGCCGCCCCGGCCGCCTGGACTGTTAGTGCCGCCGCCGTTGCCGGCGGAACCCGCGGCACCACCGGCAAGACCCGCGACGCCAGTGCTGTTGCCGGAGTTGCCTCCGTTGCCGCCGTTACCGCCGTCGCCGCCGGTCGAACCACCGCCGTGGCCGCCGTGGCCGGCGCTCCCGCCGGCGCCACCCTGCCCGCCGGCGCCTTGGGTGCCGTGGCCACCGTTGCCACCGTTGCCGCCGTTGCCGCCGTTGCCCGCGGTGACGTTCACGACATTGCTGCCGCTGGACGCACCGGAGCTACCGTTGCCGCCATTACCACCGGCACCCCCCGTGGTGCCGTTGCCGCCGTTGCCGCCGGCGCCACCGTTGGCGCCCTCGCCGCCCACGGCGTTCGTGTTGGCCTTGCCCGCGGTGCCCGCGTTGCCGCCATCGCCTCCGGCACCGCCGGCACCTTCCGTGCCATTTCCGCCATGCCCGCCGGCACCGCCTGCGCCACCGTTGCCCGTGGTGGTGCTGTTGCTGGTACCGCCGTTACCTCCGGCACCCCCGACGCCGCCCGCGCCGCCCGCACCCTGCGTGCCGTTGCCGCCGTTTCCGCCGGCACCCCCGGCGCCGGCATCTCCGCCCAGTCCGGTATCCCCGCCGTTGCCGCCGTGGCCACCCTTGCCGCCGGCACCGCCGACGCCACCTATGTCGCTGTCGCCGCCGTGGCCACCGATGCCGCCGAAGCCACCATTGCCGCCGTCGCCGTCGATACCGCCATTACCGCCGTAACCGCCTTGGCCACCGGCACCACCAAACCCCTTGGTTGCGTTGCCGCCGGCACCAGCGTTACCGCCGCTACCACCAGAGCCGGTGAAGTTGCCCTGGCCGCCGAAGCCGCCCATACCGCCTTCGCCACCACCGAAGTCGCCCGCACCACCGGCGCCGCCCGAACCGCCGGAGCCGCCTGAATTTCCGGCTCCGCCAAGGCCGCCCTGGCCGCCGAAGCCGCCAATCCCACTGGTACTGCTACCGCCTTTGCCGCCGCTACCGCCGTTGCCGCCGGGGCCGCTTACGCTGTCACCCAGTCCGCCGGCCCCACCGGCGCCTCCCGGACCGCCAAACCCAGTGCCAGCGCCGCCGCCGGCGCCGCCGCTGCCGCCATGGCCACCGACTGCCGCAGAGGTACCGCTGACAGTGCCGCTGCCGCCAAGACCACCGAAGCCGCCAAGGCCGCCGTTGATCATGCCGGTGCCGCCGGCCCCGCCATCACCTCCCTTGCCGCCCGTGCCTGCGAAGCCCGCCTGGTCCAGCGCTCCCCCGCCATTGCCGCCGTTACCCGCGGCACCTCCGTTGAGACCCGAACCACCGTTACCGCCGTGGCCACCGGCCGCGCCGTCTTTGGCGGAACCGCCGGCCTTTGCCTGAGCGGAACCGCCATCGCCACCGTTACCGCCCTTGCCGCCGTTGTGAGTGATGCCGTCGGCACCGTCCAGGCCCGTCGAGGAGCCAGTGCCGGCGACACCTCCCGTCCCGCCGACGCCGGCATTACCGCCGTCGCCGCCGTCACCGCCACGACCGACAGAACCGCTATCGGAACTGCTGGTCCCGGCCTGCCCGAGTCCACCGTCACCGGCGGTGCCGCCGTTACCGGCATTGCCGCCGTTCCCGCCTGCGCCGGTGCTGCCGTGGCTGAACCCCTTCGCCTGTGCCTGACCGCCCACGCCGCCGTTACCGCCGGCGCCTCCGTTACCTCCGTTACCGCCGTTGCCGCCGTCCTGACCGTCACCGCCGGGACCCGGAAACCCGCTAGAGCCCTGAGAGCCCGTCATGCCGTTGCCGCCGTCACCGCCCTTGGCACCGGTGCCGCCATTGCCGCCGTCACCGCCGTGGCCGGCAGCCATACCGCCGTTACCGCCGGCCCCACCTTTTCCACCGGCCCCACCGTCGGTGCCAGACGTGCCTGAAATCCCGGTATCGGTGGCAGAGTCACCGTCTGTGCCGGCTCCGCCGTTGCCGCCCCGTCCGCCGTGACCGCCGTTGCCCAGGGACCCGCCGTTGCCGCCCCTGCCGCCGTCACCGCCGTCACCGCCCGCAGCGGTGGCGGTGGCGCCGTTTCCGCCGTTGCCGCCGTTTCCGCCGCTGGTGGGCGCGCTGCCGTCTGCCCCGTCCGCCCCCTTCATGGCCGGAATGACGCCCTTACCGCCAGCGCCACCTTGGCCACCACCGCCCACTTCACCGCCGTTGCCACCGTTACCGCCGGCACCCTGGTTCACAGTCAAAGTCGAATCACCAGCGGCCCCGCCGCCGCCGTTACCCGCCGCACCGCCGTTGCCGGCGGCACCGCCGTTGCCGGCCTTGGCGAATAGGGCGAAGGAGTCGCCGCCCTTACCGCCGGAGCCCCCGCTACCCCCGTTACCGCCGTTGCCGCCACTCTCGCCGTTGGATAGTGCGGAGAAGTCTTGTCCGTCGGCTCCGGCGGCCCCATTACCGCCCCGGCCACCGTCGCCGCCGGTGCCGGCGTTCGACCCGCCGTTGCCGCCGTAGCCACCGTTGCCGCCATTGCCGCCGCTGCTGCCGGGCGTCGGGTTACCGGCACCGGCACCGCCCGTTCCACCCATGCCGCCGTTCCCGAGCGACCCGCCGTTGCCGCCATTGCCACCGTTGCCGCCACTGCCGCCCGGGGTGGTGGGGGTAGCGCCGGCACCGCCGTTGCCGCCGTTACCACCGCTAGTGGGTGCGGTGCCATTTGGTCCGGTCGTGCCGTCCAAGGCCGGGTTGGCGCCCTGACCAGCAGCCCCACCTTGACCTCCGGCGCCGGGGTTGCCGCCGTTGCCGCCGTTGCCGCCGTTGCCTTGTAGGACTGTCAGAGTCGGATCACCAGCGGCCCCGCCGCCGCCGGAGCCAGCGACACCGCCGCTACCGCCCGCGCCGCCGCCGCCCGCTTTCCCGTTGAGTCCTGCGACCGCAGTACCGCCGGCACCGCCGCTACCGCCGGCGCCGCCTTGACCGCCGTCACCCCCGTGTCCGCCGTCACGGCCATCCGACCCCGATGCGGCGGCGTCGAACCCGTTGCCGCCCACACCGCCGCTACCGCCGGTGCCGCCATTGCCGCCGGCACCGGCATTGCCGTGCTGCGCGCCGCCGTTACCGCCGGTCCCGCCCTGGCCCCCGGCCGTGCCATGGCCGCCGGCACCGCCCGTCGTTTGCAACGAGGTGCCGGTGGTGCCGGTGGAGCCCGTGTGGCCGGTGCCGCCGGCGCCGCCGGTGCCGCCGTCGCCGAAAGACCCGCCATGACCGCCATTACCGCCGGCCCCACCCGCATACAAGGACGAGTTGCTGCTGGCACCACTACCGCCGGCGCCGCCGTGACCGCCACCGGTGGTGGGTGTGGCCCCCGTAGCACCGTGCGCCCCGGCCTACCACAGCGAAGTCCACCACGTCACCGGCTGGACCACCACCGCCCGCACCGACATCACCGACCTCACCCTGGCCTGCGGACCCCACAACAGACTCGCCGAAACCGGCTGGAC
>NZ_LZLQ01000130.1 GCF_001673315.1 Mycobacterium asiaticum | reverse complement strand
AACACCGCGGCCATGATCTCCGGCGTGGGCAACATCGGCAGCCAGGTCTCCGGCTTCTTCAACGGCCAGATGAGTGCGCTGCAGGCGACGCTGGCGGACTGGGTGGCTAACTGATGACGTGCTTGCCGGCCCTGGACGGTCAACGGTTCTTCTGCAGCTCCTACTGCTCCAAAGAAGCTTTCCTGCAATGTAAGGAAGAGGTCTGAGCTGGTGAGTTTTCTGACTTTGCCCCCTGAGATCAACTCGCTGAACATGTTGATCGGGGCGGGATCGGCGCCGATGGCGTCGGTGGCGTCGGCGTGGGATGGGCTGGCGTCCGAGCTGGGCTCGGCGTCGTCGTTCTTCGAGGCGGTGACCTCGGGTCTGGTCAACGGTGCTTGGCAGGGCCCGGCTGCGGCGTCGATGTCGGCTGCGGCCTCTCCGTATGCGGCGTGGCTAAGTGCTGCGGGTGCGGCGGCTGAGCAGGCGGCGGCTCAGGCTCAAGCGGTGGTGTCGGCTTATGAGACGGCGCGGTCGATGATCGTGCACCCTGAACTGATCGCCGGTAATCGCAATTCGTTGGTGCGGCTTGCGGTTTCGAACCTGTTCGGGCAGAACTGGCCGGCGATTGCGGCGGCAGAGGCGGCCTACGAGGAGTTCTGGGCCCAAGACATCGTGGCGATGCTGGGCTATCACGGTGGGGCGTCGGCGGCTGCTGCGGCGCTGACCCCGTTCACGAAGGTGCCGCTAGGTGCTTCGGCCGGCGCGGGTGGATTCGTCAAAGCGGTGGTGGCCGAGTTGTCCGGCCTAGCCGCGGGCGTGAACCCGGGTGCTCTCAAAGCGGGCCTGGGGGCGATCAACACCAGGGTGACCAGCCTGCTGGGTGGGATCAACCCCGCGGGTGTCTTGCGTAATCTGCAGCAGAGCACCGGCGGTCTTGCGAATCTGCGTTTGCATGAGCTGGGTGGCATCGGTACCGGCGGACCGACCGCGGCGATCAGCAGTTTGCTGAGTGGGACGAATCTGTCGGCCAAGCTGAACGGTCTGTTGACGGTGAACCCGGCGGCTGCGACGGCCGCGGTCACCGATGCCTTCGGTAACACCGGTACCGGCAATATCGGGTTTGGCAACACCGGTGATAACAACATCGGGTTCGGTAACACCGGTAACGGCAACATCGGCATTGGTAACTCCGGTTTTGACCTGCGCGGCATTATGAATTCCGGGGTGGGCAACTCCGGGTTGTTCAATACCGGCAGTTACAACACCGGTATCGGCAACTCCGGGGTGGGCAATACCGGGTTGTTCAACCCGGGCAGCTTCAATACCGGTATCGGTAACCGCGGCAGCTACAACACGGGAAGTTTCAACGAGGGCAGCTTCAACAGCGGTGACTTCAACGCCGGTGACACCAATACCGGGTGGTTCAATACCGGCAACCTCAACACCGGTATCGGTAACTCCGGTGACATCAACACCGGTATCGGCAACTCCGGCGACATGAACTTCGGGATGTTCGTGCGGGGCGACGCCCAAGGCATGACTGGTTTCTCCGGGTCGATTCACATCGACCAGATTCCCGTGGACTTCGGCATGCGAATCCCGTTGAGCATGACCGTGTCTGGTGGCACCTTCGACATCACCACCCGGCCGTTTACCATCGGGGCGATCAATCTCGCCCCTCTCAGCGCCGTGAACAACGGCTCCACCATCGGTCCCATCAACGTTCCGACCATAACGATCAGTGGACCACGGTTGAACTTCACAGTCGGCGGCCCGGGATACACGCTGTTCGGCGGCATCTTCGGCACCGTCGGGCCGATCGATATCCCGTTCTCGCTCCCGGGGGGTGTGGGTTTCGGCAATACCTCATCCACGCCGTCGTCGGGATTCTTCAATAGCGGCTCGGGTGGCTCGTCGGGCTTCTTCAACTCCGGCGCGGGCAGTTCCGGGTGGCAGAACCTGGGGCTGGGTGTCTCGGGTGTGGGCAACGTGGGCGATCTGCAGTCGGGGATGCGCAACCTGGGTAACAGCATCTCGGGCATGTTCAACGTGAGTTCGTTGGACGCGGCGCAGGCGGCGGTCGTCTCTGGGGTCGGCAATGTCGGCAGCGAGGTTTCGGGGTTCTTCCACAATGCGGTGAGCGATTTCACCTCCTTCAGCATCGGCTTGGGCAACCAGGGTGGGCTGAATGTGGGCGGGGGCAATATCGGGGAGTTGAACTTCGGCTTC
>NZ_LZLQ01000129.1 GCF_001673315.1 Mycobacterium asiaticum | reverse complement strand
TGCGCAGCCGCCCGCCCGCGCCGGCGGTCGCTCGGGTACTGAGCGAACAAGAAGCCGAGAGCGTCCTGGCCGAATACCGACGCCGTCACCCGCGGGCTTGGGAGCAGTTCCAACACGTCCTTACCCAGACGCTCGGCGCCCCGATCGGTGAGAGTCCACTGCCGATGGTGGAACTACGCCTGGCGGGCTAGTCCGCGTCCGGCCCCTTAGCCGTCATCGCCGCGAACAGCGCCAGGAATACCGCCGAGGGAACCGCATTGCCAACCTTGTCGCGCACCCGAATGTGCGCACCCAGGGCCAGCACGAAGTACAGCGTGAGCAGCGCTGTGGTCAACCGGGCGAGGGCCGGAAACCGAGTCACTGACGCCAAGCCGACGGCGGAAGCTGCCTTCACCACCGGCAACACCGGGCGAACGCTCTCCGGAAGTCCCACGGTGTCCAACGCGGTCGTGATGGGAGCCAACGGGATTGCGCACGCAACGGCATCGCCGGCCTGCAGCGCCGCCAGCGCCGCGTAGGTCTTGGGTGAGGTCAGAGTGCTCATCCGGCCATCCTATTTGCGCAACTCAGGCGGGCCGGTCAGCGGATTGCGGGACAAGATTTCCGTACTCGACCCTTGGGCGATCGCCGGATCCGCGTCGTTGGCGAACCATTCCGCTACCTCGGCATCATCGTCCGCGGCGGAGTGACGCGGTGCGTCGTCAACCGGGGATGGCTCGAACCGGAACACCCCGTCTTCACCCGGTTTGCCGAGCATCCTGGTGAACCCCTGCAAAGCGGCGTTGAAATCGCTGGGCACCACCCACACCTTGTTGGCGTCACCGCGGGCCATCTCCGGCAGCGTCTGCAGATATTGGTAGGCAAGCATTTCCGGCGTCGGTCGGCCGGCCTTGATCGCGGCGAACGTCTTCTCGATGGCCTTGGCCTCCCCCTGTGCCCGCAAATATGCGGCGGCCCGCTCACCTTGGGCTCGCAGCACCCGGGACTGCCGCTCTGCCTCGGCGGACAGGATCGCGGCCTGCTTGGCGCCCTCAGCAGCCAGGATCTGGGACGTCTTCTGCCCCTCGGCCTGCATGATCGCCGCCTGCCGCGTGCCCTCGGCGGTCAGGATCATCGCGCGCTTTTCCCGGTCAGCCTTCATCTGCTTTTCCATCGAGGCCTGAATCGAGGGCGGCGGGTCGATGCTGCGCAATTCCACCCGCGCGACCCGGAGACCCCAGCGACCGGTCGCCTCGTCGAGCACCCCGCGCAACTGCGCGTTGATCTGGTCGCGGGAGGTCAACGTCTGCTCGAGGGTCATGCCGCCGACGACATTGCGCAGTGTGGTGGTGGTGAGTTGCTCGACGCCGACGATGTAGTTGCTGATCTCGTAGACCGCCGCCTGAGGCACCGTGACCTGGAAGTAGACCACGGTGTCGATGTTCAGCGTGAGGTTGTCCTCGGTGATGACCGGTTGCGGCGGGAAGGACACCACCCGTTCCCGCAGATCCACCCGGGCGCGGATGCGGTCGATAAACGGCACCAACAGCGTGAGCTGACCACTGACGGTGCGGCTGTAGCGCCCCAGCCGCTCGATGACGGCCGCCTCAGCCTGTGGGATCAACGCGACCGACTTGGCCACCACGACGATGGCGAAGATGACCAGAACGGCCAGCAACACCAAACCTGCAACCGCACCTTCCATCGGAGCCCCTTTCCGAGCGCCTAAAGGTCTCTGAAGACCACAGCCGTGGCACCGTCGATGTGCACCACCGTCACCGACTCGCCGGGTTCGAACACGTCGCCCGCGTTAAGCGGGCGGGCCGTCCATACCTGGCCGTCCAGCTTCACCTGGCCGGCGTCGTGAGCGACCCTATCGAGGACCAGGGCACTCTTGCCTTCCAGCGCGCTCACGCCCATCTTGACGGTCTTTCCGGAAGTCAGCCGTCGCCGCAATGCCGGCCGCACCAGCGCCAGCAAGAGGACCGAGACAATCAGAAAAACAAGGCCGTCGGCCCACAGCGGCCAATCGGTCAACCAACTGCTGCCCGACGCAGCCAGCGCGCCGCCGCCGAGCATCAACAGAAACATGTCGCCGGTAAGCGCTTCCGCACCGACGAGCACCAACGCTGCGATCAACCAGATCAGCGCCACGGGCATGGGCACAGGATACGCGCCACCCACGACGATCCACCTCAACTGGCGGCGAACTATTACACTGCGTGATCATGTGGTGCCCGAGTGTTTCGCTGTCGATGTGGGCCAATGCCTGGCTCGCGGGCAAGGCCGCCCCGGACGACGTTTTGGACGCGCTATCCCTTTGGGCGCCAAAGCAATCGGTCGCCGCGTACGATGCGATCGCTGCTGGCCATACCGGGCTGCCCTGGCCCGATGTCAGCGACGCGGGGACGGTGTGTCTGCTGCAGACGTTGCGCGCTGCGGTCGGCGGCAAGTCGCCGCGGACGCCCGGCAGCTTGCGCGGGACGATCAATGTGGTGCTGCCGGTGCCCGGCGATGTGCGCGGGCTTTTCGCTGGGTCCCAGTTCGAGCGGGACGCGTTGGCCGCGGGCGAAGCCGTGATCGTCACCAACCCGGACGAACCCGGCGCCGCGATCGGTCTGGTGCCGGAGGTCGCGTACAGCGATCTCGATGAGATCGGCGAGCACGACGAGCCTGAATTGTGTGCGCTGACATGGATGGTGTACTCGTTACCGGCAGCGCCGGTGTTCGACCACCACGAACTGGGCGACGCCGAGTACGCATTGCGCTCGGCCGTACGTTCGGCCGCCGATGCGCTGAGCACCATGGGGCTCGGATCGGCCAACAATGACGTCGAGAATCCGCGCGGCCTGGTGGAGCAGCTGCTGGAATCGTCACGGCAACACCGGGTTCCCGACCATGCGCCGACGCGCGCGCTGCGAGTCTTGGAGAACGCCGCGCACGTTGACGCGATCATCGCGGTCAGCGCGGGCTCGAGCCGTCTGGCCGATCGGATAACCGCCGCACCGGAACTGGCCGGGACGCAGTCATCCTCGGAGGGCCAGATTGCCACCGACGCGTTGCGGCCCCTTACCGCGGTGGTCCGTTCGGCGCGGATGGCCGCGGTCACGGCAATCCTGCACTCGGCCTGGGCGGACTAGCCGGCAGCGCAGTGCGGTGGGCGGCACGGTTGGCCGTTGCTGCTGGCCAGGCATCCTGATACCTGATCCGGGCCGCTCACCCGTGCCGGGGCGCGTTCGTCTCGCAGCTCGTTGACCAGGTCCACGGCCAACTGGGCGAACCGGCGATCGGCGTTGGGTGTCTTGGCGCGGGCCAACACGATGCCCAGCGCCTCAGCTTGCAACCGCAATTCGTGGTCCAGGTCCCAAACCACCTCGATGTGATCGGCGACAAATCCGATGGGACAGACGATTACGGCTTTGGTGCCAGTGTCCGCCAGCACCTTGAGATGGTCGCCGACGTCGGGCTCGAGCCAAGGGACCTGCGGCGGGCCAGAGCGTGACTGCCACACCAGGTCGTGCTCGGCGTAACCCGCTGCGGAGGCGACCAGCCGTGCGGCATACGCGACCTGGCGACTGTAGAGGTTCGGTCCGCAGCGCTGGTCGGCAGCAACCGGGATCGAATGCGCGGTGAACACCAACCGCGCATCGGCGGGCACCGATGCGGCGGCCGCGGCGACCGCGTCGCTGAACATCTCGACGAACAGCGGATGGTCGAAGTAGGTCCGCAGTTTGACGAGTTTCGGCGCGTCCGGGCCGGCCGCTTCGCGCGCGCGTGCGATGTCTTCGACGTATTGCGTGCAGCTGGAGTAGCCACTCCACGCCGACGTGGTGAAAACCACTGCGCATCGAATACCGTTGTCGCGCATAGTCTTGACGGTGTCCTCGACGTAAGGCGCCCAGTTGCGGTTGCCGAAATACACCGGCAGATCCTGCTCGGCCTCCAGCTCGGCGATCAACGCCCGGTTGATGCCGTTGATCGGTGACACCCCGCCGAAATGCAGGTAGTGCTCGGCGACGTCGTCCAGCCGTTCAGGTGGCACATTCCTGCCCCGCGTGACATTTTCCAGGAACGGCCGCACCTGTTCCGGGCCTTCCGGGCCGCCGAAGGAGAGCAGCAGGACGGCGTCAAAGTCCATGATGCTTACAGCAATTGGGTGTGGGCGCCGCCGTCGGCGTAAATGATGTCGCCCGTCGTCGCGGGCAGCCAATCGGAGAGCACCGCGCAGACCGTCTTGGCGACCGGCGTCGGGTCCTTCATGTCCCAGCCGATCGGCGCACGCTGGTCCCAGCCGTCCTCCAGCAGCTTCATCTGGGCACCGGCCTCCTCACCCAGCGCGCCACCGACGATGGCGCTCATAGCCAGCGTCCGAATCGGTCCCGCTGCAACGAGATTCGAGCGTACGCCGACCTGGCCGGCCTCGCGGGCCACGAACCTGTTGACCGATTCCAGGGCGCTCTTGGCGACCGTCATCCAGTTGTACGCCGGCATCGCGCGGGTGGGGTCGAAATCCATGCCTACGATCGCCCCGCCGCGGTTCATGATCGGCAACAACGCTTTTGCCAACGACGCGTAGGAGTAGGCCGAGATGTGGATGCCCTTGGACACGTCCTCGTAGGGCGCGTCGAAGAACGGATTGATGCCCATGCCGGTCTGCGGCATGAACCCGATCGAGTGCACGACGCCGTCCAGGCGGTTGTCTTCGCCGATCTCGGCCAGCACCCGGTCGGCGAGGGTTGACAGGTGCTCTTCGTTCTGCACGTCGAGTTCGATCAGCGGCGCCTTCTGGGGCAACCGGTCGGCGATGCGCTGGATCAGCCGCATTCGGTCGAATCCGGTGAGCACCAGCTGAGCGCCCTGTTCCTGGGCGACCCGCGCGATGTGGAACGCGATCGACGAGTCGGTGATGATCCCGCTGACCAGGATTCGTTTGCCTTCGAGCAGTCCTGCCATGTCCGTCCTTATGTCTTGAGTGGAATCAGTGGCCCATACCCATGCCGCCGTCGACGGGTATGACCGCGCCGGCGATGTAGCTTGCATCTTCGGACGCTAGGAAGCTGACCACCCCGGCGACTTCGGCGGCGGTGCCGACGCGCTTGGCCGGGATGAATTGCAGTGCGCCCTCTTGGATCCGCTCATCGAGCGACCGGGTCATTTCAGTGTCGATATATCCGGGGGCCACCACGTTCGCGGTGACTCCGGCCTTAGACAGTTCTCGCGAGATCGACCGGGCCATGCCGATCAGCCCCGCCTTGGAAGCCGCGTAGTTGGCCTGGTTGCCGATTCCCCAACTGCCCGAAACCGAGCCTACGTAGATGATCCGGCCGAAGCGCTTCTTCTGCATGCTCCGCGAGGCGCGCTGGGTCACCCGGAACGCCCCGGTGAGGTTCGCGTCGATGACCTTCTGGAACCGCTCCTCGGTCATCCGGATCAGAAAGGCGTCCGCGGAAATGCCGGCGTTGGACACCAGCACCTCGACCGCACCCTGGTGCTCCTCGACCTCCTTGAAGGCGCGGTCGACGGCGTCGCTGTCCGTGACGTCACACTCGACGCCGAAGAGGCCCTCGGGCGCCCCGGATCCGCGGTGGGTAACGGCGACCTTGTGTCCGTCGGCGGCCAACCGCTGCGCGATAGCCAGTCCGATGCCCCGGTTTCCGCCGGTGACCAGCACTGAACGGGATACGAACTCGGGTTTGCCGGCTCCTACGGCGCTGTCAGTCACCCCGTCAACCTATCGCCTCATCAGGGTTGCCAAGAAACCGGCTGGCCTGGCGGGTTTGCTGCCGAGCTTGCTACCAGGCTTGCCGCCGAGCTTGCTGCCGGGCTGCGGCACGACCCGGCGACCGAGCGTAACCGGGTAGCGAGATTCGCTGGCAGATTCCGCAGCGGGGTTACGCTCGCGAAGCGCTGTCGGTGTGACCCAGCACACTTCTGGTCATGACAGATCCTTTCCTAGGAAGCGAGGCTCTAGCTGCCGGCGTTTTGACGAAGTACCAGCTGCGGAGCCGCTATGTCGCGCTCCATAAGGACGTGTACGTACCGCGCGATCTCGAACTAACCGCGCATGTACGTGCAAGAGCGCTGTGGTTGCGCTCGCGCCGACGTGGCGTGCTGGCCGGTTATTCGGCTTCCGCTCTTCATGGTGCGAGGTGGATCCACGCGGATCTTCCCGCCGCGATCATCGACACGAACCGTCGCCGGGCGCCCGGTGTGCTGGTCTGGGAGGAACGCATCGAGCCCGACGAGATCTGCGTCGTCAACGGCATGCGCGTCACCACACCGGAGAGGACGGCCGTCGACCTCGCCCGGCGACTTCCGCTGGACCGCGCCGTTGCAGCTGTCGACGCCCTGATGCAGGCAACCGAACTGAAAATGGCCGACGTCGAGCTATTAGTCAGCCGCTATAAAGGACGCCGCGGCGTTCAATCCGCCCGAGCCGTTCTCGACCTCGTCGACGGCGGAGCTCAGTCCCCGAAGGAAACCTGGCTGCGATTGCTCTTGATCCGCGCGGGCTTTCCGCGTCCGCAGACGCAAATCGCGGTGTGCAATGAATGGGGTTGGGCGGAGGCCTACTTGGATATGGGCTGGGAAGACATCAAGGTCGCCGCCGAGTACGACGGCGACCATCACCTGACCGATCGGTACCACGTCAGGAAGGACATCCGCCGACACGAGAAAGTGACACACCGTTTCGGCTGGATCGTGGTTCGGGTCGTCGCTGGAGACCACCCCACAGACATCATCCATCGAGTGCGGCAGGCCCGAACCTCGCGCGGGGCCTCGTGATCACTCGCGAGCGTAACCAGGCTGCCAAATCGTGGGCCCAAAATGGCAGCCAGGTAACGCTCGGCGGAAACAAGAGAGCTAGGCGTAAAAAGCCCAAGACCTACGCGGGCAGGCGCCGGTTGATCAGCAGCGCGGCCAGTCCGGCGATCGCCAACACCAACGCACCCAACCGCAGCCAGCCCACGCTCGCGTCACCCTTGATGGTCTCGTAGCCGATCTGCTGCTGCAGTGAGGCATAGACCGCCTTCAGCTCCGCCAAAGTCGCGGCGTTGTAAGCGTTCCCGCCGGACAACTGCGCAACTTTCTTCAAGGTCTCGTCGTCAACCGGCACCGGCTGACGCTGATCGTTGATCTCCACGAACCCGTACGGCGTGCCGAACGAGATCGTCGAAATCGGCACCCCCTGGTCCTTGGCTGTGCGCGCAGCGGTGAAGGCGCCCTTGGGGTTGTCCGGGTTGGTCGGCATCGTCTCTTTACCGTCGGAGAACAACACGATGCGCGCGGGCGGCGGCGTGTCGCCGCCACCGATCACCGCACCGACCGTGGCGATGGCCTGCAGCGCCGTGAAGATGCCCTCGCCGGTGGCGGTGCGGTCGGCGAACTGCAACTTGTCCAGCGCGGCCTTGGTGGCATCCCGGTTGGTGGTCGGCGAAACCAGCACTGTCGCGGTGCCCGCGTAGGCGATCAAACCGAGGTTGATTCCGGGCGTGAGTTCGTCGGCGAACTGCTTGGCTGCCTCCTGCGCGGCGACCATCCGGTTGGGCTCGACATCGGTGGCGCGCATCGACTGCGACACGTCGATGACCAGCATCACCACCGCGCGGTTGCGCGGGATACGCACGTCGTTCGTCGGGCCCGCCATGGCCACGGTGAACAGCACCAACGAGAGCGCCAACAGAATCGCCGGTACGTGCCGCCAGCGCGAAGGTCGTTTAGGCGCAACGCTTTCCAGCAGCTCCATGTTGGCGAAGCGCAACATCCGCCGCTGCCGCGCCAGCTGCAGAACGACATACAGCGCGACCAGCCCGGCGACGACCAGCAGGAACAGAAAAAACCAGGAGTGTTCGAAGCCGGACAGTGTCATCGGCCCCAGCAACGGCAACGTCATAACAGACCCGTCTCGAGCAAGGGGAGCAATTGCGTCACCGGCGTCCCGCCATCGCTCCGCGCCGGCGGGAGGAGATGAATCGAACGATGTCGGCGATCCAGTCGGAGTCGGTGCGCAGCGTCATCAACGGCGCACCGCAGCCGCGGATGGTGCGGGCCACATCGTCGCGATGCTTTGCCGCGGCTTTGGCGAAATCGGTTTGCAGCTGGGCGTCGATGGTGAATTCGCGCACGACGCCGGACTCGGCGTCCTGCAGCACCACGTCGCCGATGTCGGGCAGTTCGACGTCGCGGGGATCCAGCACCTCGATGGCCAAAACTTCATGACGGGCAGCGATGGCGCGCAGCGGGCGCATCCAGTTGATCGGCCCGAGGAAGTCGCTGATGATCACCGCCATGCCGCGACGGCGTTCGGGCCGGCGCAGGGCGTCGATAGCCGCGGCCAGGTCACCGCGCACCCCGACCGGCGCTTTGGGCGTGGTCGCGATGGTGCGCAGCATCGTGTGGACATGCTCGCGACCCGAACGCGCCGGCACACGAATCATGTTCTCGCCGTTGGAAATGAGCGCACCCAGCCGGTTTCCGCCGCCGACGTTGAGGAACGAGATGGCCGCCGCGGCCGCCACCGCCAAGTCCCGCTTCTCGCAGGTGGACGTGCCGAAGTCCAGGCTGGCCGACATGTCGACCACCAGCCATGTCTCCAGCTCGCGGTCGGCGATCATCTGCCGCACATGGGGGTGGGTGGTGCGCGCGGTGACCGCCCAGTCCATCCGGCGCACGTCGTCACCGGGCTGGTAGACCCGCGACTCACCCGGCTCACTGCCCGGCCCCGGGATTAGACCAAGGTGGTCACCGTGCAGGATGCCGTCCAGCTTGCGGCTGACGGTCAGTTCGAGGGTACGCAGCGCCGCCGACAACTTCGGGTCGTCGATGGTGCCGCGCAGCATCGAGGGCGGATGACGAACCGCCTTCTTATCTGTCACCGACCGCCCGCCGCGGCACCCTGCATCACCGGGCCAACCGAATGTCCTTGCTGCGGAACAGCGTTCACCTGCGGCAGCGCCACCGTCTGCAGGACGCGGTTGATAACGGTCTCAGCGGTGATCTCGTCCGCCAACGCGTCGTAGGTGAGCACCAGTCGGTGTCGCAGCACATCGGGAATGACGTCGATGATGTCCTGCGGGATGACGTAGTCGCGGCCCCGCACCAGGCCCAGCGCCCGGGATGCGGCGATGATGCCCAGCGAAGCACGGGGCGAGGCGCCGAACGCGATCCAGGTCTTGACGTCGTTCATGCCCAGCTGTTCGGGGTGCCGGGTCGCGGTCACCACCCGGACGACGTAGTCGACCAGCGCGTGGTGCACGAAACTGTTGGCCGCGACCGTCTGCAACCGCAGCAGGTCGCCGGTGTCCAGGATCTGCTTGGGCTGCGGCGGGGTCACACCCATCCGGTAGATGATCTCCCGCTCTTCTTCGGGTGACGGGTAGCCCACATTGATCTTGAACAGGAAGCGGTCCCGCTGCGCTTCGGGCAGCGGGTAGACACCTTCTTGTTCGATGGGGTTCTGGGTCGCCATCACCAGGAACGGATTGGGCAGCGGGAAGGTCTTACCGCCGATGGATACGTGCCGTTCGGCCATCACCTCGAGCAGCGCGGACTGGACCTTCGCCGGCGCACGGTTGATCTCGTCGGCGAGCAGGAAGTTGACCACCACCGGTCCGAGTTCGGTGTCGAACTCCTCCTTGCCCTGCCGGTAGATGCGGGTACCGACGATGTCGGTGGGCACCAGGTCCGGGGTGAACTGGATACGGGCGAACGTCCCGCCGACCACGCGCGCGAAGGTCTCGACCGCCAGCGTCTTGGCGACGCCGGGGACACCCTCCAGCAACACGTGCCCCTTGGCGAGCAACCCGACGAGCATGCGCTCTACCAGCTGGTCCTGGCCGACGATGATCCGCTTGACCTCGAAGATTGCCCGCTCGAGGGTGTGTACCTCGGCGGCGAGCCCGTCCGATCCACCGGGAGAGCCACTCACGTGCGCCTCCTGGGTGGGCGGGGCTGAATGCCCCCCCGGACCCGGGTAACCGCCTCCTGCTGATGTCATCAACAACCCTCCACAGCTCATCCCGACACGACTGCCGACCCGACTAACGTCACCGGGCAGCGACGTGCCCGCGTTCAACTATTCCAGGCGTCTGGGGATCCGTCGACGCACGCTCGGGCAGCCCACCTGGCTCAGTACTCGATGATCCTAGTCAGATAGGGCGTCATGCCGGGCTTGCGCACCGGGCTGATCGTGACTTTGCCGGCCAGGCTGGACGCTTCCAGCATCTGTCCGTTGCCCAGATACATGGTGACGTGTTGGCTGCCGTTCGGGCCGTAGAAAATGAGGTCTCCGCGCCTGGCTTCGTTCTGCGGAATGTGGCGCCCGGCGTTGTACTGGTCGCCGGAAAACCGCGGGATCAGCACCCCGACGCCGGCGAAGGCATAGCGCATCAGACCCGAGCAGTCGAAGCCGTTGATGCCGGCGCCGGAATCGACGCCCTTGCTGGGCCCCTCCAGCGAGCCGCCACCCCAGGAGTACGGCACACCCATCTGTGACCCGGCGCGACGGATCACGTGCTCGATGGCCTCCCGCCCGTTTGCCCGCGGAATCCGGCTTCCGCTGGTGTTGGCGGCGGCAGGTGCGGCGTTACCACCCAGGTTGATCCCCAACCCGCTGAGGAATTGCTGACCCAGATTGAGCGTGGTCTGGGTGGCTTGGGCGGTGGCTTGCAGCGAGGCGTTGGCGACCGCGAGCGGGTCACCCGGCGCCCCGGCGCTGATCGCTGCCGGCAGCGTGGGGTCCCACTCGCCCTCAGCCGCGGCCGGAGGGGCCAGAGTGATCAAAAGCCCAGTCACCAAGACGGTGATCCAGGCTAGGGAGAAACGAAATCGCTTGTGACGCATGGATCCTCGTTAATACTCGATGTAGCGGATTACGAAGGGCGTCATGCCGCTGGTGCGCACGGGCGCAGTCCGCACCTTCAGACCGATGTCGGGCGCCTCGAGCATCTGGCCGTTGCCGAGGTAGATGGTCACGTGCTGGCTGCCGCCCGGGCCATAGAAGATGACGTCGCCGCGGCGCATCTGAGCCGTCGGGATTTTGCGGCCGAGGTTGTACTGGGAACCCGAGTAGTGCGGCAGCTTGATGCCGACCCCGGCGAACGAGTACAGCACCAGGCCCGAACAGTCGAAGCCGGTGATGCCGGCCCCGGAGTCGATCCCTTTGCTCGGCCCCGCGGCATTGCCGCCGCCCCAGGAGTACGGCACGCCGATCTGCGCCATGCCGCGACGGATGACGTACTCCGAGGCCTGCCGGCCGTACACCCGGGGGATCCGGCCTGAAGTAGCGCCAGCCCTGGCGTTGGTGATGCCGGTGTCGTCGGGCTTGAGAATCCCCAGTTGCTGCAGGAAATTCTTGCCCATCTGGGCGGTAACCTGCGCCGACGTCGCCGAGTATCCAAGCACCTGATTGACGACGGCGATCGGGTCGCCGGGGATGTTGGCGCTGGGGACCTGCGGCAGCGTGGGGTCCCAGCCGTCCCAGCGGCGTCCGCCGCCGGGGCCGTCGGCGGAGTCCCACATGCCGTTCGGCGGCGCACCCTGTCCGCCTGCCGCTGTCCACGCGACCAGTTGGGCCGCCTGCAGTTTGGCCTCGGCCTGCTCGCGTTCGGCAGCGACGCGGTTGACTTCTTCGCGTTGTTCGTCGAACTTGCGCCGGGTCTCGCCGAGTGCGGCCGCCGCCGCGTCCTGGCTGGCCTTGGCATCGGCGGCGGCCCGGTCGGCCGTCTCTTTGGCCAGTCGCGCCGCCGATTCCTTGTTGACCTGCTCGGTACGGGCGCGCTCCAGCTTCGCCATCACAGTCCTGGAACTCGCGGCCAGGGCTCGGCTGGCGGTGGCCGCGGCAATCATGTCTTCCGGGCTGCGCGCGGTGAGATAACCGTCCGACGGACCATTCATATAAGTGGCCGCGGCGAAGGTGTCGAAGCGGTGTTGCGCCGCGGCGATTGCCGCGTTCGCGTCCTTGACCGCCTGCTGGTGGACCTCGAGTTCGTGGCCGGCCGATTCGGCGCGTTCGCGGGCCTCCTCGACGGCCACCAGAGCTTTGTTGACGCTTTCCTGCTCCATCTCGACCGCTGCGCTGAGATCCTCCAAGCGCTGGTTGGCCTTAGCGACATTGGCGATCAGCACCGCCATCGAGTCAGCGGCAGGGTCCGCCCATGCGACCCCGGAGGCCAACTCGGGAGTGCAGAACAGCAGCGCCGCGCTCAGCACCACCGGGATGGCTGGTCGTACCAGCCTGGTGGCGGTTCGCGAAGCGGAGCGTGGGCGTGTCCGTCTCATACGACTTGGATCTCCTCGAGCTAAATCGGACGGACGGCGTCGGTTTCCACTGGTAGCGCCATTAGCATCACAAGCATCATTCGCACCGTACGTCACAGCTGTCGCTAAAGAAACGCAAGTCACAAATTGCGCTCAGGAAGTGCGTTTACTGTGACCGAACAGTGATCTGTCGGGTTTGCCGCAAAAGGCGGCGGCGTCGCTGTGTTTTAGCGATGAAAGGGCGCGACCTGGCTAAATACCTGATTCGTCCACGCTTGTGACGTTTTCGGCCGATGCAACCGAAGTTGCTGCTTGCCTGTTCCGGAGTTGCATTACGCGACTGCCGACGGCCGCAGCAAACACCACGAGCAGCAAGACAATCGTGAACGCCGTCCAGGGAAACTCAGGGGTGTTGAGTTCGTTCAGAAAGTTCTGCGCGGACTGGGCCGGATTGCCGGTTTTGGAGTGGTCCTCACCAGCCTCGAGCGTCACGCGCGGGTAGTGCGAGCTGTAGCTGCCCACATAGCTGGGACTGAGCACCAGCACCGTGGAATCGGGGTAGTCGGCGCCGACGACCGTCGCGATATCGCGGAGCGGAGTATCGCTGGGCGGGTTGTGGTCGAGCAGGACGATCTTGAGGTTGATGCCGTCGCCGCGGGCCTGGTTGACCACCTCGAGCAGTCCGGGCTCTGTCGACGAGGCCGCGGCGACGCCGTCGACGGCGACCTGCGCCTTGATCGACGCGATGTCGACATCCTGCGGAATGTATTCGGGCAGGAAGGGAATCGTCTGCGGCAAGTCGGTCATGATCTCGCTCCTCTTGTCACGCTGACGTGCCCCCGGCCACGGCCGTCACTCTAGTGTGGCCATCGGTGCGTCGGCCCAGGGGCTTCACACATGGAGCATGCAGGACAAGACTGGCCAGTACGGGTGCTGCCCATTGCAGGACAAGCGTACTGTTAAGGTGGCATCGCATTCGTCGACACGGCCCGTCGGCGAAGAGAACTTAATCTTCGGGAGTTGATGTGACAAGCAAAGGTTCGGTGAATTCGTTCGAAGCTCGCGACACCCTCAAGGTCGGTGACAACAGTTACGAGATTTACCGCCTTGATGCAGTCCCCAACACAGACAAACTCCCCTACAGCCTCAAGGTCCTGGCCGAGAACCTGTTGCGGAACGAAGACGGCAGCAACATCACCAAGGACCACATCGAGGCCATCGCGAACTGGGATCCGGAAGCGGAACCCAGCATCGAAATCCAGTACACCCCGGCCCGGGTGGTCATGCAGGACTTCACCGGCGTGCCCTGCATCGTGGACCTGGCCACCATGCGCGAAGCCGTCGGAGACTTGGGCGGCGACCCCGACAAGGTCAATCCCCTGGCGCCCGCGGACCTGGTGATCGACCACTCGGTGATCGCCGACCTCTTCGGTAGCGCCGACGCCTTCGAGCGCAACGTGGAAATCGAGTACGAGCGCAACGGGGAGCGTTACCAGTTCCTGCGTTGGGGCCAAGGCGCTTTCGACGACTTCAAGGTGGTGCCGCCCGGCACCGGCATCGTGCACCAAGTCAACATCGAATATCTGGCCAGCGTGGTGATGACCCGTGACGGACTCGCCTACCCCGACACCTGCGTGGGCACCGACAGCCACACCACCATGGTCAACGGACTCGGCGTCCTGGGCTGGGGTGTCGGCGGTATCGAGGCCGAGGCGGCGATGCTCGGTCAGCCCGTGTCGATGCTGATCCCGCGGGTCGTCGGATTCAAGTTGACCGGCGAGATCAAGCCCGGTGTCACGGCCACCGACGTCGTGCTGACCGTCACCGAGATGCTGCGCAAGCACGGCGTCGTGGGCAAGTTCGTCGAGTTCTACGGCGAGGGCGTTGCCGAGGTTCCGTTGGCCAACCGTGCCACGCTGGGCAACATGAGCCCCGAATTCGGCTCCACCGCAGCCATTTTCCCGATCGACCAAGAGACCATCGACTACCTGAAGTTCACCGGGCGCAGCGACGAGCAGCTGGCCCTGGTCGAGGCCTACGCCAAAGAGCAAGGCTTGTGGCACAACCCCGAGCGCGAGCCCACGTTCTCCGAGTACCTCGAGTTGGACCTCTCCGAGGTGGTGCCGTCGATCGCCGGACCGAAACGTCCGCAAGACCGGATTCCGCTCTCGAGCGCCAAAGAGACCTTCCGCGAACAGATTTGCGACTACGTCGACAATGGCGGCGGCGACGAGAAGGGGTACTCCAAACTCGACGAGACCGTGGACGAATCGTTCCCGGCCAGCGACCCGGGATCGCCGGACAACGGCCACGCCGACGACGCCCCCGAGGTGCACTCAGCGGCCAAGCACAGCAAGGGCCGGATCACCAGCCCTGTCACGGTGAAGTCCGACGAGCGCGGCGAGTTTGTGCTCGACCACGGTGCGGTGGTGATCGCGGCCATTACGTCGTGCACCAACACCTCGAACCCCGAGGTGATGCTGGGCGCGGCACTGCTGGCCCGCAACGCCGTGGACAAGGGCCTGTCCTCCAAGCCATGGGTGAAGACCACGATGGCACCCGGATCACAGGTAGTCAGCGACTACTACGACAAAGCCGGCCTGTGGCCGTACCTGGAGAAGCTCGGTTTCTACCTGGTCGGTTACGGCTGCACCACCTGCATCGGCAACTCCGGTCCGCTGCCCGAGGAGATCTCAAAGGCGGTGAACGACAACGATCTTGCGGTGACCGCGGTATTGTCCGGCAACCGCAACTTCGAAGGCCGCATCAACCCGGACGTCAAGATGAACTACCTGGCGTCACCGCCGCTGGTGGTGGCCTACGCCCTGGCCGGCACCATGGACTTCGACTTCGAGTCGGACCCATTGGGAACGGACAAAGAGGGCAACGACGTCTTCCTGAAGGACATCTGGCCCTCGCAGAAGGACGTCTCGGACACCATCGCCTCGGCGATCAACCAGGAGATGTTCACCAGCAACTACGCCGACGTTTTCAAGGGCGACGAGCGCTGGCGGAACCTGCCGACGCCGAGCGGCAACACCTTTGAGTGGGACGAAGATTCGACGTATGTGCGCAAACCACCATACTTCGACGGAATGCCCGCCGAACCGGAGCCGGTGGCTGACATTAGCGGAGCCAGAGTGCTTGCGCTGCTGGGCGATTCGGTGACGACCGACCACATCTCTCCCGCCAGCAGCATCAAGCCGGGCACTCCGGCCGCGCAGTATCTCGACGAGCACGGCGTGGAGCGCAAGGACTACAACTCCTTCGGCTCCCGGCGCGGCAACCACGAGGTGATGATCCGCGGCACCTTCGCCAACATCCGGTTGCGCAACATGCTGCTGGACGACGTCTCGGGTGGCTACACCCGCGACTTCACCCAGGATGACGCACCACAGGCGTTCATCTACGACGCGGCGCAAAACTATGCGGAACAAGACATTCCGCTGGTGGTGCTGGGCGGCAAGGAGTATGGATCCGGATCCTCGCGCGACTGGGCGGCCAAGGGCACACGGCTGCTGGGCGTCCGCGCGGTGATAGCCGAGTCGTTCGAGCGCATCCACCGCTCCAACCTGATCGGCATGGGTGTGATCCCGCTGCAGTTCCCCGAAGGCAAGTCCGCGAAGGATATCGGCCTGGACGGGACCGAGGTGTTCGACATCACCGGTATCGAGGAACTCAACGACGGCAAGACGCCGAAAACGGTGAAAGTCAAGGCCAGCAAGGACTCCGGGGATCCGATCGAATTCGACGCGGTGGTGCGGATCGACACCCCCGGTGAAGCCGACTACTACCGCAACGGGGGCATCCTGCAGTACGTGCTGCGCAACATGCTCAAGTCTGGCTAGCGCCCACAGCAGGCCGGCTCGTGCCCAAAGTCAGCGAGGACCATCTGGAGGCCCGGCGCCGTCAGATCCTCGACGGTGCCCGACGCTGTTTCGCCGAATACGGCTATGAGCAAGCCACGGTACGGCGACTGGAGCAGGCGATCGGTATGTCGCGCGGTGCGATCTTCCACCACTACCGGGACAAGGACGCGCTGTTCTTCGCGCTGGCGCGCGAGGACACCCAGCGGATGGCAGAGGTCGCATCGCGCGAGGGGCTCATCCAGGTGATGCGCAACATGCTTGCCACGCCTGAACAGTTCGACTGGTTGGCGACGCGACTGGAGATCGCTCGCAAGCTGCGTCACGACCCCGAGTTCAGCCGGGGCTGGGCCGAGCGGTCTGCGGAACTGGCCGCCGCAACCACCGAACGGTTGCGCCGGCAGAAAGAGGCCAAGCGGGTGCGCGACGACGTGCCCAGCGACGTCTTGCACTGCTATCTGGATCTGGTGCTGGACGGACTGGTGGCCCGGTTGGCCTCCGGTGAGGACCCGCAGCGGCTGGCCGCTGTGCTGGACCTGGTCGAAAACTCTGTTCGCGCAGCCGATCTGAGTGGGTGAAAGCCCGTCGCGTTACACCGCGGTCAGCGGGACCGGGTGCGGTGGTTGGGCCCACCGCGGCCGCGCATCGTGGTGCCCGACTCGCGCAGCATGCTGTGGACTGACCCGTAGGACCGTCCGGTGGTAGCAGCGAGGTTGCGGATGCTGGCCCCTTTTTCGTAGGCGTTGCGCAACTCGTGCAACATCTCGTCGCGGGTCTTCTTGGACTTCCGCATCGGAACCTCCACGGCTATGCCTGACATCCAGGGTAAGAATGCGGCGGCGCCTGCGCGACGCTTTTGCCGAAACCGGTCAGGCCAACTCGATGAGGTCCCGATACTCCTCGGACCAGTAGTCCTCGGTGCCGTCGGGAAGCAGCAGGACGCGCTGCGGGTCGAGCGCCTCCGCTGCCCCGGGGTCGTGCGTCACCAGGACCACCGCACCGTGGTAGCTGCGGAGCGCGTCAAGCACCTGCTCGCGGGAGGCCGGGTCGAGGTTGTTGGTCGGTTCGTCGAGCAGCAACACGTTGGCCGTCGACGCCACCAAACCGGCCAAGGCAAGCCGGGTCTTCTCACCGCCGGACAGCGTGCCGGCGAGCTGGTCGAGTTGCGGTCCGGTGAACATAAAGGCTCCGAGCAAGCCACGCAGGTCTTGTTCGCCCGACTCGGGTGCCGCGTGCCGGATGTTCTGCCATACGGTCGCGTCGTTGTCCAAGGTGTCGTGCTCCTGGGCGAAGTACCCGATCCGCATTCCGTGACCGGGTTCCAGGCCGCCGGTATCGGGAGTTTCGACCCCGGCCAGGACCCGCAGCAAGGTGGTCTTACCGGCACCGTTGAGTCCCAGCACGACTACCCGCGACCCGCGGTCGATGGCCAGGTCGAGGCCGGTGAACACCTCGAGTGATCCGTAGGTCTTGCTCAGTCCCTTGGCCACCAGCGGGGTGCGGCCGCACGGCGCCGGAGTCGGGAATTTGATGCGGGCGACCTTGTCGGCCACACGTTCCTCGTCGAGCGCCGCCATCATGCGATCGGCACGACGCAACATGTTCTGCGCCGCAACGGCTTTGGTGGCTTTGGCACCCAATTTGGCGGCCTGGGTGCGCAGCGCGGCGGCCTTACGTTCGGCGTTGGCGCGTTCCCGGCGACGACGCTGCTCATCGGTCGCGCGGGCATCGAGGTATTTCTGCCAGGTCATGTTGTAGACATCGGCCTCACCGCGCACCGCGTCGAGGAACCAGACCCGGTTGACGACGTCGGCAAGCAGGTCAACGTTGTGGCTGATGATGACCAGACCGCCGGTGTGGGCCCGCAGGAAGTCGCGGAGCCAGCCGACCGAATCGGCGTCGAGATGGTTAGTCGGCTCGTCCAGCAACAGCGTGGTGGATGATCCGGCTCCGCTGTCCGACGCGGCGAACAGAATGCGGGCCAGCTCGACGCGGCGGCGCTGACCGCCGGACAGGGTGCGTAGTTGCTGCGTCAGGACCCGCTCGGGTAAGCCGAGACTGGCGCAAATGCGCCCGGCTTCGCTCTCGGCGCCGTAGCCACCGAGCGCGACGAACTGCTCCTCGAGTTGGCCGTAGCGACGGATGGCCCGGTCGCGGGCGTCGTCGTCGGCCACCTCGGCCATCAAAGCCTGCTGCTTCTCGAGATCGGTGAGCAGCGCATCCAGGCCTCGGGCCGACAGCACCCGGTCGCGGGCCAGCACGTCCAGGTCGCCCTCTCGGGGGTCCTGTGGCAGGTAGCCGACTTCGCCCTTGCGCGTGACCGAACCGGCGTACGGTTGGCCCTCCCCCGCGAGGATGCGCAGCGTCGTCGTCTTGCCAGCGCCGTTGCGCCCGACCAGCCCGATCCGGTCGCCGGGCTGCACACGAAGATCGGGGCCGTCGGGTGAGAGCAGGATGCGCGCGCCAGCGCGGACCTCGAGGCCCGTAGCCGTGATCACATTCGCTCCCTAATTGGTCTTACTTGTCGTCGGTGAATACCGGCGGGCGCTTCTCTGCGCGTGCGGCAACCGCTTCTTCGAAATTGGAGGTGAGCAGACGGACGAAAAGCTGTCCCAGGCCCTCAGCCTGCATGTGCCCCTCAAGGCTGCCGGCGTCCAGTCCACTCCACAACGTGCGTTTGGTCAACTCGATTCCCGGGCGGGAGAACGCCGCAATGCGCGCGCCGATGGCATAACAGGTGTCGAGCAACTGCGCGGAGGGCACCTGACACGACACCAAGCCGATCCGCTCCGCCTCCTCGGCCGTCACATCCCGGCCGGTCAGCATGATCTCGAAGGCGCGCGATGCCCCGATGGCTCTGGGCAGCAGATAGCTCAGACCCAACTCGCTGGCGGTGAGACCGTTGTTGATGCCTGCTGCCCGGAAATAGGCGTTGGTTGAGGCCACCCGGATATCGGCCGCAAGCGCCAGACACAGCCCCCCACCGATGGCTGCGCCGTTGACCGCGGCAATGACGGGTTGGTGTAGCCGTCGCAACGCCAGAATGATGTCGTCGAGCAACTCCATCGACCGCAGCGCGTAAGTCGGCCGGGTCAGTTCCTCGACGTGTGGGACGGAGCCCGCGGATTTGTGGTCGGCACCCGAGGAGAATCCGCGACCGGCGCCGGTGAGCACCACCACTCGCACCGAGTTGTCGTAGGTGACCTGCTCGAGGGTTTCCTTCAGCGGCACCATGACGTCGAACGCCATGGAATTCATGCGCTCCGGGCGATTCAGCGTGATCAAAGCAATCTCAGGCCGCGGGTGTTCCAGGAGGACCAAACTCACCGTTGAACGGTAACGCAGGCCGCCTTCAGGTTCGCGAGCGTAACGCCACTGCCAGATTCGGCCCCGGAAATCGCAGCCAGGTTACGCTCGCGGTCGACTGGGGAGGCCGCGGCCCGACCTGGGGAGGCCGCGGCCCAACCAAGGCGGCGCAACCGCCGCCTCCGCCGGGTCAGACTTCGGTTACCGCGTCGACGTCGTAGGCCTTGAGCTGTTGGACCAGCTCTTCCAGCGCCGCTGGGGGCAGCGCCCCGGGCTGGTTGAACAGCAACTTGCCCTTTTTGAACGCCATCAGCGTCGGGATCGAGCGAATTTGAGCGGCCGCGGCCAGCTCCTGCTCGGCCTCGGTGTCGACCTTGGCAAACACCACATCGGGGTGGTTCTCCGAGGCGGCCTTGAACGTCGGCGCGAATGCGCGACACGGGCCGCACCACGAAGCCCAGAAGTCAACCAGCACCATGTCGTTACCGTTGACGGTTTCATTGAATTGCGAAGCAGTCAGATCTTGAGTCGTCACAATTGCCTCAACGCCTGCGTCCCGGTCCTTGTTCCCCGGCCGGTCGCGTTCCAGCAAACCCAGCGGCCGCAGCTCGCCAGCTCCGGTCGGTGAGTAGGCGCATACCGTTCAACGCCACCAGCAGCGTGGATCCCTCGTGACCGGCGACCCCTAGGGGCAACGGAAGTTCTCCGAACAGGTCCCACAGCACGAGCACCGCGATGAAGCTGCCGGCGATAGCGACGTTGGCCATCACCACTCGGCGCGCCTGCCGAGCCAATCCGATGATCGTCGGGATGGTATGCAACTCGTCGCCGACCGTGACGCCGTCGGCGGTCTGCAGGGTCAGGTCGGCGCCGGCACCCATGGCCACGGACGCGCACGCGGCGGCCATCGCGGGCGCGTCATTGACGCCGTCACCGACCAGGAGCACTCGGTGGCCTGCGGCCTGCAGTTCGCGCACCGCCTCAACTTTCGCCGCGGGAAGCAATGCGGCGCGCACATCGGTAATGCCGGTCTGCTGCGCGATTCGTTGCGCAGCGGGGCGGTTGTCGCCGGTCAACAACACCGGCGGTGCCGAGGTCAACGCGGTCAGGGCCGAAACCGAGGCAGCGGCATCGGCACGAATCTGATCGGTGAGTCCGAGCACTCCGGCAGCCACCCCGTTGACCACCACGACGGCGGCGGTGGCACCGGCTTCTACCAGCGGTCCCAGTTCGACAGGAGGGATTCCGCGGTAGCCGTGCGGACTGCACACCTCGACGAAGTCGTGCCCGACGATCGCGCGCACACCACGCCCAGGTACGGCCCGGAAGTCTTCGGCGACGGGAATGGATATTCCGCGCCGACGAGCCTCGTCGACAACCGCTCGGCCCAACGGATGCTCACTGAATTGCTCTGCGGCAGCTGCCAATCGGAGCATCGTCGGCGCATCGAACAACTCGGGTTGCAATGCTTTGACGATGGTGACCCGCGGTGTCCCGCAGGTGAGCGTGCCCGTCTTGTCCAATGCGACAATGCTGGCTCCGGCGAGGCGCTCCATGACCACCGCACCCTTGACGAGAACTCCGTGCCGGCCCGCGTTGGCGACTGCGGACAGCAGCGGCGGCATGGTGGCCAGCACCAGCGCGCACGGTGAGGCAACAATCATGAAAGTCATGGCGCGCAACAAAACTGACTGAAGCGGGTAGCCCAGCAGCGGCGGTACGGTGATGAGCGCAAGGGTCGCGGCGACTACCGCTATCGAATAACGCTGTTCGATTTTCTCAATGAACAGTTGAGTTTTCGCCTTGGTAGCAGACGCTTCGGACACCAACTGGACCATCCGCGCGACGACACTGCGCGAAGGATCGTGAGTGACGACGAGGTGCAAAACACCCGACCCGTTGACCGTGCCCGCGAACACCTCGTCCCCGGCCGCTTTGGCAATCGGCATCGATTCACCGGTGACGGAGCGCTGGTCGACTTCGGAGGATCCCGAAAGCACTGCACCGTCGGCCGGGATCCGCTCCCCGGGCCGGACCACTACGCGATCGCCCACGACTAACTCGTCAGCCGGGACCACCCGCTCAGCGCCGTTGCAATCCACGACGACGGCTTGATCGGGCGTCAGGCCCAGCAGTCGCTTGATGGAATCCGCGGTGTGCTTGGTGGCGACCTCGTCAAGAGCGCCGGAGGTCGCGAAGATCACGATCAGTAAGGCGCCGTCGAAGATCTGGCCGATGGCCGCCGCTCCGATCGCGGCAACGATCATCAGCAGATCCACGTCGAGCGCCTTGTTGCGCAGCGCCTGTGTCCCGGCCCACGCTGGGCCCCAGCCCCCGGCCGCATAGCAGGTCAGATACAACGCCCAATACACCACCGGTGTTGTCCCGTTGAGTTGCGCCACGGCACCGGCCAAGAACAGTGCCAGCGCAACGGCCGCCCAGCGCACTGACAGCACCGACCACAACGCTGCAGCCCAAACCGACGGCCGTGCAACGGTATTCGCGTCGCAAGTGATCGAGGCCTCGGGAGCGGTTATGTCGATTGCGGTCAGGGTCATTCCAGCGGCCTCATACATTTGGAGTTCGTCAGGTTGCACCGAGTCTATTGAGGCGGACACCCCCGGAGGTCTCGGTTGTATCTCCGTATGTCATTGAATTGGCCTCTGGCACAGAGGGATATCAGTTTCGTGCCGGAAGGGACAGGGATATGCCGACCGACCCGGCCGGGATCCCACTCTGACCACGCCGAACCCCTCGAAACTGAGCCAAAAATTCTGCGTTCATCGCTGCGGAATGGAGTTACGATTCATCCGTTGCGGACTCTTCGCTGCTGGAGGTGCGGGATGTCGTTCGTCGTCGCAAATACCGATTTCGTGTCACAGGCGGCCGGAAACTTGTCCCGCGTCGGTGCAGTGATCAGCGAAGCTAACTCGGCGGCCGCGGCGCAGACCACCGCGGTGGCGGCTGCGGGCGCCGATGAAGTGTCCAGAGCCGTCGCGGCGGTCTTCGGCGGTTACGCCCAGGGTTATCAGTCGCTGAGCTCCCAAATCTCGGCTTTCCATGAGCAATTCGCGCGAAACCTGGCTGGCGGCGCGGGTGCCTACGCCCTCGCGGAGGCCACGAATATCGGTCCCCTGCAACCGGTTCTCGACGCGATCAACGCGCCGGCGCGAACGCTCTTCAACCGGCCACTTATCGGCAATGGCGCCGATGGGACCGCGGCACGACCGAACGGTGAGGCCGGCGGAATCCTGTTCGGCAATGGTGGCAACGGGGTGAACGGCGGCAGCGGCGGTTCCGCCCTGTTCTTCGGCAGTGGTGGAGCCGGCGGTCAAGGCGTTCCCGGCGGGTCCGGTGGAGCAGGCGGCACCGGCGGGTTCTTCTACGGCAACGGCGGTGCCGGTGGCGCGGGCTTCGCCGGCGGCGGGGCAGGCGGCAGAGCCTGGCTGTTTGGCAACGGCGGGGCAGGTGGAAGCTCTCTCTCATTCGGAGGTGGCGGAAGCGGCGGCGCCGGCGGATTCCTCGTCGGGAATGGCGGTGCAGGCGGTGGCGGGGGTAGCACCAGCAACGGCGGTTTCGGCGGCCAGGCTGGATTGATCGGCGACGGTGGGGACGGCGGCAGGGGCGGGCTCCTCAGCGGCAGCGGCGGTGCCGGCGGCAACGCGCTCCTGGTCGGCAACGGCGGCGACGGTGGAGGCGCCACCATCGGCAGCACGCCTGGCCCCGGTGGCACTCGCGGGTTGTTGTTCGGCCAGAACGGCGCCAACGGTTAGTAGCTCTTACTTACGGTTGCGTACGTTTTTCCACCTCGGGAACACTGAGGACCCACCAGCCTGAGTGGAAGGAACCGCAGTGGGGCACTACATCGCCAACGTTCGGGATCTCGAGTTCAACTTGCTGGAGGTGCTCGACATAGGCGCCGTCCTGGGAACAGGGCGCTACGCCGATCTGGATGTCGACACGGTCCGCACGATCCTGTCCGAAGCGTCCCGGTTGGCCGAAGGACCTGTCGCCGAAACCTTTGCCTTCGCTGACCGCAACCCGCCGGTGTTCGACCCGGCGACACACAGCATCAGCGTGGCTCCGGAACTGGTCAAGACGGTCCAGGCGATCAAGGACGCCGAGTGGTGGCGCCTGGGCATGGCCGAGGAGATCGGCGGCATGGCCGCTCCCCCGCCGTTGACGTGGGCCGTCAACGAGATGATCTACTGCGCCAACCCGTCGGTGTGCTTCTTCAACCTGGGCCCGGTGTTCGCGCAGTCGCTTTTCGTCGAAGGCGACGAGGAACAAAAGCGTTGGGCCGCAATGGGAATCGAGCGCGGATGGCAAGCCACCATGGTTCTGACCGAGCCTGATGCTGGCTCCGACGTGGGTGCCGGGCGCGCAAAAGCGATCGAACAGCCAGACGGCACTTGGCATATCGAGGGCGTGAAGCGGTTTATCTCCGGCGGCGACGTCGGCGACACCGCCGAGAACATCTTCCACCTGGTGCTGGCGCGGCCCGAGGGCGCCGGTCCCGGCACGAAGGGCCTCAGCCTGTTCTACGTGCCCAACTACCTGTTCGACCCCGACACCGGTGAAATCGGTGCCCGCAACGGCGTATACGTCACCGGACTCGAACACAAGATGGGCCTGAAATCCTCTCCTACGTGTGAACTCACCTTCGGCGCCACCGACGTGCCCGCCGTCGGATATCTGGTCGGCGGGGTGCACAACGGGATCGCGCAAATGTTCACCGTCATCGAAAACGCACGGATGACAATCGGCGTCAAAGCCGCCGGCACCCTGTCCACCGGTTACCTCAACGCGCTCGCCTACGCCAAGGAACGTATACAGGGCGCGGACCTGACACAGATGACCGACAAGACCGCGCCGCGGGTGACGATCATGCATCACCCCGACGTCCGTCGCAGTTTGATGACTCAGAAGGCCTACGCCGAGGGCCTGCGTGCCCTCTACCTGTACGCCGCCGCACACCAGGATGACGCTGTGGCAGAACATGTTTCGGGTGCCGATCACGCTATGGCACACCGCGTCGACGATCTATTGCTGCCCATCGTCAAAGGCGTGGGATCCGAGCGGGCCTATGAGATTCTCACCGAGTCGCTACAGACGCTGGGCGGCTCGGGATTCCTCACCGACTATCCCCTCGAGCAGTACATCCGCGACTCCAAAATCGACTCGCTGTATGAGGGCACCACCGCCATTCAGGCGCTGGATCTCTTCTTCCGCAAGGTCGTGCGCGACCACGGCCAGGCGCTGCAGCATGTGACAACCCAGATCAACAACACGCTCGAGAATGTCGACGAATCGCTGAAAGATCAAGCCGAATTGGTCCAGGCCGCACTGGAAGACGTCACCGGCATGACAGGCGCGCTGATGGGCTACCTGATGTCGGCCGCCCAACACCCCACCGACATCTACAAAGTGGGCCTGGGCTCGGTGCGCTATCTGCTTTCCGTCGGCGACCTGCTGATCGGCTGGCGGCTACTGGCCCAGGCGAACGTGGCGCAGGCGGCACTGGCGAACGAACCGTCGGACAGCGACAAGGCGTTCTATCAGGGCAAGGTCGCGGTGTCGGCGTTCTTCTCCAAGAACGTGCTGCCCAAGCTCGCCGGTGTGCGCAGCGTGGTCGAGCACCTCGACGACGAAATCATGCGCATGCCCGAGGACGCTTTCTAAACCCCGCCGACGGGCCGCCCTTTCGGTGGTCCGTGAAACAATGCCGACATGGATGTTCGCGTCCGCAACAATGTCAACATAGTCGGGATCGATGACGCCCCAACAGTAATGCTTGCTCACGGGTTCGGTTGTGACCAGGCAATGTGGCATCGGGTCACCGCGGCATTGAGCGGGCGGTTTCGCATCGTGCTGTTTGATCACGTCGGCTCGGGCAATGCCGACCCGGCCGCCTGGGATCCCATTCGCTACGCCACCCTCGACAGCTACGCGAGCGACATCCTCGACATCGTCGACGGATTAGAACTACGTGACACGGTCTTCGTGGGACATTCGGTGGCCGCGATGATGGGCGTGCTCGCCGCCGCCGCCCGGCCGTCCGCCTTCGCAAAACTTGTCCTGGTGACGCCCTCGCCGTGTTACATCGACGACGGCGACTACCGCGGCGGTTTCAGTCGCGCCGACATCGACGACCTGCTCGACTCACTGGAGAGCAACTACCTTGGCTGGTCGCGGGCCATCGCATCGACCATCGCGGGCAACCCTGAGCGCCCCGAGTTGTCGGAGGAACTCGCCGAGACGTTCTGCCGCACCGACCCGGCCTGCGCGAAAGTGTTCGCCCGCACGACGTTTCTGTCCGACAACCGCGGGGACTTGGCAAAGGTGTCGTTGCCCACGTTGATCCTCGAGTGTGCCGAGGACGTGATCGCTCCGACCGGCGTTGGCGCGTACGTCGCCAGCCAGATCTCCGGCAGCAAGCTGGTGACCCTGGACACGACCGGCCACTGCCCCCAGCTGAGCGCACCGGAATCCACGGCAGCCGAGATCGCTTCATTCGTCGACGGGCCGACATGACGGGTTACCGGCCCGAAGGGTTTTTCGACAAGGCGCCTTGTGGGTTGGTGTGCGCAACCCCGGATCGGCGCATCCTGGCAGTCAACCGCACGCTCACCGAATGGCTGGGAATTCCCGCCGACGAGTTGATCGGCCGACGATTCACCGAGCTGTTCAGCGCCGGCGCTCGCATTCATTACGAGACACATTTCGCACCGTTACTACAGGTCAACGGCACGGTCGCGGAAATGGCAATGGACCTGGTGAAGGCAGACGAGACCCGGCTGCCCGCATTGATCACCCTGAACGTAGAGGCTGGGGACAACGGCTCCCCCGAGGTCGTTCGGCTGGCCATCCACGACGCACGCAAACGCCGCTCCTACGAGCGGGAACTGCTCGACGAACGGCGTCGCGCCGAGGCCGAGCGCTCCCGAGCGCAGCTGTTGGCCTCCACCCTGCAGCGTTCACTGCTGCCACCGTTGCTGTCCCCGCCGTCGTGGTTACAGGCGGCATCGCACTATCACGCCGCATCCGACGATGTGGGCGGTGACTTCTACGACCTGTACCCGCTGTCGACAGACACCTGGGGATTCTTCCTGGGCGACGTGGCGGGTAAGGGTGCCTCGGCCGCCGTGGTGACGTCCCTGACGCGCTACACACTGCGCGCGGCCGCGGTGATGAACGCCGACCCCGTGTCGGTGTTGCACACGCTGAACAGCGTCCTGGGCCAGCACCTGCCCGGCGACGCGAGCGCTTTCGCCACGGTGATCGTCGGGACCTTGCGTCCCACTGAGCACGGTGTGGATGTGCACCTCGCCAGCGGCGGGCATCCACCCGCGCTGCGTCTGGACTCAAGCGGTACCGCCAGCGAGATATCGACGGCAGGTGGCCAAGCGGTAGGCATGCTGAGCAAGCCGGAATTCGTCGCTACCCGCTTTGTACTGGGTCCCGGCGACACAATGCTGCTTTACACCGACGGTCTGACCGAGGCCCGCATCGGTACCGGCCCACAACGCTATGACGACGACTATGCGTTGCGTCGTTTCGCCCAGATCCACGCGCCGTCGAGTGCCTCGGGAATCATCGTGTCGCTGCGCGAGCTGCTCGCCGAGCTCGGGCCAGGGGTCGAGGACGACGTCGCCCTGTTGGCGCTAGGTGTCCCGGTCTAGACGGTGAAACCGAGGGCCCGCAGCTGTTCGCGGCCCTCTTCGGTGATCTTGTCCGGACCCCAAGGTGGATTCCAGACCCAGTTGATTCGGATCTCGTCGACCAGGCCCGCACCCACCAGGGCGGAACGCGATTGGTCCTCGATGACGTCGGTGAGTGGGCACGCCGGAGAGGTCAGAGTCATGTCGATGAGCGCGATGGTTCCCTCGTCGCCCTCTTCGAGATTCAGTCCGTAGACCAACCCGAGGTCGACGACGTTGATACCGAGTTCCGGATCGACCACGTCGCGCATGGCCTCCTCCAGATCGGCGAGGAAATTCTGGTCGGTGGCGCTTGTTTCACTGCCGGGCACCGTGGTTTCGCTCATTGATCAACCTCCTCGAACACTGCGTGGGCCTGCACCAGGGCGTCTTTGAAAGCCATCCAGCCGAGTAACGCACATTTCACTCGCGCCGGATACTTGGCTACTCCTGCGAACGCTACTCCGTCACCCAGAACATCCTCGTCACCCTGCACGTTCCCGCGCGAGGAGATCATCGCCGTGAACGCGTCGAGGGTCTCGAGTGCCTGCGGGACGGTTTGGCCGATGACCTGCTCGGTCAGCACCGACGTCGAGGCCTGACTGATCGAGCAACCCTGCCCGTCGTAGGAGATGTCCGAGATAGTCACACCGTCGTCGGAAAGCGCGACCCGCAGCGTGACTTCGTCACCGCACACCGGGTTGACGTGGAACACTTCGGCGGCAAACGGTTCGCGCAACCCGCGGTGATGCGGATGCTTGTAATGGTCCAGGATCACGTCCTGGTAAATCTGCTCGAGTCGCAACGTCAGGTTCTTCCGAAGAATTCGATGGACCGTCGCACGCCGGCCACCAATCGGTCGACTTCCTCGGCGGTGTTGTAGACCGCGAACGACGCCCGCGCGGTGGCCGCCAGGCCGAACCTGCGGTGCAACGGCAATGCGCAGTGGTGCCCGACGCGCACGGCGACACCCTCGTCATCGAGCACCTGACCGACGTCGTGGGCGTGCACTCCGTCGACCACAAATGCCACCGGCGACCCGCGGTCCTCCATGCTGGCGGGACCCAGGATGCGGACACCGTCGATGCCGGACAGGCTCTCGACGGCTTGGGCCACCAAGTCACGCTCGTGCGCCTCGACGGCGTCCATCCCGATCGCGCTGAGATAGCGCGCCGCGGCGGCCAGACCGACCACCTGCGAGGTCATCGGAGTGCCGGCTTCGAAACGTTGCGGCACCGGTGCGTAGGTGGAGGTCTCCATGGTGACCGATTCGATCATCGACCCGCCGGTGATGAACGGCGGCAGCGAGCTCAACAACTCCCGACGGCCGTACAGTACGCCGATCCCGTTGGGCCCCAGCATCTTATGCCCGGAAAATGCTGCGAAATCGACGTCGAGTTCGTGGAAGTCGACCGGCCTGTGAGGAACCGACTGGCAGGCATCCAGGACAGTCAGTGCGCCAACGGATTTAGCACGCGCGACCAGATCAGCCACCGGCGCCAGCGCACCGGTCACGTTCGAATGATGGCTGAAGGCAACGACCTTGACGTTCCCCTTGAGTTCCAGCGAGTCCAGATCGATACGGCCGTCCTCGGTGACTCCGAACCACTTCAGCGTGGCGCCGGTGCGGCGGGCCAGCTCCTGCCAGGGGACCAAGTTCGCGTGGTGCTCGAGTTCGGTGGTCACGATCACGTCACCGGGCCCCACCGCACGGTCGAAACGACTGTCCCCCAACACATACGACACCAGGTTCAGCGATTCGGTGGCGTTCTTGGTGAAGACCAGTTCGTCCGAGTCAGCCCCGACGAAGGCGGCGATGTCGGCTCGACCCTGCTCGTACGCGTCGGTGGCTTCTTCCATCAGCTGGTGTGCACCACGGTGCACTCCCCCGTTGGCGGTGAGCAGGAAATCGCGTTCGGCATCAAGTACCTGCAGCGGCCGCTGCGATGTCGCCCCGGAATCCAGGTACGCCAATTGGTTCCCGCTACGCATGACACGTTTGAGGATCGGGAAATCAGCGCGGATGGCTGCCAGATCCAACGGACTCACCGAAGCGGTCACGTCAGGCCCCGGTGGCCGCCGCGGTGGCGAAGCGCTCGTAGCCGTTCTGCTCGAGTTCGTCGGCCAGTTCCGGGCCACCGGACTCGGCGATGCGACCGCCGACGAAGACGTGCACGTACTCCGGGTGGATGTAGCGCAGGATGCGGGTGTAGTGCGTGATCAGCAGGACCCCGGCGCTTTCCGCCTTGGCGTAGCGGTTGACGCCCTCGCTAACCACCCGCAGCGCGTCGACGTCCAGACCGGAGTCGGTTTCGTCCAAAATGGCGATCTTGGGCTTGAGCAGTTCGAGCTGCAGGATCTCGTGACGCTTCTTCTCACCGCCCGAGAAGCCTTCGTTGACATTGCGTTCGGCAAACGCCGGGTCGATTTCCAGTGCGGACATCGCCGCCTTGACCTCTTTGACCCAGTGCCGCAGTTTGGGGGCCTCGCCGCGGATGGCCGTGGCGGCCGATCGCAGGAAGTTCGACACCGACACGCCAGGCACCTCAACGGGGTACTGCATGGCCAGGAACAGACCGGCCCGCGCCCGCTCGTCGATGCTCATTTCCAGCACGTCTGCACCGTCCAGGGTGATCGATCCCGACGTCACCTCATACTTGGGGTGACCCGCGACGGCGTAGGACAACGTCGACTTGCCAGAGCCGTTGGGACCCATCAGGGCATGCGTCTCACCGGAATTCACCGTCAAGTCAACGCCTTTGAGGATGGGAATCTCGCGTTGTCCGTCGGCGGCAGTCGGGTTGGCGACGCTGACATGCAGATCTTTGATTTCCAGTGTGGTCATGCTGTCTTTTCCGTTATTTCCAGTTCGTGTTCGATGGCTGCGGTCAAACGCTCCCGTACCTCGGGCACCGCGATCTTGGAGACGATCTCGCCGAAGAAGCCGCGGATCACCAGCCGGCGGGCCTGCTCTTCGGGGATGCCCCGGGAACGCAGGTAGAACAGTTGCTCGTCGTCGAATCGTCCAGTGGCGCTGGCATGCCCGGCACCGACGATCTCGCCGGTCTCGATCTCCAGGTTGGGCACCGAATCGGCCCTCGCACCGTCGGTGAGCACCAGATTGCGGTTCATCTCGAAGGTGTCGGTGCCGGTGGCCTCGGCCCGGATCAACACGTCGCCCACCCACACCGTGTGGGCGTCGGGCAGACGGGAAGACGGATCTCCTTGCAGCGCACCCTTGTACAGCACGTTGGACCTGCAGTCGGGTTGGGCATGATCGACCAACAGCCGCGACTCGAGGTGCTGACCGTCGTCGGCGAAGTACAGCCCCAACAACTCCGCATCACCACCGGGACCGGCGAACCGCACGTTGGTCGCCGTGCGAACCACCTCGCCGCCCAGCGTGATCGTGACATGGCGCAACACCGCGTCTTTGCCCAACCGGGCGTGGTGCGCGCTGACGTGCACGGCGTCGTCGGCCCAGTCGGCGATCGAGATGACCGTGAGCCGGGCAGAGTCGTCGACGACGAATTCAACGTTGTCGGCGTAAGTTCCGCTGCCCTTGTGATCGACGACGACGACGACCTCACCGAGTTCGGCCACCCGGATCTGCAGGTGGCCATATGCGACCGCACCGGCTCCGGGACCGGCGACGGTGATGTTGACCGGCTCGGCGACCTGCGTGTCACGACCGACAGAGACCAACACTGCGGAATTGAACGACGAGAATGCCTGCGCCGCAACGCGGTCGGCGGGTACACCGCCCTCGCCCAATCGTTCGTCGCCGCGCCGCACCGTCTCGGTCCGCACACCGTCGTGCTCACTGACGGTGATCACGGCGTTGCCCGTAGCAAGGGCTGAACCGTCGTGCAAGCCGCGCAGTCGCTTCAGCGGCGTGAACCGCCAGATCTCGTCGCGACCATGCGGCACTTCGAACGCGTCAACGTCAAAGGACGAGAACAGCTCGCCTTTGTTCAGCGTGGCGGTCATCCAACCGCACCTTCCATCTGCAACTCGATCAGCCGGTTGAGCTCCAGCGCGTACTCCATCGGCAGCTCTTTGGCGATCGGCTCGACGAACCCGCGCACCACCATCGCCATGGCCTCGTCCTCGGTCATCCCGCGGCTCATCAGGTAGAACAACTGATTCTCACTGACCTTGGAGACGGTGGCCTCGTGACCCATCGTGACGTCGTCCTCGCGGATGTCGACATAGGGGTAGGTGTCGCTGCGGCTGATCGTATCCACCAGTAGCGCATCGCATTTCACAGAGGAACGCGACCCGTGTGCTCCCTTGTTCACCTGCACCAGGCCGCGGTAGGACGTGCGGCCGCCGCCGCGCGCCACCGACTTGGACACGATGTTGCTCGAGGTGTGCGGCGCCAGGTGCAACATCTTGGCGCCGGTGTCCTGGTGCTGGTCCTCGCCTGCGAACGCGATCGACAGCACCTCGCCTTTGGCGTGCTCACCGGTCATCCAGACCGCCGGGTACTTCATCGTCACCTTCGACCCGATGTTGCCGTCGACCCATTCCATCGTGGCGCCCGCCTCCGCGCGAGCACGCTTGGTCACCAAGTTGTAGACGTTGTTCGACCAGTTCTGAATCGTGGTGTAACGGCAACGGCCACCGGGCTTTACGATGATCTCCACCACCGCTGAGTGCAGCGAGTCCGATTTGTAGATCGGCGCGGTGCAGCCCTCGATGTAGTGCACATAGGCGTTCTCATCAACGATGATCAGGGTCCGCTCGAACTGACCCATGTTCTCGGTGTTGATCCGGAAGTAGGCCTGCAGCGGGATGTCGACGTGTACACCGGGCGGGACGTAGATGAACGAACCGCCACTCCATACCGCGGTGTTGAGGGCCGAGAACTTGTTGTCTCCCGCCGGAATGACGGTGCCGAAGTACTTCCGGAAGATCTCCGGCTGCTCACGCAGCGCCGTGTCAGTGTCCAGGAACAACACGCCCTGCTTCTCCAGGTCCTCACGGATGGAGTGGTAGACGACCTCAGACTCGTACTGGGCGGCCACACCGGACACGAGTCGCTGCTTTTCGGCTTCCGGGATACCCAGTTTGTCGTAGGTGTTCTTGATGTCGGCGGGAAGATCGTCCCACGTCGCAGCCTGCTTCTCGCTGGAGCGCACGAAGTACTTGATGTTGTCGAAGTCGATGCCCTCCAGGTTGGATCCCCAATTCGGCATCGGCTTCTTGTCGAAGGTGCGCAGCGCCTTGAGACGGATATCGAGCATCCACTCCGGCTCGCTCTTCTTGGAAGAGATGTCGCGCACCACTGCTTCGGACAAGCCGCGCTGGGCGCTGGCGCCGGCGACGTCGGAGTCGGCCCAGCCGTAGCCGTACCTGCCCAGCGAGTCGATGGTCTGTTCCTGGGTCAACTGGGCTTCGATCGTCATGACGACGCTCCTCTGTCGGTTGTCAAGCGCGGGCTGGGCGCGGGGGTGAGCGGAACGTGGGTGGTGCAGGCGCAGTCACCGTTGACGATCGTCGCCAACAACTGCACGTGGGTGCCGAGTACCTCGGACATGGCTTGTTGCTCGGCCTCGCACAACTCCGGGAATTCCTCGGCGACATGCGCCACCGGACAGTGATGCTGGCAGATTTGCACACCGTGGATGGGCCCGCCCACCCGGGTGGTGGTGGCGACGTAACCCGCCTTGGTCAACGCGCCGGCAATTCGCTCCGAAGCGGCTTCCACAGCGGTCTCGTCGGGGCCTTCGGCCGTATCGACGCCGGCCAGGATCGCGTCAATGCGACGCCGTGCGAAGGCCCGGACGGCCTCGTCACCGCCGATTTCGCGAAGTTGGCGGATCGCAGCGGAAGCCAAGTCGTCGTAGGTGTGGTCCAGCTTGCCGCGCCCCGCTGCCGTCAACCGGTAGCGCTTGGCCGGGCGCCCCCGCCCCACCTGCTGCCACGGCGCGGCGGCCACGGACTCAGCATCACCGGCATCGATCAGCGCATCGAGATGGCGCCGCACACCGGCGGCCGTCAGGCTCAGCCGGTCACCGATCTCACCAGCTGTGATCGAGCCGGATTCGAGCAGCAGCCGAACGATCGCACGGCGGGTGTGGCCATCGGACCCGGCAACACCGGCCGCGGGCACGGCAGCATCCAGCTCGGATCGGATTTTCACAACACCAGTGTGACGCAATTCCAACGGGCGGTCCAGCAAGGGTGCCCTACCTAACTGGGTTGCGCTGGTCACAGCACCCGCTTGAGCGTATGCGCCGCTCCTCACCGGGCCGCACGCAACGGCCCGGATTGTCGCCGGCCCCTGACACTGCGCCGCTCCTCACCGGGCCGCACGCAACGGCCCGGATTGTCACCGGCGCCTGACACTGCGCCGCTCCTCACCGGGCCGCACGCAACGGCCCGGATTGTCACCGACCCCTGACACTGCGCCGCTCCTCACCGGGCCGCACGCAACGGCCCGGATTGTCGCCGGCGCCTGACACTGCGCCGCTCCTCACCGGGCCGCACGCAACGGCCCGGATTGTCACCGGCGCTAGTCTGCTCTGATGGCAGCCCGCCACCACACCCTGAGCTCGTCGATCGCCAGCCTGCACGGCGACGAGCAGACGGTGGGCAAGCCGCTCAACGCCTCCGAACTCACCGCTCTGAAACGCACCCGGCTGTTCGGGGCCACTGGCACCGTTCTCATGGCAATCGGCGCACTGGGCGACGGCGCCCGGCCGGTGGTCCAAGACCCCACCTTCGGCGTACGGCTCCTGAATCTGCCGTCACGCATCCAAACCGTGTCACTCACCATGACGACCACCGGCGCAGTGATGATGGCGCTCGCCTGGTTGATGCTCGGGCGGTTCGCCATGGGCAAGCGACGGATGTCGCGCGGTGACGTCGACCGCACTCTGGTGCTGTGGATGCTGCCGCTGCTGATCGCACCCCCGATGTACAGCAAGGACGTCTACTCCTACCTGGCGCAGAGCCAGATTTCGCTGGAAGGACTCGACCCTTACCGCGTAGGGCCCGCCTCCGGCCTGGGCCTGGGCCACGTGTTCACGCTGTCGGTGCCGAGCCTGTGGCGGGAGACACCGGCCCCCTACGGACCGCTGTTTCTCTGGATCGGTCGGGGCATCTCGTCGATCACCGGGGAGAACATCGTCGCGGCGGTGCTGTGCCACCGGCTGGTGGTCTTGCTCGGTGTGGCGTTGATCGTGTGGGCGACGCCTCGGCTGGCGCGGCGCTGCGGCGTGGCTGAGGTCAGCGCGCTGTGGCTGGGGGCGGCCAATCCGCTGCTGTTCATGCACTTGGTCGCGGGCATCCACAACGAAGCGCTGATGCTCGGCCTCATGCTGACCGGTGCCGAATTCGCGTTGCGCGGGCTGGACTCGACCGGCCCCACCCGGCCACTCAAACCCAGCTCCTGGCGATTTGGCCCGGATTGGGAGCCGCTGGGGATGTTGGTCGGGGGATCGATCCTGATCGTGCTGTCGTCGCAGGTGAAGCTGCCGTCGCTGCTCGCGTTGGGCTTCGTCACGATGGCCCTGGCCTACCGGTGCGGCGGAACCTTCAAGGCACTGCTGCTGTCCGGCGGCGCGATGGCAACCCTGTCGTTGGCGGTGATGGGTCTCGTCGGCTGGGCCAGCGGACTCGGATTCGGATGGATGTACACGTTGGGCACCGCCAACGTGGTGCGCAGCTGGATGTCGCCGCCCACGCTGCTGGCGCTGGGCACCGGCCAAGTCGGCATCCTGCTGGGGTTGGGCGACCACACCACGGCCGTGCTGGCGCTGACCCGTGGCATCGGCGTACTCATCATCATGGTGATGGTCTGCTGGCTGCTGCTGGCCGTCTTCCGCGGGCGGCTGCACCCGATCGGCGGGCTCGGGGTGGCGCTGGGCCTGACGGTGCTGCTGTTCCCCGTCGTGCAGCCGTGGTACCTGCTCTGGGCCATCATTCCGCTGGCGGCCTGGGCAACCCGCACCGGCTTCCGGGTCGCCGCGATCGTCATCACATTGATCGTCGGCATCTTCGGCCCCACCGCCAACGGCGACCGCTTCGCTCTGTTTCAGATCATCGACGCCACACTCGCCAGCGCGTTCATCGTGGTGGTGCTCATCGCGCTCACCTACCACCGGTTGCCGTGGCATCCGCTGCCGAACGGCGACGGCCCGGCGGCGCCCGGCCCGGAAATGCCGTCAACCCCCGCTGATCCTGTGACCCCTGCCACCCGGCAGGCCACTCCCCGTCCCGAGACGGCAACCGACGCCTACGCTGACTCCACGTGAGCTCACTCCCCCGGGACCGCGACATCGCGGTACGACTGCGCGGAGTATCCAAGCAGTACGGGTCTGTGACGGCCGTGTCCGGCTTCGATCTCGACGTGTACACCGCGGAGGTATTCGCGTTGCTGGGCCCCAACGGCGCCGGCAAGACAACGACCGTCGAGATGTGCGAGGGCTTCACCCGGCCGGATGCCGGCACCATCGAGGTGCTCGGGCTGGACCCGATCGTCGACAACGCGCGCCTGCGCCCACGCATCGGTGTGATGCTGCAAGGTGGCGGCGGGTACCCCGCGGCCCGCGCCGGTGAAATGCTCGATCTGGTGGCGTCCTACGCCGCCGATCCGCTGGATCCGCAGTGGCTGCTGGAGACGCTGGGGCTCACTGAAGCCGCCCGCACCACGTACCGGCGACTCTCCGGAGGCCAGCAGCAACGGCTCGCGCTGGCCTGCGCGCTGGTCGGACGTCCCGAGCTGGTGTTCCTGGATGAACCCACCGCCGGAATGGACGCCCACGCCCGGCTGCTGGTGTGGGAGTTGATCGATGCGTTGCGCCGCGACGGCGTCACAGTGGTGCTGACCACGCATCAGCTCAAGGAGGCTGAGGAACTGGCCGACCGGTTGGTGATCATCGACCACGGCGCCACGGTGGCTGCCGGCACACCCGCGGAATTGATGCGCAGCGGCGCGAAGGATCAGCTGCGGTTCACCGCGCCGCCGCGGCTCGATCTGAGCTTGCTGACGTCGGCGTTGCCAGAGGACTACCAGGCCAGCGAGGTGGCACCGGGTGAGTACCTGGTCGAAGGGCCCGTCGGACCGCAGGTGCTGGCTACGGTGACGGCGTGGTGTGCACAGATCGACGTACTGGCCACCGATATGCGCGTCGAGCAACGCAGCCTCGAGGATGTCTTCCTCGACCTGACCGGCAGGAGACTGCGGCAATGAGTGACCTGTTCCCGGCGGGCACATTCACGCCGGACCCGCGGCCCAACGCCGTGTCCCGGATGCTGGTCGCGCAATTCAGCCTGGAAGCAAAGCTGTTGCTGCGCAACGGCGAGCAACTGCTGTTGACGATGTTCATACCGATCACGCTGCTGATCGGCCTCACCCTGCTTCCGCTGGGCTCGTTCGGACCCCACCGGGCGGCGGTGTTCGTGCCCGCGATCATGGCTCTTGCGGTCATTTCCACCGCTTTCACCGGTCAGGCCATCGCGGTGGGGTTCGACCGCCGCTATGGAGCGTTGAAGCGCCTGGGGGCCACCCCACTGCCCGTCTGGGGAATCATCATCGGCAAAGTGTCGGCCGTCATCTTCACCGTCTTCTTGCAGTCAATAATCCTGGGCGCCATCGGATTTGCGCTGGGATGGCGGCCCGGGTTAGCAGCATTGGCTCTTGGCGCCGTGGTGATCGCGCTGGGTACCGCGGCATTTGCGGCGCTGGGCCTGCTGCTGGGCGGAACCCTGCGGGCCGAGATCGTCCTGGCGCTGGCCAATCTGCTGTGGTTCATTTTCGCCGGCCTCGGCGCGCTGACGCTGGAGAGCAGCATGATCCCCGGGGCGGTCAGGTGGGCGGCGCGGGTGACGCCGTCGGGAGCCCTCACGGAATCACTCTCACAGGCTATGAGCCTGTCGGTGGACTGGTTCGGGATCGCGGTGCTGGTGGCGTGGGGGGCTGTCGCGGGATTCGCCGCACGGCGCTGGTTCCGATTCGTGTGACCTCGCCCTGCTGTTCCTGCTGCTGCGTGCTGCTGCTGCGCCGACACTGACTCCACGCACACAACACACCGTCGAGCGGGTGCGTAGCTTCAATCTCGGTGGAACTGACCGCAATTCGTCGGCGTCCAACTCCGTGTGGACAACATCGTCAGAGGTAGCGAGGCCTTGAAGCAGGGAAAAATCAACCGGTACGAACTGCGATCACGTTTCCAAGCGATCTACCCCGACGTCTACCTGCCTCGCGGTGCGCAACTGTCGCTGCGACGCCGCTCCGAAGCAGCATGGCTCTGGACGGGACGACGTGGGACGTTGGCGGGCCTTGCCGCTGCATCACTGCATGGCTCCGACTGGATCGACGACGACGAACCCGTCGAATTGATCTGGCGCAACCCCCGCCCTCCCGAAGGCGTGATCACTCGCAATCTCCAAGTAGCCGAGGATGAGTTGACGCGGGTGGCCGGACTGCCGGTCACCACGGCGGCACGGACGGCGTTCGATCTGGGACGGCAGCTCACACCGGAGCGGGCGGTAGCGCGGCTGGATGCACTGAAGCGAGCCACTTCGTTCTCCGACGACGCTGTGTTGCTACTCGCCGAGCGGTACCCCGGCGCTAGAGGTGTGCGATGGCTCAAGGCGGTACTGCCCCGGGTCGACCCCGGTGCCGCATCACCCAAAGAGACATGGCTTCGCCTGCTGCTCATCGACGCTGGATTGCCGACACCGCAGACGCAGATTCCGGTGCTCGTCCACTATCGGGTTGTTGCAATGCTGGACATGGGCTGGGAGCCATTCCAGGTCGCCGTCGAGTATGACGGCGACCAGCACCGAACCAGCCGTCGTCAGTATGTGCGGGATCTGCGCAGGTTGAAGGAATTGCGAGAGCTCGGCTGGATGGTCATCCGGGTGGTCGCCGAAGATCGGCCCGAGCATGTTCTCCGGCAGGTCGTTGATGCGTTGCGTAATCGCGGATACCGCGACACTGTCACCACGCACACGACACGCGGGCGCGGGTGTGCGTAGCGTCAATCTCGGTGCAGCCCGCGCAAGGCCCGCGGCTACTACGTGACGTAGTGGTCGTTACGATCGGGCGGTGGCCGTCGGACGAGCGCTGATGCGGTTGGTGGACCTGCTCCCCAACCCCAGCCTGCGTGTCCAGCGCGTCATCGCCGTACTGGTCATCCTCACGCAAGGCGGGATCGCGGTAACCGGGGCCATCGTGCGCGTCACCGCTTCCGGCCTGGGCTGCCCCACCTGGCCACAGTGCTTTCCGGGCAGCTTCACCCCTGTCGCGGTGTCCGAGGTACCCCGCATCCACCAAGCGGTGGAGTTCGGCAACCGGATGGTCACGTTCGCGGTGGTCCTGACAGCCGCGCTCGCGGTCCTGGCTGTCACCCGTGCCCGCAGGCGCCGCGAGGTGCTGGTCTACGCCTGGCTGATGCCGGCCTCGACAGTGGTGCAGGCGGTGATCGGCGGCATCACGGTGCGCACCGGACTGTTGTGGTGGACGGTGGCAATCCACCTGCTGGCGTCGATGACGATGGTGTGGTTGTCGGTCCTGCTGTTGGTCAAAATCGGTGAGCCCGATAACGGCACCGTCCAGCCACGGGTAGCCAAGCCGCTGCGCATACTCACCGCGCTGAGCGCACTGAATCTCGCCGCGGTGCTGGTGACCGGGACGTTGGTGACCGCGGCCGGCCCGCATGCGGGCGATAAGAGTCCCAGCCGCACGGTCCCCCGTCTCGAGATCGAGATCACCACTTTGGTGCACGCGCACTCGTCGCTGCTGGTGTCCTATCTCGCGCTGCTGGTGGGCCTGGGTTTCGGGTTGTGGGCAGTGCATGCCGGCCGGGCCACCCTGAAGCGCCTCGGTGTGCTGGTGGCGTTGGTGTTCGCGCAGGCCGGGATCGGAACTGCGCAGTACTACACCGGGGTACCTGCAGTCCTGGTCGCCATTCACGTGGCCGGCGCCGCAGCCTGCACCGCCGCCACCGCCGCGCTATGGGCGTCGATGCGAGAAAGGGCCCAGCCCCAGCCGCTCCAAAGCTGACTCGACGGCCAGCGCGAATTCGCGCTGGGCCATCATCCGGGTTTGGGGGTCCAACCGCAGCCAGCCCAGCAAAGGATCAATCAGCTGCAGCTCAAGCACCCGCCGACCCACCAGGTGCACCCGGGCGTAGAGCAGCTCACCGAGGTCGGCCAGCGCGGCCGTCCCCACCTCCCACAACTCGAAGTCAGCCGTGCCCTGGTGCAGGGCGTTGTCCCAGGTGACGAAAGCGTGCGACGGTCTCCCGCCGATAAAGACCAGCACTGTTTCCGCAGCCGAGCCCGTCTGGACGAACATGCGCTGCCCGGCCTGTTCGCGTTCGGCGATATAGGCGTTTGCCTGCACCGGGTCGCTGAACCGCCGCGTCCCGGCGCCGACCGCGGGTCCGACGAAGACGGGACCGGGCTCCCGGACCCGTTGGCCCGGCGCATAGAACTGCCCGGGCACGGTCGGCACACCGCGTCGCGCCACATCCTCTAGGTAGCTGCGGTCGGCGTTCCAGGCGACGACGCGCGGCGGGTTCAACAGGTTCTGCACGCCGGCGGTCCATTCCAGGAACTCATCGAGGCGGCTTGCGAAGTCGGCCTCCCGCAGAATCACCAAGTGCGCGGTTGCCACCTCGGGGTCATTCCAGGCCAGCCAGCGGGCATGGAGTCCGCGGGCACGCAGAGCAGCGACCAACCCGGCGTCGTCACCTGCGGCTCGCCGCGCGGAACCTACCAGCACGATGCGCGGATGGAAGGTGTCCGGTCGGGCGAGCTTCATGCCCGGGCATGATAGCGACATGCATGCGATAGAAGTCAGCCAAACCGGGGGCCCGGAGGTACTGAGCTACAACGACGTGTCCCAACCGGAGCCGGGCCGGGGCGAGGTGCTGATCAAGTCCGAGGCCATCGGGGTCAACTTCATCGACACCTACTTCCGTTCGGGAAAATACCCTCGGCCGCTCCCCTTCGTGCTGGGTGCGGAGGTGTGCGGAACGGTGATTGCACTCGGCCCGGAAACCGGACCAGAAACCGGTACCGACGTCAAAGTGGGCGACCGGGTGGTCAGCGCTTCGGCCAACGGTTCGTATGCCGAATTCGTCACTGCGCCAGCAGTTTTGACCGCTAAGGTACCCGACGACATCTCCCCGGAGACGGCCGCTTCGGCCCTGCTGAAAGGCCTGACCGCGCAGTACCTGCTGAAGTCGGTCTATCCGGTGCAAAGTGGGGACGACGTACTGGTGCACGCCGGCGCCGGCGGTGTCGGCCTGATCCTGACCCAGTGGGCGACGCACCTGGGCGCCCGGGTCATCACCACCGTCTCGAATAAGGAGAAGGAGCAGCTGTCCAGGCAGGCCGGCGCCGCCGAGGTGCTTCCTTATCCGACGGACCCCCACGACTTCGGACAGCGGGTGCGGGAACTGACCAGCGGCAGCGGAGTCGCGGTCGCGTATGACGGCGTGGGCGCCACTACGTTCGACGCCAGCCTGGCCAGCCTGGCCGTGCGGGGGACGCTGGCCCTGTTCGGCGCCGCCAGCGGACCCGTTCCCCCGTTCGACCCGCAGCAACTCAACTACGCCGGTTCGGTATACCTGACCCGCCCGTCCCTGGCTCACTTCGTCCGCAGCGGACAGGAGTTCAGCTGGCGCGCCGAAGAGCTGTTCGAGGTGATCGACAGTGGGGCCGTCCGAATAGCGGTCGGCGGAACGTACCCGTTGGCCGAAGCCGCGCGCGCACACACCGATCTGGAGGGTCGCAAGACCACCGGATCAATCGTGCTGCTGCCCTGAGCGGGTAGCCGGGCGCGAATCAGAACAGGGTCGGCAGCCCGATCGCCGAGTCGACGGCCAGCGCGCAGAAGACCAAGGCGAGGTAGTTGTTTGACTGCAGGAACAGGCGCAGCGGCTTGACGGTCTCCCCCGCGCGGACACCGGCGTACAACTGATGGGCCATCGCCAGGAACCACACCCCGGCCAGCACGGCCACGACGGCGTACAGCCACCCGGTCGCCAGCGCGAGCGTCAACGTCGCGAGCACCGTGAGCCACGTGTAGATCAGGATCTGCTTGGTGACCTGACGCTCGGTCGCCACCGTGGGCAGCATCGGCACGCCGGCGACTTTGTAGTCCTCCTTGTACCGCATTGCCAAAGCCCAGGTGTGCGGTGGTGTCCAGAAGAAGATGATGGCGAACATCACCAGTGCCGGCCAGCCGATGGTGCCGGTGACGGCCGACCAACCGATCATCACCGGCATGCAACCTGCCGCTCCACCCCAAACCACGTTCTGCGAGGTGCGCCGCTTGAGCAGCAGCGTGTAGATGAACACGTAGAACGCGATGGTGGCCACGGCCAGTAGTCCCGACAGCAGATTCGTGGTCCACCACAGCCAGAAGAACGAGCCCACGCTGAGCAGCAGCCCGAAGACCAGCGCGTTGCGGGTGGGTACCGCGGCCCGCGCCAACGGTCGACGGGCTGTTCGCTTCATCACCTTGTCGATGTCGGCGTCGGCCACGCAGTTCAGGGTGTTCGCACCGGCGGCCGCCATCATGCCCCCGACCAGCGTGTTCAGGATGAGCAGCGGGTTGACGCTGCCGCGGTGGGCCAGCAGCATCGCGGGTATTGCGGTCACCAGAAGCAGCTCGATGACCCGAGGCTTGGTAAGCGCCAAATACGCCAGCAGGGTGCCGGTGATCCGGCTAGTTGTCCTGCCCGACGCGACGCGCCCGCGAACGCTCACGCAATAACTCCTCGGGAAAATCGCAGCCGCGCGCAGCTTCTACTACACACGATGGTAGACCGCGCGGGCACAACCACAGAACCGCAGGGTCGATTCGTCCAATCTTTGCCGGCACTCGGCCCGTCAAGACGCCGGTTGCGCAGCACGCCACCCGACACGATATTTTCACATCGCCTCAGCGGGGTACACGCAAACTGGGCCTGCAGTGGCCACCCATCCACCACTAGGGTGGAATTGATCAGTTTGATGACCCCAGGACTGAGGACTGAATGACCACACTCGAAGAGATCTCTGCCCTTACTCAACCGCGCCACCCCGACGACTGGACCGAGATCGATTCGGCTGCGGTCGACACGATCCGGGTTCTGGCCGCCGATGCCGTCCAGAAGGTCGGCAATGGTCATCCCGGGACGGCGATGAGTCTGGCCCCCCTGGCCTACACCCTGTTCCAGCGCACGATGCGCCACGATCCCAGCGACGTCCACTGGCTCGGCCGGGACCGGTTCGTGTTGTCGGCCGGACACAGCAGCCTGACCTTGTACCTGCAGCTCTACCTCGGCGGATTCGGCCTCGAGCTGGACGACATCGAGTCGCTGCGGACCTGGAAGTCCAAGACACCGGGGCACCCTGAGTTCCGCCACACCAAGGGTGTGGAGATGACCACCGGACCGCTGGGCCAGGGATTGGCCTCGGCGGTGGGGATGGCGATGGCGGCGCGGTACGAGCGCGGCCTGTTCGATCCGGACGCCGAGCCGGGCACCAGCCCGTTCGACCACTACATCTATGTGATCGCCTCCGACGGTGACATCGAAGAAGGGGTGACCTCCGAGGCCTCGTCGCTGGCGGGGGTCCAGCAGCTGGGCAACCTGATCGTCTTCTACGACCGCAATCAGATTTCGATCGAGGACGACACCAACATCGCCCTGTCCGAGGACACCGCGGCCCGCTACCGCGCCTACGGCTGGCATGTGCAGGAAGTGGAGGGTGGCGAGAACGTCGTCGGCATCGAAGAGGCGATCGCCAACGCGAAGGCCGAAACCGGCCGGCCGTCGTTCATCGCGTTGCGCACCATCATCGGCTTTCCGGCGCCCAACCTGATGAACACCGGCAAGGCGCACGGTGCCGCGCTCGGTGACGACGAGGTCGCCGAGGTCAAAAAGATCCTTGGCTTCGACCCCGACAAGAATTTCGAGGTGCGCGACGAGGTCATCGCCCACACCCGCAAGCTGATCGAGCGCGGCAAGGAAGCCCACGAGAAATGGCAGCAGGACTTCGACGCCTGGGCCGAGCGGGAATCCGACCGTAAGGCACTGCTGGACCGGTTGACCGCCCAGGAGCTGCCCGACGGCTGGGACGCCGACCTGCCGCACTGGGACGCCGGCGACGACGCGATTGCCACCAGGAAGGCCTCCAACGAGGTACTGAACGCGCTGGGACCGAACCTGCCCGAGCTATGGGGTGGTTCGGCGGACCTGGCGGGCAGTAACAACACCACCATCAAGGGCGCGGACTCGTTTGGTCCGCCGTCCATTTCGACCAAGGATTACACCGCCCACTGGTACGGGCGCACGCTGCACTTCGGTGTCCGTGAACACGCAATGGGTGCCATCCTGTCCGGCATCGTGCTGCACGGCCCCACCCGTGCGTACGGCGGCACGTTCCTGCAGTTCTCCGACTACATGCGCCCGGCGGTACGGCTGGCGTCGCTGATGGACGTCGACACCATCTACGTGTGGACGCACGACTCGGTGGGCCTGGGTGAGGACGGTCCGACGCACCAACCGGTCGAGCATCTTTCGGCGCTGCGCGCCATCCCCAACCTGTCGGTGGTACGTCCGGCCGACGCCAACGAGACGGCGTTCGCCTGGCGCACGATTCTGGCGCGCGGCAACGGCAGTGGGCCGGTCGGACTGATCCTGACCCGTCAGAATGTGCCGGTGCTCGAGGGCACCGACGCAGCGGGCGTGGCCCGTGGCGGCTATGTGCTCGGTGACGACGGGGGCGACGAGCCCGATGTCGTGTTGATCGGCACCGGCTCCGAGGTGCAGCTTGCCGTGGAGGCGCAGAAGTTGTTGGCGGACAAGGACATCGTGGCGCGCGTGGTTTCGATGCCTTGCGTGGAGTGGTTCGAGTCGCAGTCGAGCGACTACCGCGACAGCGTGCTGCCCCCGTCCGTGTCTGCGCGGGTGGCCGTGGAGGCCGGGGTGGCGCAGTCCTGGCACAAACTTGTCGGCGATACCGGAAAGATCGTGTCGATCGAGCACTACGGCGAGTCCGCCGATTACAAGACGTTGTTCCGTGAGTACGGCTTCACAGCTGAGGCCGTCGCTGCCGCCGCGGAAGAAGCACTCGATAACTGAGAAAAAGGTGATGAAGATGACCCAGAATCCAAACCTCGCGGCATTGAGCGAAGCAGGAGTATCGGTTTGGCTGGACGATCTCTCACGGGACCGGATCAAATCCGGCAACCTGCAGGAGTTGATTGACACCAGGAGCGTGGTGGGGGTTACCACCAACCCGTCCATCTTCCAAAAAGCCCTGGCGGACAGCGATACCTACGACGACCAGATTTCCGAACTGGCCGAACGCGGCGCCGATGTGGATGCCACCATCCGTACCGTCACCACCGACGACGTCCGCAATGCCTGTGACGTCCTGCGGCCGCAATGGGAGGCCTCCGACGGGGTCGACGGTCGGGTGTCGATTGAGGTCGACCCGCGGTTGGCGCACGACACCGACAAGACCACGCAACAGGCGATCGAACTGTGGAAAATAGTCGACCGGCCGAACCTGTTGATCAAGATTCCGGCCACCGAAGCGGGTATTCCGGCCATCGCTTCCACTCTGGCGGAAGGCATTTCGGTCAACGTCACGCTGATCTTCTCCGTCGAACGCTACCGCGCGGTGATGGACGCCTATCTGGAGGGACTGGAACGGGCCCGGCAAGCCGGGCACGACCTGTCCAAAATCCATTCGGTCGCTTCGTTTTTTGTGTCCCGCGTGGACTCCGAAGTCGACAAGCGACTGGAGAAGATCGACTCGGATGAGGCGCGGGGTCTGCTGGGTCAGGCCGCTGTTGCCAACGCGCGTCTGGCCTACGCCGCTTACCAGGAGGTCTTCGAGGGCGGCGAACGGTTCGAGGCGCTCAAGTCCGACGGTGCCCGGGTTCAGCGTCCGCTGTGGGCGTCCACCGGGGTGAAGAACGAGGATTACTCCGACACCCTCTACGTCACCGAGTTGGTGGCGCCTAACACCGTGAACACCATGCCGGAGAAGACCATCGAGGCCGTGGCCGATCACGGCGCCATCAACGGCGACACGGTGACCGGCACTGGTTCGGAAGCCCAGCAAGTCTTCGACAAATTGCAGGGTGTCGGGATCGACCTCGACGATGTGTTCATCGTGCTGGAGAACGAGGGCGTGGAGAAGTTCGAAAAGTCGTGGAGTGAGTTGCTGGAGGAGACCCAGGCGCAGCTGGACTCCGCCAACAAATGAGTCAACCCGACACCGCAGCATGGCGAAACCCGTTGCGAGACAAGCGGGACAAGCGGCTGCCCAGGATCGCCGGCCCGTGCGCAATGGTGATCTTCGGGGTCACCGGCGACCTGGCCCGCAAGAAGGTGATGCCGGCGATCTACGACCTGGCCAACCGCGGCTTGCTACCGCCCACGTTCTCGCTGGTGGGTTTTGCGCGTCGCGACTGGAGCACCCAGGATTTCGGCGACGTGGTTCACGATGCCGTCAAACAGCACTGCCGGACGCCTTTTCGGCAGGAGAACTGGGACCGACTGGCTGAGGGATTTCGTTTCGTGCCAGGCGCGTTCGACGATGACGACGCGTTCGCTCAGCTCGCCGAAACGCTGGAGAAGCTCGACGCCGAGCGCGGCACGGGCGGCAACCACGCGTTCTACCTGGCCATCCCGCCGAAGTCCTTCCCGCAGGTGTGTGAACAGTTGCACAAGTCGGGGCTGGCCCGCCCACAGGACGACCGATGGAGCCGGGTCGTCATCGAGAAACCGTTCGGTCATGATCTGGCGAGCGCGCAGGATCTGAACAAGACGGTCAACTCCGTCTTCCCCGAGGAGTCTGTCTTTCGCATCGACCACTACCTCGGCAAGGAGACGGTGCAGAACATCCTGGCGTTGCGCTTCGCCAATCAGTTGTTCGACCCGATCTGGAACGCGCACTACGTCGATCACGTGCAGATCACCATGGCAGAAGACATCGGTTTGGGTGGTCGCGCCGGCTACTACGACGGCATCGGCGCCGCGCGCGACGTGATCCAGAACCATTTGATGCAACTGCTGGCACTGACCGCCATGGAGGAACCGGTCAGCTTCACCCCGAAGGCGTTGCAGACCGAGAAGATCAAGGTGCTCTCGGCGACCCGACTCGCCGAGCCACTCGACGAGACCACCAGCCGAGGGCAGTACACCGCGGGCTGGCAGGGGGGCGAGAAGGTGGTGGGGTTGCTCGACGAGGAAGGGTTCGCCGAGGACTCGATCACCGAGACGTTCGCGGCGATCACCCTGGAAGTCGACACCCGACGCTGGTCCGGCGTGCCGTTCTACCTGCGGACTGGAAAACGGTTGGGCCGCAGGGTAACCGAGATCGCACTAGTCTTCAAACGGGCGCCGCATCTCCCATTCGACGCCACCATGACCGATGAGCTCGGCGCCAACGCCATGGTCATCCGGATCCAGCCCGACGAGGGCATCACCATGCGGTTCGGGTCGAAGGTTCCGGACACCGCGATGGAAGTCCGCGACGTCAACATGGACTTCTCCTACGGTTCGGCCTTCGCGGAGGAATCCCCGGAGGCCTACGAGCGGTTGATCCTCGATGTGCTGCTTGGCGAACCATCCCTGTTCCCGGTCAACGAAGAGGTCGAATTGGCTTGGGAGATACTGGATCCCGCGCTGGACAACTGGGCGTCGCACGGCAAGCCGGATCCCTATGAGGCCGGCACCTGGGGTCCGGAGTCAGCGTTCGAGATGCTGCGCCGGACCGGCCGGGAATGGCGGCGGCCATGATCCGCGCCGCGACGAGGCAGAGTGTCACGATGCGTAAGGAGCGGCGCCGATGATCGTCGACCTGCCTGACACCACCACCACGGCGGTGAACAAAAAGCTCGACGACATGCGCGAAAGGGCCGGCATCGTCACGATGGGCCGAGTGCTCACCTTGATCATCGCGCCCGACAGCGACGCGGTGCTCGAGGAATCCATCGATGCCGCGAACGGTGCCAGCCATGAGCATCCGAGCCGCGTCATCGTGACGATGCGTGGCGATCTCTATGCCGACAAGCCGCGTTTGGATGCCCAGATCCGGGTGGGCGGCGATGCCGGCGCCGGCGAGGTCGTCATTTTGAAGCTGTCCGGGTCGCTGGCCGGCCACGCCAACAGCGTGGTCATTCCCTTCCTCCTCCCCGACATCCCGGTGGTGGCGTGGTGGCCCGACGTCGCCCCGGCCGTGCCGGCCGAGGACCCGTTGGGCAAATTGGCTGTCCGTCGTATCACCGATGCCACCAACGGCACGGACCCGCTGTCGGCGATCAAGAGCCGGTTGGCCGGGTACACCGCCGGCGACACCGACCTGGCGTGGAGTCGCATCACCTATTGGCGGGCGCTGCTCACCTCGGCCGTCGACCTGCCCCCGCACGAGCCGATCGAGTCGGCAGTGGTGTCGGGTTTGCGCGACGAACCTGCCCTCGACGTGCTGGCAGGCTGGCTTGCTCACTGCATTGACGGCCCGGTGCGCCGGGAGGTCGGCGAGCTGAAGGTGGAGTTGACGCGTAAGAGCGAGACCATCGTGCTGAGCCGACCGCAGGACGGGACCACCGCAACGTTGAGCCGTACGGCCAAGCCGGACGCGTTGGTTCCGTTGGCCCGCAGGGAAACTGGTGAATGTCTGGCTGAAGACCTGCGTCGGCTGGACGCTGACGAAACATTCCACGCCGCGCTCGAAGGCATCGAGAAAGTGCAGTACCAATGAGCACAGACGTTGAGGTTTTTCCGGACGGTGAGGCTCTGGTGCGGGCGGCCGGCCAGCGATTGGTCGAGGCGATCAACGCCGCCGTCGACGCGCGCGGGCAAGCCCTGATCGTGCTGACCGGCGGCGGCAACGGCATCGGCATATTGCGCCATCTCAGCGCAGATCAACAGATCGACTGGTCCAAAGTCCACCTGTTCTGGGGCGACGAGCGCTATGTGCCCGAGGACGACGACGAACGCAACGAAAAGCAGGCGCGCGAGGCGCTGCTGGACCACATCCCCATCCCGGCTAGCCAGGTGCACCCGATGGCGTCCAGTAACGGCGAATTCGGTGTCGACATCGACGCTGCCGCACTGGCCTACGAGCAAGTTCTGGCGGCCAACGCCGCACCCGGTGACACGGCGCCGGATTTCGACGTTCACCTGCTGGGCATGGGTCCCGAGGGACACATCAACTCCCTGTTCCCGGACACCCCCGCGGTGCGCGAAACCAACCGCATGGTGGTTGCGGTCGAGGATTGTCCCAAGCCACCGCCGTTGCGCATCACGTTGACGCTGCCCGCAGTTCAACGGTCGCGCGAGGTATGGCTGATCGTGTCGGGCGCCGGCAAGGCGGACGCGGTTGCCGCCGCCCTCGGCGGCGCCGACCCCGTGTCGGTGCCCGCCGCGGGCGCTGTGGGGCGCGAGGCCACCCGGTGGCTACTCGACGAGGACGCCGCGAGCAAACTTGCCAGGTGAGCGCGTGAAATCACTGCTCGGGGTAGGTTTTTCGGCGTAATCCGGTAATAATTACCGTCATGGCAGACAGAAGCGGCCGCTCGACCCCCGCTCGGCAGCGAGTGAAGACGCTCACCCAGGCGGCGTTGAATGCCGACAAGACGGTCGAGCAGGTCGAGGATGTCCTGGATGGTCTGAGCACTTCCATGGTGGAACTCAACAAGTCGCTGACGGCCCTCAACGCCACGGTGGAACGCATGGAGGGCGCCTTGAACCATCTCGACAGGACCCTGTCCAGCCTGGACGACCTGGCCCAACGGTTGCTCGGTGTGTTGCAGCCGGTGGAGGCCATTCTCGAACGGATGGACAACATCGTGAGCTGGGGCGAAACGATGATGACGCCAGTCTCGATTACCGAACATGCGGTGCGTGGCGTGCTGGACCGGTTACGAAACCGGGCGGTCCACTAGGGGCGTCGTCGAGCCGAGACCGAACCGAACCGGGACGGCTACCCGCTGTTCCGCAGCGCGCTGGCCAACCCGTTCATGGTCAACAGGATGCCGCGCTGCACGAATTCGTTGTCCTCACCTGAGCGATAACGGCGCAACAACTCAACCTGCAGGTGATTCAACGGTTCGAGGTACGGAAACCGGTTGAACACCGACCGCGCCAGCGCCGCATTGTCGGCCAGCAGGTCCTCCTGTCCGGTGATGCGCTTGTACATCGAGATGGTCCGGCGGTGTTCGTCGACGATCTTGTCGAACACCCTGTGCCGCAAGGATTCATCGTCGACCAGTTCGGCATAGCGAGCGGCCAGGCCGAGGTCGCTCTTGGCCATTACCTGGGCCATATTGGACAGCACACTGCGAAAGAACGGCCAGCGTTCGTACAGCTCGTGCAACACCGCCAACCGGTCTTCCGCACTCTCGGGGCCCGCCGCGATCCACTGCTCGAACGCAGCACCGGTGCCGTACCAGCCGGGCAGCATCACCCGTGACTGGCTCCACGACAGCACCCACGGAATCGCGCGCAGGTCCGCGATGGACTCGGTGGGTTTGCGCGAACTCGGCCGGCTGCCGATGTTGAGGGATCCGATTTCGCTGACCGGCGTGGACGCTTTGAAGTATTCGACAAATCCCGGTGTGTCGTGGACTAATTCGGCATACGCCTGCTTGCCGAGGGTGGCCAGCTCGTTGAGCACCGCGTAGGCCGGTTCGGCCGCGTCACCAAGACCTTCGACATCGAGCAGCGTCGACTCCAGCGTCGCGGCCAGCAGGCTCTCCAAGTTGCGCCGGGCTGCCTGGGGCTCGGCGTACTTGGCGGCGATCACCTCACCCTGTTCGGTGAGCCGCAGCGAACCGTTCACCGCACCGGGTGGCTGGGCCAGGATGGCCTGATAGCTCGGGCCGCCGCCGCGGCCGACCGTTCCACCCCGACCATGAAAGAGCCGCAGCCGGATTCCGTTCTTGCGCGCAACCTCCACCAACGCCAGCTCAGCGCGGTACACCGCCCAATTGGCAGCCAGGTACCCCCCGTCCTTATTGGAGTCGGAGTAGCCCAGCATCACTTCCTGCTCGTCGTCGCGGGCGGCCACCATCGCTCGGTACAGCGGCAGTTCCAGCATCGCCTGCATGATGGCGGCGCCGTTGTGCAGATCGTCGATCGTTTCGAACAGTGGTGAGATGCCGACGGGACAGTATGGTTCGTCGCCCGACGCATCCAGCAGTCCCGCTTCCTTGAGCAGGATCGCCACCTCCAGGATGTCGGACACCGATTGGCACATCGAGATGACGTAGTTGGGAACCGCTGCGGGACCGTAGGTTTGCACGGCGTGGGTGGCGGCGCTGACGATGTCCAGTTCTTTGTGCGCCAGGTCGGAGATTTGCCCGCGGTCCCCGATGAGCGGACGACGGGTGCCCAGTTCGGTCACCAGCAACTCGACCCGCTCGTCTTCTGGCAAGGAGGCGTAATCGGGGTGCACCCCGGCCCAGGCCAGCAGTTCGGCAACCACCTCTTCGTGCACATCGGAGTTCTGCCGAAGGTCCAGGCCACTGAGATGGAAACCGAACACGTGCACGGCCTCCCGCAACAGGGCCAGCCGGTCATCTGCCAGAACCGCACTGCCGTGGGTGCGCAACGAAGCGTCGATGGTGTCGAGGTCGGCTCGCAGTTCATCCGGGGTGTCATACGCCGCCGACCCCAGGTCGAGGACATGCTGCGGCCGGTCGTCGAGGATTGCCGCGGCGGTAGCGCTCAGCCGGGAGCGGATCACCCGCAACGCCCGACGGTACGGTTCGTCAGCGCGCGCCTTGTCCTGGCAGCCCTCGGCCAGTTCGGCGAGTTCGGATGTCACGCCCAGCAGCCGAGACGACATGGACAGCTCCTGCTCGAGCTGGTCGAGTTCGGCGAGGTAGTGGGATAGCGCAGCAAATGCGGCGCTGCCGGTGGCCAGCCGCACCACCTCGGCGGTGACATTCGGATTGCCGTCGCGGTCGCCACCGATCCAGGAACCGGGGCGCAGCATCGGAGCAGAAAGGTCAGCATCTGGCCAACGCGCCTGCAATGCGTCCCTGACCTCGGCATTCACCCGCGGAATGACCTCGAAGAACGAGGCCGGGTAATACCGCAGGCCCACTGCGATCTCGTCACTGATCTGCAGCCGGGACAGCCGGATGATCGCGGTCTGCCAGAGCGTCAGGATCTGGCGGCGCAACTCGAGTTCGACGCTGCGGCCGCTGTCGGTTTCGGTGTGCCCCTCAGCGTGCAACCGCATCAACTCGGTGATGCGGTGCTGGGTGACGAAGACGGTGCGTCGGCGAGTCTCGGTCGGGTGGGCGGTGATAACCGGTGCCACTAGCGCACACTTGAGCGCTTCAGCCACTGTCGCTGAATCTAGTTGCGCCTCATCGAGTTTCAGGTAAGTAGCGGCCAAGCTGCTGTCCTGTGGCGGTTCGCCGGCGGCGACATGGATGCTGCGGCGGCGTTCCCGGTGGATGTCTTCGGCCACGTTGGCCAGCAGTGCGAAGTGAGTGAACGCGCGGATCACCGGGATGGCTTGGTGGATGTCGATGCCGTCGAACATGCGCGACATCTCGGCGCGATCGATCTCCGACCGCCGTACCCGGAAGGATTCCACCCGTGCACGCTCGACCAGGTCGAACACCTCGTCACCGTTCTGCTCACGCACGGTGTCGCCCAGGATGGCGCCCAGCAACCGGATGTCGGCGCGCATCGGCTCGGTCGCCTCCCGCCCCAGCGCCGTGCGGTGCACGTCACCGATGGGATCCAGTCCGGTGTCAGAAAGCTCGACCATGTGTCTAAGTATTAGCGACGTACGCGGGCGGCGCCTGTCCTCGGGGTGCTGTTAGGTAGGCTGCCCGTTATGGAATTGGCCCTGCAGATCACCCTCGTGGTCACGAGCGTGCTGGTGGTGTTGCTGGTGCTGCTGCACCGCGCCAAGGGCGGCGGCCTGTCGACGTTGTTCGGCGGCGGCGTGCAGTCCAGCCTGTCCGGGTCGACGGTGGTGGAAAAGAACCTGGACCGCCTGACGCTGTTCATCACGGGAATTTGGCTGGTGTCGGTCATAGGCATGGCACTGCTGATCAAGTACCGCTGACGGCTGATCTTGTACCGCTGACGGCCGCCGGCCGCCTGGGTTGGTCAGTACGTCTGGGTTGGTCAGTAGTTGAACAATTCGGGCGGTACCGGCCTGCCGAAGTACCACCCTTGCGCGGCGTCGCAGCCAAGCGCCCGCAACCTGGCGGCCTGGCTGGGGGTTTCCACCTGCTCGGCGGTGACGGTGAGGCCGAGCGTGTGGGCCAGGTCGATCATCGCTCTGGTGATCTGTTCGTCGGCCAGGCGACCGTGAATGTTGCCACCGAGGTTGTTGATGAACTCACCAGCGAGTTTCACCACGTCGACGGGCAACTCACGCAGGTAGGCCAGGCTGGAGAATCCGGTGCCGAAGTCGTCGATGGCGATGGACACGCCCATCGCCGACAGCTGCTGCATCCTGCGCACCGACGTCTCGTCTTTGCCCAGCACCGCGTTCTCGGTGAGTTCCAGGTGCAGGGCGTGCGGGGGCAGGTTGCAGTTGTGCAGCGCGTTCTTGACCACGGTGATGAAGGTGGGGTCACAGACGTTGCGGACGGCGACGTTCACGCTGACGAACAGCGGCGAGTCGGCATCCTGGTTTGCTCGCCAGCACTGCACGTGGCGGCAGGCTTGCTCGACCACGAACGTGGTGAGGGGCACGATCATGCCGTTGCGCTCGGCCAGGTTGATGAAACGGTCTGGCAGTAACGTCCCGAGCGTCGGGTGTTCCCACCGCAGCAACGCCTCGGCGCCGATGACGGCGTTGTCGGCGAGCCGCACGATCGGCTGGTAGACGAGGCGGAACTCGCCGCGGTCGAGCGCTTTGTGCATCGGGGTGTTTTCGTGGTGGCGGTCGTGGATCACCCACCGGTTGCCCCCGGACTGTTTGGCGCGCGCGAGCGTGACGTCGGCCCCTTTCATCAGGTCGACCTCGGAGATGATGGCGACTTCTTGTTCCATGACGCCCACGCTGGCGGACACGGTGATCGGGTTGCCGTCGATGTCGAAAGGTGACTCGAGGACGCGCAGCACCGAGTCAGCGAGGTCGGTGACCTCCTCGGTGCTGGACGGTTCGTGCAACAAGAAGACGAACTCGTCACCGCCCAGACGCGCCACGAAGTGTTCGGGTCGCTGCAGGCAAAGCGACAGGCGTTCTGCGACCTTGACGAGGAGTTTGTCGCCGATGTCGTGGCCGAGCGTGTCGTTGACGTCTTTGAAGCCGTCGAGGTCGACATAGCAGATACCGACCTTGGACTGCGGATCTTCAAACGCGGCGGTGAGGCGGTCGAAGAACTGACTGCGATTCGGCAATCCGGTCAGGGGATCGTGCCAAGCCTGGTGGCGCAACTGTTGTTCGAGCTGGCGGCGGTCGGTCACGTCTCCGAAAACGGCCAGTGTGTAGATGGGGATTCCGGCCGCGTCCCGGATCAGCGAGACGTTGACGGTGTTCCAGATGGTGTGCCCGTCGCGGTGCAGGTGAGGCTTCTCCAAGCTGACCATCTCGACCTCACCACGCATCATCCCCGCGTACTGATTCCACACGTCGGCGGTGTCGTCCGGATGGGTGAGATCGGTGATGTGGAACGCCCTGATGAACTCTTCGGTCTCATAGCCGAACATGCGCGCGAACGCATCGTTGACCACCAGGATTTTGCCGTTCATATCGGAAATGCCGACTCCGACCCCGGCCTGAGCGAAGACAGCACGCAGCAACGCCGCGTCACGGCCGCTCGCGCCCCCGGCGAGCATCTGGTCGATCGCGCCGTTGGCCGGCGTTCGCTCACGGGTCGCCGCAGCCAACTCGCCACCCACGTCGTCTTGACCGCCCATCTCGTTGATCCTCTCTGTCGAGACGATCTACCCACCCTAGAGATCGGTCAACAGCTGTTAACCGGTAACAAGCAATTTCCCAACCCAACACCCGCGACGGACGAGCAGCGAGGTGAACTCAGCTGGGGATTTGATGCTATTCGGAGCACGTGGCCAAGTAAACAACCGTAATGAACGGGCGTAGAATTAGCCCGACTTGAAAGGCCTGTCGACCACTACGACTCTGCGACGGCGGCGGAGTCCCGCAAAGAGAGACCTTCCGATGAAACATGTGATGCAACTGCGCGATGCGGGCCAGGAAGCAGCGCGTCGACATGCCTTTTTCGAGTGGTTGTCCACCGACCGGGTGCCGGCGCAGGACCGTCTCGCCATCGGGCCCGCGGGTGCGCTGTTCATCATGCAGTTCCGCGATATGAACCGATGGGTGCTTCGGTTTCCGGAACCGCGTGACGAATACGAGTGGCTGATCAATCTCGGCACGCTCGAAGACGAGAAGCATTCGCGAATGTTCTTGGAGGACTGGCGAAAACTCGACCTTGATTCTCGACTGGGTTGGCGCACCAGCGACATGTTGTGGTGGTTATTTCTCTCGCCGGATCAGGAAACGTTCCGTCGCAGCGGGATTGAGTTCATCAGGCTAGCCGTCGACGACGGGGACGATGCGCTGATCCGATTCGGCCATTCCGAAGCCGGTGAAGCCACCGGTCATGTCATGCTCAGCAACACGGCTCGCGTCGCGGCGGTGCTGTCAGGCCAGACCGGATTGGAATATCGCTACTTCGGCCCCTACCACCTTGACCTTGAGTCCGGACACGTTGCCAACACCGAGGGGTTGTTCGAAGCCGTTGTGCTCGACACCGATCGGCGTGAACGCGCCAGCGACGCATGTCGGCGAATGTTCGGCATTTTCGACGACATATTCACCGGATTCCACGACTACGCCACCGCCTATCTGGAAACCGGCAACTTCCCCCGCCGCCCGAAGGTCGTCTCCGTGGCCCAGGACGACTGGACGGCACCCTCGCTGGTGGTCCGACCGCGTGATGAGGATGATTCCGAACTCATTCGCCACATTGAGGAGCGCAAGGCGAAATTGCGAGCGCATCCGTTCTATGACTGGCTACGCGACGACGAACACAGTCCCACCGACAAACTGCGTCTCTTCATCCCAATGTGGGTGACGGACATCCTTGGATACCGTGACCTGACCAAATATGCCATGACCTACGCACAGCCCAGCAGCGCTGAGGAAGACGCTGTCAACGGCTGGGCGTCGCGGTTGTCCGAGCACAGCAAGCTGTTTCTCTCCGACTGGGAAGCGCTGGGACTCGATCAGGTACTGGACCACACCGCCAGCGATGCGCTCGAGTGGCTATTCCTGGATTCGGATATGGATCTGCATCGCCAGAATATGATCGAGTTCGCCAAAATCGCGCTGCGGCATCGTGATCCGGTGTTGCGCTGGTGGATGCTGGTGGCCCTGGAGTCCACCGGCGAGGAGTTTTTCGCCCAGACACGACCGTTGGCGCTGGCCGCGGAAGAGGAAACCGGGGGCCGGCTGGACTACCTGACCGGAAGGCACGACCCGCCTGCCGCCACCGGAGACGCCGGGGGCTCGATCGAGATCAGTGCTCCCGCGCCGCTGACAGCCGAGCGATTGGACCTCGCGAAAAGTGTTGCGGACCATGTGTTCGACTCGATGGAGCGGCAACTCTGGCGATCGTATGCTGTCGCCCGCGCCGGAAAGTACGCCCGATTGGCGGCGCACACGTAGATCGGTCAGCCTGTCAGGGCAGCGGTCCCCCGGCGGCGATGGCCGCCAGCGTCGCGAACTGCTCGCCATCCAGTGACGCCCCGCCGACCAATCCACCGTCGATATCTTGTTGCGCGACAAGATCGCCGACATTTTTCGCGTTGACCGAGCCGCCGTAAAGGATCCGTACCGACTCCGCGACGTCGGCTGACGCCAACGAGGCCAGCTCGGCACGGATCGCGGCGCAGACCTCCTGGGCGTCGGCTGAGCTGGCCACCCGGCCGGTGCCGATCGCCCAGACCGGCTCGTAGGCGATGACGACCTTGTCGATCTGCTCAGTAGACAGCCCGGCCAACGAGCCACGCAGTTGTTCGACGTTGTGCGACACATGGTTTCCCGCTTCGCGGACCTCCAGGTGCTCGCCGATGCAGACGATCGGCGTGATCTCGTGCTTGAGTGCAGCGGCGGCTTTGGCGGCTACCAAAGCGTCGTCCTCGTGATGGTAAGTGCGTCGCTCGGAGTGACCCACGACCGCAAAGCTGCAACCCAACTTGGCCAGGAAGGCCCCGCTGATATCACCGGTGTACGCGCCGGAGTCGTGTTGCGAAAGATCCTGCGCTCCATACGTCAAACGTAGTTTGTCGCCATCGACCAAGGTCTGGACACTGCGTAGGTCGGTGAACGGCGGGATCACCGTGACATCCACCTTGTCGAAGTACTTGTCCGGCAAGGCAAAAGCGATCTTCTGAACCAATGCGATCGCCTCGAAGTGGTTCAGGTTCATTTTCCAGTTGCCGGCGATCAACGGCTTGCGGCTCACGACTCTCCTCCAGCTGGCTGGTCTCTTCCGAGCACCTCGATACCCGGAAGTGATTTGCCCTCAAGATATTCCAGTGACGCACCACCTCCGGTAGAGATGTGCGAGAAGGCGTCTTCGGGGATTTTCAGCGCGCGGACCGCGGCGGCCGAATCACCGCCACCGACTACGCTGAACGCGCCTTTGCCGGTCGCGGCGACGATCGCCTCGGCAACGCCCTTGGTGCCGTGTGCATAGGCGGGAAACTCGAACACGCCCATCGGCCCATTCCAGAAGACCGTTCTGGCATTGGAAAGCAGTGTGGTGAACCGCTTGACCGATCCCGGCCCGATGTCCAAACCCGTGAGGTCGTCCGGGATCTCGTCGGCGGCAACGGTCTGTGGCGGTGAATCAGCGTCGAACTTCTCGGTCGCGACGATGTCGACCGGCAGCCGGAGCACATCGTAGTAGGTCTCCAAGAGGTTGCGACAGGTTTCCACCATGTCCTCTTCCAGCAGTGACTTGCCGACCGGATAACCCTGTGCCGCAAGGAAGGTAAAGCACATCCCGCCGCCGATCAGGATGCTGTCGGCTTTGGTGGCCAGCGACTCGATGACGCCGAGCTTGTCGGAAACCTTCGATCCGCCGAGCACTACGGCGTAGGGCCGGTCGGTGGAGCTGGTCAGCTGCTGCAGCACCTTTATCTCGTCGGCGACCAGGTTGCCCGCGTAGTGAGGCAGCAGGGTCGCGACGTCGTAGACCGAGGCCTGCTTGCGGTGCACCACACCGAACCCGTCGGAGACGAAAGCGCCTCCTGGACTGACCAACTCAGCGAGCTGTTTGGCGAGCGCCAGCCGCTCGTCGTCATCCTTGCTGGTTTCCCGCTTGTCGAAGCGGATGTTCTCCAGCAACAGGATGTCACCGTCGGTCAGCCCTTCGGCCCGGGCCAGTGCGTCAGAACCGACAACATCACCGGCCAACTGCACGTGCCGGCCGAGTTGCTCGCTCAGTGCCGCGGCAACCGGGGCCAACGAGTACTTCGGGTCGGCACCGTCCTTGGGCCTGCCGAGGTGCGCAGTGACGACCACCTTGGCATCGGCGTCGAGCAGCGCCTTCAGCGTCGGCACCGATGCGGTGATCCGGCCGGGGTCGGTGATGTTGCCGTCATCGTCGAGCGGGACGTTGAGATCGGAGCGCACCAGCACGCCGCGTCCGGAAACACCTTCGGCCAGAAGGTCGTCGAGAGTCGGGACGCCCACGGCTAGAGGGACTTGCCGACGAGCTTGACCAGGTCGACGAGGCGATTGGAGTAGCCCCATTCATTGTCGTACCAGGACACCACCTTCGCCTGGTTGTCGATCACCTTGGTCAAGCCGGAGTCGAACAGGGAACTGTGTGGGTCGGTGACGATGTCGCTGGACACGATTGGCGCGTCGTAGTACTTCAGGATGCCCTTCAGGGGACCCTCGGCAGCGGACTTGAACGCGGCGTTGATCTCGTCGGTGCTCGCCGACTTGGACAACTCGGCGGTCAGGTCGGTGACCGAGCCGGTGGGGATCGGCACCCGCAACGCGTACCCGTCGAGCTTGCCCTTGAGTTCCGGAAGCACCAGTCCGATCGCCTTCGCCGCACCGGTCGAGGTCGGCACGATGTTCAGGGCCGCCGCGCGGGCCCGGCGCAGATCCTTGTGCGGGCCGTCCTGCAGGTTCTGGTCCTGGGTGTAGGCGTGGATGGTGGTCATCAGTCCCTTGACGATGCCGAACTCGTCATTGAGCACCTTGGCCAGCGGACCCAGGCAGTTCGTGGTGCACGACGCGTTGGAGATGATGTTCTGGCTGCCGTCGTACTTGTCGTCGTTCACGCCGAGCACGATGGTGATGTCCTCGTCGGTGGCCGGAGCGGAAATGATCACCTTCTTGGCGCCGGCTTCCAGATGACCTTTGGCTTTGGCGGCGTTGGTGAACAGGCCGGTGGATTCCACCACCACGTCGACGCCGAGATCGCCCCAGGGCATGGCAGCAGGTCCGTCTTTGACCGCGAGCCCCTTGATCTTGACGTCGCCCACCACAATCGTGTCCTCGCCCTCGAGGCTGACGTCGTAGGGCAGGCGGCCCAGGATCGAGTCGAACTTGAGCAGGTGCGCCAGGGTCTTGTTGTCGGTGATGTCGTTGACGGCCACCACCTCGATGTCGGCGTCGCCCTGCCCCTGCTGAGCCAATAAGGCCCGGTAGAAGTTACGTCCGATTCGACCAAAGCCGTTGATGCCAACTCGGACCGTCACGTGTCTCTCCTTGTGTTCATTACCGGCTGATGAAGTCCTCGTCGCCAGCCTAGATCAGTACGTCCGCCCATTGCTGGGCCGGTAAGACTTGGTTGAACGGGTGGTTCCGATCTTGTGGCGCCGCTCACGTTCCCGCCCCCGGGAAGTGGCGCCAATAGACCACCGGTGTCGCCATTCTTCAAGACGAACCGCGCGCCCTCTTTGCGGTCCTCAACGGCCCAACGTCACCATTTGGAAACGGCGCGGCGCGGCGTGGGTTGAATTGCACGACGGCGGCCAATTATTGAGCCGGTCGTCGGGCACGGCCCGGTAGGACTATGCGGTTCTGCTCGGCCACCCGACGTTATATATCTGAGCGAATGAGGGAGTGACGTAGATGGCGATCTTTGGTCGATTCAGCATCAAGGTAATTGCTGCCAGCGCCGGGGTGTGCGGGGCCGCCATCGCGTTTAGCCCGGATGCGGCCGCCGTTCCGTTGATCACCGGTGGTCACGCATGCATCCAGGGCATGTCGGGCGAACTCGCGGGTGCACCGGCGGCCGGCGGGCCGGCCGGCGCCGGTGGAGCCGCGGCGGCGGGCGGAGCCGGGGCTGCGGGCGGACACTCAGTCTGCTGTGCCTACGGCGGCGGAACTGGACCCGCCGGTGGACCCACAGGCGCCGGCGGCGCGGGTGGTGGCCCGGCAGGCGGCGGCGGAGCGGGCGGTGGCGCACCGACCGCTGGCGGCACACCCACGGGCGCTGGCGCCCCTGCGGAGGCGTGCGGTCCTGCTAGCGCGCCGATCACCGACATGGCCGGTGTTCCCGTGGTATTGCCTGGTCCGGTGGCAGCTCCGGTCCCGGTGGGAGCTCCGGTTCCGGTCGGCGCACCGGTCCCGGTGGGTGCTCCAATCCCGGTCGGCGCTCCCGTTCCAGTCGGTGCTCCCGTCCCAGTCGGCGCCCCCGTTCCAGTCGGCGCTCCCGTCCCGGTCGGCGCTCCCGTCCCGGTCGGCGCTCCCGTGCCAGTCGGCGCGCCGGTGCCAGTCGGGGCCCCTTTGATAGCGATGGGAGCCGATGGTGCACCGCTGCCGGCGACCGCTCCCATCACCGACATGTCGGGGACCGGGAAGGGTGTTCCGACCAGCCCGGCGGCGCCCGCCGGTGGTCCTGTGCCCGGCCAGCCCACTCCGGCCGGCCCTGCAGGGGCAGCCGGCTGATCCTGGCGCGAAGCGGGCTCCCACGCCATTCCGGTCGCGGGAGCCCGCTTCGCCATCTGCAGTATTTCCCATACGAAATGGCTTGAATAATGCGCCGCCAAGGCGAGACCATTCGCGGTTTCCCGTGCGCTGTTTGGAGCAGAGTTCTGAAACTACGGCTCAAAGAATGAATCCGGAGTGAGCCGCTTACATAATTCGCGACCGGCCGAACTATTCACCATTCGGAGAAATGGATCGCAGGGCGCCACAAAGAAGACAGCGCAATATGCAAGAGGCGTTGCACGGCGGCGCCCTGATCCTCCTCCATTAATGACACGCTTGTAATACATGTTAGAGGTGGTTCGCTCCGGGAGACACCGGAAGCACGTGCCCAATTCGGTGAAGTCTTCGTCACATTTCGGCTCCGGCGATCCCGCTACTGCCGACGCCGCATGCGCCGCAACGCGGATTCAGCGGCGTGATAGCCACACAGTCCGTGTATCCCGGCGCCGGGCGGAGTCGACTGCGAGCACAGGTAGACGCCGGGCACGCCGATCGGATAGGGATCAAGGGCGATGCGCGGCCGGAACAGGATCTGCAACCGGTCGTTGGCCCCGCCGATGATGTCGCCGCCGATGTAGCTGGGGTTGCGTGCCTGTAACTCGGCCGTCCCGGTGCTGACGGTGGCCACGATGCGGTCACGGAATCCCGGCGCGAACCGTTCGATCTGCTCAATGACCGCCGCCGTCGCGTCGCCGGTATAGCGGAACGGCACATGCGCGTAGGCGTAGATCGGATTGATGTTGCCCGCCGAGCGCGACCGGTCGGCCAGGTACTGCTGCCCGAGCAGGACGAACGGTCGCGGCACCATCCTGCCTTCCGCGCGTTGCCGTTCGGTGCCGGCGATTTCTTCGAAGCTACCGCCCAGATGGACCGTGCCGGCCCGCCCGCAGTCGGGGTTGGTCCAGGGGATGTCGCCTTCGATGGCGAAGTCGACTTTGAACGCAGACGACCCTTCCCGATAGCGCCGGTACGACCGTTTGATGCGGGTCGGCATCGCGTCGCCGTAGAGGTCCAGCACCTGTGTGGGACTGAGGTCGAGCATGACGATGTCCGCGGTCGGGATGTCGCGGCGACTGCGAACGGTCACACCGGTGCTGACACGTCCGCCGGCGGCGGCCAGGGCCGCACCCAGAGCCCGGGTGATCGCTCCCGACCCGCCCTCGGCGACGGGCCATCCGTAGCGGTGTCCGCTGGCCAGGATCATCAGCCCGAGCGACGCGGTGAGTGGCCGGTCCAGTCGGGTGTAGGCGTGCGCCGCAGCGCCGCCGTAGAGCGCGCGTGCCTGTTCGGTGCGGAACCACCCGGCCACCGCGGTGGCCGGCAGCACCGCCCGGGGACCGAACAGCGCCAAGCGGATTGGATGGCGCGGAATGTTGATGACCGGGCGCAGCAAGTCCTCGGCGAGGTCGTCGAACCCCGAAGCGAGTCCACCCACGGCCGCCCGCCAGCGCCGGCCGTCGGCGCCCAGCCCCTTGGCGGTCTGGACCACCGACTGGTACAGCACCCCGGCGGTGCCGTCGTCGAGGGGATGCGCGCAGTCGGCTTCCGGCCACTTCCAACTCAGCCCGTAGCTGGCCAGGTCGATCTCACTCCAGAACGGCGAGCCGACACCCAGCGGGTGAAACGCCGAGCAGTGATCGTGGATGACGCCGGGCACCGTCAACTCCCCGGACCGCACTCCCCCGCCGATGGCGTCTTGCGCTTCCAACACGTGGACGTCGATGCCCTGCCGGGCGAGGTGGATTGCCGCGGCCAGACCGTTGGGTCCCGCGCCGACGACGATGGCTTTGGTCATGAGGTGCCGTGTACCCCGGCCTGGGTGGTCACGTGCACCGGGAATTCGTCGCCGGGCTCGGGCCAGGGCTGACGGGTCAGCATTTCGGCGACGTCGACATATCCGGACTCGATCAGTCCGGTCTTGGCGTCCAGGATCCGGTACCACTGCTTCTGGATGTGGATCGGCTGACCCTCGAGAACGATGACGCGTACTTCGCCTTCCTCGAAGTTGCACCGCTTCTGCACCGCCTCCAGCAGCTGCTCGTTATGCAGGTGGCCTTCGCCGAAATTCCAGCCGACCAGCGGGCCTGCCACGATCTCGCCCTCCCGGATCTTGTAGGCGGCCTCGTCGTCGATCGCGCGCGGCAACAGGCCGTTCAGCGCTCGTCCGTGGGTGTGCATGGCCCGGAACGCGGCGGTCTTGTCGGCCATGATCTCGGCGGTCGCCTCGTCGTACAGCTTGGCCAGCTGGTTGACCACCAGCGCAGAGCTCTTGACGACGTTGGCTTCGATCTTGTCCTCGGCGCCCTCGCGGAAGCACCACACGCTGGTGGCCCAGTTGCCGGCGTAGTAGCGCATGCCGGGCAGGAACGAAATCTTCTCGGGGAACATGTTTCCCGCGATCGCGACCGCCGCCGCGATCACTACCAGGGCCAACAACAGCGGTGAGCGCAGGTCGATGGCCCGGATCGAACCGTAATGACCGAACAGGTAGAACAGCGAGAAGATGAAGAAAACGTTCCACTCCAACGGAACTCCCATCGGGAGGTTGGACAGGATGTTGAGGTGGAAGATCACCATGAACCCGATGAGGAACCACCGCCACGGTTGGTCGCCGGCGACGAACACCAGCACCGTCGGGACGATGAATTCCGCTGTGGTCCCGCCGACGTGGGCCATCAGCTTCGGTATCGCCGTCGGCCGTAGGTCGTTGACGTGGTCGCGGTAGAGCCGGTGCTTGAGCGGATTGAACAGCTTGCTGCGTAGCAGCGCATTGTTGCTCGTCATCACCGAGACGACATAGGGGAAATGGTGATTGAGCTTGGAGGTCGCCGCGCCCCACCACAGCAGCAGCATGATGAGCTTGAACGCGGCGACCTGGTCCACCCACGGGAAGAAGAAGACGAACAACTTCAACCAATAGTGCTCACCGCGGGCGGCCAGGAACACCGTCTTGTCACGCAGCCCCAGCAGCGCCAACGCCACGATGAGCGGCATGGCCAGGATCGGGTTGATCACCCCTACGTCACCGGCACTAGTCACCGGCCCGTCCCCGGGCGCCAACAGCGCCCATACCGCACTGAGCAACACGGCGGCATAGAGCACGACGTCGACGACGGTGCGGGAATCGCCGCTCGTGAACGGAACCTTGCCCGGCCAGGGCGGAAGCCGAATTGTCTTCGGCCGCAACCAATACAGCACTCCGCCGATGGGCGGCATGAAACGTCCGGTGAGGGGACCAGACCCGCAGCCGAGGCCCAACACCTCGAAGAGCAACGTGAAAATGATGGCCTTCTGGTACACGATCGGCTGTGTCCACCACTCGCCGATGCGGCCCAGCCCGCCCAGCCCGGGCGTCAACGAGATGATGGCCGCCGGAACCGCGACGTACAGTCCGATCTTGATCAGGTAGAGCAGGTACACCGCGTATGGAGTCCCGAACCCGTTTTCCGCCCAGTGCCGGGTCACCACCTGCAGCCGGGTAGCTCGTGGCAGTGTTGGCCAGCTGTCGCGGTCAACATCCGGAAGGTCCGGTGACATGAATCCCATCGCAGCCTCGCTCCCAGGTCTGAACCGTTCAGCGATTCCAAATCTATCCGGCGTGACAATAGCCGCCGCACGACGATGCGCCGTCGGCTCGTAGCCGGCAAAGCCGGTCGCTACCATCTAGAGACTCGACGGCAAGGGAGCCGCGAGGATAGCCCGAGGGAGCCTCAGTGAGCAGCGAGAGCGACAGCTTGGATGTCGGAGACATCGGCAAATTCGATCCTGGGTTGACACAGCGCCTGATAAGCGTGATGCGTCCCATCCTCAAGACCTACTTCCGCGCCGAGGTGAACGGCCTCGACTCCTTTCCCTCGGGCGGGGCGCTGGTGGTGGCCAATCACTCCGGCGGTCAGTTTCCCATGGACGTCCCGATCTTCAGCGTCGACTTCTACGACAAATTCGGCTTCGACCGGCCGGTGCTGACGCTGAGCCACGACATTCTGTTCATGGGCCTCACCGGAGATTTCTTTCGCAAGACGGGATACATCCGGGCTAACCGCGAAAACGCCGCCGAGGCGCTGCGGTCCGGAGGCGTGGTGGTGGTGTTTCCCGGCGGCGACTACGACGCATACCGACCGACCGCCTCCGAGAACACCATCGACTTCAACGGACGCAAGGGATACGTGCGGACCGCGATCGAAGCGGGCGTGCCCATCGTGCCGCTGGTCGGTATCGGCGGCCAGGAGACTCAGTTGTACCTGACCCGGGGCACCTGGCTGGCCCAGCGGCTGGGCTTGAAGCGGCTCCTGCGCAGCGACATCCTGCCCCTCTCGTTCGGCTTTCCGTTCGGTTTCAGTGCCGCGATACCACCCAATCTGCCGCTACCCGCCAAGATCGTGATGCAGGTGCTGGAACCGATCGACATCACCGCACAATTCGGCTCAGACCCCGATATCGACGAAGTGGACGAACACGTGCGATCGGTGATGCAGCAGGGCCTGAACAAGTTGGCCGCCAACCGCCGATTCCCGATCCTGGGCTGAGCCATGGCATCTCGACTCCAACAGACCCTCGGCATCATCGAAACATTCCGGCGCGCGCGGGTGATTGCGCCGATGCGCCCCGACCGCTACCTCAAGATGGCCGCGGCGATGCGCCGCCAGGGCATGGCGATGACGGTCGGTTTCGCGGGTGCGGCCCAGCGCTGCCCGGATCGTCCGGCCTTGATCGACGAGATCGGCACGCTGACCTGGCGCCAACTCGACGAGCGGATCGACGCGTTGGCCACCGGCCTGCAGAAGCTGCCGACGGGTCAGCCCAAAGTCGTTGGCATCATGTGCCGCAACCATCGGGGCTTTGTCGAGTCGCTGGTCGCGTCCAACCGCATCGCCTCCGACGTTCTGCTGCTCAACACGTCCTTCGCCGGGCCCGCGATGGCCGAAGTGGTCAACCGCGAAGGTGTCGATACCGTCATTTACGACGAAGAGTTCACCGAAACGGTCGAGCGCGCGATGGCCGACAGACCCGACGCCACCCGAATTCTCGCGTGGACGGATTCGCCACAAGATATGACGGTCGAGAAGCTGATCGCCGACCACCTCGGTCAGCAACCCCAGCGCACCGACGGCAAGGGCAAGATGATCTTGCTCACCTCCGGTACGACCGGAAGTCCCAAGGGCGCCAAGCAGTCTGGTGGCGGGGCCGGAATGGGCACCCTCAAGGCGATCCTGGACCGCACCCCGTGGCGTGCGGAGGAGACCGTCGTGATCGTGGCGCCGATGTTCCACGCGTGGGGGTTTTCGCAGTTGATCTTCGCCGCTTCGATGGCCTGCACGATCGTGACCCGGCGCAAGTTCGATCCGGAAGCAACGCTGGACCTCATCGATCGCCATCAGGCCACCGGACTGGCAGTGGTGCCGGTGATGTTCGACCGCATCATGGACCTGCCCGAGGAAGTCCGAAATCGCTACAGCGGCAAGTCCTTACGATTCGCCGCAGCCTCCGGCTCGCGGATGCGTCCCGATGTCGTGATCGCTTTCATGGATCAGTTCGGCGACGTCATCTACAACAACTACAACGCCACCGAAGCCGGAATGATCGCCACCGCCACACCGGAGGATCTGCGCGCGGCTCCCGACACCGCCGGTCGTCCGGCCGGCGGGACCGAAATCCGGATCCTCGATTCAGATCTCAACGAATTACCCACCGGCGAGACCGGCACCATCTACGTCCGCAACGACACCCAGTTCGACGGTTACACATCCGGCAAGACGAAAGACTTCCACGCCGGCTTCATGTCGTCGGGCGACGTCGGGTACCTGGACGAGAACGGGCGCCTGTTCGTGGTTGGCCGGGACGACGAAATGATCGTCTCCGGTGGGGAGAACATTTATCCGATCGAAGTGGAGAAGACCCTGGCGGGGCACCCGGAGGTTGCCGAAGCGTCGGTAATCGGCGTCGACGACGAACAGTACGGGCAGCGCCTGGCGGCCTTCGTGGTGTTGGAGCCCGGCGCCACCGCCACCGAGGAGACCTTGAAGCAGCACGTCCGAGAGAACCTCGCCAACTACAAGGTGCCTCGCGAGATCGTGGTCCTCGACGAGTTACCCCGGGGCAGCACCGGCAAGATCCTGCGCAACGAGTTGCAGGCAAGGGTGAGCGGTTCATGAAGGTCCAACGAGTGCTGCGCGAGCTGCGTCGTCCCAGACCGCTGACCCGTGCGGCGGTGGAATTGGTCAACGCCGCCAACGGATTCGCCCCGATCACCCGTCACCCGTATGCCGCGGTAATGGTGTTCTGGTTCGGCTGGCCCACCTCGGAGGTGCCGGCTCTGTACGCCGCGGGCTCCGTGCTGGACGCCGTGCGCCGCAACCGTCGCGGCGACTTCGCCCGACCGAAGGGCAAGCTGGCATTGACGCTGACGGCCGCGTCGTGGGCACTGCTGGGGGTGATCGCGTACCGCGGGTTGACGACTCCGGGTCCGGTGCTGGATGCCGGCCTCACGGATCAACTCGGACCCGACTACCCAGCGGAATTAAAGAAGCTGCCCACCGAATTGACCCCTGGAAGGGGTAGACGGCGCAATCCGCCGCTGCGTACCACGGGGGCCCGGCGGCGCTTCGTCGACAAAGAGAACATCGTGCGCTACGGCCCGCACGGCCGCGCCAATACGGCCGACATCTGGCGTCGGCGCGACCTGCCGCGGGACGGCAAGGCCCCAGTGCTGTTGCAGGTGCCCGGCGGTGCCTGGATGATCGGCATGCGCCGCCCGCAAGCGTATCCGTTGATGAGTGAACTGGTTTCGCGCGGCTGGGTGTGCGTGTCGATGGGTTACCGGGTTTCTCCGGTGCACACCTGGCCCGACCACATCGTGGATGTCAAGCGTGCACTCGCCTGGGTCAAGGACAACATCGCCGACTATGGCGGCGACCCGAATTTCGTTGCGATCAGCGGCGGTTCGGCCGGGGGCCATCTGTCCGCGCTGGCAGCGCTGACGCCCAACGACGCAAAATTTCAGCCCGGCTTCGAGGACGCCGACACCTCCGTCGTCGCGGCCGTACCGTATTACGGTCGCTACGACTGGTTTTCCACCAATGCGCCTGGCCGTGCCGAATTCATCGAAATACTCGGCAGACTCGTGGTCAAGAAGAAACTCAGCACACATCGTCAGATTTACCTTGACGCCTCACCTATCCGCCACGTGTCTGCGGACGCACCGCCCTTCTTCGTGCTGCACGGTGTCAACGACTCGCTCATCCCGGTTCCCGAAGCGCGGGAATTCGTCGAGGAGCTGCGCTCGGTGTCGAAGTCACCCGTCGCCTACGCCGAATTGCCGCACGCCCAGCACGCGTTCGACATCTTCGGTTCGCCGCGGGCACACAAGTCCGCCGACGCGGTCGCCCGGTTTTTGTCCTGGGTCTACGTGACAAACCCGCCGTCCGGCTAAGCGTCCAGCAACTCCGCGGCGCGCTCCAGTTCGGCGAGCGCAGGCTCGATGGCCTTGGCCATCTCGTCGATGTCGTTAGCCACTTCCGGCGTAGTCACGAAACCGAAGTCCAGGTAGCCCTGGTAGGAGAAGCAGGTGATGTTGAGTGCCACGTCCATCACCGGCGGTCCGAGCGGCACGAGCGATTCGAGCTTGGCGCCGGCCATGTAGAGCGGCATCGGTGGGCCAGGGACGTTGGAGACCACCAAGTTGATCGGAGCGAAGTTGTGCGACAAGCCGCTCGCGGTGTACGCGCGTGCGGCCAGCTGCAACAGCCCCGGAGGTGTGGTTTCGGTGAGCCCCATGATCTGGTGCGCTGACAGAGCCTTGGCCATTTCTTTGGCGTTCTGCGTGCTCTTGTGAATCGCCCGCAGCCGCTCGGCGGGATCGTCGATATCGGTGGCAAGTGACGCTGTCATCGAGCTGATCTGATTGCCGATGTCGGACTTGTTCTCGTCGGTGCGGGTGGACACCGGAATCTGCGCAATCAGCGGCTTGTAGGGCAATTCGTTGTGCTTCTCCAGGTATTCGCGAGCGGCACCGGCGACCAGCGCCAGCACCACGTCGTTGAGCTTGACTCCGAACGCATCCTTGACCTTCTTTGCCCGCTTCAACTCGACGCGAGTGCCGGTGATGCGCCGGTGCGGCGACACGGATGCGTTGAAGCGGGTCTTGGGTGCGTCGAAATAGCGCGGCGGCCTGGTGACGCCCAAGGCCGCAATCTGCTGACGTACGGTCTGTTCCAACAGCCGTGCGACGCGGAACGGTGTCATGATGCCGACGTTGATCAGCGCCCCGAGCGCTCGGCGCTCCAGGCCGGGGATGGTGAACCCCACAAAGCCGACGGTCTCTTTCTGCGGTGGCCGCGGTTCGGGCGAGACATCCAACAGGATTTCGCCCAACCCGGCGCCGGAGACACCGTCGACGATGGCGTGATGCATCTTGGTCAGGGTGGCGACGCGACCGCCCTTGACGCCCTCGATGACCCACAGTTCCCACAACGGGCGGGATCGGTCCAATTTGTAGGACATCAACCGGCCGACGAGTTCGTCGACCTCCTTCCGGCCTCCGGGCGCGGGCACGCCGATGCGGCGAACGTGGAAGTCGATGTCGAGCTCGTCGTCCTCGACGAACCACGGCCGGTCCAGTCCCAACGGTGCTCCGGTGACTTTCCACCGCAGCTGTGGAATCTCCGGTAGACGTTCGATCAGCAATTCGCGCAGCCGCTGGAAGCTGTAATCCGGGGCATCGCTGGGGTCACAAACCGCTAGCGCGCCGACGTGCATGTGCCAGCCGGCGGTCTCAGCCGACCAGAACGCCGCATCAACACTCGAGAGCCGTTTCATCCCACGACCGTAGTCCTCAGCCACCCAGCGAAGCCAGCGAGTCTTGCTCGCGAGCCGAACCACCCTGCGAGAACGGGCTCCCGATATCGCGGCCAGGTTCGGCTCGCGGTCAGCTACTCAGGCGTCCTCGAGCAGATCCGGAGTCACGGCCGACTCGGTGTCGGGGATTCCGTCCACTTTCGCCTTGCGGTCAGCCATCGAGAGCAACCGCCGAATACGCCCTGCCACAGCGTCTTTCGTCATCGGCGGATCAGCCAGCCGACCGAGTTCCTCCAGCGACGCCTGCCGGTGCTCGACACGCAGGCGGCCAGCCGTGGCCAAGTGCTCGGGCACGGTCTCGCCCAGTATTTCCAACGCCCTTTCCACCCTGGCAGCAGCTGCCACCGCCGCGCGGGCCGAGCGGCGCAGGTTGGCATCGTCGAAATTGGCCAGCCGATTGGCGGTAGCCCGGACCTCGCGCCGCAAGCGGCGCTCTTCCCAGATCAGCCGGGTGTCCTGGGCGCCCATCCGGGTCAGCAACGCACCGATTGCCTCGCCGTCGCGCACCACCACGCGGTCGGCACCCCGCACCTCCCGTGCCTTGGCGCTGACACCGAGCCGTCGTGCCGCACCGACGAGCGCCAACGCGGCCTCGGGCCCGGGGCAGCTGACTTCGAGGGCCGAGGAACGGCCCGGTTCGGTCAACGACCCGTGCGCCAGGAATGCCCCGCGCCACGCGGCTTCGGCGTCCGCGACGCTGCCGCCGACCACCTGTGCGGGCAGGCCCCGCACCGGACGGCCCCGCATGTCCAGCAGACCGGTCTGGCGTGCCAACGCTTCACCGTCGCTGGCTACCCGCAGCACATACCGGGTGTTCTTGCGAATCCCGCTGGCCGACAACACATGCACCACCGCGTTGTAGCCGTAAAGGTCGAAGATGTCCTTGCGCAACCGGCGCGCGATGCTGCCGAGATCCACCTCGGCCTCGACTACCACGCGGCCGGCCACGATGTGCAACCCGCCGGCGAAGCGCAGCAGGGACGTGACTTCCGCTCGGCGCGCGCTGACCGACTTGACTACCAGACGGCTCAACTCGTCCTTGACTTCGGTCGTCATCGCCACGCGTCGTCACCTCCTTTGCCGCCCGCTCCCTGCACGCCGGTCTGTTGCGGCCGACCGTCGGTCGGTATCCCCCCAGAGGCAGTCACCGGGGGCACTGCCGAACTCCCAGCACTTACCCGCACCGCTTCCAGGACTGCCGCCAGCTTGCCCGGGTCATGTAAAGGTGTACCAGGTCGGGCGACGTCGGCGAAGTGGACCTCGGCCTGTAGCAGGGTTGCGGTGCGCCGCAGTTGGTCCCGCTCCCGATCGCTGGGCACTCGTTCGGAGTCGATGATGATGTCGTCGACGGTGAACCCGGGGGCGTGCTGGGCCAGCACATGAAGGTGACGTTCCACCGAGAATCCCGCCGTCTCGCCGGGTTCGGCCACCAGGTTGAGCACCAGCGCCCGGCGCGCGGCAGTGGCCTGCAGGGCCTCGACCAGTCCCGGCACCAGGACGTGGGGAATCACGCTGGTGAACCAGGAACCCGGTCCCAGTACCACCAGATCGGCGGACAGGATCGCGTCGACGGCCTGCCGGGTGGCCGGCGGATCAGCCGGCAGCAGGCGCACCCGGCGCACCTTGCCCGGAGTCGAGGCGATCGCGACCTGACCGCAGAGCACGCGGAACATCCGCGGATCGGACTCCAGCCCAGAGACGTCGGCCTCGATCTGCAAAGCGATGGGACACATCGGCAGCACCCGGCCCTTGACGCCCAGGATGCGTCCGATCTCATCCAGAGCCGCCACCGGATCGGCCAGCACCTCGGACAGACCGGCCAACAGCAGGTTCCCGATCGGATGCCCGGCCAGGGCGCCGTTGCCGCCGAAGCGATGCTGCAGGATGGTCGCCCACAACCGCCCGTAAGGACTATCAGATGCCAACGCGGCCAACGCCATCCGAAGATCACCCGGCGGCACCACATCCAATTCGCTGCGCAGCCGGCCCGAGGACCCGCCGTCGTCGGCGACGGTCACGATGGCGGTCACGTAGGGCGTCAACCGGCGGGCCGCCGACAGCGTCGCATACAAGCCGTGTCCGCCACCCAGTGCGACAATGCTTTGATTCAGCGGCGCGCTCATTCGCGACCCAGATCCCGGTGCAGGGCGCGAACCGTCAATTGAGGATCGGACCGCAGCAGTGCCATCAACGCTTCGGCGATCGCCACGCTGCGGTGCTTGCCGCCGGTACACCCGATAGCCACCGTCATGTACCGCTTCCCCTCCCGCCGGTAGCCCTCCAGAACCAGCAACAGCAACCGATGGTAGGTCTCGAGGAAGTCGCCCGCGCCGGGCTGGCTCAGGACGTAGTCACGCACTGGACCGTGCTGACCGGTCAGCGGGCGCAACTCGTCCACCCAGTGCGGGTTGGGCAGAAACCGCACATCCATCACCATGTCGGCGTCCATCGGCAACCCGTACTTGAAGCCGAAGGACTCCACGGTGACGCTGGTGGTCGGGCCGCCCGTACTGCCGAACGCCCGCTCGATGCTTTCCCGCAGACTCCGCACCGACAAGGTCGAGGTGTCGATGATCAGGTCCGCGGTCGCGCGCACCTGCGCGAGCATGCGGCGCTCGGCGGCGATGCCTTCGGCCAATGTCTGCTCGCCCTGCAGCGGATGGCTGCGCCGATTCTGTTCGTAGCGGCGCACCAGCATGTCGTCGGATGCCTCCATGAACACCACCCGCGGCCTGATGTTGCGGGTGGCCAATTCGTTGCGCACCTCGTCCAGATCGCCGGTGAAGCCGCGCGACCGGACATCCATCACCACCGCGAGCTGGGTGATCCGCGACCCGGCGGCCAACCCGAAATCGACCATGCGCGTGATCAATTGGGGAGGCAAATTGTCCGCCACATACCAACCCAGGTCCTCGAGGACCTTGGCGGCGGTACCTCGCCCCGCGCCCGACAGCCCGGTCACCAGAACGACATCGATACCGGCAGGGACATCCGCGTTCGTCATTCCGCAGCTCCCGTGGACTCCGACGGCGATGCCGGCTGGAGTGCCTCCAAAACGGCGGTCGCGGTGGCCACACCGATGCCGGGTACGGCGGTGATCTGGTCGACGGTGGCCTCCTTGAGGCGAGCTATTGAACCGAAGTGGGTGACCAACGCCTTGCGCCGGTGCTCGCCCAGTCCCGGTACGGAGTCCAGGGCCGACGCCGTCATCCGCTTGGATCGCTTGCTGCGATGGTAGGCGATCGCAAATCGGTGCGCTTCGTCGCGCACCCGCTGCAACAGATACAGCCCTTCGCTGTTGCGCGGCATGATGATCGGATCGGGCTCCGACGGAACCCAGATCTCTTCCAGCCGCTTGGCCAAGCCGATCACGGCGACGTCGGTGATGCCCAATTCTTCGAGCACCGCGCTGGCCGCGTTGACCTGTGGCGCACCGCCGTCGACGACGTAGAGGTTGGGCGGATACGCGAACCGGCGCGATTTCCCTTCCGCGGTCAGCAGATTCGGGTCCTTCTGTTCGTTCAAATGCCGCCAGAACCGGCGCCGGGTCACTTCGGCGATCGAGGCCACGTCATCCGAGCGCCCCTCCCCCGCCGCTTCCCGGATCCCGAAGTGCCGGTAATCCGATTTGCGCGGTAAGCCGTCCTCGAAGACCACCAGCGAGCCGACAACGTCGGTGCCCTGCACATGACTGATGTCGACACACTCGATCCGCAGCGGGGCCTCGGCCAGGCCGAGGGCATCCTGAATGTTCTGCAAAGCAGCCGATCTGGCGTTGAAGTCACCGGCTCGCTTCAATTTGTGTTGCTGGAGAGCATCTTTGGCATTGCGCTGCACGGTCTCGGCCAGGGCCCGCTTGTCGCCGCGGCGCGCCACCCGCAGCGACACCTTGGAACCGCGCAGGCTGGAGAGCCAACTAGTCAGCTCGTCGTGGTTGGACGGCAGACACGGCACCAGCACGTCACGCGGCACGGGGTTCACGGATTCGTCTGCCGCGCCACCCAATTCGGCCTGCTCCCCATAAAACTGGGTAAGGAACTGCTCTACCAGTTGCTCGGCCCCGGTGTCGCCGGGGTCTGCGGACTTCTCCACGATCCAGCCCCGCTGGCCCCGAACTCGTCCGCCGCGGACGTGGAAGACCTGGACGGCCGCCTCGAGATCGTCGTCGGCGAACGCCACCACGTCGGCGTCCGTGCCGTCGCCGAACACCACGGCCTGCTTTTCCATGGCCCGTTTCAGCGCGCCCAGGTCGTCGCGCAGCCGGGCGGCCCGCTCGAAGTCCAGCGCGTCCGAGGCCGCGTGCATCTGCTGTTCCAGCTCGCGGGCAAACCGGTCGGTTTTGCCGGACAGGAAATCGCAGAAGTCCATCACGATCTGCCGATGCTGGTCCGCGCTCACCCTGCCCACGCACGGCGCCGAACACTTGTCGATGTACCCGAGCAGACACGGGCGGTCGATCTGGTTGTGCCGCTTGAACACTCCGGCCGAACAGGTGCGGGCCGGAAACACCCGGGTGAGCAGGTCCAGCGTCTCCCGGATCGCCCATGCGTGCGAGTACGGGCCGAAATACCGCACCCCTTTGCGCCGCGGCCCGCGATAGACCATGAGCCGGGGAAATTCTTCGTTGAGGGTGACCGCAAGCACCGGGTACGACTTGTCGTCGCGGTAGCGAACGTTGAAGCGCGGATCGAATTCCTTGATCCAGTTGTACTCCAGCTGCAGCGCTTCGACCTCGGTATTGACCACCGTCCACTCGACCTTGGCGGCAGTGGTCACCATCTGCCGGGTGCGCGGATGCAGGCTGGCGGTGTCGGCGAAGTACGACGTCAATCGGCTGCGGAGACTCTTGGCTTTACCTACATAGATGACCCGCCCGTAGCTATCCCGGAACCGGTACACGCCCGGTTCAACCGGGATGGACCCGGGCGCGGGGCGGTAGGTGGCGGGATCTGGCACGTAACCAGGCTAGTGGTCGTCGCGGGCGGCGATAAATGGACGGGTGGCCGGCACGGTGCTCGTCCGCAGCAGGCGCATCAGCGGGTGAACAGGTCGGGCCGGTACCGCGCCAGTTGCTCCCGGACGGCGTCCATCGCGTCTACCGCGCGTTCCTTGTCCACTGCCTGGATCGCCATCACCGGGATGTACTCGTCGTCGGGCAAGTCGACTCTGGCCCAGCGGCTGCCCGCCGGGAAGGACACACCGACCAGCTCCGGCCAGCGGATCAGCCTGTCACCCAGCAGGTTCCGCACCGAAACGCCAGCCGCCCCGACGCGTAGCCGCGGCCTGGTCAGCAACAGCACCGCACCGGACAGCACCACGCCCAGCACGGCCATCGCCACCTGGTCGGCCGTCTGGAAGACCACCCCGGTGGACCCGGTTTTCAGCAGCAAACCGACCACGATGTGTGCCGCGAGGATGAGGAAGGCCGCGACGTAGGCGAACATCGGCGTCAGCCGGGGACGGCAGACCAGGTCCCATTTCTCGGTTTCGGGTGCGGTCATCACGATTGCGCGCGCAGCCTGCGCAGGGTCAGGGCGGTCGACAGGGCCGCCGCGGCCGCCTGGGCGCCTTTGTCCTCGGCCGACGACGGCAGCCCGGCGCGATCCAACGCCTGCGCCTCGGTGTTGGTGGTCAGCACCCCGTTGGCCACCGGCGTTGCGGCATCCAGCGAAACGCGCGTCAGACCTTGCGTCACCGCATCGCAGACATAATCGAAATGCGGTGTCTGTCCGCGTATTACGACGCCCAGCGCCACTACGGCATCGTGGCTGCGAGCCAGCTCCTGGGCGACCACGGGGATCTCAATGGCCCCCAGCACCCGCACCACCGTCGGACTGCCGACACCGGAATCGGTCGCCACCTTGCGGGCTCCGGCCAACAGCGCATCGCAGATTTCGGTGTGCCAGGTGCTGGCGACAATCGCAAGCCGGACATCCGCCGCATCTACCGCGGGCATGTCCGGCACGCCGGCACCACCACTCATTTGCGCCGTTCCTCCTCATCGCTACCGCTCTGCATCGTCACCGGCGCGCACTCATCTGCGCCGTTCCTCCCCATCGCTACCGCTCTGCATCGTCACCAGCGCGCACTCATCTGCGCCGTTCCTCCTCATCGCTACCGCTCTGCATTGTCACCGGCGCGCACTCATCTGCGCCGTTCCTCCCCATCGCTACCGCTCTGCATCGGCGCTCACAGCGCACCGCCGAATTCACCGGGCAGGTGCACGGATTCGTGGAAATCATCCAAACCAGCCAGGTCGTGGCCCATCTTGTCGCGCTTGGTCATCAGATAGCGAATGTTTTCGGCGTTGGCCCGCACCGGCAATGGCACTCGCTCGATGATGTGCAACCCGTATCCGTCCAGGCCGACCCGTTTGGCCGGGTTGTTCGTCAGCAGCCGCATCGACCGCACGCCGAGATCCACCAGAATCTGGGCGCCAATGCCGTAATCCCTTGCGTCGGCAGGTAACCCGAGCTTGAGGTTCGCATCGACGGTGTCTTCACCGGCGTCCTGCAACTGGTAGGCCTGCAGCTTGTGCATCAGGCCGATGCCGCGGCCTTCGTGACCGCGCATGTAGAGCACCACGCCGCGTCCCTCGCGGGCCACCATGGCCATCGCGGCATCCAGCTGCGGCCCGCAGTCGCAGCGGCGCGACCCGAACACATCACCGGTCAGGCACTCGGAGTGCACCCGGACCAGCACGTCGTCACCCTCGGCGGTGGGTCCGGAGATGTCACCACGGACCAGCGCGACGTGTTCGACGTCTTCGTAGATGCTGGCGTAGCCGATTGCCCGGAACTGACCGTGCCGGGTAGGAATCCGTGCCTCGGCGATGCGCTGAATGTGCTTCTCGTGCTTGCGCCGCCACTCGATCAGGTCGGCGATGGTGATCAATGCCAGCTGGTGTTCGTCGGCGAAGACCCGCAGTTCGTCGGTCTGGGCCATCGAACCCTCGTCTTTTTGACTGACGATTTCGCAGATCGCTCCGGCGGGTTGCAGTCCCGCCATTCGGGCCAGATCAACGGCGGCCTCAGTGTGTCCGGGGCGTCGCAAGACGCCACCGTCTTTCGCCCGCAAAGGAACGACGTGACCCGGACGGGTGAAATCCTCTGCGATACTTGCCGGATCGGCCAGCAACCGCATCGTGGTGGCCCGATCAGAAGCCGAAATCCCGGTGCCCACACCATTTCTCGCATCGACGGTGACGGTGTAGGCAGTTCCGTGCTTGTCCTGGTTCACCGCGTACATCGGCAATAGGCCCAACCGGTCGCAGATTTCACCGGACAGCGGGACACACAGATATCCCGAGGTGTATCGGACCATGAAAGCGACCAATTCGGGCGTGGCCTTCTCGGCCGCAAAGATCAGATCGCCTTCGTTCTCGCGATCCTCGTCGTCGATGACTACGACGGCTTTCCCCGCCGCAATGTCGGCAACCGCCCGTTCGACGGAGTCCAACCTCGTCATCGTTGTCACCTTGCTATGAGACCCGCTACCTGCACCTAGTATGAACCACCGCGCGACGTCAGTTATTGCGATGGCAGCTCAGCCTGCATTTTCCGCGGCATGGCCCAGCAGAATTGTGAGCGATCCCACTTGTTCGCCCCGCAATGGCAGAATCCCGCGGCTATGGCCCGCAATCCACACGATCAATCCCCCGACCTGCAAGCCGAGATCGACCGAATTTCCGACCAGTTGGGAGTCCGTCCGATTCAGGTGGGACTGAGGACTAATGACGGTCTCAACGTCTACCTGGCAGACGACGGCACCTATCACTTCACCTTCTATGAACGCGGCGAACTCGGCTTCGACCGGACGGGCAGCCTCGATGACCTGCTCTATTGGTACTGCGAAGGGATCGTCTCAAGCCGGGCCGCCCTACCCCGGCGGGCTCAACCGCTGTGGGCCCCACCCTCGCGTTGCAGCAACCGCTCGACGTATTTCGCGATCACGTCCACTTCCAGGTTCACCTGGGTGCCCACCGGTGCGGTGCCCAGCGTGGTCAATTCGCGCGTCGTAGGGATCAGGGAGACCTCGAACCAGTGATAGGGGTCCGCGCCCAGCCCCGAGACGGTCAGTGAGATCCCGTCGACGGTGATCGAACCCTTTTCGACGACGTAGTGGGCCACAGTTGCGGGCATGCGGACCCGCACCACCTCCCAGTGCTCGGAGGGCGCGCGGGAGACGATTTCACCGGTGCCATCGACGTGGCCCTGCACGATGTGCCCGCCCAAGCGACTGTTGAGTGCGGCGGCGCGCTCCAGATTCACCCGGCTGCCGGGCCGGAGCTGACCCAGATTGGACCGGTCCAGCGTCTCGGCCATGACATCGGCGGTGAACTGGCCGTCGGGCAGCACTTCGACGACCGTCAGGCACACCCCGTTGACGGCGATCGAGTCACCATGCCCGGCATCGGAGGTGACGACGGGGCCGCGGATCACCAGCCGTGCGGCGTCTGCCAGCGGATCCCGACCCGTCACTTCTCCGAGTTCCTCGACAATTCCGGTGAACATCGCACCAGGTTAATGAGTGTTGAGGTGCAGCTGCACCCGCCTCGCTCCCGGGAGCAGTCTCAGCCACCCTCTACGATGCTGGGTATGCAAAAACCCCGCCGCCTTTTCGCTGTACTTGCCGCGCTGTGCGTCGCGATGACGCTCATCGCCGGGTGCTCGATCAGCAAGAAGAGTAGTAGCGGGCCGTTGCCCGACGCTGCGACGTTGGTCAAGCAGTCGACCGAGACCACCAAGGGCGTCAAGAGCGCGCACATAGTTCTGACGGTGAACGGCAAGATCCCAGGCCTGTCGATCAAGACACTGACCGGTGACCTCAACACCGAACCGACCGCGGCCAAGGGCAACGTCAAGCTCACGTTCGCCGGATCTGACATCGACGCCGACTTCGTCGTGTTCGACGGCATCCTGTACGCCACCCTCACCCCGAACAAGTGGACCGATTTCGGCAAGGCATCCGACGTCTACGACGTCTCGCAGATCCTCAGCCCGGACAAGGGCCTGGCCAATGTGCTGGCGAACTTCACCGAACCGAAGGCCGAAGGCCGGGAAAACATCAACGGCCAGACCACCATCCGCATCAGTGGGAAAGTCACCGCCCAGGCTGTGAATGCGATCGCGCCGCCGTTCAGCGCGTCGGACCCGGTGCCGGCCAAAGTGTGGATTCAGGAGACCGGGGACCACCAGTTGGTGCAGGCCCAGCTCGAGCGCGGGACCGGTAACTCGGTCCAGATGAATTTGTCCAACTGGGGCCAGTCAGTACAGGTCAGCAAGCCTCCGGTCAGCTGATGGCCACCATGCGAACAGGACGCCGAGTCGCGATCAGCGCCGGCAGCCTAGCGGTGCTGCTGGGCGCTCTGGACACCTATGTCGTCGTCACGATCATGCGCGACATCATGAACAGTGTCGGCATCCCGGTGAACCAGCTGCAGCGAATCACCTGGATTGTCACGATGTACCTGCTGGGGTACATCGCGGCCATGCCACTGCTCGGCCGGGCCTCGGACCGGTTCGGTCGTAAGTTCGTACTGCAGGCCAGCCTGATCATGTTCATCGTCGGCTCGGTGGTGACCGCGCTCTCGGTGAAGCTCGGCGAGTGGAACCTCGAGATGGGCGACTACATCCTGCTTACGCCCGACCCGAACCGCGCGTTCCACGTGCTGATCGTCGGTCGCACGATCCAGGGTATCGCCAGCGGCGCGTTGTTGCCGGTCACGCTAGCGCTGGGCGCCGACCTGTGGTCGCAGCGAAACCGCGCCGGCGTGCTCGGCGGCATCGGCGCGGCGCAGGAACTCGGCAGCGTGTTGGGGCCGCTGTACGGCATTTTCATCGTCTGGCTGTTCCACGACTGGCGAGACGTGTTCTGGATCAACGTTCCACTGACGCTGATCGCGATGGTGATGATCCACTTCAGCCTTCCGTCGCATGACCGCAGCGCACAGCCGGAAAAGATCGACCTGGTGGGTGGTGTGCTGCTGGCCGTGGCGTTGGGTCTGGCGGTGATCGGGCTGTACAACCCTGCCCCGGACGGCAAGCAGGTGCTGCCCAGCTACGGGCCACCGCTGGTAATCGGTGCGGTGGTCGCCGCCTTCGCCTTCTTCGCCTGGGAGCGGTTCGCACGCACCCGCCTGATCGACCCGGCCGGTGTGCACTTCCGTCCGTTCCTGTCTGCCCTGGGCACCTCGGTCTGCGCCGGCGCGGCGCTGATGGTGACGCTGGTGAACGTCGAATTGTTCGGCCAGGGTGTGCTGCAGATGGACCAGAACCGCGCGGCCGGCCTGCTGTTGTGGTTCCTGATCGCGCTGCCCATCGGCGCGGTGCTGGGCGGATGGATCGCCACCAGGGTCGGCGACCGGGTGGTGGCGTTCGTCGGAATGCTCATCGCGGCGGGCGGGTACTGGCTGATCTCGTACTGGCGGGCCGACCTGATGGACCGTCAGCACAGCATCTTCGGGCTCTTCACGGTGCCCGCCGTCCACACCGACCTGTTGGTGGCCGGGTTGGGCCTCGGACTGGTGATCGGCCCGCTGACGTCGGCGGCGCTGCGGGTCGTCCCGGCGGCCCAGCACGGGATCGCCTCGGCAGCGGTCGTGGTAGCCAGGATGACCGGCATGTTGATCGGCGTGGCGGCGCTGAGCGCCTGGGGGTTGTACCGCTTCAACCAGATCCTGGGGGGCTTGACGGCATCGATCCCGCCCGACGCCGGCGTCCTGGAACGCGTCACCGCGCAGGGGCACATGTACCTGCAGGCTTTCGCCCTGATGTACGGCGACATCTTCAAGGTCACCGTGGTGATCTGTGTGGTCGGAGCCTTGTTGGGGCTGTTGATCAGCAGTCGCGGCGAGCACGCCGACGAGGAGGACGAACCGGCCGAACAACCGCCGATCGCCGAACCGCAGCCGACCGGGGCTACCGAGCCACCAGGCTGAGCAGCAGGTCCGGTCCCACCTGCTCGACGCTGTCGTACTGCCAGCGCAGGGCGTGGGCCATGCTGGACACGCCGACGTCATCGACGGCCGTCACCGGGCCGCCCAGCAGGATCGGCGCGACGTAGGCCAGGATCCGGTTGATCGCCCCGGCCCGCAGGAACGCTCCGGCCAGCGTGGGGCCGCCTTCCAGCAATACGTCAGTGCGATCCGCCAACGCCCGAAGCACCTCCACGGGATCGTTGGTGCGGATCACCATGGTGCGGGAATCGTCGTTGAGCACTTTGGCGTCCGGCGGTATCTCCCGCTTCCCCACCACCACCCGCAGCGGTTGCTGCGGAGCCAGCGAACCGTCGGGCAATCGGGCCGTCAGCGCCGGGTCGTCGGCCAGCACCGTCCCGGTGCCGACGATGATCGCGTCGGCCAGCGCGCGCCGGCGGTGCAGGTCCGCCCGGGCGGCCTCGCTGCTGATCCACTGGCTGGATCCGTCGGCGGCGGCGCTGCGGCCGTCAATGCTGGTGGCGTACTTCCACGTCACGTGCGGCAAGCCGGCACGTTGCTTGTGCAGCCATTCCCGGAGCGGGCCGGCGGCCACGTGATCGGCCATGACGCCCGACCGCACCTGCACGCCCGCCGCCGTCAATCGGCCCGCACCCCCACCGGCAATGCCGTTGGGGTCGGCAACGCCGAAGATCACCGTGCCCACCCTGGCCTCGATCAGCGCGTTCACGCACGGTGGAGTCTTGCCGAAGTGGTTGCACGGCTCCATGGTCACCACGGCGATTCCGCCGGCGGCCAGCCCACCGGCCCGGCGTAACGCGATGACTTCGGCGTGGTCGCCGCCGGCCGGCTGGGTGGCGCCGACTCCGACGACCCGGCCCTCCTGGTCCACGATGACAGCCCCGACCGGCGGGTTCGGGTAGGTGGTGCCTTTGACTTGATAGGAATGCTCAATAGCCAGGCGCATCGCTTCTTCGATGCTCTTGACCTGCTCGACGCTGGTCACGCCTTCGCCCCACCGAGATGGGGTGAGGCCGCGCCGGCCTGGCGGCGCAGTTTCTCGACGGCGGCGGAGGGGTCGTCGGCGCCGTAGACCGCCGAGCCGGCGACGAAGCAGTCCACGCCTGCTTCGGCGGCCTGCTCGATGGTTTCTTCGTTGATTCCGCCGTCGATCTCGACCAGAATCCTGAGCTCCCCCGCATCCACCAGTTTGCGGACCGTACGCACCTTGCTGAGTACCTCGGGGATGAATTCCTGACCGCCGAAGCCGGGTTCGACGGACATGATGAGCAGGGTGTCGAACTGCGGGAGGATGTCCAGGTACGGACCCAGCGGCGTCTTGGGCTTGACGCTGATGCCGGCCTTGGCTCCGGCGGCGCGGATATCGCGAGCCACCCCGGTCGGGTTGTCGGTGGCCTCGGCATGGAAGGTGACGTTGTAGGCGCCGGCTTCGGCGTACGGCGGTGCCCATCGATCCGGGTTTTCGATCATCAGATGGCAGTCGATTGGGATATCGGTGTGAGTCAACAGACTCTCCACTACCGGCAGTCCAATGGTCAGGTTCGGCACGAAGTGGCCGTCCATCACATCGACGTGCAACCAGTCGGCACCGCGCACGGCGGCGGCTTCGTCGGCGAGCCGACCGAAGTCCGCTGCCAGCATCGACGGCGCTATCAACGGTCCCCCCGTACCAGACATGAGCGACACATTACTGGCGGCGCAGCGCCGCCGCGAACATAGCGTCGGTGCCGTGTCGGTGCGGCCACAGCTGCACGTACGGACCCGGTCCGAGATCTTCGACCGGTGCGAACAGCGGCCGCGTATCCAGGGCTTCAACCGGGTGGCGGCGCAGCGCGTCGGCGACCACACCGACGGTCTCAGCCAGATGCGGGGAGCAGGTCGCGTACAGCACCACTCCGCCAGGTCGGGTCAACGCGATTGCGGCCCCTAACAACTCGCGCTGCAGCTTGGCCAGCGCGGGCACATCGGACGGCTGCCGCCGCCAGCGCGACTCCGGACGGCGACGCAGCGCACCCAACCCAGTGCAGGGCACGTCGACCAGCACCCGGTCGAACCCCGGCTCGAGGTCGCTCTGCCGGCCGTCGACCCGAACCACATCGACCGGCAGCCCCTGGGTGTTCTCCACCACCAGATCTGCCCGATGCGGAGCCGGCTCAACAGCGGTCACCCGGGCGCCCGCCTGCGCCCCGAGTGCGGCCAACAACGCGGTCTTGCCGCCCGGGCCGGCGCACAGGTCCAGCCACCGGCCGGCGTCGTCGTCGACCGGCGCCAGGGTCAGTGCGCGCGCCACCAATTGGCTGCCCTCGTCTTGAACCAACGCGTGCCCGTCACGCACGGGTGCCAGCTGCCCCGGGTCACCACCCGGCAGATACACCGCGTGCGGCGAGTAACGACCCACCGCGCCACTGACCGTGTCGGCCAGTTCGGCGGCGCTGACCACGCCGGGGCGTGCCGCCAAATGCACTTGGGGCCGTTCATCGCCGCTGGCCAGCGCCGCGTCCAATTCCCCGGCTGCGGCGCCGAGCGCGTCGGTGAAGGCCTGGGCTATCCACCGCGGGTGGGCGTGCACGAACGCCGCGTGCCCGACCGGATCATTGCGGGGGGCAAGTTCCTCCGCCCAGGCTTTCTCGTCCCGCCCGGCGATCGTGCGCAATACTCCGTTGACGAAACCCGCTCGTGCCGAATCGAATTCGATTCCGGCCTGGTCGACGGTGGTGGATACCGCGGCGTGTGCGTCCACCCGGGTACGCAGCAACTGATAGCTGCCCAGCCGAAGCAAATCGAGCAGCACCGGGTCGATGGTTTCCGGGGCTCGCCCGGCGGCCGCGCCGATGACCGCGTCGAGCAATCCCCTGGCCCGGCATGTTCCATAGGTGAGTTCGGTGGCGAAAGCGGCGTCCCGGCCGACGATTCCACGCTCGCGTAACAGGGCAGGCAGTACCAGGTTGGCATAAGCGTCACGCTCACTGACCGCCCGCAGCACGTCGAATGCCGCGCGCCGCGCGGGATCCAGCGGTTTGCGATGTGGACCTCGGGCTCGGTTCTGCGGCCGCTGCCGTGGCGGTTTACGGTCCGGCCGCTTCCGGTCCGGCTTGTCCTGACCCGGCCTCATGACGCCCGCACCGCGGGATCTAACCGGGCGCCCCGAGCCCAGTCGGCAGCGTTCATGGTTTTCTTGCCGGGTGGCTGAATCTCGCCCAGCCGCACCGGTTCTGAGGCTGTGCCGATCCAGACGTTCTTGCGGTCGACCCGGATCGTGCCGGGCGGCATCGGATCGGCAGCTACTGAATCTAATTGCACCGGACCAACTTTCACGCGCATATCGCCGATCAGCGTCCAGGCGCCCGGATTGGGCGTGACGGCACGGATGCGTCGCTCAACCACCTGTGCCGGCAGGTCCCAGCGAACCCTGGCCTGCTCCACGCTGATCTTGGGCGCCAGGCTGATGCCGTCGAGCGGCTGGGGACGTGGCGTCAGCGTCTGGTCTTCGATGCCGTCCAACGTGGCCGACAGCAACCCCGCACCCGAAACAGCAAGGCGCGCAAGCAGATCGCCAGCGGTGTCGGTCGGTCGGATGACCTCGGTAACGACGCCGTACACCGGCCCGGAGTCCAGGCTTGGTTCGATTTGGAAGGTGGTGGCGCCGGTGATCCTGTCACCCGCGGCGATCGCGGCCTGTACCGGCGCCGCGCCGCGCCAGGCGGGCAGCAGCGAGAAGTGCAGGTTGATCCAACCGTCCGGGGGCACCCCGAGCAACCCCTCACGCAGCAGTGCCCCGTAGGCCACCACCGCGCAGCACTGCGGCGCCAATTCCGCCAGTTCGGCGACGAATTCCGCGGAATTCGGCTTCGCGGGGCGCAACACCGGGATGTCACGATCAAGCGCCTCGCGAGCTACGGGGGACGGTTCCACTTTGCCCCGCCGCCCCGAGGCCGCATCGGGCCTGGTCAACACCGCAATGACCTCGTGACGGGGCGATTCGATCAGGCGACGCAGCGCGGGCAGCGCGGGTTCGGGAGTGCCGGCGAAGACGATGCGCACCGGCACAGTCTAGGTACCCCGACCCAGTGGTCTGTGCTCAGCGGCGTCCGAACACCGCCCAATCGTCTAGATCTCGTCGAGCCCGATATGGGCGTCGGGCTCACCGCCGGCGGCGGTGAACGCAGTGAGCGCGCGCACCAGCCCCTGGCGTTCGGTCTGCGGCATCTGCCCGACAATGCGGGCTATCTCGGCGCGCCGGTTCGCGGTCACCTTCGCAACCACGTCGCGACCGCGTTTGGTCAAGGCGGCGAGCAGTTCGCGTCGCGACGTCGGATGCGGGAGACGGTCGATCATTCCCGCGCCGACCAGGCGGTCGACCATCCGACCGGTCGCCGACGGTTGCACTCCCAGCAGGGTCGCCAGCGTGGCCAGATTGATGGGACCCCGACTGGACAGGATCACCAGGGTGCGGAACTGCGGAATGGTGAGGCTGTCGTCGACCTGAGCAATCGAATGCGCGGAGATGCCCACCAGCAACCGGGAAGCCGTCATCAATGCATCGGTGATCATGTCCAGTGACTCGTCGGCCGCTGTCGCATTGTCCGTTGCCACTGATGCTTCCCCATCCCGTGCCTGCTGGTAGCAGCGAAAGTGTAACAGTCTCCTACAGTCCTAGGGATGAACTGTTTCCTATAGATAGGGTTGCCGCACGGCATTCTCCAGCGGTGTTCCCCGCTCGGCGCCCCGGTCTGTTGTGAACTTTGTTCGCCGGACAAGCCAGTCTGCGGTTTCGCGCCGGTGTACTCAGCATTTTTGTCTCAAGTATTCAGCCGAAATCGCGCTGAGCTGGTCAATGAGGGTCTACCATCCGTTTCTGGCGCACGAGGGTCCTAGGAGATAAGCATGTCTTTTATTTTAGTTGGACCAGCTCATTTTTTGAGTGCAGCAGGAGATCTCACTGCGATCGGTGTTGCGCTCGACCAGGCAAGCTCGGCCGCCGCCGCTCAGACGACCGCATTGGCAGCAGCCGGTGCCGACGAAGTGTCGGCCGCCGTTGCGCTCCTCTTCGGTGCACACGGCCGGAGCTATCAAGCCCTCAACGCGCAAGCCGCGTTGTTCCACGACCGATTCGTGCAGACCCTCCTCGGTGCCGCGAATTCGTACGCCGGCGCCGAGGCAGCCAATGCGGCCCAAACCGTTCAGCAGGACGCGCTCGATCTAATAAACGCGCCCGCTCGAGCGCTTCTGGGCCGGCCACTGATCGGCAACGGCACTAATGGGACCGCGGCAAGTCCGGATGGCGGACCCGGCGGCCTGCTCTACGGCAATGGCGGCAATGGGTATTCGCCAACCACGCCAGGCGGGCTCGCCGGCAACGGGGGCGCGGCGGGATTGATCGGCAACGGCGGTGCTGGTGGGGCCGGGGCAAACGGCGGGCTGACCGCGGCAGGGACCACGGCGGTGCCGGCGGGGCCGGCGGCTCCTGAGAGGTCCCCGGTAGGCACGACGCTGCTGGCCGAGCTAGCCGTCAGACTCACCGCATGCGGCAGCTTCCACTGGCGCCGGCGGAAAGGGCGGCAAAGGCGCGCGTACTTAGCCGGTAACCGCGATCGGCCTAAGCTCAGCCGACCAACGCCTCCTCGATAGGCACGTCGCCGTTGTTGAACTCAATGGTGCGGCTAATGGTCGAGTCGTCCCGCAGTGCGGCCGCCGCCACCAGCGCGACATCCTCGCGCGAAACCGAACCCTTCGCCTTCCCTATCGCGATCCGGCCGGTCCCGGGGTCCAAGGTGAGCCGGCCCGGCCCCAGCACCGTCCAATCCAGCCCGCTCGCGCGCAAGTGCTCATCCGCTGCACCCTTGGCTTCCGCATAGGCGAAGAATGAATCATCTGCTGATACACCGTGATTGGGTCCGGCGCCGAAATAGGACACCATGATGAACCGCTTGGCGCCCGCCCGCTCGGCGGCGTCGATCACCCGGATCGCAGCATCGCGGTCGACGGCGTAGGTTCGCGCGGGGTCACCACCGCCGGCCCCCGCGGAGAAGACGACCGCGTCGTGCCCGGCCAGTAGGTCGGCCAGGGCGTCGGTATCGCGTTGTTCGATGTCGGCCACCACCGGCGTCGCACCGGTAGCCGCGACGTCGTCGACGTGGTCTGGATTGCGGAATACTGAGCTGACGGTGTCGCCGCGCTCGGTCAGGATGCGAGCCAGATGCAGTGCGACCTTGCCGTGGCCGCCGATAACGATGATGTGCGCCATGGATTCGACGCTACGCGCGGTCGCTACCTACCGCGAATGGCCGTGCCCCGCAACACCGTGTCACGAGCGAGGATGAGCGACGCCCGAGTGCCCACGTCGCGCAGGATGTTCTCCGGGATCCACTGCATACCGATGATGCAACGGGCCAACATCGTCGTGGAAGCGGCGTCGGTGCGGATCTCATTGGACCGAATGCCTTCGGAAAGCAGTGATTTCATCTGACGCAGCCGTGTCGTGTACGACCACCCCGGGTTCACCGTGTCTCGCGGCGGTGACTGCCGCATCCAGGCCAACTGAATCCTGAACTCGTCGGAGAACTGATCCAACGCATTGACGTTCACCCAGCTAAGGGCATCCAGCTTCTGGACCGGCGTCGCCTCGGAGCGCAGCACGTCAACCCATCCCGCTTCGACCTTCTGACCGAATGAGCGCATGATCGACGCCAGCAGTTCGTCTTTGGATCCGATCACCCGATACACGGTGCCGGTGCCCAGCCCGGCGGCCGACGCGATATCCCTGATGGTGGTGACTTCATATCCCTTGCGGCCGAACTCCGTTCGCGCCACCGCGCGCAGGTGTGCCGCCTTGTCGCTGGGGTCGGCTTCGCTGTCGTCGGCCCAGCTTCGGATGACGTCGCTGGCAGCCGCAAAGGCCGGGGACCGGTCCAGTGCTCGATCAGTTGGGGGGCGAGATGCTAACCCCTGCAAAATGATTCGGCACATCAACGTAGCGACTTGGTCGGCAGAGGAGTTATGCCGGATTACATCAAGGCCGACCTGCAGCATGGTCTGGCAAATGCGATCGGCCAGCGTCGGGAGGTCTACTTCGGCTTTGATGTAGCCGCTCCATCTGGCGGCGCGCAGCGTTTGCAGCATCGCCTCCAGGATCGCGACGGGCCGTTGTTTGGTCAGCTTCATCAACTCGGGATCTGCGCTCGGTCCCTCGTAGAACGACATCTGCAGGGCCGCGCGATGCCGCACAGCACAGTTGGCGATCGCGGACCCCAGCTCGATGATCTGTTCGGCCGGTGGCCGTGAGTCCGGCTCGTCCAATTTCGCTTGAGCGCTTTGCCCTATGCGTTCCAAGTCTGCTTGGTAGCGGCGGATGAGCTCCACCAGGATCGCTTCTTTGGATTCGAAGTGGTGGTAGAGGCTGCCCGGGAGAATGCCTGCGGCATCAGCGATCTCCTGCAGCGAGGTCCGTAGTCCGGAGGAGGCGATCAACGTCGCTGCCGTCTCGAGGATCTCGGTCCGGCGCGTTCCGGATTCGGTTGCGCTATCGGTCATGGCTGGCCGGACTTGGCGAATCGCAGTCTCGGCAACATGCGAATCACATCCTCCCGATGAACCAAATCTTTGTTAGAGATTAACAGCATCACGGTGCCAAACGCGCTGCGTAGGGATCTGTGCCTCATCCTAGCCGGACTGCGCGGGCCAGTGGTCGATGCAGATTACCTCGTCAACGGGAAGACGACGGGCGGGCCGGAAAGTGTGCCCGGCCCGAAGGCGGCCGACTGGCAGCAGGCAACCCTGGACGTAGCCCGGTGGGATGCCGAGCAGTTCTGCGACCGCCGCCTCGTGGTGCAGGTGCAGGGTAGTGATGCAGGTGCCGTAGCCCCGGGTGTGCAAAGCAAGTTGAAAGTTCCACACCGCGGGAAAGATTGATCCATACAGCGTGGCTAGGTGGAACGACTCGTCGCCGTCGATGCGGGGCAGGTAGGGCTGGTAGCAGGGGACCACCAGCACCGGAACCGTGCGCATATTCTCGACCAGCCACTCAGTCGACGACATCAGCCTGGTCTCCGGCGTGCCAGCGGGCATCATCCCTGCGAGCAACTGACCGCCGACGCGGCGCAGATAAGCTTCCCGGTACAACTCCGCGATTTCACCCCGCAACGCTGGATCGGTCACCACCAGCCACCGCCAGGTCTGCTGGTTGGAGCCATTGGCAGCCTGCAGTCCGATGCGCAGGCAGTCACGGATTTCGTCGAGGTCGACGGGTGCGTCCAGGTCGAGCGACCTGCGCGCCGAGCGGGTCGCGGTGAGCAGGTAATCGATGTGCACGATTACGCCCCTATCTCGACGCCGCGTTGCGCACAGACACCGAACACTTCCTCGAAGATCGAACCAGGCACCGTGAACGGTTCGGTCGCTGTCACCGCCGATAGATGGGCCGCGATGTCGTCCGCACTCGGTGCGCCGTCAGCATCGGCGAGCCAGCCCTGGCCAAGTCCGACGAACACGCGCGCGAAGCGGCCCGCGCAAGCGGAGAAATTCTGATGGCTGAGCTCGCACGCCCGGCTGGCGAGGAAGATGACCATCGGCACCACCAACTCTGGCTTGATCAGCTCCAGGAAGCCGATCCGTTCCAAGACCTCCGGGTCCCCGACTGTCTCGGTCACCATGCGCGAAAAGCCAAACGGCAGTACCGTGTTGGCGAGAATGCCGTGCTCGGCGCCCTCGATGGCGATGACGTTGCATAACCCCACCAGCCCGGCCTTGGCGGCCGCGTAATGGGCTTCCCACGGTTGTCCGAACATTCCGCCGGAGGACGAGACGAACACGAAGCGGCCATAGCCTTGCGCTTTCATCACCCGGTAAGCGGGCTGGCTGAGATAGAACCCGCCGTCTAGGTGCACGCCGAGCATGCGACGCCAGTCGTCCGCCGATAGTTCCTCGAACGCGATGCTGTTGAAGATGCCGGCATTGCTGATGACGGCGTCCAGCCGACCGAAGGTGTCCAGGGCCGTCTGAACAATTGCGGCGCCGCCTTCGGGGCTGGCCACCGAATCGTGGGATGCCACCGCTGTGCCACCGGCACTTTGTATTTCGGCGACGACCTGATCGGCGACGGTGCTGTCGGCACCCTCACCGTGCATGGTTCCGCCGAGGTCGTTGACGACGACCGAGGCCCCTCGGCGCGCCAGTTCGAGCGCATACAAGCGGCCCAGGCCGCGCCCAGCGCCGGTCACGATGGCTACCTGGCCATGAAAATCGATCACCGCTGTCCCTTCTTGGCGAGGCGCGCACCGACTTCGGTCAGATACTGATCGGGTCCGCCCCCGTATTCGCTCCAGCTCAGTAACCGCTTGAGGTAGAGGTGTGCATCGTGTTCCCACGTGTATCCGATGCCGCCGAACACCTGGATCGCGGTGTCACCCACGGCAGCCAACCGGCCTGCGAAAGCCTTCGCGCGCAGCGCGGACAGGTGGTGCTCCTCGGGATCCGCGGCGTCAGCCGCCCACAGCGCGTGGATCACCCCGCCGCGAGCCAACTCGACCGTCTCGTACATATCGACGCACAAATGTTGAACCGCCTGAAACGAGCCGATGGCCTGACCGAATTGCTTTCGTGTCTTTGCGTATTCGAGGGCCATGGCCAGCACGGCGCGGGCGGCGCCGAGCGCGTCGGCGGCCATCGCGATGAGGACGTCGTCGACCACGGCCTGGAGGGTGCTGGGGGACAGGCTACCGAACCGACGCGTGGCGGCTCCGTCGAATTTGACTTCGAATTGCTTACGGGTCTGGTCGATTCCGCGTTGTGGGGTGATGGTGATGCCGCCGCTGGCGGTCTCGACCGCGAAAAGCCCGGTGCCGTCGCGGTCTTGCGCAGCGACCAGCACAAGGTCGGCGGCAGCCGCGTCGGGCACGATGGCGATCTCGCCCTTGAGGACGACGCGCGGGGTCTCCTCGTCGGTGCGTTCAATCGCCGCGACCGCGCCGGTATCGAACAGGCCGATAGTCGCGACGGTGGTTCCCCGGGCAATTTCGGTGAGGATCCGGGCCGCCGACGAGCCGCCAATCCGAGTCAACAGCCGCACGGCGCCAACGGCCGTGGACAGCCAGGGCCCCGGGTACAACGCGGCGCCGAGTTCTTCGGCGACAACACCGGCCTCGACCATGGTCATGCCGGCACCGCCGTGCTCCTCCGGGACCAGCAACCCCGTCGCGCCCAGATCGGCAAGACCGCGCCACACCGTCTCCGTGCTACCGGTGGGGTCATCGAGCAGCGCGCGCACATGTCCGGAAATTGGCGCTCGCTCGGCAAGGAAGCGCCGCACGGTGTCACGTAGCGCGACCTGTTCCGCGGTCAGTTCGAGATTCATGAGCGCGGCAACCCCAAGACCCGTTGGGCGGTGATGTTCCTGTTGATCTGGCTGGTGCCACCCGCGATGGTCAGTGACCGGGATGTCAGCCGGTAGTCGCTCCATCGGCCGTGCGCGCCGCGGGTTCCCAGCACGTCGAACGCCAGAGCGGCGAGATCCTGTCCGATCTCACCCCAGACCGTCTTGGCCAGACTTGCCGAACCGAGTGCGTCACCCCCGTGCAGTGTCGCCGAGATCGCCCGCTGGCAAAGCACTTCCAGATACTTGATCCGGACATCGATCTCGCCGAGTCGGCGCAGGACCACCGGATCGTCCAGTGCTCGACCACCGTCGCTCTCCGCAAAGTCAGCCACCAGTTCTTCC
>NZ_LZLQ01000128.1 GCF_001673315.1 Mycobacterium asiaticum | reverse complement strand
TCAATGGCGTTGCGCTGACCGGCCAACTCCGCCAACTCCTCAAACAACACCGCCAAGCGCTCTTTAGGACTCACCACCGCCGACGCACCCGAAGACATAACCCCATAATCACAGGGGGGTATGACAAGTCGGGGGGCGCACAGCTGGTCGTCGGAGTTGACGTCTTCCGTGTGCGGCACTGACTCGAAAGAGGCCACGTCGTGTGCCTTGACAGGTTAAAGACCCTTCAGCACAGCAATTTTGGTGTGCGCAGGATGACGCGAGGTGCTCCGTGGTGCTAACCGCTGCGGGGCAGATGCTTGTGCGCGAGTCCGGTGGGTTTCTTCATGTACCGACCGGTGTCGGGAAATAGGCACGTCGGCCGAATCGCTCGCCCGGCCACCCGGCGTTACATACCTGGCTACTATTGTAAATACGGTACTTGGTACGATTCGGTCGATCCCGCGACAGGAAGTTCGAGGTTCTGCTATGGCCACACCCGTGATCGTCGGCGCTGTCCGGACTGCGATCGGCCGCTCGTTCAAGGGGACGCTCGTCAACACCCCGCCGGAGATGCTCATTACTGCGGTGCTGCCCGAGGTGGTGCGCCGCTCCGGGGTGGACCCGGCCGAGATCGACGACATCATCTTCGCCGAATCCCACTATGGCGGTGGAGATTTGGCACGCTATGCGGCGACCGCCACCGGCCTGGAGCATGTGCCGGGCCAGTCGGTCAACCGGCACTGCGCGGGCAGCCTGACCGCAATCGGCAACGCCGCGGCTCAGATCGGCTCGGGCATGGAACGAGTGCTGATCGCCGGCGGCGTGCAGTCGTTGTCGATGACGCCGCTGACGAACTGGCGCATCCCCGGGCCCGAACTGAAGTTCGAGGAGCGGTGGATGCCGCCGACCCACGTCGAGACCCCGGACGCGCCGGCCAAAGACATGTCGATCACTGTCGGATGGAACACCGCCCAGTCGGTCGGGATCACCCGCGAAGAGATGGACGCCTGGGCAGCGCGCTCGCACCAGCGCGCCGTCGCGGCCCAGGACGCCGGCAAGTTCGCCGACGAAATCCTGCCGCTGAAGATCACCCAGTTCGACGGTTCAGTGACCGAGTTCGCCGTAGACGAGCACCCGCGCCGCGACACCACAGTGGAGAAACTGGCCGGACTGAAGGTATTGCACCCCGAGATCGAGGGCTTCTCCATCACCGCCGGCAACAGCAGCGGCACCAACGACGCCGCCGCCGCGGTAGCTCTGGTCGACGCCGACTACGCCGCCGCCAACAACCTGAACGTGATGGGCAAGGTGCGCGCCTGGGCCGCTGCGGGCGTCCCACCGCGGGACTGCGGGCTGGGTGCGGTCAAGGTGATCGGCAAGGTGTTGCAGCGGGCCGGTATCTCAGTCGAGGACGTGGCTTTGTGGGAGATCAACGAGGCGTTCGCTTCGGTGCCTATCGCTGCATGCCGCGAGTACGGCATCGACGAGGAGAAGGTCAATTTCTCCGGCAGCGGCTGCAGCCTGGGCCACCCGATCGCCGCCTCCGGTGCTCGCATGGTCACCACGCTGACCTATGAACTGGCCCGGCGTGGCGGCGGGATTGGCGTGGCAGCCATGTGCGCCGGCGGTGGCCAGGGCGGCGCGGTCGTCGTCGAGGTGTAGCTTGCGCGGCGCTTTAGCCATCGAGCTGTAGCCGGCGAGGCGCCTTCGTCATTGAGCTGATATGGCGCTTTCGTCACCGAGCTGTAGCTGGCGCGGTCAAAGCGCCACCGGCACATGCTTTTCCGCGCACGCATCGTGCACCGCGGTCAGCACATCGTCGGCAAGCAGTGTCTGTAGGTCGTCCACGGTGACCGAACCCTTGACACTTCGATGCTGCGTGGCCACCCGCGAATCCCGGAGCCGCTCAGCGCGTTCCACGACATTGCGGGCGAACCGTCCGTTGTGCATGACGTCAACGCCGTGCTGGCCGTCGGGCGCGCGGTAACCGCGCAGTGCCTCGCAAGCTGACTTCATCGCTTCAGCGGCCGCCGGCTCAATGATGGTTGCGCGCGGCTTGCCGTAGCGGACAGCGATCTCCACCAGCTCGTCCGGGCTGTAGGACTCGAAGCGCAACTTGCGATTGAACCGGCCCGCCAAACCCGGATTCACCGTGAGGAATTCGTCGATTTCCCGTTCATACCCGGCGCCGATGAAACAGAAGTCGAAACGATGCACCTCCAGCGCAACCAGCAGTTGGTTGACAGCTTCCATGCCGATCATGTCCGGCCGACCGTCTTGATGTCGCTCCACCAATGAGTAGAACTCGTCCATGAACAATATGCGTCCCAGCGAACGGTCAATCAGATCATTGGTTTTCGGTCCCGAGGCGCCGATGTGTTCGCCGCAGAAATCTGCCCTCTTGACTTCGACGATCTCGGGGTGGCGCACGATGCCCAGCCCGGCGTAGATCTTGCCCAGCGCTTCGGCCGTCGTCGTCTTGCCGGTACCGGGCGGGCCTACCAACAGCATGTGGTTGGTTTGATTGGCCACCGGCAACCCGGCAGCAAGACGCAACGCCCGCACCTCGATCTGGTCCTCGAGTTCGGACACCGCCCGCTTTACCTCGGCTAGCCCAACTTGGTTGTCCAGCAGCGCGCGTCCCTCCTGCAGAAGTTGGCGACGCCGCTCTTCATGTTCGGCCTCAGTGCGCTCTAGAGCGGACCGCTCAGTGGCCACATCCCATTTGTTGGTTCGGGACGCGATAACCTCTTCGTCGGTCACCACCAGCTGCAGGGTCGGATCGGCCAATGCCCGCTTCGCCGATTCCACCAGTGCGCCGTTGATCGTCGCCTTGGACAACCACACCTGCGCTTGATGCTCGTCTCCCAGCTGGCGATACGCCATCCCTCTGATGTAAGCGAGATCGGCTGCAATCAAGGGGAATTCGTCTGCCACATGCGTTGCGACCCGCTCTGTCCAGTCCAGCGCAACCCGCGCTTGACCGAGATGTGCCGCGGCGTGTGCAGCCAGGGTGCATGTCGCCGCCGTCACCGCCGACATGATGATGGCCTGCGGTGGCAGGATCGCCGCCGCTACCGCTATCACGTCGGGCCATCGTTGGGTGACGAACATCAAGTAGGCATCGATGTATTGCTTCCATTGATGATTCTCCCAGGTGTCCAGTAGTGCCCGATCCGACAGCAGCTTTTCGGCCTGCTCGTACTGTCCGGCATCGGTCAGCGCACTGGCTAGCGCCAAGCCGGCATGAGATGCTTCGGTAACCGAAATTGACAGGTACGGACCGGCTTTGATGGGAGCTGAGAGGTGCACACCGAGTCGGTTCGTCTCCCGATGCAAGCGGGACCCGTACCTGTGGAGCTGTTGCACTGTCGTCAGCGCTTCGTCACCCGCCGCAATCCGCCCCAGCCAGGCATCTGCCATGGACGGATCGATCTCGGTCGCTTCCCGAAACCTCGCGCCGGCGGCTTCGATATCGCTATCCAGCAACGCCATCGCATGGTCGAATCGCTTACGGGCGAGCGAGGTTGTGGTGCTGCTCGTCACGGCGAATCAACCGAGGCGAGTTCGGCGCTGCGCAGGCTCGTCGGTTCGGATGACACATAGCGGTTCTCGGCCCGGAACAATTCCACCTCCACTCGATGGGTATTGCCACCCGCCGTCACATCCACGGTCGCCGGGCCGCGTTGGGCGATAACGACATTGGCGGTGCCGGAATACTGCGTTTGCGATTCGCTCACCGAGACAACCGTATTCGGTCGAGGCGCCGGAATGATGCTGCCATCCACGATGCTGACGGTCGTCCCCGCAATCGGCTTGGCCTGGTCGGTCACCGCGATATCCGGCATCCTGACGCTGCTCCACCGCTCGAAGTCGCGCGTATGGATGGTAATTCGTGCACCGGCACCGGCCAGTCGCACCACTATGCGTTTGACCACAGGCTCGTCCGCCGCGATGTGGACGCGGCTGGATTCGCCCGGATCATCCAGCGGTAGCAACAGTCGATTGCCGGCGCCCACCTTGCCCAGGAGCACCCCGGATGGCCCTATCGGAACGACTAGCGGGCCGGCCAACCGGCCACGCTGGATGCGCCGCAGCGGTGGCAGGGGACCACACAGATTCGCGGCCACGGCATGTGCTTGTTCACCGGGCAGCGTCTGCAACATCGTGCTCGGTGGTGCCGTCGGTGGCTGTGCACTACACACTGTCATGGTGGCCGCCATGCTCTGGTCTGCGAAAAGCGTTACGTTCTGGGTGATTCCGTCACAACGCAGGGTCCAGGCGTGCGCGAGGTTCTCGGTGGTGACGTCGTGCGGCTGATACCAGTAACTGGTCAGCCACCCGCCGTCGCCCCGCACCGATTTCCATCGACGGTTCTGCACGTCTAATGCTGATCGGCCCAGCCTGCGTTCGAGTTCGACGATGTCGCTCGCGGTCGCCACCTTCGCACGGATCCCCTGCTGACGCAGCGCCGCACTGACCCGCTGCGCGGCCGCGAGCATTGCGGTCCCGACCGAGCTACGGCAGCGCAGCGCGTCTACGTTTTCCAGCACCGAGAGACGCAGGATCAGCCAGGCTTCACGCTGGCCGGCGTAGGGCGGTGTGCCGATCAACGTGTCGTAGACCCGCGCGTAGTCGCCCGTGCTCCGGCGCCGGGCCCCCGCACAGACCACGCTGATCGAATCGAGCTTCAGCTCGAGGCTCTGTCTCAACAATGGCCGCAAATCGTCGATATTCAAGACGTTTTCGGTTTCGGCGCACGTCGAACCCGTGAAGATGGTCGGTACGTGTGTCTTTCCGAGCAGCTGCACGGCAGCCACGGCGACCCCGTCCTGGAATCGCACTCCCCCGCCGGCCCGGTCGTTGGCAACCGTCCGGGGTTGCGTCCACTGGATTGGGCGGTTGCGCCGAGACCACAGCAGGAACCAGGACCACATCGTGTGGCGGCCCCACGGAACGACACCGGCGGCGAGGCCGAGCAGCAAACCTGCTGCGGCGCCGACATATCCGCCGACTGCCAGGCCCGCCGTGGTCACGGCGAGGATGCCACCGATGATTGCCAATTTGGTGTTGATCGTCATCGTTGCCGCCGTACCCGAGCGATCAGCCAGGCCGCGGCGACCGCAGCTGCGACAACCCCAGCGAAGATCAGTGCAACATCGCGGGCCCGGTGATCCGGTGGTGACGGCGGTGCGGCCGGGGTGACGATCCTGCTGTGTGCCGGTGGTGGGAGGCGCTCACCTAGCGGCACGTCGAAGGTCAACGCGGCGACCGGATCCACCACCCCGTAACCGACCTGGTTGTCGACTCCGCGCGGTGGATTGTGAGCGGTCTGCAGGATTCGGTTGATGATCTGGTGCGCTGACAGCGTCGGATACTTCGCCCGCACCAGTGCGGCAACCCCGCTGACGTAGGCCGCCGAGAAGCTAGTACCCCAGATCGGCATGTTCTTCTCGCCCGCTCGGATCGGCGGGTAGGCGTTCACCGGTCCCCCGGTTTGAGGCGATAGTCCTATGATGCCGACGCCCGGCGCCGCGGCTGCGACCCACGGCCCAGCGAGACTCTTGCTGATCGCGGCTCCGGTGTTGTCCACCGCCCCGACCGACAAGACGTAGTCAGAGAACCACGACGGTGAGGAGACGGTTTTCACTTGATGCCAGTCCCGCGGATCGGCTGCATCCAGTGGGTCGAATGACGGGTTCTGCGCACATCCGTCTTCGCTGTCATTCCCCGCGGCGGCGACGATCACCGCGTCCTTGACTGTGGCCGCGTACCAGACGGCGGCGCCGATGGCAGCTTGGTCCAGTGGATCGGCGGCTGGCACGCACGAAGTGACACTGATGTTGATGACCTTGGCGCCCATATTGGCCGCATGCACGATCGCGCTGGCGAGGGTCGAGATCGACCCGGCCTTCTTGCGCACTTCCATGTCGCCGGGCCCGGGGTTGACCGGTTCATAGGCCCGCGACGACTGCCGGATGGACATGATCACCGCATGCGGTGCGACACCCACCACCCCGTCGGGTGCACCCGGCGGCGGAGCCGGTACTTCGGGGACATCGCTCGCTCCGGTGCCGGGATCCCCAGGCGCATTGGATGGTTCGTCGGGCGGCGGGGCGGGCGGAGGCGGCACCGGTTTCGTCTCGGTCACGGTGACAGGGGTGGGCGGCGGTGGCGGTGCGACGGGTGGCGGTGGCCCGGCAGGTGGGGGCGGCGCAGCATCGACCGCCTGCGGTCCGCTGGGCGGCGGAAACGCTGGCGTGCTGGGCATCGGGGCGGGCATTGGGCCACCCTGCGGCGCGGCACCGATCACCGACGCGACGACGGTGCCGTGTGCGTCGCAGTCCATCAGCCCGTCGCCGCCCATGATGTAGTCACCGCCGGCGACTACCCGCAGCCTCGGGTTGGGATTGATGCCGGTGTCGATGATCGCGACCGGCACTCCGTTGCCGGTGGAGTACTGCCAGGCCTTGCCGATGCTGAGCATTGTGAAGCCCGGCGCGGTGACCGACACGTTGGGATCGGCCACAGTGATCGTGCGGGCACACATATTGCTTTGCCGCATTGGTTGCTCCGGCGCGGGCTTGCCGTCCGCCGGCACGCGACCCGGATCGATCGCTGGCGGTGGAATCGCCTGGGCTGCCACTGGGTTCGTGGAGAGAACGCCCACAACGACCGCGGCCGCAAGCGCGCTGATCCGCCGGGTGACACCTGTCCTTCGCGTCATCGCATCCGCACCCAGGTGAACAATCCGCCGATCCACGCAGCCAGCGGCAAGGCGACGATAATGGCCAGTATCTCCAGCCATTCGGCCGCCATACGGACCAGCGGGGTGAACCTGGTGACCGGCACGACTAGTGCGGCCAAGAGCCCGCCAGCCGCAAAGGCGACCAACAACACGGCCGCCGATGCCAATGCCTCTGGGGCTGAGTGTGGCTGCTGGACAATATATTTGACAATGCCGACGCAGGTGGCGGCCGCGGCTCCGCATACCAGCGCAACGGCTTGCCGCTTGTCGGCGAAGGCTCGGCCGCGGCTGATGAAGATCAACACGAACAAGCTGGCGAGGACCGCAGTGGCCGTGCCTCGCTCACGCCCTGGCATGAGCGTTGCCCACACCGCCGCCGGCAAGGTGACCGCGGCGCCCACGCAGATTCCGGTCAGTACGCTATTGGCTCTTATCGCCGCGGCGGCGATCTGCGACCCTCGCGGGGTGGTGTCCGGATTGGCGTCGTCTTCGGCGCCCCCCGCTGCATCGGTGACCGGCGAGACCGCATCCACCGGCAGGCCGTCGCTGCGGCGGAACAGGTCTCGTCCGGTGATGGAGCCGAAGTACGGCGGACGGATCGCGGCAACCCACAGCGCGACCGTCGGCGCGAAGGTCAACACCAGCAGCAGCGCCACCAGGGTGCCCATACCGAGCCACTGGGCAGGAACCGGCGACCACATCCGTGTCGCAGCAACCGCGCCACCCAGGCCGCAGAGGGTAACGACCGTGGCGGCGATATCGAGGTGACGCTGCGTCACCGCTGTGACGGCGCAAGCCAACACCGCGATCGCCAGTGCGGAAATGAACAGGTGGGCCGATCCCAGCGGCCCGGGTGCCCCGCCCGCCAGACTCACCGCTAGTAGCGGGACGACCAGCCAGCCGAGCGCATCCAGCAGATCCGCACGATGCCGCCACCACCGCAACACCACAAATGCACCACCCCCGGCCAGCAGCCCGGCAGTTCCGCTGATGATGCTGGGCATCAGCGCATCGGACGACACCCGTTGCCGGATAGTCAATCCGACGATTGTCATCGTCACCATGGCCACGATGACCAGGGCGGTATGTGCGGCAGTCTGCACCGTCACCGGCTCGAAGAGTTTCTTGCCGACCCGCGCCAGTCCAGTGGACAAGGATTCGTATTGCGGTTCGAATGACTCGCCGTCCGCCGCGGGCACCAAGGTCAACGTGGCGCCGTCTTCCACGCCCAGTTCGTCGAGGGTTCGGGTGACGTCCAGGCGCACACCGTTGGCCTTCTGCAGTTCGTATCCGACACCGGGTTCCAACCCACCCAGGCCGCGCCGCTTGAGCTCGTCATTGAGCAGTTCGACGACGTTGTCGATGAAGACCTCGATCGGCACGGCGGCCGGATAGACTTGCGAGAGAAGGTGTTCACCGCAGACGACCGCCACCGCGCAACGCGCGGGAAACGAGACATGAGCCATTAACGCGGCCTGTCGGCATCCGGAATGTATTTGTCCGCCAACGCCGCAGTGACTTCGAACAACCGCAGTCGTGTCTTCTTCTTCAGTTCGTGGCGGGTATCGATTATCCCGCCCTTGGCGAGATACGGGTCGTACGGCATGAATTCGACAGTCGCGCCGGATTGACGGAACCGCTCAGTGAGATAGGCGCGGGCCTCGGGATCGTACTTATTGCGGCTGTCGTTGAGGATGACTGTGCTGCGCGAGACCAACTCGTGAAAGCCCATCGAGCGCAACAGATCGATCGCGCGCGTCACCGGTAACGAGGTGTCCGCGGTCAAACCGGAGACGAAAACCAAAGCGTCGCAAGCGTCGAGCACCGCTTTCATCACTGGGTGCTCGAGGTCGTCGGAGGTGTCCACCACGATGACCGTGTGGGTGCGGCGCAGCCGGGACAACACGCCGGTGAACATCGATGGAACCAACGGCCGCGGTTGGTCCGACGCCCGATTGCCGGCCAGCACGTCAAGTCCAATGCTGTTCTGCCCCAGGTGTTCCCGAATATCGGCGTAGCCCTGGACGTCGGTGTCGTTCAGGACGGCCGAGTAGTCCCCGGGCGGGGACTCGTCGATTCGTCCGGCCAAAGTACCGAATCCAGGTGCCGCGTCGATGGCAACGACATTCTCGGGCCGGCATTCACGGAAGACACCACCGATGCAGGCTGTCATGGTCGTCTTGCCGACGCCGCCCTTTCCCGAGATCACCCCGATGACATACTGCTTGCGGATGTGTCGGCGGATCCGTTCCTGCAATTCCCGGTAGTGTCGCTCGGCCGGTGACTCGCCTAGGTTCGCCGCGCCAAAAGAGATGTTGTAGAGGAACTTTCGCCAACCCGACCCAGGTGGGACCTTGCGGGGTGCCACCATGTCGGAGATACGTAAGGTGTCCGAAACCGATTGCGTCACGGCGTGATTGCTAACACTTGAAGGATTCCTCTCGACTACACGACTTTTCGGTACGAATACCATTCCTGATCGGCCGGCAGGCGCCGCACCAGGTGACTGATCGCCGCGGCTATGTTGCCCTGCGTGCCCGGCGCGATGATCATCCATTTCTTTCCGGCGGAATGGATGTCCTCAGCGACCAACCGTCCCGCCGGGCTATCGATGATCGTGACTGCGCTTGCCTCGATGTGCATCCGATGCGCTCGGCCGGAGGCCACCCCGCACTGGATGGCAACAATGGACGCTTGGGCGGACCGGTGGCGGTCCGCGGCCAGCGCCAGTGTCCGCAACTGATCGGCTTCGAGATGCTGTCCAGCCAGGAATTCCTGCAACGCTTGGTGATCGGCTGTCGCGCGCAGCGCGTCCGAGTCCAGAGTGACCGGCCGCAACGGTGCCGCTGCGTTCTGACCGCACAACCGCTCGATCTCCGCGTAAATCATTGAGCTGGCGGATGCCTCGGTGGTTGCGGTGCCCACCCCGCTGAGGCGGACCAGATCGGCGGATCGCTCGATGGCGACCCACCACTGAGCGAATCGGGCAATCAACACGCGGGCAGGTTCGTCATCCTCGGGGGTACGGATCTGGACGAATAGCGCGACGTCGCGACGCGACAGCACGGTCAACCACTCCACCACGGTCCGGTCCACTTCGCCGGATTCGTCGAGGACCCCGACGTCGCGTAGTTCGGCAGCGACGGGGTGCGCCCACACCAGTTGTTTGGGCTCCACACTGGGCAGGTGGGGCCGCAAACCAAGTTCAGGTGCGACGGTTTCGATGCCTGTGAGCACTTGCAGTGCCCACAGGCCGTCGACGGTGGTAGTTAACACGATGTCCTTCATAAGCGGGCCGAGGGCGCACGCTATGCATGCGCCCTACGGTCCGATCGAAATGGTTAGGTGAATGACATGGCCAGGTGAATGACTAGGTGAACAAGGCACCCATCTGTGCGTCGGTCGCCTGGGCCATCTCGTCCACGCTGTGCACGGTGTGAGCATGCCGGCTCACGGTTTGAATCATGTCTTCGAGGCCGTGCAGCATCTGCTGTTGCGCGTCGAAGAACGCAGTGGCGCCATGGCCCTGAAAGAAGTCCCCGAGCCCCTGGGTGAGGTGCAGGACGTCGGCGTGGATTTCCATCAATTGCGCGGCCTGTGCTCCGACCTCGCCGGCGAAGCCGACGACGGCGCCGTGGTTGTAGACGATGTGATCTGTCATGGAGTTGTTTCCTTAGGTGGTGAGGTCATCGATTACGGAGGGGTTGGCGATGCGATCAGACCGCTTGCGCTCCCCCGCCGAAGACGCCATTGAGGTTGTGCGCTGCGTCAGCTTCGTGGTTTTCCATGAGGACCGCCGCGCGACCGAGGCCGCTGGCCAGCCGGTGACCGCCCGTCATGATCTGCTGCAAATCGTGATGAATCTGGCCCGCGGTATTCAGTGACGTGGAGCCGGCATCGCCTGCCCATCCGGTCGCGCTGATGATGTTCTCGTGGCCGCTCAAGTACTGATTGGCGATCGTCGCCGCCTCCTGTAGACGGGTCTCTATCCGCTGCTGGGTACTGCGCAGCAGCTCCGGTGTAACAACTGTCGCGTTTGCCATATTTACTTCTCCTCAATTAAGCACGCTGTGCGAGCCAGGGTCTGGGTAAAGCTAGACCAGGGCCGACGAGCTGTCACTTCAGTCGGTGCCGAGGCTGCACAGGGGGTCAAGCAGGCTGTTTAGTGCACACCAGAACTGACTGCCTGTCAAACTCAGAAGTTGTACGAACAGTCCCGTTTACGATTTTCAGCGATCCGCGGAATGGTCGTTGTCAGTTAGCTGTGCTTAGTAGAGCAATTGAATTCATAGGGTGCTTGCGCCGTCTGCGGCGCCATCCCCATCGCTGTCGGTCAGCCGGATATTCCAGCGGCCGTCGCCATCGGTGTCGACGTATCCCGTCATTCCTCCGGGACCGCTGCACAGCACCCGGTCCGCCAAACCGTCACCGTTGGCGTCGAAGAGTCGGTCATCCGGGCGACCTCCACCGTCGAAGTCCACCAGCGGCCCGCCGCTGTGTTCGACTCCGTCCAGCCCGAACCATCTCACCTGTCCAGCCCGATCGACGGCCACCGCCCACGTCCCTGCTCCCTCGTCAACGAAATAGCTCTCGGGAGACCCGTCGTTGTCGAGGTCCAACACCGCATGATCGGCGAACCCGTCACCGTCGAGATCGGCAAGGGCGTCGTCACGCATCCCGTCACCGTCCAGGTCGAGGCCGATCGCGTCGAGGCTCCCGTCGCCGTCGAGGTCGAGATCGGGCGGGCGGGTCCAGATCGACGCGTTGCCGTCATCTCCGGCCAAGCAGTACTCCATGCCTGCTTGGACGCGTCGGTCAGGCCCCGGGTTCCCGCGATCACGCCCTGCCGACAGGCGTCAGCGCCCAGCGTGGGATGGCACGGTTCGGACCAGTCGCACTAGTCCGAACCGTCTCCCCGCGAATTCCACCAAGCCAACAGTTCAGCGGTGGCCTCGTCGGCCGGCAGCGGCCCGCGCTCCAGCCGAAGCTCCTTGAGGAATCGCCACGCCTCCCCCACCTGTGGGCCGGCCGGGATGCCGAGCAGCCGCATGATCTCGTTGCCGTCCAGATCGGGGCGGACACGGGCCAGATCCTCCTGCGCGGCAAGTTCGGCGATCCGCGCCTCCAACCGGTCGTAACTGGCCTGCAATCGTGCTGCCCGACGCTTGTTGCGGGTGGTGCAATCCGCGCGGACCAGCTTGTGCAGCTGCGGCAACAACGGCCCGGCGTCCGTGACGTAGCGACGCACCGCCGAATCGGTCCACTTGCCCTCGCCGTAGCCGTGGAAACGCAGATGCAGATACACCAGGTGCGAGACGTCATCGACCATCTGCTTGGAATACTTCAACGCCCGCATCCGCTTGCGGACCATCTTGGCGCCCACCACCTCGTGGTGGTGAAAACTCACCCCGCCGTTCGGTTCGTGCCGGCGAGTATTGGGTTTGCCGATGTCGTGTAGCAGTGCGGCCCAACGCAATACGAGATCGGGGCCATCGTCCTCCAGGTCGATGGCCTGACGCAGCACGGTCAGTGAATGCTGGTATACGTCCTTGTGCTGGTGATGCTCGTCGATGGCCATCTGCATGCCGCCGACCTCGGGCAGCACCACTTCGCCCATCCCGGTCTGCACCAGCAGGTCGATGCCGGCCACCGGGTCCTTGCCCAGCAACAACTTGTCCAGCTCGGCGGCCACCCGCTCGACACTGATCCGCTCCAGCTGCGGGGCCATCTCCTCGATCGCAGTGCGCACCCGCGGCGCCACGGTGAAGCCGAGTTGAGAGACAAACCGCGCGGCGCGCAGCATCCGTAACGGGTCGTCGCCGAAGGACGCCTGCGGGGACGACGGGGTGTCGAGCACCCGGGCGCGCAGCGCCACCAGCCCGTCGAGCGGGTCGAGGAATTCGCCGAGCCCGCTGGCGGTGATGCGCACGGCCATCGCGTTGACGGTGAAGTCACGGCGCACCAGATCGTCCTCGAGGCGCTCGCCGAACCGCACGTCGGGATTGCGCGACACTTGGTCGTAGGTGTCGGCGCGGAAGGTGGTGATCTCCAGCCGGTGCTCCCGCGCGCCGTCGGCAATGGCGAGACCAATGGTTCCGAACTCGATGCCGGTGTCCCACAGCGCAGTGGCGAACGGCCGCACAATCTTCTGCACCTGCTCCGGGTGCGCGGAGGTGGTGAAATCCAGGTCCGGGCTCAACCGGCCCAGCACCGCATCCCGCACCGACCCCCCGACCAGGTACAACTCGTGACCGGCAGCCGCGAACGCCGCGCCCAGCTGACTCAGCACAGGCGAGTACGGCTGCAACGCCACCGCCGCGGCGGTCAGCAGCTCGGCGTCCAGGAGGGGTTCGGCCACGTGGACTTACCCTAGTCGGACTTCGATGGTGACTCCGATGGTGACTAAGCCCACGCGGCGTCCAGCAACGCCCCACCGTCCCGAGCGCTGTCGCGGCAAGCCGGGCAAAAATAGCGCCGCCAGATCCAGAGGCTGCTGTGGCATATGCGACAGTGGCGACGGAAGTGATCAAAGGTGCACGCCAACGGCGAGTGCATCCGGAAGACCGGCCCGTGCCAGCTAATATCGCTTGGGTGTCGGAGGGCGAACAGGCCAAACCACGTCGACGCCGCGGACGGCGTCGCGGCCGTGGTGGCGGTACGCGGTCAGCCGACAAAAACACGAACGGCCAGCCCGCGGAGGACACAGCACCCACCCCGGCCACAGCGGCCCAACGCCGCACCCGGCCTCGCCGCGGCACCGACCGGATGCGCACCGTCCACGAGACCTCCGCCGGCGGCCTGGTGATAGACGGTATCGACGGCCCTCGCGAATCGCAGGTGGCCGCCCTCATCGGACGCATCGACCGGCGTGGCAGGATGCTGTGGTCGCTGCCCAAGGGCCACATCGAGATGGGTGAAACCGCCGAGCAAACGGCCATTCGCGAAGTCGCTGAAGAGACGGGGATCCGGGGCAGCGTGCTGGCCGCGCTGGGACGCATCGACTACTGGTTCGTCACCGATGGCCGACGGGTGCACAAGACCGTGCACCACTATCTAATGCGGTTTCTGGGCGGAGAGCTGTGCGACGAGGACCTCGAGGTCGCCGAGGTGGCCTGGGTGCCGATCCGGGAACTGCCGTCCCGCCTCGCCTACGCCGACGAACGCCGCTTGGCCGAAGTCGCCGACGAACTGATTGACAAGCTGCAGAACGACGGCGAACAGGCGCTGCCGCCGCTGCCGCCGAGTGCACCCCGGCGCCGACCGCAGACCCATTCCCGCACCCGCCACGCCGACGAGTCCGAACCGGGCAAGAAGAACGGTCACGGGCAGGGGCCGTGATCGCGCGCAGACACCGATGGACCAGGTTGGTGCGTCTCGCCGCAGTGATCGGCATCGTCGCCGGGTTCGGCGTACTGCTCACCGCGCCGGCCACCACACCCCTGGCGGGCGCGGGTGAACCCACCGCGACGCCCTTCGTCCAGGTGCGGATCGACCAGGTCACCCCGGACGTGGTCACCACCACCAGCGAGCCCGTCGTCACCGTCAGCGGCATGGTCACCAACATCGGTGACCGCCCGGTCCGCGACGTCATGGTCCGACTGGAGCACGCATCCGCGGTCACCACCTCAACCGGGCTGCGCACCTCGCTCGACGGCAGCACCGACCAGTACGAGGCCGCAGCCGATTTCCTGACGGTGGCCCCCGAACTGCAGCGCGGACAGCAGGTCGGGTTCATCTTGTCCGCGCCGCTGCGCTCACTGACCAAGCCGTCACTGACGATCAGTCAGCCCGGCATCTATCCGTTGCTGGTCAACGTCAACGGCACCCCCGACTACGGCGCACCCGCCCGGCTCGACAACGCGCGGTTCCTGCTGCCGGTAGTAGGGGTGCCGCCGGACAAAGCCGCTGAGATCGAGCAGGCGGTCGCGCCCGAAACCAGCAAGCCCGTCTGGATCACCATGCTGTGGCCGCTGGCCGACCGGCCCAGGCTGGCTCCCGGGGTTCCCGGCGGCACCATTCCGGTCCGCCTCGTCGACGACGATCTGGCCAACTCCCTGGCCAACGGCGGCCGGCTGGACACGCTGCTGTCCGCGGCCGAGCTCGCCACCAGCCGCGACGTCGATCCCGACGGCGCCGTCGGCCGCGCATTGTGCCTGGCCGTCGACCCCGACCTCCTCGTCACGGTCAACGCGATGACCGCGGGTTATGCGGTGTCCAATTCGCGCGATGGCGCCGCCCAGTTGCCGGGCACTCCTACCCATCCGGGCACCGGTCAGTCCGCCGCGACGCTGTGGCTCAACCGGCTGCGGGCGCTGGCCCATCGCACCTGCGTGGTGCCGCTGCCGTACGCCCAGGTGGACCTGGATGCCTTACAGCGCGTCAACGACCCTGGCCTCAGCTCGACCGCGACGGTCAGCACCGGCGACATCGTCGACCGCATTCTGGACGTCACCTCCGTACGCGGCACCGCCCTGCTGCCTGACGGGCCACTGACCGGACGCGCCGTCAGCCTGCTCAACGCCAACGACAGCACGGTCGCCGTGGCCGCGGCCGACTTCTCCGCCCAAGACGGCACCCCGAGCAGCGCTGAGATTGCGCCGCGGCGCATGGCACCGCGGGTGGTAGCCGCGCCCTTCGATCCCGCCGTCGGGGCCGCCCTGGCCGGCGCCGGGACCAACCCCACCGTGCCGACCTACCTTGACCCGGCATTGTCCATCCGGCTCACCCACGATTCGATTACCGCACGCCGCCAGGACGCCCTGGGCGCCATGCTGTGGCGCAGCCTGACCCCTGACGCGGCACCGCGCACCCAGATTCTGGTTCCGCCGGCGTCGTGGAATCTGCAGGGTGACGACGCGCAATCCATCCTGACCACGCTGGCCACCGCCATCCGTTCCGGGTTGGCCGTCCCCCGTCCGCTTCCGGCGTTGGTCGCCGACGCGGCGGCCCGCACCGAACCGCCGCAACCGCCCGGCGTCTATCCGGGGGTGCGGGGCCGGTTCGGCGATGACGTCACCAGCCAGGTCTCCGGGCAGGTGGCGCGATTGTGGAAGCTGACGTCGGCGTTGATGACCGACGAGCGCACCGGCCTGACCGGGCCGCAGTACACCGCACCACTGCGCGAGGACATGCTGCGGGCCTTGAGCCAATCAGTGCCGCCCGACACCCGCAGCGGACTGGCCCAGCAACGGCTCATGGTGGTCGGCACCACGATCGACGATTTCTTCGGCTCCGTGACCATCGTCAATCCCGGCGGCTCCTACACCTTGGCCACCGAGCACAGCCCACTCCCGCTGGCCTTACACAACGGCCTGGCCGTTCCGATCCGGGTGCGGCTGCAGGTCAACGCGCCGCCCGGAATGACCGTCACCGATGTCGGCGAGATCGAATTGCCGCCGGGCTACCTGCCGCTGCGGGTGCCGATCGAAGTGAACTTCACCCAGCGGGTCGCCATCGACGTCGGGCTGCGCACCCCGGACGGGACGTCCCTGGGTGACCCGGTGCGACTCTCGGTGCACTCCAACGCCTACGGCAAGGTGCTGTTCGCGATCACCCTCACGGCGGCGGCGGTCCTTGTCGCGCTGGCCGGTCGCCGGCTCTGGCACCGATTCCGCGGCCAGCCCGACCGCGCCGACCTCGATCGTCCCGACCCCCCGCCCGGTCACCGGTCCCACCTGGTCGAGCAGCACCAGCCGATCGACCATCGCGTCCACGAAGAGCATCGCGTATGACATCCGCCCCACGGCGGGTGCAAGCACCGCCGCAGGGCCGGCCGCAGAGTCCCCCTCGGAGGCAACCCGCGTCCCAGCAGCGGCCTGCGCAACAGCGGCCCCGCCAGGAGGAACTTTCGGACGCGGCCCTGGTGTCGCGGTCTTGGGGCATGGCGTTCGCCACCTTGATCAGCCGGCTCACCGGCTTCGCCCGCATTGTGCTGCTGGCCGCGATCCTGGGTGCGGCACTGTCCAGTTCATTCTCGGTGGCCAACCAGTTGCCGAATCTGGTTGCGGCGCTGGTACTGGAAGCGACCTTCACCGCGATCTTCGTGCCTGTGCTGGCCCGCGCCGAGCAGGACGACCCCGACGGCGGTGCGGCCTTCGTGCGCCGACTGGTCACGCTGGCCACCACCCTGCTGATCCTGGCCACCGCGCTGTCGGTGCTGGCCGCCCCCCTGCTGGTGCGGTTGATGCTCGGCCGGGACCCGGAGGTCAACGAACCACTGACCACAGCCTTCGCGTATCTGTTGTTGCCCCAGGTGCTGGCGTATGGGCTGTCCTCGGTGTTCATGGCGATCCTGAATACCCGCAACGTGTTCGGGCCGCCCGCCTGGGCGCCCGTCGTCAACAACATCGTCGCGATCGCGACTCTGGGGGTATACCTCGCGGTCCCCGGTGAACTGTCGCTGGACCCCGTCCAGATGGGCAATCCCAAGCTGCTGGTGCTGGGCATCGGCACCACCCTGGGGGTAGTTGCCCAGACCTTGGTGTTGCTGGTCGCGATCGGGCGCCAACGGATCAGCCTGCGACCGCTGTGGGGACTCGACGACCGGCTTAAGAGGTTCGGCACGATGGCCGCCGCGATGGTCCTTTACGTGCTGATCAGTCAGCTCGGTCTGGTGGTCGGCAACCAGATCGCCAGCACGGCCGCCGCATCCGGCCCGGCGATCTACAACTACACCTGGCTGGTGCTGATGCTGCCGTTCGGCATGATCGGCGTGACGGTCCTGACTGTGGTGATGCCGCGGCTGAGCCGCAACGCCGCCGCCGACGACATTCCAGCGGTACTGGCCGACCTGTCGCTGGCCACCCGCCTGACCATGATCACGCTGATCCCAGCGGTGGCATTCATGACCGTCGGTGGTCCCGCTATCGGCAGCGCTCTGTTCGCTTACGGCCATTTCGGCCGAGTCGACGCCGGATATTTGGGCGCCGCAATCGCCCTCTCGGCGTTCACCCTGATCCCGTACGCCTTGGTGCTGCTGCAGTTGCGGGTGTTCTACGCGCGCGAGCAGCCTTGGACGCCGATCATCATCATCATCGTGATCACCGCGGTCAAGATCGCGGCGTCCCTGGCCGCCCCGCATCTCACCAGCAACAAGCAATTGGTAGCCGGGTACCTGGGTACAGCCAACGGGCTCGGATTTTTGGCCGGGGCGGCCGTCGGGCACATCCTGCTGCGCCGCAGCTTGCGGCCCAGGGGCGGCGGGTTGATCGGCCTGGGCGAAATCCGCACCATCTTGGTGACGATCTCGGCGTCCCTGTTGGCCGGCCTGGTCGCCCATGTCGCCGACCGGCTACTGGGGCTGGACGGGTGGACCGCGCACGGCGGCATGGGTTCGCTATTGCGGCTGATCGCGCTTTCGATCATCATGGTGCCGATCCTGGTCGCGGTGCTGCTCGCCGCGGGGGTCCCGGACGCAGAGGCGGCGCTCGCCGCCGTCCGGCGGCGCATGGGATATGGCGGTGCGACACGCACGCAACCAGCGCCGGCCAAAGCCACTGTCTCGTCTGGGAGACATTCGGTCACGTACCCTGAGCAAAGAAAACCGTCCCTGCCGGGGGGCAGTATGGCCCAGGAAGTGGCCCAGGAAGCGGGACAGGAACCGTTCCGGCGTAAACCTCCGGTAACCAGGGCCGGGTTAGCGAAAGGACTGGGGGTGACCGACCGCTCCTCCGATAGCGCCGTGCCCCGTGCCTTCCCCGAATCGAAGACGGGCGACGAACCACCGCGCGCCGACGACTTCCAGCCCGACATTCCGGTCGAGCGGGTGCCCACCCGCGCGCGGAACCAGCGCAACGGCGATCTCTCCCCCGAACCCCGGGGTCCGCTGCCGTTCGACGCTCCGCGCGAACGCAGCCCCGAACCGCCGGCCGACGACCATAGCCTGGTGCCCGGTGCGCGCATCGCCAACGGTCGCTACCGCCTGCTCATCTCGCACGGGGGCACCCCGCCGCTGCACTTCTGGCAAGCCATGGACACCGCGCTGGACCGGCAGGTGGCGCTCGTGTTCGTCGACCCCGAGGGAGTGCTCCCCGAGGAGGTACTGCAGGAAATCCTGTCGCGCACCCTGCGCTTGAGCCGGATCGACAAACCCGGTATCGCCCGGGTACTGGACGTGGTGCACACCGGGTCCGGGGGTTTGGTGGTCGCCGAATGGATCCGCGGCGGCTCACTGCAGGAAGTGGCTGACACCTCGCCGTCGCCGGTGGGCGCCATCCGGGCGATGCAATCGCTGGCCGCGGCCGCAGACGCCGCTCACCGTGCGGGCGTGGCCCTGTCGATCGACCATCCCAGCCGGGTTCGAGTCAGCATCGACGGCGACGTAGTGCTGGCCTACCCGGCGACCATGCCCGACGCAAACCCCGAGGACGACATTCGGGGAATCGGCGCTTCGCTGTATGCGCTGTTGGTCAACCGGTGGCCGCTGCCGGAGTCCGGCGTGCGCAGTGGGCTGGCGCCCGCTGATCGCGACGCGAACGGTCAACCGATCGAGCCGACCGTGGTCGACCGCGACATCCCGTTCCAGATTTCCGCGGTGGCCGTTCGCTCGGTGCAGGAGGATGGCGGAATCCGCAGCGCCTCAACGCTTTTGAACCTCCTGCAGCAGGCCACCGCGGTGGCCGACCGTACCGAGGTGCTGGGCCCGATCGCCGAGCCGCCCGCCCCTGCGGCGCCGCGCCGAGCCGCCGCCCGCGACGGCGAGGCCTATTCGCGCCGGCGCCGCAACATCTTGATCGGCGTCGGTGCGGGTGCTGCGGTCCTCCTGATCGCGCTGCTGGTGCTCGCCTCGGTGGTCAGCAGGATATTCGGGGATGTCGGCAGCGGCATCAAGGGAGACCAGCTCGGGCTGAACAACCCGTCGTCGTCGGCGGCGGCGTCGGAATCCCCGGGCAGTCCGGTCCCGTCGGGCACCGTCGTCAAGCCCACCAAGGTGGCGGTCTTCTCCCCGGGCGGTGACGCCGACAATCCCGGCGAGGCCGACCAAGCCATCGACGGCAATCCGGGCACCTCCTGGCATACCGACACCTACTCCGACTCGGTGCCGTTCCCCGGCTTCAAGAGCGGCGTTGGCTTGCTGTTGCAACTGCCGCGGCCGACATCGGTCGGGGTGGTCACGCTCAACGTCTCCAGCACTGGTACCAAGGTCGAGATCCGCTCGTCGAGCACGGCGAATCCGTCGAAGCTGGAAGACACCAACTTGCTGACCTCAGCCACCCTCAAGCCCGGGCCCAACACCATTCAAGTCAACGCGTCGTCGCCGACATCGAACCTGCTGGTGTGGATCTCCACGTTGGGCACCACCGATGGCAAGAGTGAGGCCGACATCTCCGAACTCACGGTTCAAGCCGCCTCCTGACGCTGGGGGCGGGTGAAGTGCCGGCCCCGCACCGATTGGTTACGGTCCGGCGGTGAGGTTCTGGGGAGCCAACCCGTGCCAACGAAGCGACGCTGATCTGCTCGCCGCCCACGTGGCCGGCGACCGGGACGCATTCGCCGAGCTGTTCCGTCGCCATCACCGCCAGCTGTACCGGCTCACCCGCCTCACCAGCACGTCCAGCGAAGACGCCGATGACGCGCTGCAGGACGGGATGCTCTCCGCGCATCGCAACGCCGGCTCATTCCGGCACGACGCCGCCGTGAGCACCTGGCTGCACCGCATCGTGCTCAATGCCTGCCTGGACCGGTTGCGGCACAACAAATGCCGGCCGACGGTGCCGCTCGAGGACATTCATCCGGTCGCCGATCACAGCACCGACGTCGAGACGACGATCGTGGTGCATCGGGCGTTGATGTGCCTTTCCGTCGAGCAACGGGCTGCGGTCGTGGCCGTCGACATGCATGGCTATTCGATCGCCGAGACCGCGGCGCTGCTGGACGTGCCCGAGGGAACGGTCAAGAGCCGCTGCGCCCGGGCCCGGGTGCGGTTGGCGCGGCTGCTGGGTTACCTGGATGCCGCCGGCACCGTGACAACCAACATGACGGACACTAGGCCCGATGAGTTCAGCCGAGCACGAGACCGATCCGCCGCTGACGGTCGAGGTCCTGGCCGACCTACAGGCGGGGCTGCTTGACGACGACACGGCCGCCCGTGTTCGCAACCAAATCCGTGCCGACCCGCAGGCGGCCGCGACGCTGCAGGCGTTGCACCAGGTGCGCGGCGACCTCGCGGCCGCCGGTGCGGCATCTGGGGAAGTGTCGGCCGAACCTTCCCGCGCGGCGCACGCGTCTCGCCCCCCGCTGCGGCCGGCCCGAGTCGTTGCCGGTGTCGTCGGCGTGTGCGCGGTGCTCGCGGCGATCGGCGTCGGAACCGCGGCCCTGATCAGCCAGCCGGCCTCGACACCCGGTGCGCCGACCACCGTCGACCACATCACGGTATCCACCCCGGTCCCGGTTATCCCGCTGTCGGATCCAGAGATCCTCGCGTTGCTGCAGCGTCCACCCGACTTCGGCCCACTAAGCGTGGCGCAGCGGGCCTCCTGCCTCGCCGGCCTCGGCTATCCGGCATCGGTTCAGGTGCTCGGCGCGCAACCCGTCGACGTCAACGCCCGCCCCGGGGTGGTTTTGGTGATGCCCGGCGATACCCCCGACACCGTAATCGCCTACGCGGTCGCGCTGAACTGCAGCGCCGCCGACACCGGGCTGCTGGCCAGCACCGCGATCCCGCGCTGAGCCGCCGCACAGTGTGGTGCGTCGCTCTCGGGAACAGCAGTGCCTACGCTGGCGTTCGTATGCTTTGAGATCAGGCTCAGTTTCCGAAAGGCTCGCATGACTGCTTCCGCCGCCCAAGACACCATCCACGACGTGATCATCGTCGGATCCGGTCCCGCCGGGTACACCGCGGCGCTCTACACCGCCCGCGCTCAGCTCAAACCGCTGGTTTTCGAGGGAACCGCCTTCGGCGGCGCGCTGATGACCACGACCGAGGTGGAGAACTACCCAGGTTTCCGGGACGGGATCACCGGACCGGAGTTGATGGACCAGATGCGGGAACAGGCCTTGCGGTTCGGTGCCGACCTGCGCATGGAAGACGTCGAGTCGGTGTCGCTGGAAGGGCCGGTCAAGACCGTCGTGACCGCCGAAGGCGAGACCTTCCGGGCCCGCGCCGTCATCCTGGCGATGGGCGCCGCCGCACGCTACCTGCAGGTGCCGGGGGAACAGGAGTTGCTGGGCCGCGGCGTCAGCTCGTGTGCCACCTGTGACGGGTTCTTCTTCCGCGACCAGGACATCGCCGTCATCGGCGGCGGGGACTCCGCGATGGAGGAGGCCACCTTCCTGACTCGATTCGCGCGCAGCGTCACTCTGGTACACCGGCGCGAAGAGTTCCGGGCTTCCAAGATCATGCTCCGGCGGGCGCAGGACAACGAGAAGATCCGGATCCTCACCAACAAGTCCGTGCTCGGGGTGGACGGAGACGGTACGGTCACCGGCCTGCGGTTGCGCGACAACATCACCGGTGACGAAACGATCCTGCCGGTGACCGGGGTGTTCGTCGCGATCGGCCACGAACCGCGCTCGGGCCTGGTCCGTGGCGCTGTCGATCTCGATCCGGACGGCTACGTACTGGTGAAGGGACGCACCACCAGCACCACGCTGGACGGGGTGTTCGCCGCCGGCGACCTGGTGGACCGCACCTACCGGCAGGCCGTCACGGCCGCGGGCAGCGGATGCGCCGCCGCCATCGACGCCGAACGCTGGCTCGCCGAACAGGAAACGACCGGACACACCGACACCACCGACACCCTGATTGGAGCACAGCGATGACCGACCAGACCGCCACCATCGAGGTATCCGACGCCTCCTTCCGCACCGACGTGTTGTCCAGCAACAAGCCTGTGCTGGTTGACTTTTGGGCCACCTGGTGCGGGCCGTGCAAGATGGTGGCGCCGGTGCTGGAAGAGATTGCCGCCGAACGCTCCGCAGACCTCACCGTCGCCAAGCTGGACGTGGACGCCAACCCGGAGACGGCACGGGACTTCCAGGTGGTTTCCATCCCCACGCTGATCCTGTTCAAGGACGGTCAGCCGGTGAAGCGGATCGTCGGCGCCAAAGGCAAGGCGGCCCTGCTGCGCGAGCTTTCCGACGCGGTGCCCACCCTCGGCTGAGCCGGACGGCGGCGACCTTCACGGCGCCATCTCGTTGCCGAAACGAGTCCCCGATTGGCCTGCGGTTTTCCCGATATTGGCGAGGATCTGAGACAATACCGGTTAACTGCGCTGCGTTTGCATGCGATGTCAATAGTCCCGGAGGGCCCTTGGTATGCCGAGTCCGCGCCGCGAAGACGGCGACGCGCTGCGCTGTGGGGACCGCGGTGCCGCTGTCACCGATATCCGCGCGGCGCTGGCCGCGCTGGGAATGCTTGACAACCCCGACGAAGACCTGACGACCGGTCGGCACGTCGCGCTCGAGGTATTCGACGAGCAACTCGACTACGCGGTGCGTGCTTTTCAGCAGCATCGCGGCCTGTTGGTGGATGGCATCGTCGGCGAGGCCACCTACCGTGCGTTGAAAGAAGCCTCCTACCGGCTTGGTGCCCGCACGTTGTATCACCAGTTCGGCGCCCCGCTCTATGGTGACGACGTCGCGACATTGCAGGCGCGCCTACAGGATCTCGGCTTCTACACCGGGTTGGTCGACGGCCATTTCGGACTGCAGACCCACAACGCGTTGATGTCCTACCAGCGCGAGTACGGCCTGTCCGCGGACGGCATCTGCGGCCCAGAAACGTTGCGGTCCTTGTATTTTCTCAGTTCGCGCGTCAGCGGCGGTTCACCGCACGCCATTCGCGAGGAAGAGCTGGTGCGCAGCTCCGGGCCGAAACTTTCCGGCAAGCGGATCATCATCGATCCGGGCCGCGGCGGCAGCGACCACGGTCTGATCACCCAAGGCCCCGCCGGCCCGATCAGCGAGTCAGACATGTTGTGGGACTTGGCGAGTCGGCTTGAGGGGCGGATGACTGCCATCGGGATGGAGACATTCCTGTCCCGGCCGACCAACCGCGGTCCCTCCGACGCCGAACGTGCCGCCACGGCCAATTCCGTTGGTGCGGACCTGATGATCAGCTTGCGCTGCGAAACCCAGACCAGCCCGTCGGCCAACGGTGTGGCCTCGTTCCACTTCGGCAACTCACACGGCTCGGTGTCCACCATCGGCCGCAACCTGGCCGACTTCATCCAGCGAGAAGTGGTGGCACGTACCGGATTACGCGATTGCCGGGTTCATGGCCGCACGTGGGATCTGTTGCGGCTCACCAGGATGCCCACCGTCCAGGTCGACGTCGGTTACATCAGCAACCCCCGGGACCGCGAGATGCTGGTGTCGGCTCAGGCGCGCGACGCGATCGCCGAGGGCATCCTGGCCGCGGTGAAGCGACTCTACTTGCTGGGCAAGAACGACCGGCCCACGGGCACTTTCACTTTCGCCGAACTGCTGGCACACGAGCTGTCGGTGGAGCGAGCCAGCCGGATCAGCGGCACCTAGATTTCTTTACTGAGTTTTGTGGCGAGTTCTTTGGCGAGTTCGTCGGCGCTGCGCGCATTGCCCGCCGGCACTCCCCCGGCGGATGCCGCACCTACCGGCTGTTGCAGCTGAGCATTCTCCAGCAGGCGCTCCAAAGCGGCCTCGACTTCGGCCTTCCAGCCCAAGCCCTTGTCCAACTCGAGGCGCAGCCGTGGGAAGTACACGTGCGGTGCCACCACCAGAAAGCCGACATCAAGTAAGAAGTCCGCGTCGATGATGCAGTGCTCGACAGAACAGTCTCCGAGTGCTTCCACCACAGGCTGAATGTCGGCGTCCACCGGTTGTTGCAACTCGGTCGCCGCCTGGGTGCGGCCGAACGCTTCGAGCGCCCGCACGCCACGGCGCACCAACTCGTCGATCACCCGAGCGATCAGGTTGTGCGGCAGGTCGTCATCCGCCTGGCCGCGCTCGATACCCATCGACGTCAGCAGCACCGCGTCCGCGGAGACAGGCGCGGTGGGAAACCGATGTGCCCGGGGCACCGCGCGGGGCGGCGCGTAGAGGACATAGCCCAGACAGGGCGGTTCGGCCTGACTCCGTTCATCCGGGATCATCGTCGCGACCTGGCCGCACGAGCCCCACTCCAGCATGACCATCGACAGCCACGCCTCTTTTTCGAACTCCGGGTCGGCGAGGTGGTCGTCCTTGCCCAGGGTCGCGGGATCGACCTCCCAGAAGACGCATCGGCGCGCATGCTTGGGGAGCTGCTCGAAAGCTTCGAGCCGCAGCGCTGTGATCCGAGCTGACACTAGTCTCCTGGCCTCCGGACAGTAATCACGCGGATGGGATCCGTCCGGCTCTTCCGAGGTTGGTATGCACCGGCAACCCCTCAAGGATAGGAGAGTCGGTCGGTTTTGGGCCAGTGTTCGCCCGGCCACTCCAGCCGGACCGCCCGCACCCGATCGTCTCGGTGTCTTGATCTCGAAATAGGTTGCCGCACAGCACGTCTCCGTAGGCAAGGGTCTTCCGGGCGGTTCGCTGCCCGGCTGGAAAACGGGTCGGTGTCACAGTGACGTAATTACAGCGTATGACCGGTCATGGTGTTTCAGCCCTTGTTTGCGGTCATCAGTTCGATGATCCGCTGCAGGTCGTCCACTGAGCCGAACTCCACCACAATCTTGCCTTTACGCTTGCCGAGGGCGACCGTCACCCGAGTGTCGAAGGCGTTCGACAGTCGCTCCGCGACGTCCTGCAGGCCGGGCATCTGGATCGGCTTGCGCCGGGGCGGAGTCGGAGTGACTCCGTCGGCGCGGTTAGCCAACGTAACCGCTTCCTCGGTGGCGCGCACCGACAACCCCTCGGCGACGATCCGACTGGCCAGCTCCTCCTGAGCGTCCGGGCCGGCTTCCAGTGAGAGCAGAGCGCGGGCGTGACCCGCGGACAGTACGCCGGCAGCCACTCGTCGTTGCACGGGGATCGGCAGCTTCAGCAACCGGATCATGTTCGTGATCAACGGACGCGACCGGCCGATCCGCGCGGCCAGTTCGTCGTGGGTGACGCCGAACTCGTCGAGGAGTTGCTGATATGCCGCAGCTTCTTCCAAGGGGTTCAACTGCACCCGGTGGATGTTTTCCAGGAGCGCGTCGCGCAACAGGTTGTCGTCACCGGTCTCGCGCACGATGGCTGGGATGGTGGCCAATCCGGCCTCTTGCGCGGCCCGCCACCGGCGCTCCCCCATCACGATCTGGTACCGCGGGCCGGTCTGCGAGCCGGGCACGGCGCGCACCACGATCGGCTGCAGGAGGCCGAACTCACGGATGGAATGCACCAACTCCGAGAGTGCTTCGTCGTCGAAAACCTGGCGGGGCTGACGCGGGTTCGGCTCGATGTCCGACGGTGTGATTTCCCGGTACACGGCCCCCATGGCAGCGGCATCCGGCAGCGGCCCGCCGATGACGACATCGGCCGCCGCGGATCCCATCCGGGGTCCGAACGCCGAAGAGCCTGACTCCCCTTCAGCCGGCCCCGTCGGAATCAGCGAAGCCAGGCCGCGGCCGAGGCCGCCCTTTCTGCGTGACGGATTGGTCATTCGTCATCCTCTCCCGGCTGGTGGTCGATCGCGCTGTGCAAGTTCGCGGCTGGCGTCGAGATAGCTCATGGCTCCACGCGATCCGGGATCATAATCAATGATCGTCATGCTGTAGCCCGGTGCCTCGGACACTTTGACGCTGCGCGGGATCACGGTGCGCAACACCTTGTCTCCGAAGTACCGCCGCACCTCTTCGGCTACCTGGTCAGCCAGCTTGGTCCGCCCGTCGTACATGGTGAGGATGACCGTGGTGACGTCGAGTTGAGGGTTGAGGTGCGACTTCACCATCTCGATATTCCGCATCAGTTGCGAGACGCCTTCCAGCGCGTAGTACTCGCACTGGATCGGAATCAGCACTTCCGGTGCGGCCACCAGAGCATTGATGGTGAGCAACCCAAGCGACGGCGGACAGTCGATGAAGACGTAGTCGAAGTCGAAATTGTCCAACTCGCCCAACGCGTTACGTAGCCGGTTCTCCCGCGCCACCATGCTGACCAATTCGATCTCCGCGCCGGCCAAGTCAATGGTGGCCGGCACGCAGAATAGCCGTTCACTGTGCGGGCTACGACGCATCGCTTCCTGCAGGGTCACCTCGCCGATGAGCACTTCGTATGAGGATGGTGTCCCAGACTGACGGTCGGCGATCCCGAGCGCTGTGCTCGCATTGCCCTGTGGGTCCAGATCGATGACGAGCGTCTTGAGCCCTTGCACCGCGAGGGCGGCTGCGAGATTCACGGCAGTCGTGGTCTTGCCCACGCCGCCCTTCTGGTTGGCGATGGTGAACAACCGGCGCTGGCGGGGTCGCTGGAGCGGCTCGTGGGTCGTGTGCAGGACGCGCATCGCGCGCTCGGCGGCCGCACCGATCGGGGTGTCGAACTCAACCGATGTTTCACGTGAAACATTCACGGAGGGATTGTGCGCTCCCGACGCCGACATCGCCACCCCCGATGCAGGGACGGGTGCGCCAGGAGTCTGGTTCGGTGTGGGGTTGCGCGACCCGGCGCCGCGACCGAACTTCATACCGCTCCCCTCCCCCGCTGCTTGCGCCGCTTGGCAGTTCCCCGACGGGCGATCACCGCGGTGGCTGGCTGTTCCAGATAGTTCGCGCCACACGTCACCACCCTCACATCGACGGCGCCCAGCGCTTCCATTACACGCCGGTGTTCCCGGACTTCGTCGGGAGCGCGCTCCCCTTTGATGGCGATCATCTGACCGTCGTGCCTGAGCAACGGCATACTCCACTTCGTTAGTTTGTCCAATGCGGCCACGGCTCGAGAAACGGCGGCGTCACTGCCGGCCAGGTGGTCTCGGACGGCGGGCTCCTCAGCACGTCCGCGAACCACCTCGACCGGGAGTCCGAGGTCCTCGACAACTTCACGGAGAAACTCACTGCGCCGAAGTAGCGGCTCCAGTAGCACTACTCGGAGGTCCGGACGGGCGATGGCTATCGGGATCCCGGGCAGCCCCGCGCCGCTGCCGATATCTACCACTCGGGCGTCTTGCTCGACGAGGTCGGCGATGGCCGCGGAGTTCAATACGTGTCGGTCCCAGAGGCGGTCGATCTCCCGAGGACCTAGCAGACCACGCTCCACACCGTCGGTCGCCAGCACTTCTACATAGCGGTGAGCGAACTCGATACGTGGACCGAAGGCGATCGTGGCCGCGGCCGGCGGGGCGGAACTGGCGGGACGCGAATCGCCATGTTTCACGTGAAACATTCCCTTCGCTCTCCGCCCAGCTCCGGCCCCTGCGAACTACAACCCTGTAACTCCGATGATCACGGGATCATCACATCGGGCAAACGGGTCAGTCACGCAGGACGACGACCCGCCGGCTCGGCTCCGCGCCCTCGCTCTCGCTGTGCACTCCGGAGACCGCCGCCACCGCGTCGTGGACGATCTTTCGCTCGAACGGAGTCATCGGAGACAAAGCCTCACGCTCGCCCGTCTCGGCTACCCGCCGGGCCACCTTGTCGCCCAGCGCCGCCAACTCCTCGCGGCGGCGGCGACGCCAGCTCGCAATGTCGAGCATCAGCCGGCTTCGCACACCCGTCTTCTGGTGCACCGCCAACCGGGTGAGTTCCTGCAACGCATCAAGCACCTCGCCGCCGCGACCGACCAACTTGTTCAGGTCGTCGCTGCCGTCGATGCTCACCACGGCGCGGTTGCCTTCGACGTCCAAATCGATGTCGCCATCGAAGTCCAACAAGTCCAACAACTCTTCCAGGTAGTCGCCGGCGATCTCGCCCTCGGCGACCAAGCGCTCCTCGAGGTCGTCGCCCTCGTCAACCGCATCCGCCTGTTCGTCGGCGGTGACCTCGTCTGAATTGATATCGGAGTTCAACTCGGTGGTGTCCGCGTCGGTCATGATCCTGCTCCCCTCTTCCACGGGTGGTATGGCGGCTTGGCGCCGCGGTCTCTTGCCTGTCTCGTTGACTCGGGGCGGACGGGCCACACGCCGAGCCGCACAGTGTCGGCGCGCTACCTAGCGTTTGCGCTTTTTCGGTCGTGCTCCCGGCCGCGGGGTACGTCCCGGGCCGCTGCTCCGGTTACCCGGAGTGGGCTTGTTGGCGGGCAACTGGGTGCCCTTGGCCGGCTTGCCGTCCACTGCGACATCCTCGGTCTCACCCGGCGCGGTAGCGGAGTCATCCGGTCCGGCTCCGTCAACGGCTGCCGGTCCCGGCTTGGATGCCCGCTTCGGCTTGACGCCAGGGGCGGGCGCGTTGGCCGCTCGGCGTTGCAGCACTTCCTGCTTCTTGGCCTCGTCCTCTTTCTCGATCATTCCGAACACGTAGTGCTGCTGACCGAATGTCCAGATGTTGTTGGCGAACCAGTACAGGATGATCGCCAGCGGCAGGAACGGGCCACCGACCACCACGCCGAGCGGAAAGACGTACAGCGCCAACTTGTTCATCATGGCGGTCTGCGGATTGGCGGCGGCTTCGGCACTCTGGCGGGCCACCGACGCGCGGCTGTTGAAGTAGGTCGCCACACCGGCCAGGATCATCACCGGCACACCGACCGCGATCACCGCCGGGCGGCTGAAATGTTCGAACGCGTCCAGCCCGCCACCCTGCGTCATCGACGCTCCGATCGGCGCGCCGAATAAGTTGGCTTTCAAGAAGTTCTGGACGTCTGCCGGGGTGAAGACGTAGTTCCCGATGAGCTTGTTCTGCGCGACCGACATCTGCTGCAACCCGATGCCACCGGTGGTCCGGTTGAAGGAGCGCAGCACGTGGTAAAGACCCAGGAACACCGGGATCTGGGCCAGCATCGGCAGGCAGCCCAGGATCGGGTTGAACCCGTGTTCGCGCTGCAACTTCTGCATCTCAAGCGCCATGCGCTGACGGTCTTTGCCGTACTTCTTCTGCAACGCCTTGATCTGTGGTTGCAGCTCCTGCATCTGGCGAGTGGTGCGGATCTGCCGCACGAACGGCTTGTACAGCAGCGCGCGCAGGCTGAAAACCAGGAACATCACCGCCAGCGCCCAGGCGAAGAAGTTGTCCGGTCCAAGCACAAACGCGAACGCTTTGTACCAGACCCACATGATCCACGACACCGGGTAGTAGATGAAGTCCAGGCTGAAGAAATCAAACAAAAGATCCACTCTCCCCTTGCGTTGCCGGAGCGTCTCCGGCAGCAGTATCGAAGTTGGTCCGGCATTCGTGGCGCCCCGGGATCGGATCCCATCCTCCCCGATGCCACGGGCCGCACTTTGCGAGCCTGGCCACCGCCAGCCAACCCCCCCGAATGACTCCGTACTCGGCCAAGGCATCGACCGCGTATTGACTACAGGTGGGAACGAACCGACACGACGCCGGTCGCAACGGTGACACCATGTGCCGGTAAAGCTGAATGAGATAAATCAATGCGCGCGCCACGGGAGTGCCAACCCTGCCGGCGGACCGCACCGCGCGCGCAGGGCTCCACTGGGCAACGCTCACCGCTCGGTACCCGCCAGTTCGAATGCTCGCCGCAGCCCGGTGCGCAGCTGCTGTTCCAGCCACGCCGACGAGACATGCTTGCTACTTGGCAACGCGCGAATCACCACCTGGTCCAACGGATGCAGACTGTCGAGCATCGGCCGGGCGACGTGGCGCAAACGCCGCGCCACCCGATGGCGCTCCACCGCACAACCCACCCGCTTGGCAACAATCAGCCCGACCCGCGGTCCCGGGGCGTCATCGTGTTGACGGCTTCGACGGACGTGCACGACGACGTCGGGCTGCACCATGCGCATCCCGTACCGCACGGTCGCGTCGAACTCTGACGACCGCCGCATGCGGTTACGTGCGGAAAGCACCGCTAAAAACCCGACCTGCGATCAGGCAGTTAAAGAACGACGTCCCTTACGGCGCCGACCGGACACAATGGCCCGTCCGGCACGGGTACGCATCCGCAGCCGGAAACCGTGAACGCGGGCTCGGCGCCGGTTGTTCGGCTGGAAGGTCCGCTTGCCCTTGGCCACGGCGTTTCTCCTCGGTGTGTTGGCATAACCGTCAGCCCGCTGCTGCTTCGTAGTTCGTCGGGCGGACGCGTTCCCGCTTCCTGGCCGGCGCGGTCCCCGGAAACTTGATCCGGGTCGCAGCCGTATCGCCGACTTTCGGGCGACTGTTCGAGGGTACTGACGAGGCGTGTCCTGGTCAAACCCCGCCCGTCTCAACAGTTACACGGTATCGCCCAGGTGCGCCGGCCTGGATCAAGCCGTTCCACAGCCGGATTTACCCAAATCTTCAGGAATGCCAGCGGAATACGACAGAACTGTTGGCAGCCGCACCTAAAACTGTTAGCTTCTTGCGGGGTAGCATTCAAGCCGCTGTGGAGTTGGGAACTCTGACAACAATGAAGCGAGGATGGCGGATCGACTAGCTGAGCGGACAACCGCATGGTTGTCTACAGCATGAAGATCATGAGCCGTTGCCAAGAGGCTGCGGCACGCCATTGACTTCCTTTCCACATCTGTGGATAACCATGTGGACAGGTGCTTTGTTGCCATCAGCAATTGCACCTCGAGCGTCGGACCAGGAGATGCGTCGTTGACCGATGACCCCGGTTCCGGATTCGCCACGGTGTGGAACGCGGTCGTGTCCGAACTCAACGGTGAATCCGCCAACGGCCACGCGCTGGCCACACCGCTCACACCGCAGCAACGGGCGTGGCTGAACCTGGTGCAGCCGCTCACCATCGTCGAGGGGTTCGCCCTGCTTTCGGTGCCGAGTGTGTTCGTGCAGAACGAGATCGAACGCCACCTGCGCACCCCGATCACCGATGCGTTGAGTCGGCGCCTGGGCCAACAAATCCAACTCGGTGTGCGCATCGCGCCGCCACCCGCCGACGACGACAACGGCCCGGCCGAAAGTTCCGCGCCGATCGCCGAAGCCGACGCGGACGACGACAACGGCGAGACCGTCGTCGGTCCCGGCCAGAACTGGCCGAATTACTTCACTGAGCGCCCCAGCGCTGCGGACTCCTCGGCCGCCGGCGGTACCAGCCTCAACCGTCGCTACACCTTCGACACCTTCGTCATCGGGTCCTCCAATCGGTTCGCGCACGCGGCCACCCTGGCCATCGCCGAGGCGCCGGCCCGGGCCTACAACCCGCTGTTCATCTGGGGCGAGTCCGGTCTGGGAAAGACGCACCTGCTGCACGCGGCCGGCAATTACGCCCAGCGGTTGTTCCCCGGGATGCGGGTCAAGTACGTCTCTACCGAGGAATTCACCAACGACTTCATCAACTCGCTGCGCGACGACCGCAAGGTCTCCTTCAAGCGCAGCTACCGCGATGTCGACGTGCTGCTCGTCGACGACATCCAGTTCATCGAAGGCAAGGACGGCATCCAGGAAGAGTTCTTCCACACCTTCAACACATTGCACAACGCCAACAAGCAGATCGTCATCTCCTCTGACCGGCCGCCGAAACAACTAGCCACGCTCGAGGACCGGTTGCGTACCCGGTTCGAGTGGGGACTGATCACCGATGTGCAGCCCCCTGACTTGGAGACCCGCATCGCCATCTTGCGCAAGAAAGCACAAGTGGAACGGCTGGCGGTGCCCGACGATGTGCTCGAACTGATCGCCAGCAGCATCGAGCGCAACATTCGCGAACTCGAGGGCGCGCTGATCCGGGTGACCGCGTTCGCCTCACTGAACAAGACACCGATCGACAAGGCCCTGGCCGAGATCGTGTTGCGCGACCTGATAGCCGACGCCAGCGGGATGCAGATCAGCGCGGCCACCATCATGGCCGCCACCGCCGAATACTTCGACACCACTGTCGAGGAATTACGCGGCCCCGGCAAAGCCCGACCGCTGGCTCAGTCTCGACAGATCGCGATGTACCTGTGCCGCGAGCTGACCGATCTTTCGTTGCCCAAAATCGGTCAGGCATTCGGCCGCGATCACACCACGGTCATGTACGCCGAACGCAAGATCCGCAACGAAATGGCCGAACGGCGCGAGATCTTCGACAACGTCAAAGAGCTCACAACCCGGATCAGGCAGCGCTCCAAGCGCTGAATCATCGCTGCGCGCAGCATTTTTTTCAAAAAACTTCTCTCCCTCGAGTCACACCCGCATCAGCGCCGCGATGTTGGTAGTCCTGTGCAGAAACCGTTCAAACTCCAGTGCAGCACTGGCCGTCCGGTGTAGCGCGCTACTGAATCCCCAATCGGCCAACAGCACTCCCACAACCGTCCACGTCGTGCTCCACAACCCGGCGTGCCCCCGAACTGCGACAAGGCCATGCTGTCCCCAGATTGCACACCCCTTAATACTGATATTGAGATCTCTTCGTTGTTTCTTCTTTGAAGTACACCCCTGGGGACACTCGCTGGGAGGCGTCCACGGACCGCCCCCAAACCAGGGTTGTCGCCGTTCACGATTAGCTTTCAAGTTGGCCCGAGAAGCTCTACGGTTGTTGTTCGACCGACGTTGCGGTCGTCGTGGCGAATCCTCTGCCATCGGCGTTCCGTCGCGAGAGTCCCCAACGCCGGCGGGGGAGCTGGGCACGCTGGAAACTCACTTGGGTGAAGGGACGCAATGGACGCGGCTACTACACGGGCTGTCACCGACTTGAAATTTCGGTTGGTGCGGGAGTCCTTCGCCGAAGCTGTCTCGTGGGTGGCCAAAAACCTGCCGTCCCGGCCCACCGTGCCGGTGCTGTCCGGTGTGCTGCTCACCGGTTCCGATGACGGTCTGACGATCTCCGGGTTCGACTACGAGGTTTCCGCGGAGGTCCAGGTTGCGGCCGAAATAGCCTCCCCGGGAAGCGTTTTGGTGTCGGGGCGGTTGTTGTCCGATATCACCAGGGCGTTGCCCAACAAACCCGTGGATTTCTACGTCGACGGCAACCGGGTCGCGCTGACCTGCGGAAGTGCCCGGTTTTCGCTACCGACGATGGCCGTCGAGGATTACCCGACGCTGCCCGCACTGCCCGAAGAGACCGGTACTCTGCCCGCGGAGTTGTTCGCCGAAGCCATCGGCCAGGTCGCGATCGCGGCCGGCCGGGACGACACCCTGCCGATGCTGACCGGCATCCGGATGGAGATTTCGGGTGAATCGGTGGTGTTGGCGGCGACCGACCGGTTCCGGTTGGCGGTACGTGAGCTGACCTGGTCGGCGTTGTCGCCGGATATCGAGGCATCGGTGCTGGTGCCGGCCAAGACGCTGGCCGAGGCGGCCAAAGCCGGAACCGACGGCTCGGAAGTCCGGTTGTCGCTGGGCGCCGGGTCGGGGGTCGGGAAAGACGGACTGCTCGGCATCAGCGGTAACGGCAAACGCAGCACCACCCGGCTGCTGGACGCCGAATTCCCCAAGTTCCGGCAGTTGCTGCCGGCTGAGCACACCGCGGTGGCCACCATTGACGTGGCCGAATTGACCGAAGCGATCAAGTTGGTGGCATTGGTCGCCGACCGGGGTGCACAGGTCCGGATGGAATTCGCCGACGGAATGTTGCGGCTGTCAGCGGGCGCGGACGACGTCGGTCGTGCCGAGGAAGACCTCGTCGTCGACTATGCCGGGGAGCCGCTGACGATCGCGTTCAACCCGACGTACCTGACCGACGGACTGGGTTCGCTGCACTCCCAACGGGTGTCGTTCGGATTCACCACGCCGGGCAAGCCGGCCTTGCTGCGGCCGGCGTCAGCCGAAGACGCGGTGCCCTCGGGCAATGGTCCGTTCCCGGCAGTGCCAACGGATTACGTGTATCTGCTGATGCCGGTGCGGTTGCCGGGTTGATCGCTGAGGCGTCGAGGTAGGTGTACGTCCGGCATTTGGCGTTACGGGACTTCCGGTCCTGGGCACGCGTGGAACTGGACCTGGCGCCGGGCCGCACGGTATTCGTCGGCCCGAACGGCTTCGGGAAAACCAATGTTGTTGAAGCACTGTGGTATTCGGCTACCCTCGGCTCACATCGGGTGGGTACCGACGCGCCACTGATCCGCACCGGCGCCGATCGTGCGGTGGTGTCGACGATCGTGGTCAACGACGGCAGAGAGTGTGCCGTGGACCTCGAGATCGCCGCCGGCCGTGCGAACAAGGCCCGGCTGAACCGGTCACCGGTACGCAGTACCCGCGAGATCGTCGGGGTGTTGCGCGCAGTGCTGTTCGCCCCGGAGGACCTCTCCCTGGTTCGCGGTGATCCCGCTGACCGGCGGCGTTATCTCGATGACTTGGCAACACTGCGCCGGCCCACCATCGCCGGGGTGCGCGCCGATTACGACAAGTCGCTGCGTCAACGCACCGCATTGCTGAAGTCCTTGTCCGGTGCCCGGTTTCGCGGCGACCTCAGCGCGCTGGACACCCTGGACGTGTGGGACGCGAGGTTGGCCGAACACGGCGCCCAGTTGATGGCGGCACGGATTGAACTGGTGACTGAGCTGGCACCCGAAGTGGAGAAGGCCTACCAAGTGCTGGCTCCCGAATCTCGTTCGGCGGCAATCCATTACCGCGCCAGCACGGACGCGGTGGTACCCGGTGCCGACGGAGTTGCCGATCGCGAAACGTTGGAAGCCACCCTGTTGACCGCGCTCGCGGCCCGCCGCGACGCCGAATTGGAGCGGGGGGTCTGCCTGGTGGGGCCGCACCGAGACGACCTGGAGCTGCGACTCGGTGAGCAGCCTGCGAAAGGTTTTGCCAGCCATGGTGAATCCTGGTCGTTCGCCGTGGCGTTGCGGCTGGCGGCCTACGAGTTGTTGCGCGCCGACGGCGGTGAACCGGTGCTGTTGTTGGACGACGTCTTCGCCGAGCTGGATACCAAACGCCGGCACGCACTGGCCAAAGTCGCCGAGTCCGCCGAGCAGGTGTTGGTGACCGCGGCGGTGGAAGAAGACATACCCGAGGGTTGGGACGCGGCGCGCATACATGTCGAGCTGCGGGACAGTGACGCAGGGCCGGTCTCGACGGTGTCGGCGGTGCAGGCATGACCGGGCCCGACGACGCGGTGGGCGGGGGCGACGCGGTGGGCCGGGACGATGCAGCGGGCCGGAGCGATGCGGTGGGCCGGAGCGATGCAGCGGGTCAGGACGAGCTGCGCGGCATCGACTTGGTCCGACGGACGTTGGAAGATGCCCGCGCCGCTGCCCGGTCCCGAGGACAGGACGCCGGACGAGGCCGCAACGCCCCGGTCCCCGGCCGACGCGTCGCCGGCGGGCGGCGCAGTTGGTCCGGGCCCGGACCGGACGGACGTGACCCCCAACCGTTGGGTCGGCTCACCCGCAATCTGGCCAAGCAGCAGGGCTGGACGACGCACGTTGCCGAGGGCACGGTCTTCGGGCACTGGCCCACAGTCGTCGGCGAGCAGATCGCCGAGCACGCGACACCGGCTGGCCTCAAAGACGGGGTGTTGAGCGTGACGGCCGAATCGACAGCGTGGGCGACCCAGCTTCGGCTCATGCAGGGACAGCTGTTGGCTAAGATCGCCGCCGCGGTCGGCAACGGCGTCGTGACGTCGCTGAGGATCACCGGCCCGGCGACGCCGTCGTGGCGTAAAGGCCCCCGGCACATCGCCGGCCGAGGCCCGCGCGACACCTATGGTTGAGGACGGTCGACGGCTCGGAGACCGGGTTTCGGCCGCGCTCTGAGAGCCGCCAGAAATTAACTCACCCGCGTCCGGCAGGTCGGGACGCGGCCACAACGAAGATATTGAGCGCACGGCGCAATCAGATGGGTAGAAACGCGCCCGCAAAATCGGTCCTGACGGTGGTCCACGGTAGAGTGACATGGATGCGACCGCTGCGGTGAGATGAACCGCGCGCATGCAACCCCAAGGAGAGCATTCCGACCGTGGCTGCCCAGAAGAAGAAGGCACAAAACGAATACGGCGCTTCCGCCATCACAGTTCTGGAAGGCCTGGAGGCCGTCCGCAAACGTCCGGGCATGTACATCGGCTCCACCGGTGAGCGCGGTTTGCACCACCTCATCTGGGAGGTGGTGGACAACTCGGTGGACGAAGCGATGGCGGGTTATGCCAGCAAGGTCGACGTGCGCCTACTTGATGACGGAAGCGTGGAAGTCGCTGATGACGGACGCGGGATTCCGGTGGCCATGCACGCGACCGGGGCACCGACCGTCGACGTGGTGATGACCCAGCTGCATGCGGGTGGCAAATTCGGCGGAGAGAACAGCGGATACACGGTCAGCGGCGGGTTGCACGGTGTCGGTGTGTCGGTGGTGAATGCCCTCTCCACTCGCCTCGAGGTCGACATCAAGCGTGACGGTCACGAGTGGTCACAGTTCTACGATCACGCCGTGCCGGGCACGCTGAAACAGGGCGAAGCGACCAAGAAGACCGGCACCACCATCCGGTTCTGGGCCGATCCCGAGATTTTCGAGACCACCGAGTACGACTTCGAGACCGTCGCACGGCGGCTCCAAGAAATGGCATTCCTGAACAAGGGCCTCACCATCAACCTCACCGACGAGCGGGTGGCGCAGGACGAGGTCGTCGACGAAGTGGTCAGCGACACCGCTGAGGCGCCCAAGTCCGCCGAAGAGAAGGCGGCCGAGTCGAAGGCGCCCCACAAGGTGAAGCACCGCAGCTTCCACTACCCCGGCGGGCTGGTGGATTTCGTCAAGCACATCAATCGAACCAAGAGCCCCATTCAGCAGAGCGTCATCGACTTCGACGGCAAGGGCACCGGACATGAAGTCGAGATTGCGATGCAGTGGAACGGCGGATATTCGGAGTCGGTGCACACCTTCGCCAACACCATCAACACCCACGAGGGTGGCACCCACGAAGAGGGTTTCCGCAGCGCCTTGACGTCGGTGGTGAACAAGTACGCCAAAGACAAGAAGCTCCTGAAAGACAAAGACCCCAACCTCACCGGTGACGACATCCGCGAGGGACTGGCCGCGGTCATCTCGGTCAAGGTCGCCGAGCCCCAGTTCGAGGGTCAGACCAAAACGAAGCTGGGCAACACCGAGGTGAAGTCGTTCGTGCAGAAGGTGTGCAACGAACAACTCACCCACTGGTTCGAGGCGAACCCTTCCGAGGCGAAAACTGTTGTCAACAAAGCGGTATCGTCGGCCCAAGCCCGGCTTGCAGCTCGCAAAGCCCGAGAGCTGGTGCGGCGCAAAAGCGCCACCGACCTCGGTGGTCTGCCCGGAAAGTTGGCCGACTGCCGCTCCACCGACCCGCGCAAGTCGGAATTGTATGTCGTGGAGGGTGACTCGGCCGGCGGCTCGGCCAAGAGCGGCCGCGACTCGATGTTCCAGGCCATCCTTCCGCTGCGCGGCAAGATCATCAACGTCGAGAAGGCCCGCATCGACCGGGTGCTGAAGAACACCGAAGTACAGGCCATCATCACCGCGCTGGGTACCGGCATTCACGACGAGTTCGACATCAGCAAGCTGCGTTACCACAAGATCGTGTTGATGGCCGACGCTGACGTTGACGGACAACACATTTCGACGTTGTTGCTGACCCTGCTGTTCCGGTTCATGCGTCCTCTCCTCGAGCATGGCCACGTGTTCCTGGCGCAACCGCCGTTGTACAAGTTGAAGTGGCAGCGCAGCGAACCGGAGTTCGCCTACTCCGACCGGGAACGTGACGGCCTGCTGGAGGCGGGGCTCAAGTCGGGGCGCAAAATCAACAAAGAAGACGGCATCCAGCGCTACAAGGGTCTCGGCGAAATGGACGCCAAGGAGTTGTGGGAAACCACCATGGATCCGTCGGTCCGCGTCTTACGCCAGATCACCCTCGACGACGCCGCTGCTGCCGACGAGCTGTTCTCCATCCTGATGGGCGAAGACGTCGAAGCACGCCGCAGCTTCATCACCCGCAATGCCAAAGACGTTCGCTTCCTGGATGTCTGAACCAGTCCGCTTCGATTATCAGACGAGGATTAGATGACTGACACGACGCTGCCGCCCGGAGACGACTCGGTAGACCGGATCGAACCGGTTGACATCCAGCACGAGATGCAGCGCAGTTACATCGATTACGCGATGAGCGTCATCGTCGGCCGCGCCCTGCCAGAGGTCCGTGACGGCCTCAAGCCAGTGCACCGGCGCGTGCTGTACGCGATGTACGACTCGGGCTTTCGGCCAGATCGCAGTCACGCCAAGTCCGCCCGGTCAGTTGCCGAGACGATGGGTAACTACCATCCGCACGGTGACGCCTCGATCTACGACACCCTGGTTCGAATGGCCCAGCCTTGGTCGCTGCGGTACCCCCTGGTCGACGGGCAGGGCAACTTCGGATCACCGGGCAACGACCCGCCGGCCGCCATGCGATACACCGAAGCGCGCCTGACGCCGCTCGCCATGGAGATGTTGCGTGAAATCGACGAAGAGACAGTCGATTTCATTCCCAACTATGACGGCCGGGTGCAGGAACCGACCGTGCTGCCCAGCCGGTTCCCGAACCTGCTGGCCAACGGTTCGGGTGGAATCGCGGTCGGCATGGCCACCAACATCCCGCCGCACAACCTGCGCGAGCTGGCCGAGGCGGTGTTCTGGTGCCTGGAGAACTACGACGCCGACGAGGGCGCGACACTGTCCGCCGTCATGGAGCGGGTAAAAGGCCCCGACTTCCCCACTTCCGGATTGATCGTCGGATCCGCCGGCATCTCCGATGCCTACAAGACCGGCCGCGGCTCCATCCGGATGCGCGGAGTCGTTGAGGTCGAAGAAGATTCACGTGGCCGCACCTCGCTGGTCATCACCGAACTGCCCTACCAGGTCAACCACGACAACTTCATCACCTCGATCGCCGAGCAGGTCCGCGACGGGCGGCTGGCCGGCATCTCCAACATCGAGGACCAGTCCAGCGACCGGGTCGGACTGCGCATCGTCGTCGAGATCAAACGCGACGCCGTCGCCAAAGTGGTGCTGAACAACCTCTACAAGCACACGCAACTGCAAACCAGCTTCGGCGCGAACATGCTGTCCATCGTCGACGGCGTACCGCGCACCCTGCGACTGGACCAGATGATCCGTTACTACGTCGAACACCAACTCGACGTCATCGTCCGGCGCACTACCTACCGGTTGCGAAAAGCCAACGAGCGGGCCCACATTCTGCGCGGTCTGGTCAAAGCGCTCGACGCGCTGGACGAAGTCATCGCGTTGATCCGGGCGTCGGAAACCGTCGACATCGCCCGCGCGGGTCTGATCGAACTGCTCGACATCGACGAGATCCAGGCGCAAGCGATTCTGGACATGCAGCTGCGCCGCCTGGCAGCGCTGGAACGGCAGCGCATCATCGACGACCTGGCCAAGATCGAAGCCGAAATCGCTGACCTGGAAGACATTCTCGCCAAACCGGAACGTCAGCGCGGCATCGTGCGCGACGAACTTCGCGAGATCGTCGACAAGCACGGCGACGACCGTCGTACCCGGATCATCGCTGCCGACGGCGACGTCAGCGACGAAGATCTGATCGCCCGCGAGGACGTGGTCGTCACCATCACCGAAACCGGATACGCCAAGCGCACCAAGACCGATCTGTATCGCAGCCAAAAGCGCGGCGGCAAAGGCGTGCAGGGCGCCGGGCTCAAGCAGGACGACATCGTGCGGCACTTCTTTGTGTGCTCGACCCACGACTGGATCCTGTTCTTCACCACGCAGGGCCGGGTTTACCGGGCCAAGGCCTATGAGCTGCCGGAAGCCTTGCGCACCGCGCGCGGTCAGCACGTCGCGAATCTGCTCGCGTTCCAACCAGAGGAACGCATCGCCCAGGTCATCCAGATCAAGAGCTACGAGGATGCGCCCTACCTGGTGCTGGCCACCCGCAACGGGCTGGTCAAGAAGTCGCGACTGACCGACTTCGACTCCAACCGCTCGGGCGGGATCGTGGCCGTGAACCTGCGTGACGGCGACGAACTCGTCGGTGCGGTGTTGTGCTCGGCGGACGACGACCTGCTGTTGGTGTCGGCCAACGGACAATCCATCCGCTTCTCGGCCACCGACGAGGCGCTGCGCCCGATGGGCCGCGCCACTTCCGGCGTGCAAGGCATGCGCTTCAACACCGACGACCGGCTGCTCTCGCTCAACGTGGTCCGAGAGGGCACTTACCTGCTGGTCGCCACCGCCGGTGGCTACGCCAAACGCACCGGAATCGAGGAATACCCGGTTCAGGGCCGCGGCGGCAAGGGTGTGCTGACCATCATGTACGACCGCCGACGCGGACGGTTGGTCGGCGCGTTGATCGTCGACGACGAGAGCGAGTTGTACGCGATCACCTCCGTCGGCGGTGTCATTCGCACCACGGCCCGCCAGGTACGCAAGGCGGGACGGCAGACCAAGGGTGTGCGGCTGATGAACCTCGGCGAAGGTGACACCCTGTTGGCCATCGCCCGGAACGCCGAAGAGAGCGCCGAGGCGGAGGTCGACGGTGACGAGGCGCCGCCCAGCTAGCCGGGCGGTGGATCGGCACGCTGTCATCCCGGCATAGACTCAGCTACTTGAGTACACACGTTAGGAGTCGGGGTGAGTTCACCGAACGAGCCGGGCGCCCCCAGTCAGGGTGACAACCCGAACGGCGACGGGGCGGCCGAACGTGCCGGAGCGCACCGGGCCTCGACCGGTCCCGGCCGCGTGCCGGATGCCGCGGATTCACCGCCTTGGCAGCGCGGAGCGGCCCGGGCCTCATCACAACCCGGGCCGCAATCCGGGGCGCAATCAGGGCACCGGCCAACGACCGATCTGCCCCCCGATGTCCGGCCGCCTGCCTCATCGGAGGCTCGGCTGAACCGCTTCATCACCGGTACGTCCGCACCGTCCACTTCACAGGCGGAGGTCCCACCCGTGCGCAGCGAAAACTCACCTGCTGAGGCCTACGCCAGCGAGTTGCCGGACCTGTCCGGTCCCATCCCGCGGGCGTCGCAACGCAGCGAGCAACGCAAGCCCGCCACTGAGCGGGCGGCGGAAACCCCGAGTTCCTCGGGGACCGGCAGTCGAGCGGCGGCCAGCGAAGCCCGCGAATCACGGGTGCAGGTGGGCTCTCGACGTGCCCGCGGGCCGGTTCGGGCGAACATGCAGATCCGGCGCATCGACCCGTGGAGCACCCTGAAGGTGTCGCTGCTGCTGTCGGTGGCGCTGTTCTTCGTCTGGATGATCGCGGTCGCGTTCCTCTACCTGGTGCTCGGCGGAATGGGCGTGTGGGCCAAGCTCAACAGCAACGTGGGCGACCTGTTGAACAACACCAGCGGCAGCAGCGGTGAACTTGTCTCCAGCGGAACCATCTTCGGCGGCGCCGTGCTGATCGGATTGGTCAACATCGTTCTGATGACCGCCATGGCCACCATCGCCGCGTTCGTCTACAACCTGACGACGGATCTGATCGGCGGTATCGAAGTGACGCTGGCGGACCGAGACTAGGTGGATGCGTTTTGGGAGTCGGGCGGCCAGTGCGGTAATCTCGTCGCTCGGCCGTACGCGCAGTACGGGCCTATAGCTCAGGCGGTTAGAGCGCTTCGCTGATAACGAAGAGGTCGGAGGTTCGAGTCCTCCTAGGCCCACGACCATGTGCCCGTCAAGACGTCGTGTGAAGTTCACCTTGCCGCTGGCAGCGGCCGCTGCCGTAGGTGCGGCGACTGCGGCCGCGGTGCGGTCGCGGCGGGACGTCGAAGTGTGGCACGTGGCGCCCGATCCAACCTCCGGTCAAGCACCTGACCACCACGAGGGGCCTTAGCTCAGTTGGTAGAGCACCGCCTTTGCAAGGCGGGTGTCAGGGGTTCGATTCCCCTAGGCTCCACAGATTCAGCGCGCCACACCATTCAACGGCCGCACCCGCTAGTCGGGATTACGGCCGCGGCTGTACGTCCACGCTTGGCGGGAGCGGCGAAGGCTCCGGGCGCGACGAGCGCCGCACCACACTGAACGCGACGGCCCCGCCGGCCAGCACCACCACGCCCGCGGCGCCGGCGATCAGCCACGGCTTCTTGCTGCGCCGCTGGTTGCGTCGGGCCTCCTGCAGCAGCTGCGGCAGGTTGGCAACCACTTCCTGGGCCGCCGCCAGCTCCTGGCCGATGGATTCCTGCGCGGCCGCGAGTTCCCGGGCCAGCCGTCCCTCCCGGTAGCGACGGCGAAGCTCGGTCGCGGTCGAGTTCGCCGACTGGACTCCGAGGCCCACAACGCCGCGGGTCACGTCCACCGGGCCCACCGCCGAGTAGGTCAAGCCGCGAGTGAGTCGCTCGCGCGGGGTCAACGAGGCTTCCGCCTTCTCGCTCATCTGCCGCTTCCTCCTGTATCGACGGTCCCTATTTGGACAGACTGCCACCCTAAAGACACCTGCGGGCCGATTGTGTGCACGCCGCACCTTTGCAGTCCCTCGACACCGGCTGCGGGCCGAGCCGCGGGTAGTGGCAGACTGTGATCCCGTGACTAACAGCCCCATTCAGACCGCTACCGCCACGCTGCACACCAACCGCGGAGACATCAAGGTCGCCTTGTTCGGCAACCACGCGCCGAAGACCGTCGCCAACTTCGTCGGCCTGGCGCAGGGCACCAAGGAGTACTCGACGGAGAACGCCTCGGGTGGGCCGTCGGGACCGTTCTACGATGGCGCGGTGTTCCACCGGGTGATCCGGGGCTTCATGATCCAGGGCGGCGACCCGACCGGGACCGGTCGCGGTGGTCCGGGCTACAAGTTCGCTGACGAGTTCCACCCCGAGTTGCAGTTCGACCGGCCCTACCTGCTCGCGATGGCCAACGCCGGCCCGGGCACCAACGGCTCGCAGTTCTTCATCACTGTCGGACCGACCCCGCACCTCAACCGCCGCCACACGATTTTCGGCGAGGTCATCGATGCGGACTCGCAGGGGGTCGTCGACACGATCTCCTCGACGGCCACTGACGGCAACGACCGCCCGACTGAGCCCGTCGTTATCGAGTCGATCACCATCTCCTGACGCTCGGCCCGCGAGCGGCCGTCAAATGCCAGCCGCAGCGGCGTGTCGCTGGACGGACACGCGCGCTCGCGGCCTGGCCGGGTAACCCGGGTACCCCGGTAACCCGGGGCGACAGGCTAGGCAGGCTAGCGGGCGCCCTTCTTTCGCGGGCCGGCATAACCGGCGTCGGTGAGGGCGTCGAGCACCTCCAACGGGTCGGTGCCCAGGTCCCATCGGGACAGGATCCGCAATCCTCCTCCTACCGTTTCGACCTCCAGCAGGCGAACCCTGCGGGCGTGGCGGCGGAACTCGGAAATGCGGATGATTTCGATAACGTCCCGGCTCAATGTCTCCGTTCGGAACCATCCCCGTAAGACCAGACCGTCCGGTGTGATTGCCAGCTTTGGTCGCGCGCGCCACGACGCGCCGGCAAACAAGATCAAACCGGCTGCCGCGGTGCCCGCGATGACCCGGCCGGGCGGGTCTGTGACCAGGGTCACAGCAGCGATAGCCAACAAAACACCGGCAAGCCCGCAACCAGCGATTCCTGCCGGATGCGGCGCCCATTCAGTTTGCTGCATGGCCTACCAGTACCCTCCTACCACGGTGGATACGGTTATCCACAGACGCTATCAACAGTGGGGATGAATCACACGCGTGTGATTGGGTGATCGGAAGGTTGCTGGAGCGCAAACAAAGCCGTCACAGGATGAATGCATTTTGCCCGTGCCGATCCCGATTGAGCCGCTCAGTGCCAGCGCATCGTGAGCAAAAGGCCGGTGATCATGAAAGCAAAGGCGATCGCGTAGTTCCACGGACCCAGTTCGGCCATCCAGTGCAACCAGGTCGGGGCCTGCGGGCCGTAAGCAGCCAGCTGGAACACCATCAACCAGACGAGCCCGATCAACATCAGCCCGATGAACAAGGCAACGAACCACACGCTCGAGGGCCCGACCTTCACCTTCACCGGCGTACGGCTGACCGCGCTGACGGTGAAGTCGTTCTTCTTCCGGACCTTGGACTTGGGCATTTGTTACCTCTGGTATCGGGTGCAACGATTACGGTTGCATGCAGGCACAACTCGGATACGAGACTAGCCCACCCGGCTCGAATGCCAGGAAACCGGAGACACGATGATCGATCGGCGACAGTCGCCGTGGCGTTTCGGTGTCCCGCTGGTCTGTCTGTTGGCCGGCCTGTTGCTGGCGGCCACGCACGGGGTGTCCGGCGGCGCGGAGATTCGCCGCAGCGATGCTCCGCGACTGGTCGACCTGGTCCGCGAGACCCGCGACTCGGTGGGTCGGCTGGACTCCGACCGGCAGGCACTGACCAGGAAAATCGACGCATTCCACGGCCGCTCCTCGGACACCGCGCTGCAGGCGATGCTCAGGCGGGCCGCCGAACTGGCCGGTGAGGCCAGCATGAGCGCCGTCCATGGACCGGGCTTGGTGGTGGTCCTCGATGACGCCCAGCGCGACGCCAACGGGCGCTTCCCCCGCGATGCCACCCCAGATGATCTCGTCGTGCACCAGCAGGACATCGACGGCGTTCTCAACGCCATGTGGAGTGCCGGCGCGGAGGCGATCCAGATGCAGGATCAGCGCATCATCGCCACCTCGGTAGTGCGCTGTGTGGGCAATACGTTGCTACTCAACGGGCGCACCTACAGTCCGCCCTATTCCATCACCGCGATCGGCAACGCCGCGGCCATGCAGACCGCCCTCGCCGCCGCACCCTTGGTGACGCTTTACAAGCAGTACGTGGTCCGATTCGGGCTGGGCTACCACGAGGACGTCAAGTCCGACGTCGCCGTCGCCGGCTATGCCGAACCGGTCCGGTTGCACTACGCCCAGCCGATGGGCCCGATCGGCTACTGACAACGGCCCGGGCTCGACGGCAGGGCTGGGGCGGACGGCAAGACGGACGGTACCCTGTCACGGTGCGGATCCTGGTCGTCGACAATTACGACAGCTTCGTGTTCAACCTGGTCCAGTACCTGGGCCAACTGGGCGTCGAGGCGACGGTGTGGCGCAACGACGACGCCAGGCTGGGTGAGCCCGAAACGATCGCGGCGGAGTTCGACGGCGTTCTGCTCAGCCCCGGCCCCGGCACCCCCGAACGTGCGGGCGCCTCGATCAGCCTGGTGCGCGCGTGTGCCACCGCGCACACCCCGCTACTGGGAGTGTGCCTCGGTCACCAAGCCATCGGCGTTGCGTTCGGTGCCACCGTGGACCGCGCACCCGAGTTGCTGCACGGCAAGACCAGCAGCGTGCAGCACACCAATGACGGTGTGCTGCAAGGGCTCCCGGATCCCTTCACAGCGACTCGGTACCACTCCCTGACCATCCTGCCCGAGTCGCTGCCGGCCGAGTTGCAGGCCATCGCCCACACCCAGAGTGGGGTCATCATGGCAGTGCGGCATACCGAACTGCCGATCCACGGCGTCCAATTCCACCCGGAGTCGATCCTCACCGAAGGCGGACACCGGATGCTGGCCAACTGGCTCACCTACTGCGGCTGGGCGCGTGACGACACACTGGTGCGCCGGCTCGAGAACGAGGTCCTCACGGCGGTGCGGCCGCACATCCCCGGCCAACCCGCTCCGACGGCTACTGACCGAACTTCAGCGTGATCACGCCGTCGCGGTTCGCCCCGGTGCCGGCCGCCGGATTCTGATAAACGATCTTGTTGTGCTGGGCGCCGCCGGCATCGACGTCGGCCCCCTTGTCCAGTACCCCGGTCCAACCCAGCGCGCGCAACCGCGGTTCGGCATCCGTCCAGAACATGCCGGACAGGTCGGGCATCACGAATTGATTGCCCTTCGACACCTGTAGCTCGATCACCGAATCGACCGGAACCGTCTGTCCGCGAGCCGGATTGGTGCCGATCACCTCCCCCGCCGGCCTGGTGCTGTCCACCTGTGACTGACTGAACTTGGTGAAGCCGTAAACGGTGAGGTTGCGCTGGGCAAGGTCAACGCTCTGACCGGTGACGTCTGGAATCTCTTTCGTCTCGGGTCCGGAACCGATGATGATCGTGATCTGGTTGGTGATCGCCGATGTCTGGTTGGCCGGGGGGTTGGTCCCGATCACCTTGCCCGCCAGGTCCGGGGTGGACGGCGAATTGGCTTGCTTGAACTTGCTGAAACCCGCCGCGGTGAGCTTCTTGACCGCCTCGGAATAAGTCAGCGACGACACGTCCGGCACCTCCCGCTGCTCGGGGCCGGTCGAGACATTGATGGTGATTTCATCACCGGCGCCCACCGAGGTGTTGGCACCCGGGTCGGTGCTGATGACGTGGTCGGGCGGAATCCCCGAGTCGGGTCTCTGCTGGGTTCGCGTCCGGAATCCCTTGTTCTGTAATGAGGCGATGGCGTCGGCGGACACCTGCCCCCGCACGTCGGGCACCTGGACGCTGCGGGTGCTGCCACCGAAGGTGTTGATCGCGATGGTGACCACAATGGTCAGCACCGCCAGTACGGCCACCACGGCCACCCAGCGGCCCACCGAGCCGACGCTGCGCTCCCCTTCGGTGGCGTCGAAGTTCTGGCGGGGCAACGGGTCGGTGCGCGGGCCGCCATGGCCCGAAGACGTCATGAAAGCTTTGCGCTCGGCGCCGGTGAGGATTTTGGGTGCCTCGGGTGCCTCGCCGTTGTGCACCCGGACCAGATCCGCCCGCATCTCGGCGGCGGTCTGGTAGCGGTTTTCCGGGTTCTTGGCCAGCGCCTTGAGCACCACAGCGTCCAGGTCGGGTGAAATGCCCTCGTGCCGCTCGGACGGTGGCGTGGGGTCTTCCCGCACGTGCTGGTAGGCGACCGCCACCGGCGAATCACCGGTGAAAGGCGGCTCGCCGGTGAGCATTTCGTACAGGACGCAACCCAGCGAGTAGACGTCGGAGCGGGCGTCCACGGAATCCCCGCGGGCCTGCTCGGGTGACAGGTACTGCGCGGTGCCGATCACCGCCGCGGTCTGGGTGACGCTGTTACCGCTGTCGGCGATTGCCCGGGCGATGCCGAAGTCCATCACCTTCACCGCGTTGGCGGAGCTGATCATGATGTTGGCCGGCTTCACGTCGCGATGGATGATGCCGTTCTGGTGGCTGAAGTTCAGCGCTTGGCAGGCGTCGGCGATCACCTCGATGGCCCGCTTGGGGGGCATGGGGCCGTCGTTGTGCACGATGTCGCGCAGGGTGACGCCGTCGACGTACTCCATCACGATGTAGGGCAGCGGGCCGGCCGGGGTCTCGGCTTCGCCGGTGTCGTAGACCGCGACGATCGCGGGGTGATTCAACGCTGCGGCGTTCTGCGCCTCCCGGCGGAACCGCAGGTAAAAGCTGGGATCCCGGGCCAAGTCCGCGCGCAGCACCTTGACCGCGACGTCGCGATGCAAGCGCACATCGCGGGCCAGGTGAACTTCGGACATGCCCCCGAAACCGAGGATGTCACCTAGTTCGTAACGGTCGGACAGATGCTGAGGGGTGGTCATCGCACAATCTCGAGTAGGGCCGGCGCCGGGCGTAGTCGAGGATTACCCGTTTCCGTACGATCCGTCCAATTCACAACGATGCCCGGACCAGGCCCGATGCCCGCGGCGGGGGCACTACCGGTATTCGTCACGGTCGGCGGCGCCGGCTGCTGCTGAGTGTCCGCCTTCGAGTTGATCACGATGAGCACGGCGATGATGATCGCCAGCGCTCCGAGCACCCCGGCGGCCCACAGCAACGCGCGCTGACCCGAAGAGAACGTGCGGCGGGCCGGTGGCGGCCGGTGCCCGCTGGCTGCCCGGCGCGGCGCCGTGCTGCGGGTGGCCGGCGCGGGCGCAATCCGGGCCGGTGTGGCCGACGGAATGGCTGCCGGTGCCGCCCGCCCGGGCGGTGGCGACTGGCTGGGCCGGGGCGGCCGGCGACCGGCCCGCACCGCGGCCACCGCGTCGGCGAACGGTCCCCCGCTGCGGTAGCGCTGGCTGGGGTTCTTGACCAGGGTGATCTCGATGAGTTCGCGGACGTTGGGCGGCAAGTCGGCCGGCAACGGCGGCGGCGGCTCCTTGATGTGTTTCATCGCCACCGTCAGCGCGCCGTCCCCGGCGAACGGCCGCTTACCCGAAACCACCTCGTAGCCAACGACGCCCAGCGCGTACACGTCACTGGCCGGTGTCGCATCGTGGCCGAGGGCCTGCTCGGGTGCGATGTACTGGGCGGTACCCATCACCATGCCGGTCTGGGTCACCGGAGCGGCGTCGACGGCCTTGGCGATGCCGAAGTCGGTGATCTTCACCTGCCCGGTCGGCGTGATCAGGATGTTGCCCGGCTTCACGTCGCGGTGCACCAGGCCGGCGGCATGTGCGACCTGCAACGCGCGACCGGTCTGCTCGAGCATGTCCAGGGCGTGCCGCAGCGACAGCCGGCCGGTGCGTTTGATCACCGAATTCAGCGGTTCGCCGTTGACCAACTCCATCACCAGGTAGGCCGTGCGGCCCTCCCCGTCCATCGCGCTTTCGCCGTAGTCATGCACCTGAGCGATTCCGGGATGGTTGAGCATTGCGGTGGTGCGCGCCTCGGCACGGAACCGTTCGATGAACTCAGGGTCTTGGGAGAACTCCTGCTTGAGCACTTTGACCGCGACGCGCCGGCCCAGCCGGCTGTCCACCGCCTCCCACACCTGGCCCATGCCACCAGTGGCGATGAGCCGCTGCAGGCGGTATCGGCCTGACAGCGTCACCCCAACTCTTGGACTCATGGTCCCCCTTGCAAAGCAGCCTCGATCACTGCCCGCCCGATCGGCGCAGCCAATGCACCCCCGGTCGCGGACAGACGATCGGCGCCATTCTCTACCAACACGGCCACGGCAATCTTCGGCGCCTGCGCGGGTGCGAAGGCGATGTACCACGCATGAGGTGGCGTATGTCGCGGATCGGTGCCATGCTCTGCGGTGCCCGTCTTGGATGCGATCTGCACGCCGGGGATCGCCCCTTTCTGCTGCGCGAGTTTCTCGGCGCCGACCATCAGCTCTGCTAGCTTAGCGGCGACCTGCGGCGACACCGCGCGGCGCTGCTGATACGGGGCGGTGGTGCTGATATTGGACAGGTCCGGACCCTTGAGACTCTCTACCAGGTACGGCTGCATCATGATGCCGCCATTGGCGATGGCCGCGGCGACCTGCGCATTCTGCAGCGGGGTGAGCGCCACGTCCTTCTGGCCGATGCTGGTCATGCCCAGTGCGGCACCGTCGGAGATGGGGCCCACCGTCGATTCGGCGACCTGCAGCGGAATCGGCTCAGGTGAGCTGTCCAGACCGAAGGCCTTCGCCATGCTGCGCAGGGCGTCCGCGCCGGTCAAAAGGCCCAGTTGAACGAATGCGGTGTTGCACGATTTCGCGAACGCCTCACTCAACGGCACCGTCGGCGAGGAGCCGCACGCAGTGCCGCCGTAATTCTCCAGATTGGCGGTGCTGTCCGGTAGCGGGATGGTTGGCGCCGCGGTCAGCTGCTGGCTTTCGGTGGCTCCGGCCTGCAACGCAGCGGCTGTGGTGATCACTTTGAAGGTCGACCCGGGCGGATAGGTTTCCGAGATCGCCCGGTTGACCAGCGGGGCGTCCGGGTCGTCCCGCAGTTGCTGCCAGGCCCGGGCCTGCACCTCGGCGTTGTGCGACGCCAGCAGGTTGGGGTCATAGGACGGCGACGACACCAGGGCCAGGATCTTCCCGGTCGAGGGCTCGATGGCCACCACGGCACCCTTGCAGGGCCGCCCGCCGCACCCTTGCTGCAGGCCATCCCAGGCGGCCTGCTGAATGCGCGGGTTGATGGTGGTCTCGACGTTGCCGCCGCGAGGGTCGCGCCCGGTGAAGAAATCGGCCAGCCGACGGCCGAACAGCCGCTCGTCGGATCCATTGAGGAGCAGGTCTTCGGCGCGTTCCAGACCCGCACTGGAATACCGCAGCGAGTAGAAGCCGGTGACCGGCGCGAACACAGCGGGGTTGGGATATACCCGCAGAAAACGGAACCGGCTGTCGGTGGCCACCGAATAAGCCAGGAGTTGCCCCCCGGCGATGATCTGGCCGCGCTGCCGTGAGTACTCGTCGAGCAGGACCCGCTGATTGCGTGGGTCGGCACGCAACCCGTCGGCGGTGAAGACCTGCGTCATCGTGGCGTTGAGCAGAAGCAAAACGATCAACGCCATCACGGTCACCGAGATCCGGCGCAGCGAGGTGTTCATACGCGCTCGATCACCTCGGTGCTGGCTGCCGCGATCGGCGACTTCTGTCGCGGGCGGGTGCGCAGCGGGCGCCGGGCACCGTCGGAGATGCGGGCCAGGATGCCCAGCAGCACATAGTTGGCCAGCAGTGAAGATCCGCCGTAGGACATCCAGGGCGTGGTCAAGCCGGTCAGCGGGATGAGTTTGGTGACACCGCCGACGACGATGAACAGCTGAATCGCCAGCGTGGACGCAAGGCCCGCAGCCAGCAGCTTGCCGAAGCTGTCGCGGGTCGCGATCGCGGTGCGCATGCCCCGGATGATGACGATGGTGTACAGCATCAGGATGCTGGCCAGCCCGACCAGTCCGAGCTCTTCGCCGAACGCGGCGATGATGAAGTCGGTCGAGGCGGCCGGCACCGTGTCGGGCTGGCCGTTGCCGAGCCCGGTGCCGAAGATGCCGCCGGTGGCGAAGCTGAACAGCGCCTGCACCATCTGGTATCCGCTGCCGTCGGGGTCCGCGAACGGGTCCAGCCATGTCTGCACCCGGACCCGGACGTGAGCGAAGAGATAGTAGGCCACCACGCTTCCGGCGGCGAACAGCACCAGGCCGAGCACGACCCAACTGAATCGCTGCGTGGCCAGGTACACCACCACCAGAAACGACGCGTATAACAGCAGTGACGTGCCGAGGTCCTTCTCGAACACCATCACGCCCACCGACATCACCCAGGCGGCCAGCAACGGGGCCAGGTCGCGCGGGCGCGGCAGGGTCATGCCCATCAAATGCTTGCCGGCGCTGGTGAACAGGTTGCGCTTGGCCACCAGAACCGACGAGAAGAAGATCAGCAGCAGAATCTTGGAGAACTCCGCGGGCTGAATCGAGAAGCCCGGCAAGCGGATCCAGATTTTCGCGCCGTTCTGCTCGGACAGCGCGGCCGGCAACAGCGCGGGGATCACCAGGAAGATCAACCCCGTCAACCCGCAGATATAGCCGTAGCGCGCGAGCTGACGGTGATCCTTGAGCAGGCCCACCACCAGCGCGAACGCGGTCACACCGACCAGAGTCCACAGCATCTGCTGGTTCGCGCTGGGGTGGCCGTGGCGGCCAACTTCCTTGTCCACCAAGTCAAGTCGGTGGATCATCACCAGTCCGAGCCCATTGAGCAGCGCCACCACCGGCAGCAACAGCGGGTCGGTGTACGGCGCGAACCGCCGCAGGGTCAAGTGGGCGATCCCGAACAGCGTCAGGAAGCCCAGACCGTAGGTGGTCAGGTCCCAGTGCAGGCCACGTTCCTGGTTGGCCTCCACCATGAACAGCGCGGCGATGGTGATCAACGCGGCGAAGCACAACAGCAACAATTCGGCATTGCGCCGAGTGGGCAGCGGAGGGGTCACCGCTACCGGGGCGGGCAGTTCCGTCGTCGTCATGCCGGTGCCCGGCAGGTGACGCCTGGCTGTGCGGGTTGCGGATTTTCGC
>NZ_LZLQ01000127.1 GCF_001673315.1 Mycobacterium asiaticum | reverse complement strand
CCGCACCGGTGCTGACCGGCACTTAGTCCCGATTTTGTTGAGCGATAAACGATTCGATCGTCCGCCGTTCGTGGGGCCAGGGGGTCTGACTTGGCGTCGAGTGTGCCGCTGACCCGCCGAACTGTCAGCGGTATTGCCGGCCGGTGGTGTTGGGCGTTGTGGATTATTTGGTGTTATTCGACCCCCAGTAGGGGTGTTCGAAGTTGCAACTTGCCAATCGGCTAGTTTCCAGTAAGGCTCTCCGTAGAGTCCTCAACGAGTCCAAAGAGAGTGACACATATGGCTGACACTGTAAAGGTCCGGTTCGAGCCGAAGATGATGATCGACGGCAAGCTCGTCGACGGTCAGGCCGGCACCTTCACCAACATCAACCCGGCCACCGAGGAGCCGCTCGGTGAGGTTGCCGACGCATCGAAAGAGGACATGCACCGGGCCATCGATGCCGCGCGGCGCGCCTTCGATGAGTCCGACTGGTCGACCAACAAGGAATTGCGCAAGCGCTGCTTGCTGCAGCTGCACGATGCCATCGAGGAGGAGAAGGAAGAGCTGCGCGAGGAGCTGATCCTCGAAGTCGGCTCGCCCCGGGCGATCACCTTCGGCCCCCAGCTGGATGCCCCGCTGCAAGACGGACTGAAGTATCCCGCCAGGCTGATCGACGAGTACGCCTGGGAAACCGACCTCAGCGACCGCGTCGTCAGCCTGACCGGCGCGAACACGTCTATCAAGGTGTTTCGGGAGCCCGTCGGCGTGGTCGGTGCCATCGTGCCGTGGAATTTCCCGTTCGAGGTCACCATCAACAAGCTCGGACAAGCCCTGGGCACCGGCAACACGGTGGTGCTCAAGCCGGCGCCCAACACCCCGTTCAACGCGACCCGCCTGGGCCGGCTGATCGCCGAAAAGACCGACATCCCAGCGGGTGTGGTCAACGTCGTCACCGCATCGGATCACTTCGTGGGCGAAGAACTCACGCTGTCGCCCAAGGTCGATCTGATCTCGTTCACGGGTTCGACGGTGGTGGGGCAGCGGATCATGGAAAAGGGCGCCGCCACCATGAAGCGGCTGTTCCTGGAACTCGGCGGGAAATCCGCCACGATCGTTCTGGAAGACGCCGATTTCGGCATGGCCTGCGCTATTGGAATCGCGCCGTGCATGCACGCGGGGCAGGGGTGTGCGAACCCGACCCGGATGCTGCTGCCGCGGTCCCGCTATGACGAGGGTGTCGCGATCCTCAAGAGCATCTACGAGAACGTCACCTGCGGTGACCCGCAGGACCCCGGAACCCTTTGCGGACCCGTAATCTCCGAGCGGCAACGGGATCGCGTGATGGGCTACATCCGCAAGGGTGTCGAAGAGGGGGCCACCGCGCTGGTCGGCGGACCGGACGCCGAAACGGGATTCGACAAGGGATTCTTCGTCCGCCCAACGCTATTCACCGATGTCGACAACTCGATGACTATCGCCCAAGAAGAGATCTTCGGCCCGGTGCTAGCGGTCATCCCGTTCGACGACGAGGAAGATGCGATCCGGATTGCCAACGACAGCAGGTACGGTCTCGCGGGCAACGTCATGTCGGGCTCGGTGGAACACTCGCTGGCGGTGGCGCGCCGGATCCGAGCCGGCTTCATGAGCGCCAATGGTGGCGCTCCCTACGGTGCTGACGCACCCTTCGGCGGGTACAAGTACAGCGGCGTGGGACGTCAGAACGGTGTGGCGGGCTTCGACCAGTACACCGAGATCAAGTCCGTGGGCTACCCGGCCGGCTCGTAATTCGCTGCGCCGCAACGTATAGCCCGCTATGCTCTGATGCTTCAGATCGTCGGCACGGTGCCGCCGTCGACGACTATGTCGGCACCAACCACCGACGCGGCGGCATCGGAGACGAGGAAGCCGACGACCTCGGCGACCTCGGCGGGCCTGGCGGGCCGACCCAGCGGGATGCCGCCGAGCGCGCTCATCAGCGAGCGCAGAGCGGCTTCGCGGTCGCCGTTCTCACCAGCGAGCCGGTCGATGAGGCCCTCGGCCGCCTCGGTCTGGATGAATCCGGGCGACACCGTGTTGACGCGAATACCCTTGGAGGCCAGCTCGTTCGCCAACCCCTTGCTGTATGCGCGCAGCGCGGCCTTGGCCGCGGCGTATCCCAGAGTGCCATCGAACAGTGGCATCCGGCTCTGGATCGAGCCGACGTGCACGACCGCACCCGAACCCGCCTCGATCATCATCGGCAGCAATGCACGGTCCAGGCGGACCGCCGCCAGCAGGTTGAGGTTGAGCTCATCGGCCCAGTGCGAATCGTCGAGTGCGGCGAAACCACCCGGCGGTGCCCCGGATCCTCCGGCGACATGCACAAGGATCTCGAGACCGCCGCGTTCGCGGATCTGAGCGGCCACCTCCTCTACTCCTGTCGGCGAGGTGAGGTCCGCGGCGATGAAGTCGTCTGCCTCGGCGCCGCGATGTCGTGCCACCGCGGTGACGTGAGCTCCTCGAGACCGCAGCCACGCCGTCACTGCCGCGCCGGTCCCTTTGGTGCCGCCGGTGACGACGGCACGCCGGGCCTGTAGCGCGTTCACGCGGCGGCCCGGAAGATGGGCCAGCACAGCGAGGTGACCCATTGCGTGGAATCGTCAGTGTCCCATGTGAATCGCTGGTAGTACTCCCGCAGCGGAGCTTCGATGCTGATTTCGTGTCGGGTCGCGTACTCTCCGAGCGCGCTGTAGTGGATGTCGACGTCGTCATGTGGGCCGTGGTGCGAGATGACCGCCAATTCGGCCGCCGGAACGATCAGCGGCACCACCCGCCCGATCCGTCGCACCTCGCCGTCGACCGGAATGAAAACGGTAGTTTCGCCACGGTCGTCGGCGAAGATGTCGAAGTCGAACAACGCCCCGAGCGACCCGGTTGGCGTGAGCCGTCGGTCGGCCTGCACCCTCGCTCGCAGTTCGCCGACCGCGCCTTGCCACCAGGGCAGCAGGTCGTCGCGATCGACCCTCCCAGTGATCGCGGCGGTCGGTGTCGCGGCGACGGTGCGGTGCTCGATGCGCGAATCACGCTTTGGCACTTGCAGAATGGCCCGCAGCGATTCCACCGCGCTACGCGTTGCCGCAAGCTGGTTTTCGAATCGTTCCAGGTGAGCGCTGATCAGGGCATTGCGGTCGGCCGGTGCGGAGACGAGGACCGCGCGCACGTCAGCCAGCGGCATGCCGAGGTCGCGTAATCGGCGGATGACCTGAGCGGCCGGCACCTGGTCGGTGGAGTAGTACCGGTAGCCGGTGGCCGGATCGACACGATGCGGTTCGAGCAGGCCGACGTCGTGATAGTGGCGAAGCGTCTTGACGGACAACTGCGTCATCCGGGAAAAGTCGCCAATCGACAAAACGGTGGTCACCGGCTCATTGTGAAGTCTCCCGTTGCGGGAGAGTCAAGCTCGGCGCTTCGCTTGACGTCAATTAGGTTCGTCGTCGTCGGGTGCCAGCAGCTTCTCGGGTGCCGGCCAACGAAACCGCCACGTCGCGAAAGCATCGAAAGCATAGGTTCCATAGCTAAGTGGCACCCCGCCCCTGCACCGGCCAACCCCTTGGTTGACAATCGAGGTAACTCAAACGTGTCAAAGGAGACATCACATGGCTGAAGCAGTCATCGTCGAGGCAGTGCGTTCGCCGATCGGCAAGCGCAACGGCGGCTTGTCCGGAGTGCACCCAGCCGAGCTATCGGCGCAGGTACTCAATGGATTGGTCACCAGAGCGGGTATCGACCCCGAGCTGGTCGACGACGTCATCTGGGGTTGCGTCATGCAGGCCGGCGAGCAGGCGCTCGACATCGGCCGCACCGCGCTGCTGACGGCCGGCTGGCCGGAGACGGTTCCCGGTGTGACCGTGGACCGGCAGTGCGGCTCCAGCCAGCAGTCCGTGCACTTCGCGGCGGCCGGCGTGGTGGCCGGTCATTACGACGTGGTCGTCGCCGGCGGCGTCGAGTCGATGTCGCGCACACCCATGGGCGCCTCGCTCGCAAACGGTGGGCGGCCGTACCCGGAGAACTTCCTGTCCCGCTACGAGGGCAAGATTCCGAATCAGGGCATCGGCGCGGAGATGATCGCCGAGCAGTGGGGCCTGGACCGTGTCACCCTCGACCAGTTCTCCCTCGACTCACACGAAAAGGCCGCTGCCGCACAGGATTCCGGCGCCTTCGATGACCAGATCGTGGGCATCAAGGATTCGGATGGCAACGTCGTGCTCAAGGACGAGGGTATTCGGCGCGGCACCCCGATGGAGAAGATGGCCTCGCTGAAGCCGGCATTCAAAGAGGACGGCGTGATTCACGCGGGCAACTCCTCGCAGATCTCCGACGGTTCGGCCGCCCTGCTGTTCATGTCGGCTGAGAAGGCCAAGGAACTCGGCATGAAGCCGATTGCCAAGGTGCACACCGCCACCCTGGCCGGAGCCGACCCGGTCATCATGCTGACCGCGCCCATCCCCGCCACCCAGAAGGTGCTCAAGCGCTCCGGATTGTCCATCGGCGACATCGGCGCCTACGAGGTCAACGAGGCGTTCGCGCCCGTTCCGCTGGCCTGGCTCAAGGACATCGGTGCCGACGCGGACAAGCTGAACCCCAACGGCGGTGCGATCGCGCTCGGCCACCCGCTCGGCGGTTCCGGCGCGCGGATCATGACCACGCTGCTGTACCACATGCGGGACAAGGGAATTCGTTACGGCCTGCAGACGATGTGCGAGGGCGGTGGTCAGGCCAACGCGACCATCCTCGAGCTCCTGTGACGCAGTCTTCGGACGAAGCTCCTGGCGCGCTAACTGAGCGTCGCGGGAATGTGCTGATCATTACGATCAACCGGCCCGAGGCGCGCAACGCCGTCAACGGCGCCGTCAGCATCGCCGTCGGCGACGCGCTCGACCAGGCGCAGCAGGATCCCGAGGTGCGGGCGGTCGTCATCACCGGCGCCGGAGACAAATCCTTCTGCGCCGGGGCAGATCTCAAGGCGATCTCGCGGCGGGAGAACATCTACCATCCGGATCGCCCCGAGTGGGGCTTCGCGGGTTATGTCCACCATTTCATCGACAAGCCCACCATTGCCGCGGTCAACGGCACCGCGCTGGGCGGTGGCACCGAGCTGGCGCTGGCCAGTGACCTGGTGGTGGCTGCTGAGCGCGCGCAGTTCGGATTGCCGGAGGTCAAGCGAGGTCTGATCGCCGCGGCCGGTGGCGTATTCCGGATCGTGGAGCAGTTGCCCCGCAAGGTGGCGATGGAACTGCTGATGACCGGCGAGCCGCTGAGCGCAACCAAGGCCCTCGAATGGGGACTGATCAACGAGGTCACCGACGGCTCGGTGCTGGACGCGGCGCTGGCGCTGGCCTCGCGGGTGACCGGGAATGCGCCGTTGTCGGTGCAGGCAAGCAAGCGCATCGCCTATGGCGTCGATGACGGCGTCATCGCCGCCGAAGAAGTGGGCTGGGAGCGCACCATGCGCGAAATGCGGACGCTGATTCGCTCCGAGGACGCCCGTGAAGGGCCGCTGGCGTTCGCTGAGAAGCGCGAGCCGGTCTGGAAGGCGCGTTAGCTAAGACGCCAACATGTTGACGCCCCAACGGAATAGGGGCGGCAGGGCGGCACATGCCGGCACGATGGCACGGCGCGCAGCAAGCGGTGTGCTGGCCAGTACCAACCCGCGGGTGAGTAACCGGTAGTCGCGGGTCACGCGGTGCCATGCCCGCTCGTATGACTGCGGTGCATCGTCGACGATCGCGCGGACCGCTGCGCCCGCCTGCTTGACCGCGAGGCTGATGCCTTCACCGGTCAGCGCATCCTCGTAACCTGCGGCGTCGCCGACCAGCAGCACCCGGCCGGCGACGCGGCGCGACACCACCTGCCGCAGCGGACCGCAACCGCGGGCCTGCCCCCGGCTACCGTCCAAATGCTTTGCCAGCCAAGGGAACCAGTCGATCTCCGGCCGTTGCCGGGACAGGATGGCCACCCCCACCAGATCCGGTTCCACCGGCGTCACGTATGCCTCGCCCCAGCGCGACCAATGGACTTCGACGAACTCCGACCACGCCGGCACCCGGTAGTGCCAGCGCAACCCGTGCCGGCGCGGGGTGCCGGTCGTCGCCGTGATCCCGACTGCGCGCCGGACCGCCGAATGCAGGCCATCGGCACCCACCAGCCACCTGGTGCGCACGCCCGCGGCCATCACCCCGACGGCATCTTGCGCAACGGTGGTCACCTTTGTCCGGATCCATTCGGTGTCTTGCTCTTTGGCGCGCGCCGCCAACGCTGCGTGCAGCGTGGTGCGTCGCACCCCCCGGCCGGGACCGGTGCGAAACCGCGCCTCAGCCCGCCGATGCTCGCTGATATAGGCGATCCCGCGAAAGTTCATGCCGACCGGGTCGACGCCGAGCGAGGTGAGTTCGGCCAGGCCGCCAGGCATCAGCCCTTCGCCGCACGCCTTGTCGATCGGGGTCTCCCGTGGCTCGGCCACCAGCACCGAAAGCCCTTGCTGGCGAGCCTGTAGCGCGGTGGCGAGACCGCCCGGCCCGCCACCGACGACGAGCAGGTCGGCGTCGTAATCGGTCATGTGTAGCCCAACGCCGAGTTCTCCACGCGTAGCCGTACCGTCAGCAAGGCGGCGTTGGCCAGCGTGAAGCACAGTGCCGTCAACCATGCGGTGTGCACTAGCGGCAACGCGACGCCTTCGGCCACTACCGCAACATAATTCGGATGATGCAGGAACCGGTAGGGGCCCCGCTTCACCAAGGGTTCGTGGGGGAGCACGATCACCCGGGTGTTCCACCGCTTGCCCAGCGACGTGATGCACCACCACCGCAGAACCTGGCACAGCCCGACCACGACCAACATCGGCCAGCCGAGCCACGGTAGGAACGGCCGGTGCAGTGCCGCCGGTTCGACCAGGCAGCCCACCAGAAGCGCGGCATGCAGGATCACCATCACCACATAGTGCGGACGGCCAAATTCCCTGCCGCCCTGGGTAAATGACCATCGTGCGTTGCGCCGGGAAACCACCAGCTCCGCTAGTCGTTCCAGCACGACGATTCCGATCAGCAGGTAATACATGGTGTTCACCACAGCAGCAACACCAATTCGGAACAGAACGCCGGACCCATGGCGATCATCAGCCCGATCGAGCCGGGCGGCGGCGGGTCGGCCATGTTGGCACCCAGCACGTCCAGCACCGACACCGAGGACAAATTGCCGTTGTGGCGCAATGACTCTCGGGTATGGTCCAGGGCATCAGCGGGCAGGCCGAGCCCCTTCTCTACCGCCTCGATCACCCGGGGGCCCCCGGGATGGCATACCCAGGTGGACACGTCGGCGGTAGTCAGACCGTGATCGCCGAGGAAGTTGCGGACGTCGTCACCCAGGTACTTCTCGGTCACGGTCGCGACATCGACCGACAGCACGATCCGGAAGCCGTCGGTGCCAATGTTCCACCCCATCACCCCCTCGGTGTCGGGATAGATGCGGCTGCGGGTCGCAAGGACCCTGGGGCGCACGCCGCCGCCGGTCGCCCGATGAGCGCCCTTGGTAACGACGGCGGCCGCGCCGTCGCCGAACAAGCTCGAAGCCACCAGATTGGCCACGGAGATATCTTCCCGTTAAATGGTCAGCGAGCATAATTCGACTGCCAGTAACACGCCCACCTGGTCGGGAAATGCGCGCAGGTAATCGTGCATCCGCGCGACACCGGCGGCACCTGCCACGCAGCCGAGGCCGAACAGTGGGACCCGTTTGACGTCCTGACGCAGTCCCACTCGCGAGGCCAGGCGCGCCTCCAGCGTCGGGACGGCCAGTCCGGTAACAGTCGTGGAGAACACGATGTCAACCTCCGACGGCTCGACGTCGGCCTTCCGCAGTGCTTCCAGGAGCGCCTGCTCGGCCAGGTCGAGCGCGACCTCGACGAAGGCGTCGTTCGCCTCGGTGAAGCCGCTGAGTTCCGAATAGCGCGACAGCGGCAGCGCGGTGTGGCGAGACTCGACACCGCTGCGCAGGGCGAACCGCTTGAACTCCGGGCCTGCGAAGTCGGTCAGCGCGGCGACGGTGTCTTCCTGACTGTGCAGGTGGCGCGGGAACTTGACGGCGACGCCGGCCACGGCCGGATTCAACCCTGACATTGTGCAGCTACTAGCCATACGGGGGTGACGACACCGCCTTCGGATGAGTTCAAGTACCGCGCTGACCTGCGCAGATTTGTAGCGGCTGCGACCGGGGTACCTAACTGTCCCAAGAGATCGTCGACGGTTAGGTTGGAAGATATGCGAATTCTGGTGACAGGAGCCACCGGATACATCGGTTCGCGGTTGGTCACAGCGTTGCTGGCCGAAGGCCACGAGGTGGTGGTCGCCAGCCGGAAATTGGCTCGCCTCAAGAACTTCGGCTGGTACGACGATGTCACCGCCGTCGCGCTTGACGCCGCCGACCCGGTGTCGCTGAACGCGGCCTTCACCACCGCGGAGAACACCGGCGACCCCGTCGAGTTGGTCTACTACCTGGTGCACGGGATCGGGCAAGCCGATTTCCGCGATGCCGACCGTAAGGCAGCGGCAAACATGGCGGCCGCCGCCAAGGAGGCTGGTGTGCGCCGCATCGTCTACCTCGGTGGCTTCGTGCCGGACGACGAGGCACTGTCTGAACACCTGACCAGCCGGGCCGAGGTGGCCGAGGCGCTGAACGTGGCGGACGGTCCCGAACTGGTGTGGTTGGGCGCGGCGATCATCATCGGCGCCGGGTCGACGTCGTTCGAGATGCTGCGCTACGTGGCGGACCGGTTCCCGGTGATGCCGATGCCGAGCTGGATGGAGAACCCGATCGATCCGATCTCCATCCGCGATGTGCTGCACTACCTGGTTGCGGCGGCCGACGCCGACCTGGTGCCTGCGGGTGCTTACGACATTGCCGGGCCGGAAACCACGTCCTATCGGGGGTTGTACAAGGCCTACGCGCGCAATTCCGGACGGTGGCGAGCGGCGTTGCCGGTCGTGGGTATCAACACCGCGCTGGCGTCCCGGGTGACAGCGCTTGCGCTGCCCGTGCCACCGGGTCTGGCGGGAGACCTGGTGGAGTCGCTGGATCATCCGATGAAAGCGTCCGGCAGTGGGCTGCAAGGTGTGGTGCCCGACCCGCCGGGCGGCCTGTTGGGTGTGGACGAATCCATGGCGCTGGCGATCGCCGGCACGAAGCGCGCGGCGCGGCCGGTGGATGCCTTGGCCGATCCGCACGACCTGGCCGACACCGACCCGGGATGGGCCGGCGGTGACGCGCTGCGCATCCGTAGGCTAGCCCGCATGATCACGCCACCCTTCGCGCGTCACACTCTGGGGCTGGTGAACATCGTTCCGGGGCCGGTGGCTGGGGCGGTGCGCACCTATCTCGACCTGCTGCTGTCCTTGGCCCCGAAGGTACGCCCTGCATGAGTCAGCCGACCGCTGCCAACTGCGCACCCCCGCACGCCACTTCGCCGTTCCAAGAATTCCGTCGCGCGATCACCAATGTGGCTGTGCCACACCACGAATCGCCTCGCGTCATACGGCGCCGACGCATCATTGTGGCGATAACCCTGGTGATCGGTGCCGCGGTTTTGGGCTTCTCGCTGCGAACCAAACCAGGTGATCCGGCCTTCTATTGGCTGACCCTGACGCTGGCGGCGGTCTGGTTTCTCGGTGCGTTCCTTTCCGGGCCGCTGCACCTGGGCGGCATCTGTTGGCGCGGTCGCAACCAACGTCCGGTGATCACCGGGATCGCCACCGGTTTGCTGCTCGGCGGCGTGTTCATAGTGGGCGCGCTGATCGTCCGGGAGATCACACCGGTGGCGTCCTTGATCACCCGCGTGCTGCTGTATGCAAATCAGGGTTCGTTTCTGCTCGTCGTGCTGATCACGGTGGTCAACGGCGTTGCGGAGGAGACGTTCTTCCGAGGTGCGCTCTATACGGCGTTGTGCCGGCACCATCCACTGGTGATCTCGACGGTTCTCTATGTGCTGGCGACGATGGCTGCCGGAAATCCGATGCTGGGGTTCGCCGGGATAATCCTGGGCACGGTGAATGCCTTGCAGCGCCGGGCGACCGGCGGGATTCTGGCGCCGATGCTGACCCATTTCGTGTGGGGCCTGATCATGGTGCTGGTGCTGCCGCCGATGTTCGGTGTCTAGCGCCGTCTAAGCGGCGGTGATGTTGCCGGCGAGCGCGCGTAACGCGGCGCGGTGCACGGGCAGCAGCAGCAACCAGTACAACCGCCCGGCGATGCCATTCGGGAACACCACTGCCCGCTGGGTGTACTTGCTGCCGCCGCCTTCCTGCGGGGTGACGCTGATCTCCAGCCAGGCCCGCGCGGGAGACCGCACTTCGGCCTGCAACCGGAGCTTGACACCGGGTTCGCTCTCCACGACGGTCCAGCGTTGTGCCGCGTGCCCGCGGCGCGGCCCGACGGGGAAAACGGGGAATCTCTGCCCCTGCGCTTCGGTGATGGCGCTTTCCGCCGCCTTCCACACGTCGCCGGGTGCTGCCGAGGTGACGCAGGTCCGCTCGTCGGTAAAGACGATTTCGCCGGCCCAGTCCGGGTCGCTGGGCAACTGGTCAGCGGGCTGGGACTGCAGCGACGCCCACGTCGCACCTGGCAGGCCCCGCCCGGCGCGGTCCAGGGCCGTGACGACTGCCTGCCGGTAGCTGGTCAACCCGCCCGGCGGCTGCTTGATGATCGAGTCGATGTCGTGGTTGCGCATCACGGCGTCGCATTCCAGAGATTCGACCAGCGGTCGCGCCAGGCCCGACGGGATTGGGGTCACCGTGCCCACCCACAGGCTGGCGATGGCCGGCGTCAGGAACGGCAGCACGACCATGCGCCGTTTGGTCAATCCAGCAACCTCGGCATAGACCTGCATCATGTCGCCGTACTCGAGCACGTCCGGCCCGCCGATGTCCCAGGTCCGCGAGCTGGAGACCTCGGCTGTAGCAGCAGCGACCAGGTAGTACAGCACGTCACGAACCGCGATCGGCTGGATCTTGTTGTGCACCCATTTCGGCGTGGTCATCACCGGCAACCGGTCGGTGAGGTGCCGGATCATCTCGAACGATGCCGACCCGGCCCCGACGACCACGCCGGCCTGGAGCACCACTGTTTCGATGCCGGAGTCGATGAGGTGGTCGCCGACCGCTTTGCGGGATTCGAGGTGGGGGGAGAGGTCGCTGTTCTCCGGATGCAGTCCGCCCAGATACACGATCCGGCGCACCCCGGTGCGCTTGGCGGCCGTCACCACATTGCGTACGGCGCGGTCTTCGTCGGCGGCGAAGTCTTTCGATGCACCCATCGAGTGGACGAGGTAATACACCACGTCGATCCCGTCGAACGCCTCGACCAGCGAGTCGGCATCGCTGAGATCGCCCTTGGCGACCTCCGCCCGGGAACGCCAAGGTACGTCGTCCAGCTTTTCCGGTTTGCGTGCCAGCGCGCGCACCGAATGTCCCTCGTCCAGCAGGCGCGGGGCAAGCCGCGCGCCGACATAACCGGTGGCGCCGGTTACCAGACAACGAACACGTTGAGCCGTCACGCTGAAGGGATTGCCCGGTTTCCCCCGATATAACTCAGGAATCGGTGAAGGCGGGGGCGCGCCGCTCCTGAAAGGCCTTGGTGCCTTCTTTGAAATCGGGAGCTTGCAACAGACCGGACTGCCCGTCGAATTCCCGCTCGAGCGTCGAGTCCAGTTCCGTCAGGGTGGCGGCGTTGATGGCGCCCTTGGTTTTGGCGAAGGCAACCGCCGGACCGTTGAGCAGCCGTGAAACCACCTTGTCCACTTCGGCGTCGAACTCATCGGCCGGATAGACCGCGCTGACCAGACCCCAGGACAACGCCTCCGCGGCGGTCAACCGCTCGGGCAACAGCGCCATGCGCAGCGCGCGGATCCGGCCCACTGCGGCCGCGATCAGCGCCGACGCGCCCCCGTCGGGCATCAACCCGATCTTGGTGAACGCCAGCATGAAAAACGCCTTCTCCGAGGCCAATACGACGTCGCAGGCCAAGGCAATGGAGACGCCGACGCCGGCCGCCGGGCCTTGCACCACGGCGACAACCGGGTGCGGCAGCGCGGTGATGGCCCGGACCAACCGGTTGATTTCCAGAATGATCTCGTCGGGCGGGACGCCGCCGCCTTCGGACATGTCGTCGGCGCTGATGCCGGCTCCGGAGCTGAAGCCGCGGCCCGCGCCGCCCAGACGCACTACCCGCACGGCCGGGTCGGTGGCCGCGCGTTCCATCGCGTCGGCCAACCCGGTGATGACCGGAATGATCAGCGAGTTGAGGCTGTCCGGGCGATTGATGGTGAGCGACAGCACGCCGTCGGTCAGCTCGACGTCGAGGCCGGCGACAGGTGCGAGAGCGGCAATTCCCGTTTCGGATCCAGATTCGGACATGGGATTCACACTAAGCGACCGGGTTGAAGCGCCCTATCCCGCGGCTGCGAAGATGCAATCAACCGGTTGTTCGACCCGGCGTGGGTCGCAGGCGTCAAAGCAGACGAAAGGTCGGGACACCAATGGCGGGTCCGCTGAGTGGTTTACGAGTTGTCGAATTGTCAGGCATCGGACCGGGTCCGCATGCGGCGATGATCCTGGGGGATCTCGGCGCCGACGTGGTGCGGGTGGACCGCCCCTCGGGCGCGCCCGGTGGTGTGGTCAAGGACGCCATGAGCCGCAACCGGCGCGTCGTGACCGCCGACCTCAAATCCGACGCGGGCCGCGAAACGGTGCTCAAGCTCGTCGCCAAGGCCGACGTGCTGATCGAGGGTTACCGCCCGGGCGTCACGGAGCGACTCGGCTTGGGACCCGAGGATTGCGCCAAGGTGAACGAGCGGCTGGTGTACGCGCGGATGACCGGCTGGGGCCAGACGGGCCCACGTAGCCACCAAGCCGGCCACGACATCAACTACATCTCGCTGAACGGGATCCTGCACTCGATCGGCCGGGTCAACGAACGGCCGGTGCCGCCCCTCAATCTGGTCGGCGACTTCGGCGGCGGATCAATGTTCTTGCTGCTCGGCATTTTGTCGGCGCTATGGGAGCGGCAGACCTCGGGCAAGGGTCAGGTGGTGGACGCCGCGATGGTCGACGGGTCCAGCGTGCTGATGCAGATGATGTGGCAGATGCGCGCCTCGGGCATGTGGACCGACGTGCGCGGCACCAACCTGCTCGACGGCGGCGCGCCCTACTACGACACCTACGAGTGCGCCGACGGCCGCTACGTTGCGGTCGGTGCGATCGAGCCACAGTTCTACGCCGCCATGATCGAAGGGCTGGGGCTGGACGCGGCCACCCTGCCGTCGCAGAACGACATCGCCCGCTGGCCCGAACTGCGCGCGCTGCTCACCGAGGCGTTCGCCAGCCGCGACCGCGACCACTGGGCCAAGGTGTTCGCCGATTCCGACGCGTGCGTGACGCCGGTGCTGGCATTCGGGGAGGCGCACACCGAGCCGCACATCGCTGAGCGCAACACGCTGTACGAGGTCGACGGGAACCTGCAGCCCATGCCGGCGCCGCGGTTCTCGCGCACACCGGCCGAGACCCCGCGCCAGGCGGAGCCGGTGGGTGACATCGAAGCCGTTCTCGCCGACTGGGTATAGTCCCAACCAACCAGTAGGTCGGCCGCCAGAGGGAAGGACTCGCATGGAGATCAGAGACGCCGTAGCTGTCGTCACCGGAGGTGCGTCAGGCCTGGGCTTGGCGACCACCAAGCGGTTGCTCGACGCCGGGGCGCAGGTGGTGGTGCTCGACCTCAGGGGCGAGGAGGCCGTCCAGGAGTTGGGCGAGCGGGCACATTTCGTGCAGACCAACGTCACCGACGAGGCGGGTGTCGTCAAAGCGCTGGACACGGCCGAGTCTCTGGGACCGGTGCGCATCAACGTCAACTGTGCCGGTATCGGCAACGCCATCAAGACGCTGTCCAAGGACGGCCCGTTCCCGCTGGACGGCTTCAAGAAGGTGGTCGAGGTCAACTTGATCGGCACCTTCAATGTATTGCGATTGGCCGCCGAGCGCATCGCCAAGACCGAACCGATCGGTCCCGAGACGAGCCCCGAGCGTGGCGTCATCATCAACACCGCATCGGTCGCCGCGTTCGACGGCCAGATCGGCCAGGCCGCCTACTCGGCGTCCAAGGGCGGCGTGGTGGGCATGACACTGCCGATAGCGCGGGATCTGTCGCGGGAACTCATCCGCGTGGTGACCATCGCTCCGGGACTGTTCAAGACCCCGCTACTCGGTTCGCTGCCCGAGGAGGCGCAGAAGTCGCTGGGCAAGCAGGTCCCGCACCCGGCCCGGTTGGGCGACCCCGACGAGTACGGCGCGCTGGCCGTGCACATCGTGGAGAACCCGATGCTCAACGGCGAGGTCATTCGGTTGGACGGCGCAATTCGGATGGCGCCACGCTAGCCGCGGGCCTTTCTGCGCCGAGACTGCAGCGGTGACGCCGAGACTGTAGCGGTGACGGCGAGACTGCAGCCCGGGCGCGCAAACGCTAGTAA
>NZ_LZLQ01000126.1 GCF_001673315.1 Mycobacterium asiaticum | reverse complement strand
GCCAACAGCAGCGCCGGCGGCGGCAACTGCTGCGTGCCGGTGACCGGCATCGGCGCGGGCGGCGGAGGCGGAGGTAACGGATTCCAGTTACCGACGCCGCAGGAGATCTGGGAGATGATCTTCGGTCCCGATGGCACACAGATCCCCGGTCAGGGCCAACCCAATTGGAACCCACTGCAGTATCTGCAGAACCTGCCCAACTTCATCAATGGCAACCAGCAGGCCCTGTCATATTTGGAAGCCAATCTCCCGCAATTCCTGACCAACCCAGCGAACTTCCCGGGTCTGGTCACGTATTTCATTGCGTGGCAGACCTATCGAGTTGTCAACTGGACGTTGCGGACGTTGCGCTTTCTCGTCCAGATGGCACCGCTCCTGCTGCCCGCGTTCCTCAACCTGGCGACCGTGAATCTGGGCGGACTGGCCGGCTTGGCCGGATTGGCGCAGCCGCCCGCCCCGGTAGTGCCGCCCGCGCCGATGCCGGTCACCGGCACGCAGCAGTTGCCGCCGCCGGCGCTGCTGTTGGCCGCCCCGGCGCTGGCGCCTGCACCCGCACCCTTGCCGACTCCGTCGACGGCGCCAACGGTACCGGCACCTGCCACGCCGGCGGGCCCACCCATCCCGGCGACGGGCGCCGAAGGTTTCAGCTATCTGGTGGGGGGCCCCGGTCCGGGTGTCGGTTGGGGGATGGGTGCTCGCATCGCCGCTACAGACACAGCCTCCGAAACCGCAGCGGCGCCTGGGGTATTGGCTGCCCATCGAGACGCAGTGCGCTCGGTTCGACGTCAACGGGCCGGCCTCGGCCGCGGATACCGTTATGAATTCCTGGATTCGGACGGCGATGCCAGTGAAGACGAGTTCACGTCGCCGCGTTATGCGCCATCTGAAAAAGGCGCTGGAGCAATGGGATTCGCCGGGACTTCAAGTTCCGTTGCGGCGCGACCGACTGGCTTGACCACCTTGGCCGGCGACGAGTTCGGCGGTGGTCCCGGACTGCCCTTGCTGCCGGAGACCTGGCGGCCAGATGCGCACTGACGCAACACATTAAACGATGGCTACGGCGGGCTTGGTGCCCGAGACGTGACAGTCTAGTCGCGCGCCGGCGTACCAAACTTGTCGGTAGCTGTTCGTAGAATTTGAGGCATGGGTGCGAGTAGTCGTGAGGAGATTGACGAGGTCTTCAATGCATTTCAATGCACTCGATGCTGAGGTTGATCGGTTCTGTGCGTTGACGTTCGACGCGTTCACCACCCGGGAGCGGTTGCGGGCGTTGGAGCGGTTGGAACAGGTGAGCCGCCGCCTACGCAGCCCGCAGCACACCCTGATCAACGAGGTCGACGCCCAAGCCAGCGCTGAAGAGTTGGGTGGGACGCTGCGGGGTGCGTTGGCGGACCGGTTACGGATCACCAAAGCCGAAGCCGGCCGCCGCATCGCCGACGCCCAAGACCTCGGGCCGCGCCGCGCCTTGACCGGACAGCCCTTGGCGCCGGTGCTGACCGCCACGGCGCAGGCTCAGCGGGAGGGCTTGATCGGCGACGGGCACATCAAAGTCATCCGCGACTTCTTCGACCACCTGCCCGCCACGGTGGACGTGTTCACCCGCGAAGCCGCCGAAGCCGACCTGGCCGCCAAAGCCTGCCAATACCGGCCCGATCAGGTCGCCACATACGCCCGCCACCTGATGGACCTGCTGCACCCCGACGGGGACTTCTCCGATCAAGAGCGCGCCCGCAAACGCGGCCTGACCCTGGGCGCCCAGGACGCCGATGGCATGTCCCGCCTGACGGGTGTGATCACTCCCGAGTTACGCGCACTGCTGGAGGCTGTCTGGGCCAAACTCGCCGCCCCCGGCATGTGCAACCCCGACGATGAGGCTCCACGAGTCGATGGCGAACCCGACGAACAGACCGCGCGCCGTGATACCCGCAGCACCAGCCAGCGCCACCACGACGCCCTGGTGGCCGGGATCCGCGCGCTGTTCGCCTCCGGCGACCTGGGTCAACACCGTGGCCTACCCGTGTCGGTCATCGTCACCACTAGTCTCAAGGATCTGCAAGTCGGCACCGGCAAAGCCCGCACCAGCGGCGACACCCTGCTCCCCATGAACGATGTGATCCGCATGGCCAGCCACGCCCACCACTACCTGGCGATCTTCGACGGCGCCAAACCCCTGGCGCTCTACCACACCAAACGCTTGGCCTCCCCGGCCCAACGGATCATGCTGGCCGCCATGCACCGCGGCTGCACCAAACCCGGCTGCGACGCCCCGGCCTACCGCAGCGAAGTCCACCACGTCACCGGCTGGACCACCACCGCCCGCACCGACATCACCGACCTCACCCTGGCCTGCGGCCCCCACAACAGACTCGCCGAAACCGGCTGGACCACCCGCACCACCAGCGGCCACCAAACCGAATGGCTACCACCACCCCACCTCGACCACGGCCAACCCCGAGTCAACACGTTTCATCATCCGGAGAAACTCTTCGCCGACGGAGACGACGAAGACGACCACCAAGACGACGACAACAACGGGACCTGACCGCGGCCGGACATGATTCACCGCTGGGCGTCACACTCCACTAACCCGCCGCGCGTCAATCTCCCGAATCCGCTTGCCTGCCTGGCTTCACAGGCTTCGGCAGGGAGATCGGTGGCACATAACTACCGATCAGCGTTCGATGCCACCACGCATGATCGCGCCGCAGTTCTGCCGGTGTGGTGAAGCGATACTCGTACAACTGGGCCCGCACCTGCTGCGGCGGAACATCCGGGAAAGGATTGTGCCGCAACAGCCGCAGCGTCGCCGGGTCATTGCGCAACAGCCGGTGCAGGAATGGCGTCATCCAGCCCAGCGCATATCCGGGTGAGATGGCCGCGAACCACATCAGCCAATCCAGGCGCAGATGGTACGGAGCCCACTGCCGCGGCATCCTGCGCAGCCCGGTCGGCTTTCCCTTGAACTCGTACTCCTTCCACTCCGTCTGTCCGGTCACCTCCGTCTGTCCGGTCACCTCCGTCTGTCCGGTCACCGAAGCCGCGCCGCTGCCTTCGATCACCACCTCGCGGCGGGTGCGGCAGATGCTGCCGAATGCGCCGTAGGTGTTGCCCAAATGAAAACTGTTGAACGAAGCATTCATCCGCTGCTGAGCAGACATCATGTTGCGTGCTGGCCAGAAGCTCAGGAACACCATCACCGCTGCGAACGCGACCACCACACCGACAAACCACGGCGACGGCGACCCGGCCCTCGGTACGGTCATACCCAACCAGGACTGATCAACGGCACTGAACGCCAACAGGATTGTCACCCAATTGAGCCAAGCGAAGTTCCCCGACAACACCAACCACAACTGCGTGACGATGATGATGGCCGCGGCTATCCCTGCCACCGGCTGGGGCGCGAACAGTCCGAACGGCACCACCAGTTGCGCAAAGTGATTGCCTGCCACCTCGACCCGGTGCAACGGCTTGGGCAGGTGATGGAAGAACCAACTCAGCGGTCCCGGCATCGGCTGCGTTTCATGGTGATAGTTCAAACAGGTCAAGTCGCGCCAGCAGCGATCGCCCCGGATCTTGATCAGACCGGCGCCGAACTCGACCCGGAACAGGAGCCAGCGCGCCAACCACAAGGTCAGCACGGGCGGCGCGACCCTCGCATTGCCGAGGAAGATCATCAGGAACCCTGCCTCTAAAAGCAAGGATTCCCAGCCGAATCCGTACCACGTCTGGCCCACATTGACGATCGACAAGTAGAGAACCCACAGCAGTAGCCAGATCAGCATGGCACTCCACAGCGGCATCACGTCGGCCGCACCCGCGACCACGGCCGCCGATACGGCGGCACCGAACCAGGAGACACCGGCGAACATCCGATCGGAGTAGTGCAGATGAAATATGCTGGGCGACCGCCAGAATGACCGACCCGCGAGGAAACGCGGCACCGGCAGCATGCCCCGTTCTCCGATCAGGGCGCGGAACTGGCGCGCGGCCGCCACGAACGCAAGTACGTAGATGAACGCCACGCCCCGCTCGAGCACAAGTCGGCCGAGCCAGTATTCGGGTGCTGAAAACCATGCCATGGCCGTTAACTCCTCAGCATTCAGTCAACCAGTTGGGAGAAAAACAGCCAACCTGTCAGCAGTACCCGGTTGGCGGCCAACAGCCTCGTCAACCGCCCGTCGTCTCAGACAGCATCATGGGTGCCATCCACAACCTCAGGTCCCTCGCCACCCAGCCGCGCCGCACCCCCGAACCGGATCACCGAAGCGCCTACCGCGGCAACCGAAATCAGTGCCAGCAGTTGAACACTCGCGGAATGTCCGGCGTATCCGTCCACTGAGCGCCACGGATGCCGTGACAGCACGGCGCCGGCCAGGATGAGACCCCCTGCGCTGAACCCGATTGTCAGCCGCTCCAACAGACGCTCGCGGTCTCGCAGCGCGTACCGCACACCCACCGCCGTCCCGGTGACCAGGAAACCGGGTACACCCGCGATCAATGCCCCGGCCCCCAACAGCGACACCGCCGCCCACGGCCCCGGTGTCCACGGAACGGACGCGGGATCGTCGTCGGCCACCGGTCGCCGCCGCCAGAACGCCAGCAGCACCAACAGCGGCAGCAGGCACAGTCCGACAGCCAGGCCGGCCCGGTACACCGCGTTGGACGCAAAGGTGAGCGTGATGGTGCCGGGATCCCCGGCCGGCACCACGAAACCCTGCTGCCAGCCGTTCACCGCCACCGGCGTCAACCGAGCGCCGTCACGGCTGCGGGCCACCCAGCCGGGGTTGATGCTTTCCGGTATCACCAACACGCGTGAGGTCGGCGAAGACGATGCCCGGACCTCGCGCCGGTCCGGTCCCCACCCGCCGATGTCCGCGGAAGCCATTGCGGCACTGGTTAACTCCGCTGCCCCGGACAGCTGTACCCCGTCCACGACGAACGCGGCACCTGGGCTGATCAACAACTCTTGCTGTCCGGCGGGCAAAGTGATGGGGTCGGGTTCGCACGGTGTTGCTGCGATCGGTCCACCGTCCAGCAGCGCCCCCGCCGTGGTCCGGATCGAGGTGTGGACGAACCGGCCCGCCACCGCGACGACCGGTCCGTGCTCGCAGTCGACCGTGACCTCCCGGCTGCGATTGCGGGCGGCGTCGGCAGCAGCGATCGGCTTGCCGTCGGCGCCCAGCGCAACGATCTCGGTTAGACCGGGCGGCTTGAGTTGGTCGAAGCCCAGCGCGTTGCGGTCGATGATGTCTTGCCAGTCGAGCAGGCTCACCGTGACGGTGTCGGTCACGCGAGGATGTAGTGACAGCGTCTGCGCTTCAGCGTTGGGCGTCACGGACCGCACCTGGGGCCCGTCACCCAGGTCCACCCCCACCACCGTCGGATGCGCGGGCAGTGTCGAGCGGCTGGGCGTCAGTCGCAGCCCGGCGACCTCGGTGGCCCGCGGCAGCGTGAGCGTGATCGTCGGCGGATCCTTGTGTTGCACCACCCGCTGCGGCGCCGTCCACGCCGTCGCGGGGTCACCGTCGGTAGCCGCGAAAGCCGAGCCGAGAATCTCGACCAGATCCGCATCGCCGCGAGCCCGCGCACTGCCCGGCTCGACGATCAGGTCGGCGAGCTTGGGGCCTTGCCTCGGCCGCACCCAGACCGTCGGAGTCACCGACATCTCGTTCGGCACGGTCAGTGTCCGGCTCAGGTTGACGGGCTCTTCCGGTGCCAGGGCCATTGAGGCGGCGCAGCGCATGTTGTTCGGTCCCGGCGCGCAGCCGGGGCGGCCCAGCAACTCGGCGCCCAGATCCCAGCGCGCGATCGCCGCACCCGGCGGCGGACCTGGCACCGACACGGTGTGCCGCAGTTGCACCGGGTGGGCGAACCCGGACGCGTCGTACTGGGTGATGGCCAGGTCGGTGATGCCGAATTGCACCCCAGCCGAGCCGTCGTCGGTGGCCGCCGCGGTAATCCGCACCCACGGTGTCTCGCCGTACGGCAGCGCGGCGCTGAGCGGCTCGCCGGCCTCGTCGAACCGCAACGTGGTGCTGCCGTTGGCGGTTTCGATCAGTATCCGGCGGATCTGGGCGCCGACGGCCGTCGCGCTGGGAGTCAGCGTGAGGACGGCGTTGGTCACCGGATGGTCGAAGTCCACCTGCAGCCACTGCCCGACAGCGGCCTGCAGCGCGTTGGACACCCATGCGGTGGCCGGGTCACCATCGATTGCCGCGGCGGCCGCGGTGGCCGGTGCGACGTCGGGCAGTGCGGTGGAGTCCGATGATGCGCTCGAGACCGTGACGCGACCGCCGGTCCAGCCGCCGTACACGGTGTCGGCGCCGGGGACGGGATAGTCCGCCACCCGGTTGTAGGTGTGTCGGGCGTCGCCGGGCGCCCGGATCGCCGATGAGTGCAGATCCACCCGCCCGTAGTCAGTTTCGCGGGCCAGCGGGGTGTCGGTGACGGTCACCAGCGGCGTCGGTAAACCGGCGGCAGCCGCATCCTGAGTCATCAGCACCGGACCCAGGGGCGGTTGGTTTGACAACCGTCGCCGTTCGTCGAGACGCAGCAGCGCCTCGGGTCCGCCGTCCACGCGTGGCAGTCGATCGGTATCGGCGAAGTAGGGTGCTCCCGGGTTCTCCGCCGCACCGACCCGATAGATCTGCACGGCCGGGTACCGCGGGCGCAGTCCACTGTCGTTGACGAAGCCCTCCAGCGAGCCCGGGCCCACCGGCTCGCCGAACTCGGCCACCTGGGTCAGTCCGGGGGACCCCGCAATCGTCCGGTGCGCCAGAATCGGCCGCGCTGACCGTGATGTCTCGGGATCCAGGTCGTTACGCAGCACCAAAAATGAAATGCCCTGACGTGCAAGGGTATCGGCCAGACCGGCGGACGGTTGTCCGGCCGCGAACAGGCGTTGCACCGAGTCCATCGCGCGGATGGTTTGCGGCGGGGTAAGGGGAATGGAGTCGCGCACGCCCCACGCGCTGCTGCCCAGCACCTGCAGGGGCTCGTCGTGGCTGGTGCCCCACACCTGTGTGGCGAAGGGCGCGCCGGGCACCACCAAGACCCGTCCGTTCTGGTGCTGGTCCAACCAGTCGGCAGCCTCGTGCCAATAGTCGGGTATCGCGCGGAACGTGCCCGGCGGGGTAAGCCGTGCGGTCCATGCCAGCGACGTGCTCACCGTCAGTGCTACGAGTGCGACGATTCCGACGGCCATCCGACTGTCCCGCTCTGGATGCGCAAGCGCGTTGCGCCACACCGACTTCGGCGCGCTACCCGGTAGCGGAAGCCGGCCCAGCAGATGCGCGAACCCGAGGACCAGTGGTATCCGAATCACCGGTCCGAGTTTGTGTACGTTGCGCAGCGGAGTGCCGGCTGCGTCCAGGAACGCCTGCACCTGGTGGGCCAGGGGCGAGCCCAGCCCGCCGCTGTATCCGACGGCCAGCAACACCACCCCGACCAGCAGCATGGTCACCAGCCGGCCGCGGGCCGGCATCCCGGCGCTGGCCAGGCCGGCCAATCCCGCCGCCGCCACCAGGCAGGTGCCCAGAATCGCCACCGTCCCGGTGACCAGCGGAGCGCCCGCGGTGGCATTGGGCGCGACGAACGGCGTCCAACTGTCGGTGCCGCGCAGCAGCTCCACCAGCGAGGACCATCGCGTCGTCACGCCGGAGGATTCGATGAAGTCCAGGAACGGCGGACTCACCCCCCGCAGCTGGCTGAGCGCCACCACCCACCACAGCACCGCGATGGCGCCGGCCAGCAGCAGCCATCCGGCATATCGCCGCCAGCGTCGATTCGGCCGATGACACGCCAGCCAGATGACCGCGGGCAGGCAACCGGCGATCGTTGCGATGGCGTTGACCGCGCCCATCAGCGCCACCGCCAGCCCGGCTTGGCCGGCCAGCACCCGTACAGAACGGCCCGACGTGCCGCGCAAGGCGAGGATCGTCGGCAGCAGCACCCATGGCGCCAGCATCATCGGCAGTGTCTCCGACGAAATTGACCCGAGCGTGGTCAGTACCCGCGGCGACAGCGCGAACGCGACCGCCCCGAGCACCCGTGACGACGGGCTGCCGATGCCCAGCGCTTCGGCCACCCGCAGCAGCCCCCAGAACCCGACAGTGAGCAGCACCGCCCACCACAGGCGCTGGGTGATCCAGCCGGGCAGCCCGAGCAGATGCCCGATCAGGAAGAACGTGCCGTGCGGAAACAGATACCCGTAGGCCTGGTTCTGCGACTGGCCGAATGGCAGTTCGCTGTTCCACAGATTGGTTGCGCGGGACAGGAATCGCAGCGGGTTGGCGGTGAGGTCCAGTTTGGTGTCTGGGGACACCTGCCCCGGCGCCTGGAGGAACGTCAAGATCAGCGAAACAGCACCGACCAGTACCAACCAGCGGCGCGAGAGGGGGGTTACCAACAAATGCACGGCACGTCCGGCGGTCCGGACCGGCGTCTGACTAGCTACGGTTGCCGTACTCGACCCGGTTGAGCACCGACGACCCCGGATCGCCCCCGGGCAGCGGCGGCCTGGTGTCCTGTTGAACCATCAGGGTGATCCCGAAGATCGCGGCCGCGCCGAGCAATAAGCCGACGACGACACTCGCGGCAGCGGGCGCGACGATCCGGTTCATAGTCAGCCAACCTAGCAGAACGACGGCACCTGGCTTGAGTGCATGCGTGGCCGGGCGGGGATGAGCAACCTAGCAGAACGACGGCACCTGGCTTGAGTGCATGCGTGGCCGGGCGGAGATGAGCAACCTAGCAGCCTAGGCAGCGGTCGCCGTACTGCACCACAGTGGAGACCACCGGCGCCGGTGCCTTGCGTACGGACGGCGAGCTTTCGCTTTCCTGGGCCATCAGCGTCACGCCGACGGTCGCGGCGGCGCCCAACGACAGGCCGGCGACGACGCTGAATGCGGCCGCCAGCGAAAACCCGGGCATATCAGGGATTTGCCCCCCGGACCGCGCGGTGAAACCCCCCGTGACAGCATGTCCGGATGGCTTTCCCCCGCACCCTGGCCGTCCTTGCCGTCGCATCAGCGCTGGTGGCGGGCTGCCACGGCGGCACCAAACCGGGCCCCTCGACCACCACTACCCCCAGCTCGTCGACCGCTATCTCCACCCCGGCCGCCGCCCCGGGCCCGCGAGTGTGTGCCGACCCGCCCGCCGTCCCCGCAGCCATCCCGAACCTGCGCGACAAGCTGGCCCAGCTGTTGATGGTCGGCGTAAAGAATGCCGCCGACGCCAAGGCCGTCGTCAACGATTTCCACGTCGGCGGCATCATCATCGACAGCGACACCGACCTGACCATGCTCCCCGGCCCGCTTGCTGAGATCGCCAACGCCGCGATACCGCTGCCACTCGCGGTGGGTGTCGACGAAGAGGGCGGCCGGGTGTCCCGGTTGCGGACGTTGCTGGGCGGCCGAGGCCCGACGGCCAAGGAGATGGGTCAGACGATGACCTCCCAGCAGGTGCACGATCTGGTGGCTGAGCGGGGCCGCAAGATGAAGGACCTGGGCATCACCATCGACTTCGCGCCGGTAGTCGACGTGACCGACGCCCCAGACGACACCGTCATCGGTGACCGCTCGTTCGGGCCGGATCCCGCCAAAGTGACCGAGTGGGCCGGCGCCTACGCGCAGGGCCTGCGTGATGCCGGCGTGCTGCCGGTGCTCAAGCACTTTCCCGGGCACGGCCACGGCTCCGGCGATTCCCACACCGGTGGCGTGACCACGCCGACGTTGTCTGAACTGGTCGGCAACGACCTGGTGCCCTATCGCACGCTGCTGAGAGCGGCACCGGTTGCCGTGATGATCGGTCACCTGCAGGTGCCCGGGTTGACCGGCACCGAACCTGCCAGTCTGAGCCCGGAGGCAGTCAAGTTGCTGCGCGAGGGAACCGGTTACGGCGGTCCGCCGTTCGACGGCCCGGTGTTCAGCGACGACCTGTCCAGCATGGCCGCGATCTCCGACCGGTTCGGTGTGACGGAGGCGGTGTTGAAGACACTGCAGGCCGGCTCCGACGTTGCGTTGTGGATCACCACCAAGGAAGTGCCTGCGGTGCTGGATCGCTTGGAGCAGGCGGTTAACGCTGGGGACTTGTCGGTGCAGCGGGTCGACGAATCGCTGGTGCGGGTCGCGGCCATGAAGCGCGTCAATGCCACGTGTGGCCGCTAGTCCTTTCCTACCTTAGAGTCAGATAGGCGGGCTAAGGAGGTGGGTGACGATGGCAGGCGGCACCAAACGGCTACCGCGTGCAGTCCGCGAGCAGCAGATGCTCGACGCGGCCGTACAAATGTTCTCGGTCAACGGGTATCACGAGACTTCCATGGACACCATCGCCGCACAGGCGCAGATCTCCAAACCCATGCTCTATCTCTACTACGGCTCCAAGGAAGACCTGTTCGGCGCGTGCCTTAACCGTGAGATGGCCCGGTTCATCGACGGGGTGCGTATCGGCATCGACTTCCGTCAGAGCCCAAAAGACATGCTACGCAACACCATCGGGGCATTCCTGCGTTACATCGACGAAAACCGGGCGTCCTGGATCGTGATGTACACCCAGGCCACCAGCTCACAGACGTTCGCCCACACGGTTCGTGAAGGCCGCGAGCAGATCATCGAATTGGTGGCTCGATTGGTGCAGGCGGGCACCCGCAGTCCACGGTCTGACGCCGAAATCGAGATCATGGCAGTGGCTTTGGTGGGTGCGGGTGAGGCTGTGGCCACCCGACTTTCCGTCGGCGACATCGAAGTCGACGCGGCAGCCGAGATGATGATCGACCTGTTCTGGGCGGGGCTGCGGGGCCTGCCGGGTCGCTAGGCGCAATCGATGTCGGCGGGCGTGCGGCGCAACCTCGACTTCTTCTGTGCCGTGGTCATTGTCGGCCTGTTGGCCGGAATCGCCGGGTTGTGCACCACGCTGGTGCTGCGCTTCGTCGAACACCTGACGTATCACTACACTTTCGGCTCGCTGTTGGCCGGGATCGCCGGCAGCAGCCCAATCCGGCGCGCGGTGGCTCCTGCCTTGGGCGCCGCACTGGCCGGGTTCGGTTGGTGGTTGCTGCGGCGCAGGAATGATGTGCCGTCGCTGGGCGCAACCATCGCCCGCCGGGAGCGGATACCGCGTGTGCCGTGGAGCATTGACGCCCTGCTGCAGATTGTGTTGGTCGGTTCCGGCGCATCGTTGGGCCGGGAAGGCGCACCCCGCCAATTCGCCGCTGTGTTAGCGGATTTCAGCACCGGATGGCTCAAACGACTATCTGCGGCTGAGCGGGAGGTGCTGCTGGCCGCAGCGGCCGGTGCCGGGTTGGGTGCGGTCTACGCGGTTCCCCTGGCCGGTGCCCTGTTCACCCTGCGCATCCTGCTGAACACCTGGCAACCCCGTGCGGTTGGGGCGGCGTTGATCACGTCCAGCCTGGCCGTTGCCGTCGGTTCGGCCGTCACGCACGACCGGCCCGTACTCGACTGGCCGAGTGCAGAATCGACGTATTCGCTGACTGCGCACGGCTTGATCCTGGCACCGCTGGCCTGCGCGGTCGGTATGGCGTTCAACCGCGTCATCGACGCGGCGCGGCCGCGTCACATGATTCGCAGCTGGCTGTTGATCCCCGCGCTGGCCGCTGCTGGGCTGGTGACCGGGATCTGTGCGCACTGGTGGCCCGAACTGCCCGGTAACGGCAAGAGCATCCTTGCGGTCAGTCTTGCCAGTGGGATGACGCTGTCGGCGGCGGCGGCCATCCTGGTGTTGAAGCCGCTTCTCACCGCACTGTTTCTGCGTACCGGGGGAGCGGGCGGGCTGCTCACGCCGTCATTGGCCACCGGTGCGGCGGCGGGATCGCTACTGGTGCTGGCGATTAACGCGGCCGCGGGTACGCACCTGCACGTTCCGACGGTCTCGTTGGCCGGTGCCGCCGGGGTCCTCGCTGTCACCCAGGGCTCACCGATATGGGCCGGGCTGTTCGTGTGGGAGCTGGCTCGGCCGCCGATCTGGTTGCTCGTGGTCTTCCTGGTGACCGCTACCGCGGCGCACGCAATGAACACCTGGGTGAAACGTCGCGGGTCGCGCCTATAAGTTCCGGAGGGTGCCGGTCAAGTGCGGATAACCCTTGGAGATGTGGCGCAGCGCGATATCCCAGCCGTCACCGACCTCCTCGACATAAAGGCCCGCGGTGGCGGGCAGCACCACCGGCTTGCCGAACCGCACCGAATACCGCACGGCATCGGGCAATCTGCCTTCGATGTTGGCCAATACCGCAGCAGCACTGAACATTCCGTGGGCGATTACGGTCGGGAAGCCGAACAACTTGGCAGCGACCGAATTGGTGTGGATCGGATTGTGGTCACCGCCGACACTCGCGTAACGGCGGATCTGGCCGGGACTGATACGCAGGATGGTGCTGGGCGGCGGCAGTTTCGGCTGCTTCTGCGGTGGCGGTTTGGGTTCGTCGGACAGGCTGGTGCGCTGCTGGTGCAGGAATGTGGTGACCTGATGCCAGGCCAGGTCATTGCCCACGTTGACGTCGGTCACGATGTCGGCCAGCAGTCCCTTGCGGTGCTCACGCAGATTCTCCGCATGCACCTGCACGTTCACGGTGTCGGTGACGCCGATCGGTCGGTGCTGGGTGATGTGATTCTCCATGTGGATGGAACCCATTGCGGCAAAAGGAAAGTCAAAGCCCGTCACCAGCGACATCACTGAGGGGAACGTCAGCGCGAACGGATAGGTCAGCGGGACATGGTTGCCGAATTGCAGCCCGGTGACGGCGGCGTAGGCGGCCACGTTGGATTGGTCGATAGCCAGTTCCTCGACGGTCACCGTGCGCTTGGGCAGTTGGTCGTTACGCGGCACCACGGGCATTGCCCCAGCAGCCGCGCGCAGCAGGTTTTTCAGGCCGCTCGGTTGGTTCACTGCTTCCCTCTCAGTTGATGACTAAGCGCCCAGCATCGCCTGACCGCACACGCGGACGGTGTTGCCGGTCACGGCGTTCGACGCCGGATTGGCGAAGTAGGCAATGGTTTCGGCGACATCGACGGGCTGGCCGCCCTGGTACAACGAGTTGAGCCGTCGGGCCACCTCACGGGTGGCCAACGGGATCGCGGCGGTCATCTCCGTCTCGATGAATCCCGGTGCGACGGCGTTGATCGTGATGTCTTTTTCGGCCAGTACGGGTGCCAGTGCCTGGGTGAGCCCGATCATGCCGGCCTTGGTGGTGGCGTAATTCGTCTGGCCGCGGTTGCCGGCGATACCGGCCATCGAGGACAGGCCGATCACGCGGCCCCCTTCGCCGAGGGTGCCGTTCTCCACCAATCCCTCGGTAAGCCGTTGCGGGGCAAGCAAATTGACTGCCTGGACAGCGTTCCAGCGGGCGTCGTCCATATTGGCCAGCAGCTTGTCGCGGGTGATGCCGGCATTGTTGACCAGGACGTCGGCCCGTCCACCGTGGTGGTCGCGCAGGTGCTCGGTGATCTTGTCGACCGCATCGTCAGCGGTGACGTCGAGCCACAACGGCGTGCCGCCGACGCTGCTGGCGGTTTCGGCCAGTGCTTCCTCCGCGGACTCGACGTCGATCGCCACCACGCGGGCGCCGTCGCGGGCGAACACCTCGGCGATGGTCTTACCGATGCCTCGCGCGGCACCGGTGACGATGGCCACCTTGCCGTCCAGCGGGCGGTCCCAGTCGGCCGGTGGGGCGGCGTCCTCCGCCCCGACGTAGAAGACCTGGCCGTCCACGTAGGCGGACTTACCCGACAGGATGAACCGCGCGGTCGATTCCAGCCCGGTTGCCGCCGGCTTGGCGTCCGGAGCCAGGTACACCAGGTTCACTGTGGTGCCGTTGCGCACTTCCTTGGCCAGCGACCGGGTGAAGCCTTCCAGCGCGCGCTGTGCGATCCGCTCGTCGGTGCTGCCGGCGGCCTCCGGCGTGGTACCGACCACCAGCACGCGCGCGTTGTGCTTGAGGTTGCGCAGCAGCGGGGTGAAGAACTCGTGCAACGCCTTGAGGCCATCGGGTGTGGTGATCCCGGTGGCATCGAACACCAGCCCGCCGAACGAGTCGGCCCAACGGCCACCCAGGTTGTTGCCCACCAGGTCGTAGTCGGCGTCCAAGGCCGCCCGCAGCGGCTCCACCACGCGGCCCTCCCCGCCGATCAGCAACGATCCAGGCAGTGGCGGTTCATCGGGACTGTAGCGGCGCAGCGGCTCGGGCTGAGGAACGCCGAGTTGCTTGGCCAGGAACGAGCCGGGGCCGGAGTTGACAACCTGCGTGAACAGATCGGACGAGCGCTTGGGGGCCACTGGTGCTGCCTTCCATGTCGAGCGGGCCGGGTATAGGACCGTATCCGGGGTCGAACTTACTTCAGAGTAAGAACAGTGGGTAGTATTGCCGATAACGCGGGTACCCCAAACTGACCCTTACAACTGACTAGCGGAGACAAAAACGTGGCCCCTGCAAGCTCTGAGCCCAAGACCAAAGCTTCTCAGAAGAGTTCCCCGGGCCGGCGACGGGTCGCCGTGCTCGGTGGCAACCGGATCCCATTCGGCCGGTCCGATCGCGCCTACGCCGAGGCGTCGAACCAGGACATGTTCATCGCGGCGCTGGGCGGTCTGATTGACCGGTTCGGGTTGTCCGGCGAACGGCTGGGTGCAGTGGTCGGCGGGGCGGTGCTCAAGCACAGCCGCGACTTCAACCTGATCCGGGAATGCGTATTGGGCTCCGATCTGTCTTCGTACACGCCGGCGTTCGACCTGCAGCAAGCCTGCGGCACCGGCCTGCAGGCCGCCATCGCCGCCGCTGACGGCATCGCTGCCGGCCGCTACGAGGTGGCCGCCGCCGGTGGGGTGGACACCACTTCGGATGCGCCGATCGGCCTGGGCGAGGACCTGCGCCGCACCCTGCTGAAGGTGCGCCGGTCCAAGTCCAACGTCGAGCGGGCCAAGCTGCTGGGCTCGTTGCCCGCCAACCTCGGACTCGACCTCCCGGCCAACTCCGAGCCCCGCACCGGACTGTCCATGGGCGAGCACGCCGCGATCACCGCCAAGGAACTCGGGATCAAGCGCGTGGACCAGGACGAGTTGGCCGTGGCCAGCCACCACAACATGGCCGCCGCCTACGACCGGGGATTCTTCGACGACCTCGTCACGCCGTTCCTGGGCCTCTACCGCGACGACAACCTGCGGCCTGACGCCAGCGTCGAGAAACTGGCCAAGCTGAAGCCCGTGTTCGGCGTCAAGAACGGCGACGCGACTATGACGGCGGGTAACTCGACGCCGCTTACCGACGGCGCCTCGGTGGCCCTGCTTTCCACCGAGGAATGGGCGTCGGCGCACTCGCTGTCGCCGCTGGCCTACTTCGTGGACGCCGAGACGGCCGCGGTGGACTACGTCAACGGCAGAGACGGTCTGTTGATGGCGCCGACATACGCGGTGCCGCGGCTGCTCGCCCGCAACGGTCTGAGCCTGCAGGATTTCGACTTCTACGAGATCCACGAGGCGTTCGCCTCCGTGGTGCTGGCTCACCTGCAGGCCTGGGAATCGGAGGAGTACTGCAAGGAACGGTTGGGCCTGGACGCCGCGTTGGGTGCCATCGACCGGTCCAAACTCAACGTCAACGGCTCGTCCCTGGCAGCTGGACACCCCTTCGCTGCCACCGGCGGACGGATCCTGGCGCAGGCCGCCAAGCAGGTCGCGGAGAAGAAAGCCCAGGCCAACGGTTCGGGGACGGTGCGCGCGCTGATCTCCATCTGTGCCGCTGGCGGGCAGGGGGTCGCCGCAATCCTGGAGGCATAACCTGCGACCGGAATCATCTCAAGAGAATTTTCGGACGGGTGGTTATTCGCGGGATCATCTGGGTACTCGCTAGTCCGGATAGCCCCGTGTTGGTGTCTGACCCCCCGACCCCGACGGCAACGCGGGGCAATCCCTAGATCGACCGCCGGTCAGCGGAGACGGGCGAACGAAAAGGGCCGCCGCTGGAGTGAGGGGATTCCAGCGGCGGTCTTTTGCATGTCTGGGCCTTCTTCATGTCGCCTTTTTTCCATGTCGCCTTTTGGCTGTCGCCTATTGCATGTCGCCTTTTGCAAGTCGCCTTTTCCCGCGACTGGGCCTGCCAGCGCCGAGATTGAAAGCTCGCATGCGATTTACGGTGTGTGGGGTGCCTGGTGTCAGTGTCGACGACAAACGAGGCGCATCGTCCATCTGGGCGGGCCGTGCCGGTCCTTCATCCCGATCCTGGCCAGCGAGCCAGTCCCCAGCCGCCGCCGAGATTGAAAGCTCGCATGCGATTGACGGTGTGTCGTGTGCCTGGTGTCAGTGTCGCGTCGTGGCGCGACGCAACGCAACCGCAAAGCAAAGATCCCCCGCCTCCATACGGAAGCGGGGGATCTTCGTGCTGATGCTTAGAACGCGGCTTCGTCCAGCTCCATGATGTCGTTGTCCAGGGTGTCGATCACCTCACGGGTGCTGGTCAACAACGGCAGGAAGTTCTTGGCAAAGAACGACGCCCCCGCAATCTTGCCTTCGTAGAAGGACCGCTCGGATCCGGTCGCGCCGGCGTCCAGCGCTTCGATGGCCACCGCGGCCTGACGCTGCAGCAACCAACCGATCACCAGGTCACCGACGCTCATCAGGAACCGCACCGAGCCCAGGCCCACCTTGTAGAGGCTGGTGACATCCTCCTGTGCCGACATCAGGTAGCCGGTCAGCGTGGCCGCCATCGCCTGCACATCGGTCAGCGCCTTGGCCAGCAGCGCGCGCTCGGCCTTCAACCGTCCGTTGCCGGACTCGCTGTCGACGAACTGCTGGATCTCATTCGAGATGTGAGCCAACGCCACACCCTTGTCGCGGACGATCTTGCGGAAGAAGAAGTCCTGCGCCTGGATGGCGGTGGTGCCTTCGTACAGCGAGTCGATCTTGGCGTCCCGGATGTACTGCTCGATCGGGTAGTCCTGCAGGAAGCCGGACCCACCGAAGGTCTGCAGGCTCTCGGTGAGCTTGGCGTAGGCCTGCTCGGAGCCGACGCCCTTGACGATCGGCAGCAGCAGGTCGTTGACCTTGGCGGCCAGTTCGGCGTTCACGCCGTGCACGGTCTCAGCCACCGCCGCGTCCTGGTAGGTGGCGGTGTACAGGTAGAGGGCCCGCAGGCCTTCGGCGTAGGCCTTCTGGGTCATCAGCGACCGACGTACGTCCGGGTGGTGCGTGATTGTCACGCGCGGCGCGGTCTTGTCGGTCATCTGGGTGAGGTCGGCGCCCTGCACGCGGGACTTGGCGTACTCCAGCGCGTTGAGGTAGCCGGTCGACAGGGTGGCGATGGCCTTGGTGCCGACCATCATGCGAGCCTGCTCGATGACCTCGAACATCTGGGCGATACCGTCGTGGACCTCGCCGACCAGCCAGCCGACCGCCGGCTTGTCGTGCTGACCCAGCGACAGCTCGCAGGTGGCCGAGACCTTCAGGCCCATCTTGTGCTCGACGTTTGTGACGTAAACGCCGTTGCGCTCACCCAGCTCGCCAGTCTCGGGGTCGAAGTGGAACTTCGGTACGAAGAACAGCGACAGACCCTTGGTGCCCGGGCCGGCGCCTTCGGGGCGGGCCAGGACCAGGTGGAAGATGTTTTCGAACAGGTCACCGGAGTCGCCCGAGGTGATGAATCGCTTCACCCCATCGATGTGCCAGGTGCCGTCCTCCTGCTGAGTGGCCTTGGTGCGGCCGGCGCCCACGTCGGAGCCGGCATCCGGCTCGGTGAGCACCATGGTGGAACCCCAACCGCGCTCGGCGGCCAGCACTGCCCACTTCTTCTGCTCCTCGGTCCCGAGGTGGTGGAGAATTTGGGCGAATCCGGCGCCGCCGGCGTACATCCAGACGGCGGGGTTGGCGCCGAGGAGGTGCTCGTGCAGGGCCCACATCAGTGCCTTGGGCATCGGCATGCCGCCAAGTTCTTCATCCAGGCCTGCCTTGTCCCAGCCGGCTTCGATGACCGCGTTGACGGACTTCTTGAACGACTCCGGCAACGTCACTTCGTGCTTTGCGGGGTCGAATACCGGCGGGTTGCGGTCACCGTCGACGAACGATGCGGCGACGGGCCCCTCGGACAGGCGGCTGATCTCTGCCAGCATCTCGCGGGCTGTGTCGGCGTCCAGATCGCTGAATTCGCCTTGACCTAAAGCCTTGTCAACGCCCAGTACCTCGAAGAGGTTGAATTCCTGGTCACGAACGTTGCTTTTGTAGTGGCTCACTTAAGGTTCCTCCTCATTGAGAATGCCACTTGTGGTTGGGTACTAGGGCTAAGTTACCCACCAGTAACACTGTCAAAATATACCCATCGGTAACTTGAACGCAAGCGAATGTGAGCTAGATTCCACTGTCTAACTAACCAACCGGTTGGGAAGGCGCCGGTTGCATGCCCGGTATGCGCCATGACCTGCGGCGATGATGAAATCCTAGGAAAAATGTGGGGCTCGTCACGGCTTCCGCTAGACCCGAGGGCCCGCGCGGCAGGATCGGGCGAATCCCACCCGGAGGATCGGGCTAATCCCACACAGAGGATCGGGCGAAGCTCACTCGCGCCGGCTACGGTCCATTTGCTCCCGATACGGCCGAAACGTTGAAAGCCGGACTGCTCGCGCACCCTGATGTGGTTGCTGCGATGTGGCTGCCGCCCATCAATATGCACAAGGTAGGCTCGAATCGAGAATCCCGTTCTCGGCGCGAGGGGCAGAAAAGTCCGGTGACTTCGAACAACAATCTGACGCCGCTGTCACTGCGCGAGGCCTTCGGCCATTTCCCATCCGGTGTGGTGGCCATCGCCGCCGAGATCAACGGCATTCGGGAAGGTCTTGCGGCCAGCACGTTCGTGCCCGTCTCCCTCGATCCGCCGCTGGTGTCGTTCTGCGTCCAGAACACCTCGACGACCTGGCCCAAACTCAAGGGCGTGCCGATGTTGGGTATCAGCGTGCTCGGGGAAAGCCACGACGAGGCCGCCCGGATGTTGGCGGCGAAGACCGGAGATAGGTTCGCCAACCTGGAAACGGTGTCCAGCGAATCCGGGGCCGTCTTCATCAAGGGCACCGCGCTGTGGTTGGAGAGCGCGATCGAGCAGCTGATTCCCGCCGGCGACCACACCATCGTGGTGCTGCGGGTCAGTGAGGTCACGGTCGACGCCGAGGTGACGCCGATCGTGTTTCACCGCAGCGCCTTCCGCAGGCTCGGCGTCTAGGGACGCCCGCCTAGGGTCCCTTAGCGGCGGAACAGCTTGTTGCCCAGCCACACGACCGGGTCGTACTTGCGGCCGGCGACTCGTTCCTTCATCGGAATAAGCGCGTTGTCGGTGATTTTGATGTTCTCTGGGCAGACCTCGGTGCAGCACTTGGTGATGTTGCAGTAGCCGAGACCGTGCTCCTCCTGAGCGAGATCTCGCCGGTCCAGGGTGTCCAGCGGGTGCATCTCCAACTCGGCGATTCGCATCAAGTAGCGCGGCCCCGCGAACGCCTGCTTGTTCTCCTCGTGGTCACGGATCACGTGGCAGACGTTCTGGCAGAGGAAGCACTCGATGCACTTCCGGAATTCCTGGGACCGTTGCACATCCACCTGCGCCATCCGGTACTCACCCGGCTGTAGGTCTTTGGGCGGCGTGAAGGACGGGATCTCGCGCGCCTTCTCGTAGTTGAAGGACACGTCGGTGACCAGGTCGCGGATCACCGGGAAGGTGCGAATGGGGGTGACCGTGACGACCTCGTTCTCGTCGAACGTCGACATCCGGGTCATGCACATCAGGCGCGGCTTGCCGTTGATCTCAGCCGAGCAGGATCCGCACTTACCCGCCTTGCAGTTCCAGCGCACTGCGAGGTCAGGGGTCTGGGTCTGCTGCAGACGGTGGATGACGTCCAGCACCACCTCACCCTCGTTGACCTCGACGGTGAAATCCTCGAGCGCACCGCCGTGATCGTCGCCGCGCCAGACCTGCATGCTCGCGTTGTATCCCATTACGCTCTCCGTTCCGGATGCTCGCCGAGCTCTTCGTCGGTGTAGTACTTCTCCAATTCCGAGATCTTGAAGAGCTCGAGCAGGTCTTGGCGCATCGGCACTTGCGGCTCGCGGCTGATGTCGATGTGCGGACCGTCCACCTCGGCGTTGTTGACCCGGCAGACCAGCAGCGTTTTGCGCCAGCTGGAGTCCATGCCGGGGTGGTCGTCGCGGGTGTGGCCGCCGCGGCTCTCCGTGCGTTCCAGCGCCGCCCTGGCCACGCATTCGCTGACCAGCAGCATGTTGCGCAGGTCGATCGCGAGGTTCCAACCAGGGTTGTACTCGCGGCCGCCCTCTACCTGCACCTTCTGGTAACGCTTCCAGAGCTCATCCAGCAACCCCAGGGCTTTGGTGATCTCGTCTTCCTTGCGGATGATGCCGACCAGGTCGTTCATCACGTGCTGCAGATCCAGCTGCAGGGCGTACGGATTCTCCGGTGCCGAGCCATCGGTCGGCGGGTCGAAGACCTTGAGCGCCTGTTTGGCGGCTTGGTCGATCGCATCGTCCGAAACGGCTGGACGGTTGCCGAGCGCCTGCACGTAGTCGGCGGCTCCCATGCCGGCGCGCCGCCCGAACACCAGGAGGTCCGACAGGGAATTGCCGCCCAGTCGGTTGGAGCCGTGCATGCCGCCCGAGCACTCACCCGCGGCGAACAATCCGGGCACCTTGGCCGCTCCGGTGTCCGCGTCGACCTCGACCCCGCCCATTACGTAGTGGCAGGTGGGTCCGACTTCCATCGGCTCCTTGGTGATGTCGACGCCCGCCAGTTCCTTGAACTGGTGATACATCGAGGGCAGCCGCCGCTTGATCTCCTCGGCCGTCAGCCGGGATGCGATGTCGAGATAGACGCCGCCGTGCGGGGTGCCGCGGCCCGCTTTCACCTCGGAGTTGATCGCGCGCGCGACCTCGTCACGCGGCAGCAGGTCCGGGGTGCGACGGGCGGAGTCGTTGTCCTTGAGCCAGGCGTCGGCCTCTTGCTCGTCTTCGGCGTACTGGCCTTTGAACACCGACGGGATGTAGCCGAACATGAAGCGTTCGTCTTCGGAATTCTTCAGCACACCGCCGTCACCGCGGACACCCTCGGTGACCAGAATCCCCTTGACGCTCGGTGGCCACACCATGCCGGTGGGGTGGAACTGCACGAATTCCATGTTGATCAGCGTCGCGCCGGCCCGCAGCGCCAGCGCATGGCCGTCGCCGGTGTACTCCCAGGAGTTGGACGTCACCTTGAACGACTTGCCGATGCCGCCGGTGGCCAGCACCACCGCTGGGGCCTCGAACAGGATGAACTTGCCGGTCTCCCGCCAATAACCGAACGCACCGGCAATCGAATCGCCGTCCTTGATCAACTCGGTGATCGTGCACTCGGCGAACACTCTGATGCGTGCGTCGTAATCGCCGAACTCGGCGTAGTCCTCCTGCTGCAGCGAAACGATCTTCTGCTGCATGGTGCGGATCAATTCCAGTCCGGTGCGGTCGCCGACGTGAGCCAGACGCGCGTAGGTGTGACCACCGAAGTTGCGCTGGCTGATTCGGCCGTCTTTCGTGCGGTCGAACAGCGCGCCGTAGGTCTCCAGTTCCCACACCCGGTCCGGCGCTTCCTTGGCGTGCAGCTCGGCCATCCGCCAGTTGTTGAGGAACTTGCCGCCGCGCATGGTGTCGCCAAAGTGGGTCTGCCAGTTGTCCTTCGGGTTGGCGTTACCCATCGAAGCCGCACAGCCGCCCTCGGCCATGACGGTGTGGGCCTTACCGAACAGCGACTTGGACACGACAGCGACCTTCTGGCCCCGTTCCCGCGCTTCGATGACCGCCCGCAATCCAGCGCCGCCGGCACCGATCACGACTACGTCGTAGGCATGCCGTTCGACCTCAACCATGAAACCTCACTCAGCTTTTGTACAAATTGATGAATTGGCTCAGTGGCCAATGAATCTCAAGTCGGAGATGGTGCCGCTGGCCACCAGCATGACGTAGAAGTCGGTCAGCATCAGCGTGCCCAGGGTGATCCACGCGAACTGCTTGTGCCGCGTGTTGATCTTGCTGATCTGCTCCCAGATCCAATACCGCACAGGGTGTTTGGAGAAGTGCTTGAGGCGTCCGCCGGTAACGTGGCGGCACGAGTGGCAGGACAGCGTGTAGATCCACAACATGATGACGTTGCCGAGCAGGATCAAATTGCCAAGACCGAAGCCGAATCCTCCTGGCCCGTCCTCGGAATGGAAGGCGACGATCGCGTCGTAAGTGTTGATCACCGAAATGATCCCGGCGATATAAAAGAAGTAGCGGTGCGTGTTCTGGACGATCAGCGGGAATTTGGTCTCACCGGTGTAGTGCACCCGAGGCTCGGCCACCGCGCACGCCGTGGGCGACTGCCACACCGTGCGGTAGTAAGCGCCACGGTAGTAATAGCAGGTCAGCCGGAACAGCAGCAGGAACGGCAGCGTCAGCGCCGCGTACGGTAGCCACCACACGTCCGGCAGGATCTGCGGCCAGAATTCGCTGGCTTCTCCGCAGGCAGTACTGACGCACGGCGAGTAGAACGGCGTCAGGTAGTGGTACTGGTGAACGTAGAAGTGCTCCTGCTGGAAAGCACGTGCCGTCGCGTAGATGACGAATGCCGCGAAGCCCAAGTTGATCCGCAGCGGCTGCAGCCACCATTTCTCTGGGCGGAGCGTCTTCTGCGCGATTTTGGCGCGCGTAGGTGAGAAGACGCCGGACTCAGAACGGCTCGCCGTTGGTGCGCTCATCTAAATTTGTGTTCCTCTTCGAACGGGCTGTTAGTCCGAAGGTTACACAGGGGAACCGCCCGTTACTTAGCCGGGCGTCACGGGTCAGTACCGGCTGTGACCTCCGACACCCTCGTCGTCGACATCGCGCCAGAAGTCGCTGTCGTACTGGGTGTCAGGGATGGTGATCTTCTCGCCGGACTGCTGGATAGTGGCGCGGCTGAGGTCCAACTCAGCCACGTCGGTGTCCAGTAGCTGGATGTCGCTGAGGATTCGGTCGGCGTCGATGACGATGCGCCGCGTGGCCGGGTTGTCTCCGTACCGTGCTTTCAGCGACGTAACACACCGCCGCAGCCCCCGCATGAGGTCGTGCAGCTCGGTGAGTTCAGTAGTCGTGGACAAAGGATGCTCCCTGGGGCTGAAGGTGTTACGGATCACAGTACGTCAACCGATACTATCCGCTCTCTCCAGAAAGCACCGGACATCGTCGTGGCCATGCCTGGGCCCTGCTTGTGCTGACGGCAAAGCCGCCGAGACACCAGGGATGTCTCGGCGGCTTGCGCAGGGTTACTTCGTGATGGCGATCCGCTGCGCCTGATTCGCCGGTGCGTATGCCCCCGCGACCCGCACGGTCAGGACACCGGCGTCGTACGACGCTGCGATCGCCTCACCGGTGACATGGGGTGGCAGCTGGAAGGAGCGACGGAACGACCCGTACCGGATCTCCCGCAGGGTGCGTCCGTCCTTATCCTCCGAATGCTCGTCACGGTGTTCGCCGTGGATGACCAGGCGACCCCCGTCGACCTCCACGTTGACGTCCTTGTCGACATCGACACCGGGCAACTCGAGGCGGACTACCGCGTCGTCACCGTCCTTGACGATCTCGGCGGCCGGGCTGAAACCCGTGTTCACCGGCTTGAACCAGTCCGCCGAGGCCGGACCGAAAAAGTCCCGCAGCCACCGGTCGGTGTCCCACGCCGGACGCGACCACAAGGCCAGATTGCTCATGGATAACTCCTTAATCTTCGTTGTGAGTTAGCTGTGCCCGACGCTGAATCGGTCGGATACTCATAAAACATGAGTCACCTACGCTAAAGTTCCACCTGGGAGTTCGCTCGCAGCGAAAGGTGTCACACAGACACTTGCCAGGCGTGATGGCGGCGTGATGCGTGCGTCACATTCGATGTCATTTCTTGCAACATCGGCTTCGTAGTCTCTTGGCATGTCTTCTGCCGGAACTACTCCCGTGCGCCCTGATGTGCGGCGTGTCGTCGTGGTCGGTCACGGCATGGTGGGCCACCGGTTCGTCGAGGCGCTGCGAGCCCGGGACACCAGCAATAGCTGGCTGATCACCGTGCTGGCCGAGGAAGCGGATGCAGCCTACGACCGCGTCGGCCTGACTTCTTACACCGAAAATTGGGACCGGAGTCTGGTGGCGCTGCCCGGTAATGACTACGCCGCCGACCACCAAGTGGAATTGCTGCTCAACACCCGGGTGGTCGAAATCGACCGTGGGACAAAGGCAGTGGTTACCGCCGACGGCGACCGTCACGCGTATGACACGCTGGTGGTGGCTACCGGGTCGTACGCTTTCGTCCCGCCGGTGACCGGTCACGACCTTCCGATCTGTCACGTCTACCGCACCCTGGACGACCTCGACGGCATTCGCGCCGACGCGCTGCGGGCGGTGGAGTACACCCACCGCGCGGGCGTTGTGATCGGCGGCGGCCTGCTGGGTTTGGAGGCGGCAAATGCGCTGCGCCAGTTCGGGTTGCAGACACACGTCGTCGAGATGATGCCGCGGCTCATGGCCCAGCAGATCGACGAGGCGGGTGGCGCACTGCTGGCCAGGATGATCGGTGATCTCGGGATTGACATCCACGTCGGAACCGGCACCGAATCCATTGAATACGTGGATAATTCGGATGGATCCAAGTCGGCTCGGGTCAGCTTGTCCGACGGGCAGGTCATCGATGCGGGCTTGGTGATCTTCGCCGCGGGTATCCGGCCCCGCGACGAGTTGGCGCGGTCGGCCGGTCTGGAGGTCGCGCCGCGCGGCGGCGTTCTGACCGATTTGTCCTGCCGCACCAGCGATCCCGACATTTTCGCGGTGGGTGAGGTCGCCGCCATCGAGGGCCGGTGCTACGGGCTGGTCGGACCGGGGTACACCAGTGCTGAAGTGGTGGCTGACCGGTTGCTCGACGGCGTAGCGGAATTCCCCGAAGCTGATCTGTCCACCAAGCTCAAACTGCTCGGCGTGGACGTCGCCAGCTTCGGTGATGCGATGGGCACCACCGAGGACTGCCTCGAGGTCGTCATCAACGACGCGGTCAACCGCACCTACGCCAAACTGGTGCTGTCCGATGACGCCAAGACACTGCTGGGCGGGGTGCTGGTGGGCGACGCGTCGTCCTACGGGGTGCTGCGCCCGATGGTCGGCAGCGAGTTGCCCGGTGACCCGCTGGCGCTGATCGCACCGGCCGGATCGGCCGACGGGGCCGGGACCCTGGGCATCGGGGCATTGCCGGACACCGCGCAGATCTGCTCCTGCAACAACGTCACCAAGGGCGACCTGAAGTGCGCGATCGCCGACGGATGCGCTGACGTGCCCGCGCTGAAGGCATGCACCTCGGCGGGGACATCGTGCGGGTCCTGTGTGCCGCTGCTCAAGCAGTTGCTCGAAGCCGAGGGCGTGGTGCAGTCCAAGGCGCTGTGTGAGCACTTCAGCCAATCCCGCGCCGAGCTGTTCGAGATCATCGCGGCCACCGAGATCCGCACCTTCTCCGGGATGCTGGAGCGCTTCGGTCGCGGAAAAGGTTGCGACATCTGCAAACCCGTCGTCGCCTCCATCCTGGCGTCCACCGGATCCGACCACATCCTGGACGGCGAACAAGCTGCGCTGCAGGACTCCAACGACCACTTCCTGGCCAATATCCAGAAGAACGGCAGCTACTCGGTGGTGCCGCGAGTCCCGGGCGGCGACATCAAGCCAGAGCACCTGATCCTGATCGGCCAGATCGCCCAGGACTTCGGGCTCTACACCAAGATCACCGGCGGCCAACGGATCGATATGTTCGGTGCCCGGGTGGATCAACTCCCGGCGATCTGGAAGCGATTGGTCGACGCCGGCATGGAGTCGGGCCACGCCTACGGGAAGGCGCTGCGCACCGTGAAAAGCTGCGTGGGCAGCGACTGGTGCCGCTATGGGCAGCAGGACTCGGTGCAACTGGCCATCGACCTCGAACTGCGCTACCGGGGACTGCGGGCGCCCCACAAGATCAAACTGGGCGTGTCGGGTTGTGCGCGGGAGTGTGCCGAGGCGCGCGGCAAGGACGTCGGCATCATCGCCACCGAAAAGGGCTGGAACCTCTACGTCGGCGGCAACGGCGGGATGACACCCAAGCACGCTCAACTGCTGGTCGGCGACCTGGACACCGCGACACTGGTCCGCTATATCGACCGTTTCCTGGTGTACTACATCCGCACCGCCGACCGGCTACAGCGCACCGCGCCGTGGGTGGAGTCGTTGGGCCTGAACCACGTGCGCGAAGTCGTCTGCGAAGACTCCCTCGGCCTGGCCGCGGAATTCGAGGCCGCCATGGAGCGCCACGTCGAAAACTACGAGTGCGAGTGGAAGGGCGTGCTGGAGGACCCGGACAAGCTCTCGCGGTTCGTCTCCTTCGTCAACGCACCCGACGCCGCCGACCCCACCGTCGCGTTTACCGAACGGGGCGGGCGCAAAGTGCCCGTGCCCATTGGCATTCCGCGTATCCGTTCCTAGCCGTCATTTCTAGCCGTCATTTCTAGCCGTCATTCCTAACCGCCCAGGAGAAACAATGACACTTCTCGACGACATCCAGGTCTGGACCACCGCCTGCGATTACCACCACCTCATTCCGGGCCGCGGCGTCGGCGTCCTGCTGGACGACGGCACTCAGGCGGCGCTGTTCCGGCTCGACGACGGCTCCGTGCACGCGGTGGGTAACGTCGACCCGTTTTCCGGGGCCGCGGTGCTATCCCGCGGGATCGTCGGTGACCGTGCCGGCCGTGTCACGGTCCAGTCACCGATCCTCAAGCAGGCTTTCGCCCTGGACGACGGGTGCTGTCTGGACGACCCAGAGGTGTCGGTGCCGGTATACGCGGTGCGCGTTGCCGCCGATGGTCGCATTCAGATCGGACGGTTCGCCGACCGAATGGCTGCTTAATCGATCTTGCCGACGAGATAGCGCTGCATCGTCGGGCCGATTGCGTCCACCAACTGTTCCACGGTCATCGAGTGCAGCGGTTCGGAACGAACCCCGTAGCGCATGATGCCCAACCCGACCAGCTGCGAGGCGCACAACGACGCCCGAACAGCGATCTTGTCGGCGCCAAGCATCTTGAGCAGCGGGTTGAACACCGGGCCGATGAACATCGACTGCACGATCTCGGCGGTCTTGGACAGACCCGTGGAAGCGATCGCACTCGCGGCAAAAGGTCCACCGCCGGCGGCATCCCAGGTGGTGATCAACATGTACAGCGTGCGGCGTCCTACCTGGTTGACGCTGCCGGTGACGATGCGGTCGATGAACTCTGGTGTGCTGAAAGGCAACCGCAGCATCTTTGCCACATCATCGAGGAGTCCACGCGAGGGCTCTTCGTTACGGGCCATGTTGCCAGGATTACCCCGGATGCGGGCAAACATCAAGTGTCGTTGGTCACGCCGTTCGTGAGTACAGGACGACCGGCGGTATGAGGGCGCTGCGGAACCGGTTGGCAATCAACCGCGCCATACCGGGATCCGTGCCCAGCGGGGACGTCACCAGGTCGGCACCGCTGTCATACAGGCGTTGCTGAAACAGACCATCGGCCAGCAGGTACGAGACGATCACGACGCGGCGCGCCCGCCGGACGCGGGCAGCGGCGACGGCCTCACTCACAGTAGGTGAGCCGGTCGCCGCGAAACACAGGTCGACCCGCGAGCCGATGAGGGTCGACAGCGACGCCGCTGCCCCATGTAAGTCGCTGCGAGCCAGCATGTCTGAGGTTCCCGCTGCAGCCAGGAGTACCGAATCACCTGGGCGCCAACCGGATGCGGCCAGATTCTGGCCCAGGATCCGGGTGATCTCCGGACTCGGCCCCAGCGCCGCGGTAACCCGTACATCGCGGTGGCCGCTGGCCGCGATCTGCGCGGGCAGGTCGGCGCGGACGTGATAGCCGCGCGACAGGAACGCAGGCACCACGATCGCGGGATCGCAGTCGTCACGCGCGGATAGGCAGGAGAGCACTTCGCTGGGTGTCGGTCCCAGCACATCGACGAATGCGACTTGGACGGTGCGGTCGAGCAATCCGCTGACTCGCGTGGCTAAGTCAGCCACCATCGCGACGCCCGACGGTCGACGGGTGCCGTGTGCCGTCAAGAGCAGGCTCATGCGGCGTCCGGCCCGGTGTCCAGGGCGAGCCGATACCCGCGCTTGACGACTGTGGCAACGATGTTCTTGTCACCCAATGCGGTTCGCAATCGCAGCACGGCAGTGTCAACCGCGTGCGTGTCGTCGCCGTTGCCGGGCAGCACCCGCAGCAATTCAGCGCGCCCGACCACGTCGCCCGGGCGGTGTGCCAGCGCGCGCAGTATCGACATTCCCGATCCTGACACCGGCTTGACCGAACCGTCGACCAGGACGCAGGTACCCCTGATCTCGACCAGGTGACCGGCAACCTTCACGCTGCAGGAACCCAGCAGTGGCAGTTCCTCGGCGATGTGGCGAGCCAAGGCGCCCAACCGCATTCGCTCCGGCGCGGAGGTCGGCACGCCGCGACGGATCAACGGCCGCGCGGTCACCGGACCCACGCACATCGCGTGGACGCCGCTGCGCAAGGCTTCCAGTACCTGCTCTTCGATGTCCAACTCGCGGCTGCGTTCCAGTACCGCCACCGCCGCCGGCGCCGACGTGAAGCTCACCGCGTCGAACTGTCGCCGGGCGATACCTGTGACCAGCTGGTCGAACTCCCCGCCCAAAGGCACTGGCAGCCAACGGTATACCCGAATCGGCACTATCTCGGCCCCCGCGGAACGCAGGGTGGAAATGAACTCCGGGAATGGGTCCCAACCGTCAGCCGCACCGTGCAGTTGAATGGCGATGCGCTTTCCGCAGACCCCGGATTCGAGCAGGTATTCCAGCACCTCGTGCGAGGATTCGGATTCCGGCGACCACTCTTCACGCAAACCGGCGGCGCGCAGGGCACCGGTCGCCTTCGGGCCACGTGACACCACCCGGGCCGATGACAACGCGTCGGTGAGTTCGGTCGCCAGACCCCAGCCTTCGGCCGCGGCCAGCCAGCCGCGAAAACCTATGCCGGTGTGGGCAACCAGGATGTCAGGCGGATCGGCGATCAACGCCTCGGTGTTGGTGTGCAGCTCGTCGTCGTCGGGCAGCGCGATCATGCTGATCGCCGGGGCGCTGAAAATTTCCGCCCCATGCCGGCGCAGCAGTGCGATCAGCTCCTCGGCACGACGAGCTGACGTGACTGCGATTCGGTAGCCGGCAAGTGGCGCAGACTGTGGCTGGGCCATACGACTCTTATATGCCGACCACATTTCCGAGGCGTTACCTGACAATTGCTGCGGCATTGCCTTCGGCTGCGTTCTTCGTCACACGGTCGGTGGGGCGGCGTACGTACATCACCCAGGTGAGCCATGCGGCCACCACGTAGGAGGCCAGGAAGAGCCAATATGCCGACGTCTCCGTGCCGCTGCGCAGATAGGACTCCCGCAAAGCCACGTTGATGCCGACGCCGCCTAGTGCGCCCACCGCCGCGCAGAATCCGATCAGCGACCCTGACATTGCCCGCGCCCACTGCCTTCGTTGTGTCTCAACGAGATCCAGCGAGCGGCTGCGTGCTTCGAATATCGACGGGATCAACTTGAACACCGAGCCGTTGCCCATGCCGGCCAGAATGAACAGTGCTATGAAGCCGACGACGTAACCTGTCAGCGCCGCGCCACCTGTCCCCGGCCGGCTGTCGTCGTGGGTACTGATTCCGACGAGTAAGCCGGCGGCCACGATCATGCCGGCGAGCACGGACAGCGTGACCCGGCTGCCGCCTATCCGGTCGGACAGCCGGCCACCGTATATCCGTGCCAGGGAACCCAATAGCGGCCCCACGAAGGCGATCTGCGCGGCATGCAGGGATGCGTGCGCGACAGTCTCACCGTGCTCTTCGAAGTTGACCTGCAACACCTGACCGAACGCGAAGGCGAACCCGATCCAGGAGCCGAAGGTGCAGATGTAAAGCAGCGAGATCACCCAGGTGTGTGAGAGAAAGAGGATGGAGCGCAGGGTGTTTGGTTGCGTCCCGTGTTCGAGGTTGTCCATGAACATGGCGGCCGCAATGCCGACGACCGCCAGCAACACCAGGTAGATCGCGCAGACCCAGTACGGCGCCTGGTGTCCGGCGGTGGCCAGCGCCAGCAGTCCGGCCAGCTGGATCACCGCGACCCCGAGGTTGCCTACACCGGCGTTGACGGCCAAGGCGGAGCCCTTGAGTCGTTGTGGGTAGAAGGCGTTGACGTTGGCCAGGGACGCTGCATAGTTACCGCCGCCCAGGCCGGTCAGCGCAGCACACAGCACGTACGGCCACAACGGAAGGCCGGGGTTGGCCAGCAGCGCGATGGTGCCCGCGGTAGGAATCAGCAATACGAACGCGGCGAACACTGTCCAGTTACGGCCGCCCCACCGCGCGATACCCAACGTGTACGGGATGCGCACGGCGCCGCCGGCCAGGGTTGCGACGGCACCCAGCAGCAGCTTGTCACTGGCCGAAAAGCCGTAGACGGATGCCGGCATGAACAGCGTCATCACCGACCATAAGGACCAGATCGAGAACGCGACGTGGTCACCGGCGGCAGTGCAGAGCAAGTTACGGCGGGCGATTGTGCTGTTGCCGGTCTCCCACGCCGTCGCGTCTTCGGGATCCCATTGGGGGATGCGATGGTCACGGCCCATCTGGTTGGCCACCTTTCTGGGCGCCGCAACCGCGCCTCGACGTGAAGAGGCTTGCGCCGCTGTCGGTTTCGATGCTCACATCGAGAACGCTGGACCGTCAACTCAACGGGGCCGATATCAGCTGAAAGTTGAATTCCAGTTGTCTGCAAAGTCGCTGACAAGCTAGGGAATCGAGTGAGTTTGGTTACACATGGGCGGGCACCGGGTTCGCGGCGGTAGTTACCCGCAGCGGCTTGCGTACGTAGACAGTCCATGTCAACAGTGCTGCGGCCGCATAGAATCCGGCAAACACCCAGAAGGCCGACGTCGCGTTGCCGCTGTCGAGGTAAGACTGGCGCAGCACCACATTGACCGCGACACCACCCAACGCTCCGATCGCTCCGGCGAATCCGATCAATGCTCCCGACATGGAGCGTGACCACTGCCGGCGTTGCGCCTCGTCGAGTCCGATCTCGTGGCTGCGCGCCTCGAAGATGGACGGAATCATCTTGTACACAGAACCGTTGCCGATACCGGACAGAATGAACAGAGCGACGAAACCTGCTACGTAGCCGACTATCTCGGTCACCGCGGCGGGACCGTGCTCCTGCTGCGCGAAAGTGCCTACGCGGACCAAGATTCCTGCCGCCACGAGCATCGCGCAGAACACGCTGAGGGTGACCCGGCCGCCACCGATCCGGTCGCCCAGCCGACCGCCGTACACGCGCGACAGTGAGCCCAGAAGTGGCCCGAGAAAAGCGATTTGCGCGGCGTGCAATGCGGCCTGTGCGGTGGACTGTCCGCTGGCGATGAAGTTGATCTGCAACACCTGGCCGAATGCGAACGAGAAGCCGATGAACGAGCCGAACGTGCCGATGTACAGCAGCGAGATCACCCAGGTGTGCGGTTCGGTCAGCACCTTGCCCATGATGTTCATCTCGATGCGGTATTGCCGCAGGTTGTCCATGCACAACGCGGCGCCGAGTCCGGCGACGGCCAGCAGCACCAGGTATACCGCGCACACCCAGTACGGCTGACGGTCGCCGACGGTGGCAATCACCAGCAGCCCGACCAACTGAATCATCGGCACGCCGAGGTTTCCCCCACCGGCATTGAGGGCCAACGCCCAGCCCTTGAGCCGCTGCGGGTAGAAGGCGTTGATATTGGTCATGGAGGAGGCGAAGTTGCCGCCACCGAACCCCGCCAGTGCCGCACACACCAGGTACGGCCACAACGGCAAGCCGGGATGGGCCAGCAGGTACAGAGTCAGGACGCTGGGGATCAGCAACACGACGGCAGAGAACACGGTCCAGTTGCGGCCGCCGAACTTCGCGGTGGCGAAGGTGTAGGGAAAACGCAGGCAGCCACCGACAAGCGTGGCGGTGGCGCCGAGCAGGAATTTGTCGCCCGCGGAGAACCCGTAGACCGACGCCGGCATGAAGAGCACCATCACCGACCAGATGGACCAGATCGAGAACCCGACGTGCTCGGCTGCCACCGACCAGATCAGGTTGCGTCGGGCGATGTACTTGTTACCGGCTTCCCAAGCCGCCACATCTTCGGGGTCCCATTCGGAAATCTCATGCGAACGGCCCCTCAGCGACCTGCGGAACTCGGCGAACATCCAGACTCCTCACGTCATCGAACCTTGCCGACCACGCTAGGAATGCATTGTTGCGCGAGCGCTTCTGGCAGTGACCCGGGAATGAATTTCGGATCACCGCAACGCCCTACGATGTGTGAGGGGTTACCAGACGTCTCCGTCGCGCCAATCGCACGCCAGCTCCTCGGACGTGTCGAGGCTGACGCTGACTGGGAGCACGAACACCGTCCCGTCGTCCTCGGGCGTGCGGGTGAGCCCGGTGGGGGCCAGGACCGAGGTCGGCCCGAGCCAGGGCAGCCAGCCGCGCGCCGCGTAGAGACGGCGGGCTTGCACCGTGGAGCTGAGGGCACCGAGCTGATAAGCGCCGCGCATCACCTGCTCGACGCCGTCCAGCAGTGCGTGCACCAGTCCTTGACCACGCCAATCTTCGCGTACCGCAACACCTTCGACGTAACCGCAGCGCAACGCAGTGCCCCGGTAGAGCAGCCGGCGCTGCACCACCGAGGCGTGCGCGATGATTGCGCCGTGGTGCCAGATCAGCGCGTGCATGCCGCCCAGTGCGTGCTCCCAATCGGCTTCTGAAAAGGGCTCTGAAAAGGGTTCGGAAAGAGGCTTGGAAAAGGGCTCGGAAAAAGGTTCAGAAAAGGGTTCGGAAAAGGCTTCGTCCAAGTCACCGGAAGAAGCCCCGGAAGAAGCTCCGGAAGAGGCCCCGGAAAAAGCGGTCGTGACCATCTGGCAGATGCGCCTGCGGGTCTCGTCGTCGATATCGGCGGTGTGTACCAGCCGCGCGGTATGCACGATCCCTGTCTACCAGCCAGACTCGGCCGGCCGCCGGGGCCGTGCCCAGTGCAGCCGCACGTGTTGCCCCGGCCGCACCTGGGCCAGTTTGTCGATGTCTTCGTCGATCACCACGCCGATCACCGGGTAGCCGCCGGTGATCGGATGATCGGGACCAAGGATGACCGGTAATCCGTTGGGCGGCACTTGGATTGCACCGCGGGTGGCCCCCTCGCTGGGGAGCTGCCGGTCCGGCTCGCGGTGCTGGAGGGGACGGCCGGCCAGTCGCATTCCCACCCGGTCGCTGCGGTCGGATGCCACCCAATCGGTATGTACCAGGGCGTCGGGGTCGACGAACCAGTCGTCGCGAGGGCCAGGTATCGCACGCAGTTCCACCGCATCGGCGGTGATCGCGGCGACGGGGGCCTGTTCGAGTTCCGGGTAGTCGGCGGTGTGCTCGCCCACCGGCAGCACGTCGCCCGGTTGGAGCGGCAGCGGTCCGATCTCGGAGAGCACGTCATAGCTGCGCGAGCCCAGCACCGGCGTGACACCGATGCCACCGCGTACCGCCAGGTAGGACCGCAGCCCCGCCCGGGGCGTGCCCAGCGAGACCACCTGGCCGGCGCGCACATGACGAATGCTGTTGGTGCCGAACATGATTCCGTTGATGGTGGGGTCGGTGTCGGCCCCGGTCACGGCGATGTCGAGGTCGCCGCCGCGGACCCGCGCCGACAATCCACCGAAGGTGACCTCCACCGTGGCCCAGTCATCGGGGTTGGCGACCAGCCGGTTGGCCAGCGCGTGCGAACGACGGTCGGCGGCCCCGGATCGACCGACACCGAGGTGGGCCAGTCCGGCCCGGCCAAGGTCCTGGACCAGGGCCAGGGGTCCACTGCGCAGGATTTCCAAAGTCGTCATCGCGGTCTCTCCTTGCCCGGCCTAGTGCGCACGGAACCGGACCGACATGCCTTGGGTCAGCAACGCCGGATCGGGTCGATCGATATCCCACAGCACCGCGTCGGTGTGCCCGATGAGCTGCCAGCCGCCCGGTGAGCGGCGGGGATAGATCGCGCTGAACTCGCCGGCCAGGCCCACCGACCCGGCCGGAACCGACGTCCGCGGTTCCGTTCGTCGCGGCACGTGCAACCGTTCGTCACCGCCGATCAGGTACGCGAAGCCCGGAGCGAACCCACTGAAGCCGACGCGCCACGGGGTGCTGGTGTGCGCATTGATCACCTGCGCCGTGCTCAGTCCCGTACAGCGGGCGACCTCGGCCAGATCCGGGCCGTCATACACCACGTCGATCACCAGCTCCCGGCCCTGTTCGTGCGCGGCATCGGCGGTATCGGGTGTGACCCGGAGCTTACGCAGACGTTGCCGGGTCACGCCCTGAAAGCGCGGGCCGTGCAGCTTGACCAGGACGGTGCGGGACGCGGGGACGATGTCGACCACGCCGGGCAACTCAGCCGCTCGCAGCGCATCCGCCCACGCCAGTACCTCTACGGTGCTGTCGCACTGCAGCATCAGTGCCTGGTCCCCGTAGTCAACGACGTCGCAGGCCAACTGGGTGATCTCCGTCACATCCATAGTTCACGGTAGCTCCGGAATTACAGGCTCGGCCAGCAACTTTCGAGCACTGCCAGAGGTGCCTTAGCAAACGCTCATGCTCGGGGTGGCTAGCCCAGAATTTTGGTGAGCTGCGGCGGAAGTTGATCGGCGACAACTGGATAACTCAGCGGCGATGCGAAGGCGATCGCTCCGGCCAGATCCTTGCCGGTGAAGATGTGCCGCTTCTGGGCGGTGGTAACCGCGGCCGCTATCTCGGGGTCGGCCAGCAGCGCCTGCTCGTCCTCGGGACTCTCGGTCGTCCAGATCAGCACATCGGCGGAGTCGAGCACATCCTTTATGCGATCCCGTGGGATCACCGCGCGGTGATCAGTGGCGTAGGCGTTGATGCTGTCGGACATGACCAGACCCATCTGATTCATGAAGTCGGTCCGCCAGCCCGCTACGGTGGCCACCACCGTGCCCTGCCAGATCCGGCCCTGCATCAGCAGCGCCCTCTTGCCCTTCCACTGTTGATTCTTCTGGCCGATATCGGTGAACTTTCCCTCGACCGCGGAAATCAACGACTTCATCTGATCGGCCTGGAACACCGCCCGCCCGATCGCCGCGGCTTGGTCCTTCCACGGCTCGAAGAACGCGTCGCCGTCCGACTGGGCGACGGTCGGTGCGATCGCCGACAGTTTCTGGTAGGTGTCAGCGTCGAGGCCGGCGTTGGTCGCCACGATCAGGTCGGGCTTCAGCCCCGCGATCTGGTCGACCTGAATTCCGTTGTCCAAGTTCAGCACAACCGGCTGTGCCGCACCGAGTTTGGGTTGAGCCCACGGCCACACCCCAAAGGGTTGGTCACCGAACCAGTTGGTCACCGCGATCGGCACCACACCGACAGCGAGCAGGTCGTCCTGCTCGGTGTAGCCCGCGCTGACAACGCGCTTAGGCGGTTCTTTGACGACGGTCTCACCGAACAAGTGCCTGACTGTCACCGACCCGCCGCCCGGCGATCCCGGCGCCGGCTTGGATTCAGAGCACGCGGCGAGCAGCCCCGCGGCCCCGGCGACCTGCAGGAATCCGCGCCGAGTCCATCCCTGTTGCACAGCGTGAGAGTATCGCGTGCCTTACCGGTCCGTTAGTTACGTCGCCTTGTTTCGCGGGCTGGGCTTCGGGCGGGGACCAGTGTCGGGCTGTCTCCAGGGGCTGTAGTCGGCAATCAGCTCCTCTTGCGCGGGCCGCTCGTCGACGGGCACATGCTGCAGGTTGATCCGGATTCGGTACCAGATCGAACTGGGCCCCCGCATCCCGTCGACCAGGACGTCGGCGGGTTGCAGCTGGTCGGCCGCCGCGGGGTGGCGTTCCCGCCAGGTGTCCAGCGCGGCCATGGCCTCGTCCTTCGTCTTGGTGCGGGCCACCTCGATCAGCGGCATCACGGATTGCCGCCGACCGTCGGCGCTCCTGGCGGCGCCCCGGGGCGCTTTTTCCGGTGGGCCCAATTCCTCGGCGAGCGCGAGCAATTGGTCGAGGCTGCCCGGCGCGTCGTCCATCCCCTCCCACGGGTCACCGAGCTCGGCGAATCGGCCGGGCACAGTGGCAATGGTGAATTCCTCCGGGCGGCAACCGGCTACCTCGTCCCAGCGCAGCGGAGTGGACACCCGGGCGTCCGGAGTGGCCCGCACGGAGTAGGCCGAGGCGACGGTCCGGTCCTTGGCGTTCTGGTTGAAGTCGACGAACACGCCCTCGCGCTCTTCCTTCCACCACCGACTGGTCGCGAGCTCCGGTGCCCGCCGCTCGACCTCGCGTGCCACGGTCTGGGCGGCCAGCCGCACTTTGGCGAACGGCCAGCGCGGGCTGATCCGGGCGTAGATATGGAAGCCCCGTGACCCGGACGTCTTCGGCCACGGGGTCAGGCCGTGATCCTCGAGGACTTCGCGGGCCACCGCCGCCACGTCGACGATGCCTTGCCACGAGACGCCGGGCATCGGGTCCAGGTCCACCCGCAGCTCGTCGGGGTGATCGAGGTCCTCGGCCAGCACCGGATGCGGATTGAGGTCGATGCACCCCAGATTGATCGCCCAGGCCAACCCGGCGGCGTCGTGGATGACGGCCTCGTCGGCGGAGGTGCCCGAGGCGTACCGCAGCGTGGCGACGTCGACCCAGTCCGGCCGCTTGGCGGGTGCCCGCTTCTGGAATACCGCCTCTTCGGTGATGCCCTTGACGAAGCGTTTGAGGATCATCGGCCGGCCGGCTACCCCGCGCAGCGCACCGTCGGCCACGCTCAGGTAGTAGCGGATCAAGTCGAGCTTGGTAATGCCCTGAGCAGGAAACACGACCTTGTCCGGGTGAGTGACGGCGACTTCCCGGCCGGTCACTTCCAGCAACACGGGTTTGGCCATGGAAGTTCATGGTAATTCGGAGGAAACCTAGTGGTCGCATTGCGACCTCCGTCACATATGGTGAGGATTATGCCTAACCTCAGCGACCTGCCCGGCGTCGGAAAAATCCAGCAATACGTTGAACGCGGCGCCGCCGAACTGCACTACGTGCGCAAGATTTTCGAAGCCGGGGCCTTCCGGATCGAAGCCCCGCAGAACTACGCCGCGATGGCCAGCGGCATCGTCAAATGGGGTGAATTCGGGATGCTGCCGGCGCTCAATGCCGCGCGCACCCCTGACCGCGCCGCGTGCATCGACGAAGACGGCGAGTTCAGCTTTCGCGAACTCGACGAAGCCGCCCACGCGGTAGCGAACGGACTGCTCGAAAAGGGCGTCAAAGCCGGGGACGGTGTCGCGATCCTGGCCCGCAATACCCGCTGGTTCCTCATCGCCTACTTCGGTGCAGCCCGGGTGGGTGCCCGCATCATCCTGCTCAACAGCGAATTCTCCGGCCCGCAGGTCAAAGAGGTGTCCGAGCGCGAGGGCGCCAAGCTGATCATCTACGACGACGAATACACCAAGACCGTCAGCAAGGCCGAGCCGGAACTGGGTTTCTTGCGCGCCCTGGGCACCAACCCGGACAGCGACGAGGACTCGGGCAGCAAAGACGAGACGTTGGCCGACCTGATCGAGCGCAGTAGCAAAGAACCGGCTCCCAAAGCCGGCAAGCACGCCTCGATCATCATCCTGACCAGCGGGACCACCGGCACCCCGAAGGGCGCCAACCGCAGCACGCCCCCCACCTTGGCGCCGGTCGGCGGGATCCTCTCGCACGTTCCGTTCAAGGCCAACGAGATCACCTCGCTGCCTGCGCCGATGTTCCACGCGCTGGGTTTCCTGCACGCCACGATTGCCATGTTCCTGGGTTCGACGTTGGTGCTGCGGCGCAAATTCAAGCCACCGCTGGTGCTGGAAGACCTGGAGAAACACAAGGCCACAGCGATGGTCGTGGTGCCCGTGATGCTGTCCCGGTTGTTGGACGCCATCGAGAAGATGGACAAGAAGCCCGATCTATCGAACCTGAAGATCATCTTCGTGTCGGGTTCGCAGCTGGGCGGTGAGTTGGCGGCACGCGCGCTCAAGGACTTCGGTCCGGTCATCTACAACATGTACGGCTCGACCGAGATCGCGTTCGCAGCCATCGCTGGTCCCAAAGACCTGGAGAAGGACCCGTCGACGGTCGGACCTGTGGTCAAGGGCGTCAAGGTCAAGATCCTGGACGACAACGGCAAGGAGAAGCCGCAGGGTGAGGTGGGGCGGATCTTCGTCGGCAACGCGTTCCCGTTCGAGGGCTACACGGGCGGCGGCCACAAGGAGATCATCGACGGCCTGATGTCGTCGGGCGACGTCGGTTATTTCGATGAGGACGGGCTGCTGTTCGTCAGTGGCCGCGACGACGAAATGATCGTCTCCGGCGGCGAGAACGTTTTCCCGGCCGAAGTCGAGGACTGCCTCAGCGGGCACCCGGACGTCGTAGAGGCCACCGCGATCGGCGTCGAAGACAAGGACTACGGGCATCGGCTGCGTGCATTCGTGGTCAAGAAGGATGGCTCGGACGTCGACGAGGACACACTCAAAAAGCACGTGAAGGAAGAGTTGGCTCGCTACAAGGTGCCGCGCGAGGTCATCTTCCTCGACGAGCTGCCTCGCAACCCGACCGGCAAGATCCTCAAGCGCGAGCTGCGCGAGCTGGACGTCGACGACAAGGACGAGGCCAAAGCAAAGGCCAAGGATCTGAACGAGAAGGACAGCAAGAGCGGCGGGGATAAGGCCGGGGATAAAGGGTCGGACAAGGGCGCGGACAAGAGCGGTGCCAACAGCGGCGATAAAGGTAAAGCCAAGTCCGAGAAGAACGACGAGAATGGCGAGGCGAAGTCGGACTCCGCGGGCGACGAGACGGCCAAGACAGAGTCAGGCGAAAAGTCGGACGAAAACTCAGACGAAAAGTCAGGCGAAAAGTCCAACAAGAAGTCAGACGAAAAGGCCAACGAAAAAGCCGAGTGAAAGCCGAGTGACCCTACGGCCCGGCCTCGGTTCACACCCGGCGCGCCTGAATCACCCGGATTATCTGGGCCGACAACCGCGGGTCGACCAGAAGCTGTTCGATGAGCGTGGTGATGACGTCCTGACCGGTGACTCGCGCCAGTCCTAGTCGGTCGGCGGCATCACGCTGCCAGATGTCGAGGGCTCGGTGGGTTGCCGGCGACAGGTCGACGGTCCGCCTGGTCCGCTGCGCGCGCCCGGGTGGATTGGGTGCGCCGTAGCCGACGGACGGCTGCTCGCGGATCCGCGGCCGGCGCGGTTGCGGGAAGTTGACGAAGCGCTCCGTCGGCTCGCCATCCCCGATCGATTCAATGCTCACTGCAGCGACCTTCCTTCGAGGGCCAAGCAGTGAATCAGTCTAGGGACGCTTCCTTAGTCTTTGCTGTACGCCCGGCTAATAAGTTTGCTAGGTCTCATCATAAATGGTGAAGATACGGAAAATCTGACCGCACATGTCAGTAATCAAGTAAATCAGTATCACCAGACTATCGGGCTTCAGTCGGGCGAAAATCAGTATCTTTGACGGTTATGGGCGACAATATACAGCTAAGCCAAATTAACTCTTCATGGTTTGCCCAGGAACTTCTGCATAGCGTTGGAATTGCAATTCGAAGAAGAGGAGTTCCAATGTTGATCACACGGCAAAGCGTCCGGATTGGGATGGTCGGTGCGGCAGGCGCGGGCGCGCTGACGTCGGCTCTGCTGTTCGGCCCGGTACCCGTCGCCCAGGCCGCACCTGTCTCGATCACCAGCATCGCCCCAGCGCCGACCGCTGGACCGCGCGTCGATCCGGTGCGCGGCGGCCACGGCTGGGGCGGCGGTCACGGCCACGGCGGCGGCACCCACGGGCCGCGGCCCTTGCGGTGCAACTCGGCATCGAGCGCTTCTTCCAATTCCATGGG
>NZ_LZLQ01000125.1 GCF_001673315.1 Mycobacterium asiaticum | reverse complement strand
CGGCGTTCGGCGTCGACGCGGTAGGCGCGGTCTTGGGCGCGGGTGCGTCGGCGCTTGGGCATCATCGCGGTGCGCTCGACACAATAATCTTGCGGCGCAATGGTTTCCGGGCTGGGCATGCCGCCGACGGCGTGGCAGAGGCTGGGGAACAGCAATGCGCTGCCCGGGGTGGTGACGTAGGTGTCCTCAGCAGGGGAGGTCCAGATCAGGGTGCCGTCGGCGAGTTGCTTATCGGTCCAGCCCCAGAAAGTTTTGATCAGGTGGTGATTTCGGCACAGGGCTTTGAGGTTGGCGGCGTGGGTGGGCCCGCCCTCGGCGTAGGGGATCGTGTGGTCGAGGTCGCAGCGGGTGGCCGCGGCGTCGCAGCCGGGGAAGCGGCAGGTCAGGTCACGGGCCCGGACGAAGTCGGCCAGGGCCTTGGAGGGCCGGTACTGGGGTTCTGCGGGGCTGTATCCGGGGTGGATCAGCGGCACGAGTTTGGCGGACTGGGCGAGTTCGGCCAGCA
>NZ_LZLQ01000124.1 GCF_001673315.1 Mycobacterium asiaticum | reverse complement strand
GCGCACCGGCGGCAGGGGCACCCGCTGCGGGCCACCGAGGTGGGGCCGGTGCGGACAAAGAACACAAAGTCAGCAAAGCTTTGCGTACCAGCAAGCACGGTCAAGATGTGATCGGTGACGTTGAGGGTGTGGTTGCGGTGGTGGGTGACGAACCAACCGAAACTCCGCACCCGCCGTCCGCCTAGCGACGGTCATTCCAGCGACATGAAACGTGCGGCACTGAGTCGAGTCGGACGCATCGATCTGGTAGACCTCCAGGCCATCAGTGAAAGCCTCGGCCGTGACTTCCTGCCCCATCCTTTTGTCGTGCCCGAACCGTCTCGTTTCGACAGCTATCAGGAGTACGAAGCCTACGTGGCGGCTGTCCCTGAGCGACTCGCTCATGGCGACTTACGCGAGTTCAACCAATGGCTCACGTCCTATGTCAATTCCGACATCCGAGTGGAATGCGTGGTGAGCATCGTCGGCGCCCCCCGCGGCCGATTGCTGGCGCATCGTCACGGCCAAACGGGTTTCCTCGCCGCGCAGAATTCGGCGGAGCAATGTATTGAGGTGTACCGAGTATCGCCGTACGAGTTGGGCTCGGCGATCACCGGGTCGCTCGCTCTCACCAAGCCAGGAACCCACTCCCGTATAGCCATACCCGATCTGGTGCGCGTGTCGCCGCGGGATGGCGGGCACGACGCGGTTTCCACTGTGCTGCAACGAGATAGCGGGCGACGGAACATCTCAATACCCCGCTCGGAGTTGTCCCGCTACACCAGAGTCCAAAGTCGTTGCCAACCCGCACGCGATTGGGGCTTCGACCGTAGGAAGAATACCGCCGCCTGCGTCACGATAAAGAATGACGGAGACTACATTTACGCGCCCAATTTCGAGTATCTGACGCCGATGACGCCACAGCTACTAAGCGAACGAATCGATGCGCTGATCGCAGAGGACGTGGCCAGCTTGCGATCGCTGCGCGGTCGATGAACGGCTCCAAGGACTCTGGTCAAGTCCAGCGCCGCTAGGCGGGCGCGCCTAACGAGGCGACCATTGCGCGTTCACGGTCGACTTTGATCAGTCCGGTGCCGACTTTGTGAATCCAGATCTTTCCTGGCATTTCCCACAGGGTTTGGCATGTCGTGGTGTCGATGGCCACATACGTCGCGGGAGCGGGGTCCTCACGCATCGTGACCACGACCGTGCCGTCCGAACCGGTGTAGCTGGATCCGAACGCCATGGTGCAGGTGGCGCCGCGTTGCCCGGTAAGCAAGTCCCATGCCTGCCACTCGGCCTGACTACCGTTGCTGCTGCCCTCTTTTCGGACGAACAGCTTGCTTCCTATGGTTCTGAAGTCCTTCGACAGACCGCGAGAAGGAATGCTGGCTACGAGTTTTCCGGCGGCATCGTAGATTTGGAACGCGTCCGCCACGGCGAGGGTCAGCATCGCCGCGTTCTGCGCGGGATAGCTGCGTTCGGGTTGCTGGCGTCCGACTTGGCGACCGGTGGTGTCATACATCAAGGCGCCGGTCACCTTGCCCGCATCGAACTGGTAGGCAAACCCACCGGCGTACACCACCGCTTCTTCCAGGCGAGTGCCTTGCGGTGGAGCCGGGGTGAGGTCTTTGCCGTCAACCACCGAAAAAACCCGCTCGCCGCGGTCGTCGTCGACACCTTCGGGCGGCTGGACAGCGAGAGTCAGCTGCGGAACGTCCGGACTCCAGGTTGCGGGAAAGATCGTCTCCGAACTGCCCGGCCGAAACCAGGTCAATTCGGCGTGCGGACCAACGCCATGCAGGCCCTCGCCGGGGACTTGCGCCACCAGGTAGGCCGGCCCAAACTTGTACCCCACCGCCTCGAGTCGCGCGCCGCCACTCATCCTGGGATTCAAGGTGTTTGGACCGTGATGGGTGACGGCCCCGCGATCCAGATCGATCACCCAGGCTCCGGCCGGCGGGAGGAACCGCTCGGACCCCTCGGGGACCCGAGTTGTACAGACCGCCACTGACGGACCGTTGGCATAACAGTCCGCGCTCGACCCGAAGAAGTCCGGCAGAGCCAACGGCGGAAACAGCCGCGCTCCAGTGGTGGTTTCGAGTCCGTACAACCAACCGGTCGGGTGCAGACACTTTCTGTCGCAGCCCTCGACCGTGAGAAAGTAGGCCTTGTTGCCGTTTGTGGTGAACAGCTCACCGACGTTGGCTCCCGCGGGCAACCCGATGTCGGCGCCGGAAAGCTGCCAGCCGGGGACGGGTTGGCGCTGCAGCGAGAAGGACACCAGCAGGTCCCTGGGCGTGCCGATCGGCGCCGGAGCAGCCGCCTCAGCACCGTGCCCGCCGCCGCCGAAGGGGCGATACAGCGCAATGGCAACCCCGGCGCCGACCAGAGCGATCACCAGTGTGATCGCCGCGCCGATCCACCACCGTCGTCGTGATCGTCCTGGGCGTGGTGCCGACTCCGGTTCTACCCAGCGGAACCCGTCCGGCGGCAACCTCGAATCTGACACCTACACCACCAATCCTTGCGTCATCCTTGCCGTCGTATCGCGGGCACAGACCGCGGCTAGAGGCCCGCTCGGCGAGCCTAATAGCTTGGCGGCCAGCCTGGTTGAGGGCGCCGGAGTGACTGCTGGCATCGACGCGAGTCGGCAGCCAAAATCCCAGTGCGGTCGACCGGTCACGGCACCGGAGCTGCGGCAATCCGACACACCAGCAGCTCCCCGCGGCGCACCCCCAGCACGAACTGCACGCTTTTGTCGTTGGAGAAGTGTGTGCTCAATGCCCACAGCGATCCCTGCCGGCCGAAGGCGCCGGTGGACACGACCTGCATCGCCGGCATCCGCTCATGCCTTCGGACGGCGTTGAGTTCGTCGGTGACCGTTCCCTCGCTATCGGGGCACGTCAAGGCTTCCAGGTTGGCCAGATGTCCCGCGTTGCGCTCCCGCACCCACGCCCGCACGGTGGTGTCGGCTGCCTCGCGGGCTTGAGCGTCCGTCATCGAATCGGTTACCGCTGCGGGGCGCAGTGTCGGCCCTTCGCTACGGTCGGCGCCGAGAACTGCGACTATCAACACGGCAATCGACGCCAGCGCCGCTAAACCCCACAGCCACAACGTGATCCGGCTGCGCGATGCTGACTCGACCACCGGACCGGTACGCATGCTCAGTGCCCCGGTGCTATCGCACTCGATGACAATGCGGCGAGGCGGACTGGCCGCCGCGGCACGATGCTGATACTCCGCGATCAGCGCGACCGCCTCGGGCGGCACCGCCAGCGGAACCTCCTCCGTCCTGACTGTCACGCGTGCTTGGGCAACGGGCGGTTGGCTGGACGGTTCGAACTCGGCGTGCAGGCGCGTCCATCCAGTCGGAGCCGACGCCAGCAGTAGTTTGACCGCATCTTCGACAAGCGACCGGTCACCATCCCCGCTGCCGGTCACCTAGCGACCGGCTTTCGGCAGCTCGACATCGCACACCTTCAGCGCGCCGCCCTCATCAGCCAACGCAAGGACTTCGTAGAAGAATCCGCCCCGCGCCTGCTCCTCTTCCACCTCGCGTTTCATTCGGTCATCAATCGGATGGATCCGCACCGCGACCTTGACCCACACCGAGGAACCGCTATCACGAAATTCCGTCAGCGCATCGGTATAGATCAGACCCTGGTCTTGACCGTAGTAACGGATAGTGTCGATCCATCCCGTCACCGATTCCGACGGGTGAGCACACGCCAAGGCCTGCATTCGCGCCACGTCACCGCGATTCTCCGCGTCAAACCACTGCGTCGCGACGGCGAAGGCCCGCTGAGCGCGCGCGGGTGGGGGCACCCCCAACACGGCTAACCGCGGAGGCTCCGGATGCCGCCAGCCCACAGCGAACACCACTGCAGCAGCAGCCAGGCACCCGATCGTGATCGCGGCGAGCAGACCCACCAACAGCCGCCGTGACCGCCTGACACTCACATCCACGGAATCACGATATCCGTCCAGCCGATACCGCCGACCCGTCAAGGCGGCTCGACGAACGCTATGTCTTGACGCCCAGACTGATTGAGCACCCAGCGCATCCTGTCCATCTCTACGGTGCCCGCACGGGCGCCGACGCCGTACCCGACGTGCACGACAGAACCCCACTGCACCAACGTCTTTCGCAACAACCAGCCGTAGCAGTCCCCGATGAATACGATCTCCGGGTGGACAGGTGAAATACGAGCGTCCCAATACCGCCGCCACGATCGTTCTGAAGCGAATCAGAACGCTAGCAGCTGCTGCGGCACAAATTACGCTGCCAATCCCGGACCTCGGGGCACCAGCACCCGTGTCGTAACGAAACACCCAATCGCCCAGTGCATTTGGGCAACATTGCGGATGGCTACCGGCCCGTCCTGCCGCACGCGGTAACCTCATTCTCAGAATTGTTGTTTCAAGGATCTCGAAGCGTTTCACACCGCACGGAAGAGGAGACCGCCGATGGCCGGCCCCACCGAAGCAGGCGAAGCTACCCGCGCCGACCGCTTCATCAAAACCGCGGTCGAGATTCTCGGCGAAACGGGCCGCACCGACTTCACCGTGCAGGAAGTAGTCGCCCGCTCCAAGACGTCGCTGCGTGCGTTCTACCAACATTTCGCCAGCAAGGATGAGCTGTTGCTCGCGCTTTTCGACCGGACCATGGCGCAAGCGGCACAACTGTGGCGCGAGGAGACCGCCGGCCTGGACAGCACCGCCGCACTCAAGTTGGTCCTCGACCGCATCAGCGCCCAGCCCGAGTCGTCCACGCAGGACAGCCTCAATCGCGCCCTGAGCCTCTACAACCAGCATCTCGCCGAGACCCGGCCTCGCGAGTACGCGCGGGTGCTGTCCCCGCTGCATCGGTTGCTGCGCGACATCGTCGGCCAAGGGATCACCGAAGGTGTCTTCAACCCCGGACTCGACGTGGGCACCGCGGCTGCCATCGTCATGCAAACCATGGTCGGGGCGCTGCGGTTGCATTGGCTCGGAACCGAATTGAATGGCACCCCCATCGATGCCGGCCAACTGTACGACTTCTGCAGCCGTGCCCTCGGGCGTCGCGATAGCGACGACACGACCTCGGACCCAACGCTTGCCGAATTGTTCGCCCAGATCGGCCTGCGTCCGGCCAGCTTCCATGACGGCGAGTTCGCCATGACGATGCCGGTCAGCCCGCAAGTGGTGAACACCTCCGGGGCTTTACAGGGCGGTTTGATTGCAACCCTGGCCGACGTGGCGGGTGGACAACTCGGACTGGAGTATCTGCAACCCGGCACCGCGATGACGACCTCTGATCTGGTGATCCGCTACCTGCGGCCGATCAGGCACGGCTCCGCACTGGCCGTTCCGAAGGTGCTGCGTGCGGGCCGGCGTTCGCTGGTCATGCAAATCGACATATTCGGTGACAGCGACAGCGAACTCGCGGCGACAGCCACGGTGAACTTCGCCATCGTCGGCCGCCCGACCGAACCGGAGTCGGCCGCGGACCAGCGGTGAGGCATGCCCCGCTGCACTCCACTCCATTCCCCGCCACTCCACTCCGGCTCTCACTCCACTCCGCGCCACTCCACTCCGCGAACGGAACCCCACTGCGAAATTCGAGGCCGAAAGTCGCAGCCAGGTTCCACTCGCCCAGCCTCGCCGCTCGCGGGCCGAGCGGGCCGCCGCTCGCGGGCCTAGCGGGCCGCCGCTGGCGGGCCTCGCGGGCCGCCGCTCGCGGGCCTAGCAAGCCCCACTCGCCGCCGCTCGCGGGCCGCAGCCCCGCCACGCTCCCGCCCACGGTGGTAACGTCATTACCGCGTTCAGAGATCAAGACTTCTACAGGAGATTCGCCATGCCGTCCCGCGAGCTTTCCTTCCCGGTATTCGACGCCGACAACCACATGTACGAGCCGCAGGAAGCGCTGACCAAATTCTTGCCGGAGAAGCGCAAGCACGTTATCGACTACGTGCAGGTCCGCGGCCGCACCAAGATCGTCGTGCGCGGCCACATCAGCGACTACATCCCCAACCCCACGTTCGAGGTGGTTGCCCGCCCCGGCGCCCAGGAGGACTACTTCCGCCACGGCTCGCAGGGCAAGAGCTACCGCGAAATCCTGGGCGAGCCGATGAAGGCCATTCCGGCGTTCCGCGAACCGGGTGCCCGCCTAGAGGTCATGGACGAACTCGGTATCGATTACGCGCTGATGTTCCCGACCCTGGCCAGCCTGGTCGAGGAGCGCATGAAGGACGACCCGGAGATGACTCACGACGTCATTCACGCGTTGAACCAATGGATGTATGAGCAGTGGTCGTTCGACTACGAAGGCCGTATCTTCGCCACCCCGGTGATCACGCTGCCGATCGTCGAGCGGGCACTGGAGGAATTGGAATGGTGCCTGGAACGTGGCGCCCGCACCGTGCTGGTCCGTCCGGCGCCGGTACCGGGCTACCGCGGCAGCCGGTCGTTCGGCCTCGAAGAGTTCGACCCGTTCTGGCAGGCCTGTGTCCGCGCCGAGATCCCCGTCTCGATGCACGCCTCGGACAGCGGCTACTCGGAGTTGCTCAATATCTGGGAACCCGGCGACGAATTCCTGCCTTTCAAACCGACCGCCTTCCGCAGCCTGGCCATGGGCCACCGGCCGGTGGAGGACGCCTTCGGTGCGTTGATCTGCCACGGCGCGCTGACCCGCAATCCCGATCTGCGGATCCTGTCCATCGAAAACGGGGCCGACTGGGTGCCGCATCTGTTCAAGGGCCTCAAAGGTGTCTACAAAAAGATGCCGCAAGCGTTCGCCGAAGACCCGATCGAGACGTTCAAGCGGTGCGTCTACATCAGTCCGTTCTGGGAGGACCGCTTCACCGAGATCGTCGAAATGGTCGGCACCGACCGAGTGGTCTTCGGCTCCGACTGGCCGCACCCAGAGGGCTTGAAGGACCCGATCACCTTCGTCGACGAATTGGCCGGCCTCGATCAGGAAGACGTCGAGAAGATCATGGGCGGCAACCTGATGAAGCTGATGAAGGTCGCCAAACCGGCTAGAAAACCGGTATCCGCTTAATCGCGTCGCCGATATTTGCGAATCACCCAAATTGACGCGTTCCGTCTGCTATACAAAGCATCACATTGTCTTTCAGGCGCATACGGGGCATCCAGTCGGGGGTTGGCCGGCGCCACCAAAGTGGGGGTGCACGATGAACTTGGGGCCATCCAACACATTCTCCAGTCCCGTGTCGTTGAGCAGCGGCCTGTCGTCCCAGCTGGAGCAACCCAGCAGCACACTGCGCGCTACGACGGTGCGCAGCGCTTCAGCGGTGGTGGTCCGCGCCGGCGGCGAGGTCGACGCATCCAATGAGCACACCTGGCAGGGTCTGGTCACCGAAGCGGCCACTGCGGCAAGCCAGGCGGGGCTGCTCGTCGTGGACGTCAATGGCCTGGAGTTCATGGGCTGCTGCGCCTTCACCGTGCTGGCCGACGAAGCGGAGCGGTGCCGGGAACGCGGAATCACCCTGCGGATGGTGAGCGGCAACCCGGGCGTCGCGCGCATTGTCGACGCGTGCGCATTCAGCAATGTGCTGCCTGTGCACCCGACGACGGAATCCGCGCTCACGGTGGCATAGCCGCCCCACCAAAATTTTGGTGCGTGGCACCAGTCCCGCGCATTGATAATCTGTTTGTTGTTGCCTGACGTTTCTGTCACGCACCCAAACTTGTCAATGATCGGTCCGTGGGAGGTACGGCCAATATGGCGGCCGAAAAGGACTGGGACAACACCGTGGGCGCGGCTGAGCACGTACGGCGCATCTTCGACAACATTCCCGCGATGGTGGTCGGTTTAGAAGGGCCTGACCACCGATTCGTTGCGGTGAATGCCGCGTTCCGCGCGTTCAACCCGCTGCTCACGACCGTGGGGAAAACGGCGAAGGAAATTTATCCCGAGCTGGCGAGCCAGCAGATCTACGAGATGTTCGACCGGGTGTATCAGACCGGTGAACCGCAGTCGGGAACCGAGTGGCGGCTGCAAGTCGACCTGGAGGGTTCCGGAGTCGAGGAACGTTTCTTCGACTTCCTGGTTACGCCGCGACGCCGGGACGACGGCACGGTCGAGGGCGTGCAGTTGGTCTTCGACGAAGTCACCGCCCGCGTCCAGGCGCGGCTGGCTAGCGAAGCGCGTGTCGAGGAACTCTCCGAGCGCTACCGCAACGTGCGCCATTCGGCCACCGTGATGCAGCAGGCGCTACTGGCCGCGTCGGTCCCGGTGGTGGCGGGCGCCGACATCGCTGCCGAATACGTCGTCGCGGCCGAAGACACCGCGGCCGGGGGCGACTGGTTCGACGCCCTGGCCCTGGGTGACCGCCTGGTGCTGATCGTCGGGGATGTCGTGGGCCACGGGGTCGAAGCCGCGGCGGTGATGTCGCAATTGCGCACCGCGCTGCGGATGCAGATCACCGGCGGACACTCGGTTGTCGAGGCACTCGAGGCAGTCGACCGCTTCCACGAGCAGGTGCCCGGTTCCAAGTCTGCGACGATCTGTGTCGGCTCCCTGAACTACGAGACGGGTGAATTCGAGTACTGCACCGCCGGACACCCGCCACCGTTGGTGGTCACCGCTGATGCGGAATCGCGATACCTGGCACCGTCCGGCGGCGGACCCGTCGGCAGCGGAACCGGTTTCCCGATGCGTACCGAACGGCTCGGCATCGGCGACACGATCCTGCTCTACAGCGACGGTCTGATCGAGCGCCCGGGCCGTGCCGTGGGAGCCAGCACCACCGAATTCGCGGAATTGGCCAGCAGTATCGCCGGCGGCACCGGCGGTTTCGTCATCGACACACCCACCCGCCCAGTCGACCGCCTGTGTTCAGAGACACTCGAATTGCTCTTGCGCTCCACCGGATACAACGACGATGTCACGTTGCTGGCGGCGCAGCGACGGACGCCGACGCCACCGCTGCGCATCACCGCGGACGCTACCATCCACGCCGCCCGCCAGATCCGGTCCGAGCTGCGAAAGTGGTTGTCCGAGTTGGGTGCTGAGGACACCGACATCTCCGATGTGGTGCATGCCGTTTCCGAATTCGTGGAGAACGCCGTCGAACACGGCTACAGCGGCGAAGTGTCCGGCGGGGTGTTGGTGGAAGCCGCGTTGGACGGGGCCGGCGAACTGCGCGCGTCGGTCATCGACCGAGGTCAATGGAAGGATCATCGCGAGGGCGAGCGCGGCCGCGGGCGTGGCCTGGCGATGGCCGAAGCTCTGGTAACCGAAGCTCTGGTCAGTCACGGCCCTGACGGCACCACCGCCACACTGACCCATCGACTCAGCCGCCCCGCCAATTTCATCAGCGACCCCCTGCTCAGCAGGGTCACCATCCAGCGCGAACTCGACGACGAATTCGTCTCGCTCGTCGACGGCGGCCGTATCATCGTGCGCGGCGAGGTCGATTCGAACACCGCTTCCACCCTGGACCGTCAGATCGCCGTCGAAAGCCGTTCGGGGATAGCGTCTTTGACTATCGACCTCAGCGCTGTCACCCACCTCGGGTCGGCGGGCGTCAGCGCTCTGGCCGCCGCGCGCGACCGCGCCCGCAAACAGGGCGGCGACTGTGTGTTGGTGGCGCCACCGGGAAGCCCGGCGCACCACGTCTTGTCGTTGGTTCAGATACCGGTCAGCGGCGGCGGGTCCGGCGAGGTGCTTATCGCCGACTAGGCGAAGTCAGCGCGCTCGACCGTGCCGCACCTGATTGAACGGCACCCCGCGATCGGCGGCGTATTCCCGCGGGAAGTTCAGCACCCGTTCACCGATGACATTGCGGGCCATCTCCGTGGTGCCGCCGCCGATGGCAACCGACTGTCGGGACAGGTACCTCAATCCCGTTTGCAGGCCCTCACCGACCTCGCCGACCACGCCCGCCGCCCCGGCTATCGCCAATGCCGTGTCGACCTCCAACATCGTGGTCTCGGCGTGGAACAGCCTGATCAGTGTTCCGGCGGCCGGAGCCAACGAGCCATCGCGCACACTGCGGGAGACGTGGTTGATCAGTTGCTCGGCGACCGCGCGATGGACCAGCGCGCGGCCGGCCATCTCCTGCGCGCGGTCGCTGTCGGACTGACCGGTCCTGGCCAAGAGGTCCGCGTAGTCCACCGGTATGGTGTGGCCGCCCTCGCTGCCCGAGCCGCTGGCGAACTCCGAACCCTGGCCCACGGCACGCCGTTCGTGATACAGCTGCCGCGAGGCCACCGCCCAACCGTTGTTCACCTCGCCCACCACCGCGTCGTCGCCGACATCCACCCCGTCCAGGAACTCCTCGCAGAACTCGGCTCCACCGTTCACCTGCGTGATGCGCCGCAACGTGATTCCGGGGTGATGGATGGGAACCAGGAACATGGTCAAACCGTCGTGTTTGGGCACATCCCAGTTGGTGCGGGCCAGGCACAGTCCGTAGTCGGCGGCGAAAGCGCTTGTGCTCCATGTCTTGGCGCCGTTGATGACCCAGCGGTCACCCTGGCGTTCCGCGCGGGTGATGACGCCGGCCAGATCCGATCCGCCGCTGGGCTCGGACAACAGTTGCACCAGAATCTCGTCACCCCGCAACGCGGCGGCAATGTGTTGCTTCTTCTGCTCCTCGCTACCGGTGTCGAGCAGGGTTGCGCAACAGATGGTAAAGGTCGGCACGTTGAGGATCAGCGGCATTTCGTAGCCGAGTGATTCGATGTTGAAGGCCCGCTGGTATTCGTAATCCAGTCCCAGCCCGCCGTATTCACGCGGAAAACAGATGCCGGCGAAGCCACCCGAGTAGAGCCGGCTTTGGAGTTCGCGGGCACGCAGCCACGATTCTTCGGCGTCCCTTGGCATCGCCGGTGGGGCCTCGGGGTCGATGCTCGGCATGTTCTCGGCCAGCCAGGCTCTGGCCCGGGTGGCGAATTCGGCGACCGACTCGGTTGTCATCGCTTGACTCCCGCTTTGAACACCCGGATGTTGTGCTCCTCGGGTGTGCCGAACATGCTGCGGTACAACGTAATTCGCCTCAGGTACAGGTGCAGGTCATGTTCCCAGGTAACCCCGATGCCGCCATGCATCTGCACGCAACGTTGCACGATCGGCCCGGCCAGTTCGCCGACATAGGATTTCGCGATGCTGGCCGAGAGACCGGCGCCGGGTGCGCGGGCGGACACGTCGGCAACCGCCACGGCGGTCGTTGCCCGGCACGCTTCCAGCCACGTCTTCATGTCGGCAAAACCGTGCTTGAGCGCCTGGTAGGACGCCAGGGGACGGCCGAAGCTGTGTCGGTCCAGCGCCCACTGGACGGTGAAGTCGAAGACGGTCTCAAGGATGCCGACTACCTCGGCGCACTGCAGGACCTGAGCAATCTGGCTCTGTCGTTCGATCATGGCGGGTGTCTCGTCGGCGCTACCGACCATCGCCGACTTATCCACCGTCACCCCGTCGAACTCAACCCGGGCGTATTGCTTGACCAGGTCGATCGAGGACTGAGGTGTGATGCTCACTCCCGCGGCATCCGTGGGTACCAGGAATTGGCGCACCCCCGCACCCGATCGTGCAACCACCAACAGCACTGCACTCTGCGCAGCGGCTTCGACCCGGTCTTTGGCGCCGTCGATGCGATAACCGGACTCGGTTTCGGTGGCGGTGACGGCGGGTTCCAGCGGCGCCCAGCCCCTTCGCGGTTCCGCTACCGCCCAGGAGGCGACGGCTTCGCCGGACATCAGGGTTTCGATCAGTTCCGCGTGCGCTTCGTGGCCGGCACAGTCCACCAGGCCCGCCAGCACGGTGCTGACCGGGTACAACGGTCCGGGCGCGATGGTCTTGCCGAGTAGTTCGGCGACGGCGGCGAGGTCCGCGAAGCCGTCACCCGAGGCGCTGCCCCCGCCCAGTTCCTCGGGGACCAACAGGGCCGTCCAACCAAGCTCAGCGGCCCGCCGCCACCACTCGGGCTCAAATGCGACGCCGGCGGCGTGTAGTTCGCGCACGTGGCGCAGCGACGCTTCTTTTGACAGAAACGCTTGGGTAGTGGAGGTGAAGAGTATCTTTTCGGGAGAGTCGACAGCGGTCATGAGGCCGGCCGGGTTTTACGGGCTTGGGGGCTGATCATCGCCAGATCGGTCCTCGTCGGAGTTCGCGGAAGACTCTGATGTTAGCAATGGGTAATACCGTAAGAGATACCGGAGTTCAGTCGATAATGACGAGCGGCAATGGCTGAGATAGACGACAACGCGGCGACAACCAAAGCCGACGCGCTGGCGTTGGCCGCCGAGGCGGAGGCCGAGGCCGCCGAGGCCGAAGCGCTGGCTGCCGCGGCGCGCGCGAAGGCACGTGCCGCCCGGTTACGCCGCAAAGCCCTCGCCGCAGGCGGCGACGACGCGCAAGATTACGAAGACACCGACGACTACGACGACGAATACGAAGACGACGAAGACGACGAGTACGACGAGTACGACGAGTACGACGAGTACTCCGACGACTATGACGACGACTCGGAGTATTACGACGCCGAGTACCAGGACGCCGAGGTTTACGACGAGGCGGCGAACTACGACGAAGCGGCGAACTACAGCGAGTCCCCACCGCTAGCCGCGGCGCCGCCGTCGAGGGGCGGCCGACTGCGCAATTCGGTCGGTAGACCGAAGTTGTCGACGCTCGCCAAAATCGCCGCAGTCGTTGTCATCTTCGGCTGCATCGGGCTCAGTACTTACTACGTGTGGCAGCATCATCAAGCCACCGACCGCGAACAGAAGGCCGCGGCATTCGTCGCCGGCGCCAAACAGGGCGTCGTCAACATGACCTCCCTGGACTACAAGAAGGCCAAGGACGACGTGCAGCGCGTCATCGACAGTTCTACCGGGGAGTTCCGGGACGACTTTCAGCAACGCGCTACCGATTTCACGAAAGTCGTCGAGCAGTCCAAGGTTGTCACCGAGGGGACCGTCAATGCCGCGGCCGTCGAATCCATCGACGGCCATTCGGCGCTAGTACTGGTTTCTGCGACTTCGCGGGTTACCAACAGCACGGGCGCCAAGGACGAGCCGCGCGTCTGGCGGCTCAGAGTGACGGTGACTGAAGAGGACGGGCAGTACAAGATGTCGAAAGTGGAGTTCGTACCGTGAGCGACGATGCGCGCGGCGACCTGAACAAGGAAACCGAGACCGCGGTGCTCGACACGGCGGGCGAGCACACCCAGGACCCCGCCAAAGACCCAATCGACGACGACGCTCTTTTCAGTGACGATGCCGCCGAGGCCGACTCACTCACCTCTGAGGCCAGCGCCTACCGCGACGTCCCCCACCATGACGACGGCGAGACCGCGGTCATTGCAACCGAAACCGCCGCGGGCTCCGCGCCATCGGGCCGTAATTGGCGCCGCGACTTCTGGCACCGCCAGATTACGATCCGGCCCGTCCCAGCGATTCTGACCCTGCTCGTGCTGATCGCCAGTGGTGTGACCATTTGGCTGTATTTCCAGTACCACCAGCCGGATCAGGAAACCAGCCCCAGTGTGGCGCGCGCAGCGATCAATGCGGCGTCGGACGGAACCGTGGCGCTGCTGTCTTACTCGTCGGACACTCTCGACAAGGACTTCGCCAACGCCAGGTCACACCTGTCCGGCGACTTCCTGTCCTACTACGACCAGTTCACGCAGCAGATCGTGGCACCGGCAGCGAAACAGAAGTCGTTGAAGACGACTGCGCACGTGATGCGTGCCGCGGTCCAGGAACTGCATCCCAATTCCGCTGTGGTACTGGTCTTTGTCGATCAGAGCACCACAACCAAAGACAATCCCCAACCGTCGTCGTCGGCCAGCAGCGTGTTGGTGAACCTGGGCCTGATCGACGGAAAGTGGATGATCACCAAGTTCACCCCGCTGTAGCGGCTACGCGCTGAACACCCGGCGCAGCGACTGCGCATGCAGGGCCCGGTTCTCCTGCGAGACAATCCAATCCGGCACCACCGAGTCGAAGCCGTGGAATGTGGCTGCCACCACATGCAATTCGGTGTGCACGAAGGCATGCAGCAGCCGGTTCGCGTAGTCGATGGCTTCGTCCCGGCACGGATCGATCTCCGAGCAACTGATGTAGGTCGGCGGCAGCCCCTCCAAATTGGCGCGGTGCGCAGGAATGTGGTGGCCGCTGGCGGTGGTATGGCCGAGGTAGTGCCCCCAGGCTCGGCTCACTGCCGGGCCGTTGAGACCGGGTGTGCGTTGGAATTCGCGTCGCGACGGCGTAGCGTCCGCGTCCAGCATCGGCTGGTGCAGTATCTGCATCAGGATCTGCGGGCCCTCGGTATCGAACATCCGCTGCGCCAGGCACGCCACCAGGGCGGCGCCCGCATCACGGCCCATGACCGCAATGCGGTCGGTGTCAGCCTGCAACTCGGTACTGTTCGCGACGACATCGCGCAACGCGGCTTCCACGTCGTCCAGCGCGGCTGGACATGAATGCTCGGGGGCCAGGCGGTAGTCCACCGACACCACCAGGCAATTCGCGGCGCGGGCCAGGTCGATGCAGTGCACGTGGTCGGTATCCAGATTCCCGGTGACGAAGCCACCGCCGTGCGCATAGAGCACTACCGGCGCTGCGGACTCGGCGCGACCGCGGTACAGGCGTAGGTCGAGCTGCCCGCCGTCGGGGCCGGGGATGGACCGCGATTCGACCACGACCCCTTCCGTATCGGCCGCCGCGGCGCGCTCGGCCGCCATCCGGTTGGCGTGTTCTCGCTCGGCAGGCAGGGTTTCGGCGCGGAACTCCACGACGCCCAACTCCTCAGCAGCGGCGCGCACCGACGGGTCGAGGCGCCCCAGGCCCTGCGGCCGCGTGAGATTCGTTTGAGTCATGCCCTTAAGGTAGACGGTCCGTCCGCTCCCCCGGCAGGGCCCGTACGGTCGCCGGCAACCCATACAGTGCGGTCGCGTTACCGCGCATGATCCGCTCCCGCTGATCGCGGGGGAACCGGTTGATCGCATACTCCGGTGCGTCGTAGCTCCAGTGCGGGTAATCGGTCGAGAACATCAGGTTGTCGCCGAGGTCCATCATCTCGAGATACTCGCGGAATCCGACGGTGTCGGCGTCCTCGAGTGGCTGGGTGGTGAAGTGCACGTGCTCGCGCACATACTCCGACGGAGGACGCCGTACATGTGGCAGATCGCCGCGGCGTGCTTCCCAGATCCGGTCCATTCGGGACATCACCGGCATCGCCCAGGTGAAACCGCCTTCGATGAACACCACCCGCAAGTCGGGATGACGGTCGAACGCGCCGTCGAACACCAGGCTCGTCAGGTGAGAGACGTACAGCAGCGGCCAGGAGGCAAAGAAATCGTGCCAGTGCGCGGGGTTACCCACGGGGTACAGCGGGATCAACTCGAACGGCGTCTGGCCCATCAAGTGGGTCGCCACCGGCAGCCCGTTGCGCGCGGCCGCTGCGAAAAGAGGATCGAAATGCGGGGTGCCAAAAGGAATTCCGCGCGTTTGCGGCGTGATCAGCACCTGGGACAGGTACGGGTGGCCGGCCCACCGCTCGATTTCACGCGCCGCCAACTCCGGTGTCTGCGCGCTGACGCTGATCGACCCGCGCCAGCGACCGTGCGCGTTGTGTTTGTCCAGCCACACGTCGGCGAGCCAGTCGTTGTACGTGGACTTCAACACATGCTCGGCCTGGGGCAATTGCGCATCGCACATCGGCTCCAGCGAGGCGATGCTGACGCCGGCCTCGACCAGTAGTTGCTGAGCGGCGAAATCCGGATCACTGCCTGCGACACCGCCGTTGGGTGGATGTGCGTCCATTCGCAACGACATCGTCTTGTAGGAGTCCGGCGTGTCGTAGAAGTGCGGCACCGGGCTGACCGCATTACCGGTAGGCCAAATCTTGTCCACCCATTCGGTCGGCGCGTAGGACTTCAGCACGTCGGTGGAGACGGGCAGTGGGTGCACATCGGTGTCGACGATGGTGACCGCGATCTCCTGCTGGCCCGCGTCCTGATCTAGTCGTTCAACGATCGTCACAGCACGCTTCCTTCGGTCACCGTCAACCCGTAGAGCTCACTAGCGTTACCCCACAGAACTTTTCGCTGCTGTTCGGCATTGAGTCCGGCTGTCGTCACTGCGGCCGACGTCGTCGACCAGTGCGGATAACTCGACCCGTACATCACCAGATCGGACTTGTCGGAGAAGTCCATCCAGGCCTGCGCCTGGCTGGAGTCGACGGGACCGTCGAACGCCGACGAGCAAAACCGGACATGGCCGGGCAGATATTCGCTGGGATAGCAGTCCACCCAAGGGGTCTGGTCACGCATCGACAGCCAAAACGTGTCCAGCCGCCACATCAGCGGGGTGAGGATGTCGTATCCGCCGTCTGCGAAGACGAATGTCAGGCCCGGATACCGGCCGAAGACACCTTCGACGATCAGCGTGGCCAGATGCACGAAATAGTTCAGCGGCATGAACGACGCGTAACCAGGATAGGTGTGCGCGTGCCCGGCGAATGTTGGTGGATGGTCGACACCGTTGCCGCCGTTGATGTGCACCGCCACCGGTAACCCATGCGCGGCGGCCGCCTCCCAGATCGGCTCGAACATCGGCTTGCCAAACGGCTCGCGAGACTGCATCGGGACGCCGACCTGGACCAGCTTGGGATTGCCGGCCAAGCGTTCGATCTCGGCGACGGCACCTTTGGGATCCTCCGGGTTGACCCGGATGGTGCCCCGAAAACGGTTGCTGGTGTCCGGTTCGAGCCACCGGTCCAGCAGCCAGTCGTTGACCGCGGCGCAGATCCGGCTGTTCAGCAGGTAGTCGGCGATGTTGCCGCGGGTCAGCGGGTTCAGAATCGCGAAGTCCGCACCGTTGTCTTCGAACAGGTGCCGGCTGACCAAGTCGGGGTCCGATCCCGGGTAGCCGTCGCCGTACAGATCGGCGCGGTAGTCCCCGCCGGGCGCTTGATACCACTGTTGCTCGACGTCGGGGATCGACCTGAGTTGGTGCGCGGCGGGGAGGTAGCGCCGGATTTCGGCGTTGTAGCGGAAGTGCGGTTGCACGTTCGCATCGATGAGCGGCTGTCTCATGCGGTCACATACACTTCCCCGTCGGTCACGTCGACCCGATAGGTGCGGACGCGCCGACTCGGATCTGCCACGTTTTGTCCGGTGGTGATGTCGAATTCCCAGTTATGCCAAGGGCATCGGACAATCTGACCGTCGCGCACCCGGCGTAGCCCGCCCGGTTCGCCCGGGGCGGCTTCGTTGGTACCGCCCACTGGGCCCAGACACAGCGGCGCGCCCTCGTGTGAGCAGTAGTTCACCAGCGCGTACAGCGAGCCATGCACGTTGTACACACCGACACCGAACTTTCCGACGTCGATGAGCTTCATCGCACCGGGGGGCAGTTCGTCGACCGTGCACACGAAGCGGCGCTGCGTCACCGCGGCATCACCGCCTCCGGTCTGGTCAATAAGCTACGTTGCTATTTATATTATGATAGCGATATTCCAGCCCAGGGAGGAGCGCGATGACGCTCAGCACCGACCCGGATGGCGCGCCCGTCGTCCTTGACTTCACCGGCGAAACCAGTCCTTACCCCTTCTTCAAGTACAAACGACGCACCGATCCGGTCTGGCATGGGGCGTTCATGGACACGGAGCTGATGCCGGAGGAATTGCGGCCCAGCGACGAATGGGTGTTGTTCAACCACGACGCCGTATTCCAGGGCTTCCGCGACGACCGCATCTTCACCTCTGCCGCGTATGACAACACCATTGGGCTGGTCATGGGTCACACCATCCTCGCGATGGGCGGCAAGGAGCATCACGATCACCGCAGCCTGGTCGCCAAGGCATTCCGGGCTACCGCGCTGCAACGCTGGGAGCCCTCGGTCATCGCGCCGGTCTGCGATCAGCTGATCGATGAGATCAAAAAGGACGGCCACGCCGACCTGGTGAAGGCGCTGACGTTCGAGTTCCCCACCCGCATCATCTCCGAACTGCTCGGACTCCCCCGCGAGGATCTCGATCTGTTCCGGAGGTTGTCGCTCGACCTGATTTCGATTCCGACCGACATCATGGCCGGGTTGACCGCCGCGACGGAGTTGTACGGGTATTTCCTCGACCAGGTGGAGCAACGACGCCGCAAGCCCACCGACGACATCATCGGTGACCTGTGCGCCGCTGAGATCGATGGCGAAAAGCTCACCGACGAGGCAATCATCTCGTTCCTGCGCCTGCTGCTGCCCGCCGGTTTGGAAACCACCTACCGGTCTTCGGGCAATCTGTTGTATCTGCTGCTGACCCATCCTGAGCAGTTGGAGATGGTCCGGCGGGACCGGTCGCTGATACCGCTCGCGATCGAGGAGGGGCTGCGGGTGGAGACCCCGCTGACCATGGTCATGCGGACCACCACCGAAGAAGTCGAGATCGGCGGCAAGACGATACCGGCGGGAGCGCAGGTCGACCTGTGCATGGGATCGGCCAACCGTGACGAAACGCGTTGGACGGACGCCGATAAGTTCGACATCTTGCGGTCGCGTCAGGCCCACATCGCCTTCGCCGGCGGCATCCACATGTGCCTGGGTATGCACCTGGCCCGGATGGAGACGCGGGTGATGTTGAACAGCCTGTTCGACCGGCTGGACAATCTGAGATTCGAACCCGACGACGGAACCGGTGTGGAGTCCAAGATCGTCGGACTAATCTTCCGGTCCCCCAACAAACTTCCCGTCACGTTCACCCCGACCGCATGAAAAGCCGGGCGGCAATCCTGCACGGTATCGGCGGACCGTGGTCGGTCGAGGACTTCGAGCTGGACCCGCCGCGCGCCGGGGAAGTTCTGGTCGAGATGGCCGCCGCGGGGCTGTGCCACTCCGACGATCACATCCTCAAGGGCGACATGTCGGCGCCGAACGAGGTGATGGAAGCTTTGGGCCTGCCCAGCATGTTTCCGATGATCGGCGGCCACGAGGGCTCCGGGGTGGTCCGTGAAATAGGGCCTGGTGTCACGGGTTTCGTTCCTGGCGACCACGTGGTGATGTCGTTCGTCGCGGTCTGCGGGCAGTGCCGGTGGTGCGCATCCGGCATGGAATATCTCTGCGACACCGGCATGGGGACCATGGTGCCGGGCATGCCGACCGACGGGACCTTCCGGCATCACACCTCCGCCGGTAAGCCGCTCGGCCATCTGGCGAAGGTCGGCGCTTTCGCCAGACACACTGTGGCCTCGGTCGATTCGCTGATCAAGATCGAGCGCGACATCCCGCTGGTGCCCGCCGCGCTGTTGTCCTGTGCGATACCCACCGGCTATGGGTCCGCCGCCAACCGGGCAGGCGTACGCGGCGGTGACACGGTGGTTGTCATCGGGGCCGGCGGGATCGGCACCGGAGCCATCCAGGGTGCCCGGATCAACGGGGCGGCGCAGATCATCGCCGTCGATCCGGTGGAGTTCAAACAGAAGTCGGCATTGGAGTTCGGCGCGACCCACAGTGTCGGGTCGACGGCCGAGGCACTGGATCTGGTGCGCGGTCTCACCTATGGGGTGATGGCGGACTCCGTGGTGGTCTCGCCGTCGCTGATCGCTCCCGACGACGTCCGTGATGCCCTGCAACTGACCCGCAAGGGCGGCACGTGTGTGCTGACCGGCATGACGTCGCAGTTGACGCACAAGGTCAACCTGAACCTGCAGGACTTCATCTTGTCGAACAAGACGTTGGCGGGCACCATCTTCGGTTCGTGCAACGGTAAAGCCGATATCGCCCGGCTGGCGCGGCTTTACCAGACCGGGCAGCTGCAGCTCGAGGAAATGATCACCCGGCGCTACCGCCTCGACGAGATCAACGAGGCCTACGCTGACCTGCTCAACGGCGAAATCATCAGAGGCATCATCGATTACGGCATCGACTAGTCCCGTTGCGCCTGCTGCTTCTGCTTGTGCAGTTCCTGCAGCCGCTTCAGCCTCGCCAGCTTTTCGACCTGCCCGTAGGCGTCGATCGGGCTGTGCAGGGACAGACCACCGTCGGCGTGCAGCACTTGCCCGGTGACCCACGACATCTCGAGTACACCCACGATTGCCTCGGCGATGTCGTCAGGTTCGCCCAGTCGACGCAGGGCAGTCCGCTTGGACATACCCTCGACCCAGGCGGGCCATTTTTCGGCATCGGGCAACATCGGCGTTCGAGTGACACCAGGCCCGACGGCGTTGACCCGGATACCGTGGACGCCCCATTCCACGGCCGCGACTTTCACCAGCATGTCCAGGCCGGCCTTCGACACGCAGTACGCGCCCATGTCTCGGTCCGCCAAGGTGCCGCTGATACTTGAAACGACGACGATCGAGCCCTCCAGTTCGGCGTCGATCATGGCTTGGGCGGCCGCGCGGATGGTGAACCAGGTGCCGGTGAGATTGACCGCCAGCACCCGTTCCCACTCGACGGGCGGCAGTTTCAGCAGCAGACCGGACGACCCGATGCCGGCAGACGTCACAACCCGAGTGGGGACGCCGTGCTGGCTGACAGTTTGTTCCATCGCCGCCGATACGGCATCGAGATCGCTGATGTCGCAGTCGATATCACCGCCGTTGAGGTCCCACACCACGACGTCGTGGCCGGCATCGCGGAGCAGCGTCGCGGCTGACCTTCCGATCCCCGAGGCGCCGCCGGTCACCAGCGCGGTGCCAGGACTCATGCCGCGGACCCGATCAACTCCACCATTCCATGAACACCTAGCACGGATTCCCCTTCCGGTAACGCTCCCAGTATTACCGTCGCGGGGGGGATAGCCGGGTAGCGACCCCGATTCGGTTCCACGCGTTGATGGCGATCGCCATCGCGATCACCTGACCGAGTTCCCGCTCAGAGAACACAGCTGCGGCACGGTCGTACACCTCGTCACAGACGTGACCGGGGCCGGTCAACTCGGTGATCGCTTCGGTCAGTGCGAGCGCCGCCTGTTCCCGTTCGGTGTAGAAATCGCCGGCTTCTTCCCAGGCGGGCAGCAGTGTCAACTTCTGTTCGTTCATGCCCCGCTTACGGGCATCGTGAGTGTGCATGTCGATGCAGTAAGCGCAATGGTTCAGCTGCGAGGCGCGGATCTTGATCAGCTCGGCCAGGTCCGGGTCGATGTCCTTGGCAACCGCGTTCTGCATGGCCGCCATCGCCTCGTAAAACTCGGGCGACACCCGGTACATCTTGATGCGGTTGCGTTCCAGTGTTTTCGTCATATCCCGATATTAGGGCCGAAATACCCACGTACATGGTGCAATCAATGCATGACTTCACGGGCCAATTCTGGTGGTCGCGACTTGCATCTGGACCTGCGTCCGGTGGTCCGCCCTGGTGCCCGCGGGGTCCGTGAGCTGCTGATCACCGCGTTGCGCGATGCCGTTCGGTCCGGCCGGTTAGCCGTCGGTACGGTGCTGCCTCCCGCGCGCAGTCTGGCCGCCGACCTGGGCCTGGCGCGCAATACCGTGGCCGAAGCGTATGCGGAGTTGGTGGCCGAGGGCTGGCTGGCGTCACGGCAGGGGTCAGGCACTTGGGTGGCCGACGGCGGCAGGCCGGCCCCGGCGGTACAACCGCGCGGCGCGCCAGGCACGCCCCGACACAATCTGCTGCCGGGGTCGCCGGACGTGTCCGCTTTCCCGCGCAGCCAGTGGTTGGCCTCGGCGCGGCGCGCCCTCACGTCGGCGCCGAATGCGGCACTGCGCCTGGGTGACTCGCGTGGAAGACCCGAGTTGCGCGAGGCGCTCGCCGAATACCTGGGCCGGGCACGCGGAGTACGCACCTCCGCTGAGTCGATCATGATCTGCGCCGGCACCCGACACAGCGTCGAACTGCTGGCCAAGACGTTCGGTCCGGCACGTCCGATCGCGGTCGAAGTTGACTCCTTGTTTCTGTTCCGTGAGGCGATCGCGTCGCTGGGTGGCGCCACCGTGCCGATCGGCATCGACGAGCTCGGTGCCAGGGTCAGTGACCTCGTCGGACTCGACACGCCCGCGGCCCTGATCACCGCCGCGCACCAATATCCCCATGGCGTGCCCCTGGACCCGTCGCGGCGGACCGCGGTACTGGACTGGGCACGGTGCACCGGTGGTTACGTCATCGAGGACGATTACGACGGCGAGTTCCGTTACGACCGGCAACCCGTCGGCGCATTGCAGGGTCTGGGTCCCGATCGGGTCATCTATCTCGGTTCGCTGAGCAAAACCCTTTCGCCGGCTTTGCGAATGGGGTGGATCGTGCTTCCGGCCGAAATGCTCGATGCCGTCGTTACCGCAACCGGGGGTGAACAGTTCTACGTCAATGCGATCGACCAGTTGACGATGGCAGACTTCATCACCAGCGGCCAGTACGACCGGCACATTCGGCGGATGCGCGCCGGCTACCGGCGGCGGCGCGAGACGCTGGTGGCTGCACTGTCTGACTTCGACGTCGGCATCAGCGGCGTGCCGGCCGGACTGCACTTGCTGCTGACCCTGCCCGACGGAGCCGAACAGACAGTGCTGCGCCGTGCCGGCGAGGCCGGTGTCGCGGTGGCCGGCCTTGCGCGCCTACGTCATCCGCTGGCGGCACCGGATGCGCCGCAGCGCGACGGAATCGTGGTGAACTTCGGAACGCCCGCCGACCACGAGTTCGCCGCCGCACTCGGCGGCTTGTGCGACGTACTGCGCGACGGCGGTCTGGCTCGTTAGGGCCTTACCCTGGCCTCCGTACGTTCCCAGAGCTGGGCGGCCAGCCGCGAATTGTAGGCAGCGCGATTTGCTTTGGCCACTTTGTGTTTGGCGTAATACTCCCCCGGCCGCCAGTCGGTGCCGGGGGTGCTCGAAGCAAGCCAGACCAGTTGTTCGGCACCCTGCTGCGCCGTCGCGGTGAACCGGGCGGTCAGCGGCACGTTGTTCTTCATGAAGAGCAGGAAGCGCGAACCCGAGGCCTCACCGAAGTTGGAGTTGACGTAGCCCGGATGAAAGGTTGCCGTCGCGATGCCGCTGCCGTGGTATCGGCGGTGTAATTCCCTGGTGAACAGAATGATTGCCAGTTTGGTGTAGGCATAGGCAATGCTGGGCCGTCGCCCTTCGGTGCGCTCCAGAGCGTCGACGGTGACCCGGGGCAGCAGCTTCTGGGAGTTGCTGGTGGTGTTGAGAACGGTGGCCCGGGATTCGACAAGCACGTCCATCAACTGCGTGGTGAGCAGAAACGGCGCCAGGTAGTTGACCTGGTAGGTCTTTTCCAGGCCGTCGACCGTCAGCACGGGGTCTTTGCACATGCCGCCCGCGTTGTTGGCGAGCACGTCGATGCGCGAGTACTCGGACTTGATTTTGTCCGCCAGCGCCCGCACCTGCGAAAGATCGGCAAAATCGGCCACGAAATAGTCGGCACCCAGTTGGTTGGCCACCGCGATGGTCTTGCTTTGGGAGCGACCGACCACCACGACGTTCGCGCCGCTCCGGCTCAGCTGCCCGGCTGCTGCGGCGCCGATGCCGTCACTGGCACCAGTGATGACAATCGTCCTGCGCGTCATGCGATGGCATCCTTTGACATGGCATCCTTTGACACTGACTGACCGTGGGCTAGGGACAGCTTAAACTCATGTCAACGAGTAACGAACCGGCAGGTGCTTGAGGCCACCGACGAAGGTCGTGGCTACGAATTCCGGATCACCGTCCAAGGCAATGTATTTCAGTCTGGGTAGCAATTCGGTGAAGAAGCTGGCGACTTCCATGCGGGCCAGCGCCGCGCCCATGCAGAAGTGCACCCCATACCCGAAGGCCACATGCTTGTTGGGGTCGCGCCCGACGTCGAAGCGGAACGGGTCGTCGAAGATATCCTCGTCTCGATTGGCCGACACGTATGACAACAGCACCGATTCGCCTGCGGCGATGGGTATCCCGCGTACCTCGACGTCTTTGGCGGCGGTACGCATGAACTGTTTCACCGGTGTCACCCAGCGGATCATCTCCTCGGTGGCCTGCGGCATCCGGTCGGGGTTGTCGCGCAGCCACTGCAGCTGCTCTGGATTCTCGATGAGCGCCTGTAAACCGCCGGCGATGGTCGCACTGGTGGTGTCGTGGCCGGCGGTCGCGACAATCAGGTAGTAGGACACGGTGTCGATGTCCGACAACGGCTCGCCGTCGATGCGGGCGTTGGCGATCGCCGACGCGAGATCTTCGGTCGGATGTTCGCGCCGCGACGCGGTCAACTCGTTGAAGTAAGCGAACATCTCCAGCAGCGACGCCAACTGCTCCTCGGTGGTGCCACCGCGCTTGAATTCGCTGTCGTCGCTGCCGAACAACTCTTGCGTCCACCGCAGCATCCGCGGGAAGTCGACCTCGGGGACGCCGAGCAAGGACATGATGACGTAGAGCGGGAAATTCACCGCGACCTGCTGGACGAAGTCGCAGGCCGGCCCCACCTCCACCATCTTGTCGACATAGATCTTGGCCAACTCGTCGATCCGTAGCTTCATGGCGCGCATTGCCTTGGGACGGAACCAGTCCGAGCCGATGGCACGGACCACCCGGTGCTGCGGGTCGTCCAGATGAATCAGTGTGCGTACGCCCAGCGCCGCCGCCTGTTCGTCACCTTCGAGGGTGGTCAGCACCGGTCGCGGCCAGTTGGTGAACACCATGTTCTCCCGCTCGATGGCCATCACGTCGGCATGCTTGGTGATCGCCCAGAACGGGCGGTAGTGCGGTACGTCCACCCACGACACCGGGGCGTTGGCGCGCAGATGGGCTAGCGCGGCGTGCAGCCTGCGCTCATCGGTGAAGGCTCGGGGGTCGGCCAGTACCCGGGCGGCTTCGTCCATCGTCGGCGTGCTCATTCACCAAACCCCTTCAATGCCGAGCACCGCCCGGTGCAGTCTGGGCACGCCCCCGGTGATCTCGAGGCCCCCACACGACATAAGGCAAAAGCTACAGTAAGCAATTCGGTAGGGTCAACGTCAGCTAACTCAGCGGCGCCCAGCCGCGCTACAGTGAGCAATCCGGTAGGTACCGACCGTGAGGACGACAAAGCATGGCAGAGGCGCCAGACAAGCCTGCCGATTGGGCAGAAACGCTCGACGACCTCGACCGGCGCCGTCAGCACTCGCGGGGAATGGGCGGAGCGGAACGTCTCGACAAGCACCGCGGCAAGGGCAAGTTGGACGCGCGCGCCCGCATCGAGCACCTGCTGGACCCAGGGACGTTCCGGGAGATCGGCACCTTGGTCGGCGGCGAGGTGGCTGCCGACGCGATCGTCACCGGCTCGGGACTCGTCAATGGCGTGCCGGTGATGGTGGGTGCCGAAGACTTCACCACACTGGCCGGCAGCATCGGACCGGGCGGCAACTCGAAGCGCTACCGGATCGCCGAATTGGCGCTGCGCGACCGTATCCCGCTGGTCATGCTGCTCGACGGTGCCGGCTTTCGTCCCACCGGTGGGCACTACGGACGCAGCCCCACCGACCTGCTCGCTCAGACGCAGTGTTCGGGTCGGGTCCCGACGGTGGCCGCTGTGCTCGGTCCCTCCGCCGGACACGGTGCTCTGGTCGCTCCGGTCTGCGACTTCCGAATCATGAGCAGGCAGGGCACCATCTTCACCGCCGGGCCACCCGTGGTGAAAGAGTCCACCGGCGAAGAGATTTCGAAAGAGGACTTGGGCGGACCGGACGTCGCACTGCCCAGCGGGGTGATCCACAACCTCGCCGAAGATGACGAAGCCGCGCTCGACGACATCCGCCGCTACCTGTCGTACTTCCCGCCGAGCGCGTGGTCCTATCCGCCCTCGCTCGCGGCGGATGAAACCACGCAGCCGCGCCCCACACCGGAGCTACTGAATATCGTCTCCCGCGACAACCGCCGCGTTTACGACATGCGCGCGGTGCTCGACGTGGTCTTCGACCGGCCGGACTGGTTCGAAGTCCAACCGACCTTCGGCCGGGCGATCATCTGCGCGTTGGCCCATCTCGGCGGGCACCCCGTCGCTGTCGTCGCCAATCAGCCGCGGGTGCTAGCCGGTTCTATCGACGCCGACGCCGCCGACAAGGCGGCCCACTTCATCCTGGTCGCCGACTCCTTCCACTTGCCGATCGTGTTCCTGGCGGACAACCCGGGCATGCTGCCCGGTAGCCGCTCCGAACGCCAGGGGGTGCTTCGCAGCGGTGGACGGATGTTCGCCGCCCAGACCGCCGCGACCACGATCAAGCTGCATGTGACACTGCGCAAGGCGTACGGCTTCGGCTCGATGGTGATGTCGCTGCTCGGATTCGACCACCAGTCCGCCACTTTCGCCTATCCGGGTGCCACGATGGGCGCGATGAGCGCCGCCGCTCTCAGTCGTGCATCGCACGCCGGAGAGGACCTCTCGGCCAAGCTGCGCAACGCCGAGTTGCAGGCCTCGTACCGGTCGGCCGAGCACATGGGATTCGACGAACTCATCGATCCGGGCGAGACGCGCGACGCGCTGCGTGCTGCACTGCAGCGCGCGCTGTCCGCGCGGCAGGCGATCGCCGAACCGGTGGCTCGCACGGTGATCCTGCCTTAGGCAGGGTTTCGCTATACGCGGTAGGCGGCCACCACCGGTTGCAGCTCCTGCGGCGTCGCGCCGTGCAGGATCACCGCATCGGCGCCGTAGTCGAATTCGTCCCGGATACGCTGCGCGCACTGCTGTGGCGAACCGGTCGCCGAGGGCGCCAGCCACTCGTCGGGAATCAGGGTCGCGATGTGCTCGATCTGCTCGGGCGTGGCTTTGTGGTCGATACCGCCGGCGATCGACGTGACCACCGAATCCTCGCGAAACCGCCGCAACACAGCGGGATCCCAGTTGTTGGTGGTGACCATCAGATCGCCGTAGCCCTGCAGGTAGGTGGCCAACCGGGCGACGGTCTTCTTCAGTCGCAGCGGCTCGGGCAGGTGGTCACCCACGGTGGCGAAGCACGACCACACCCGCACGCTGGCCGGGTCGCGGCCGGCCTGTTCCGCGGCGTTCTTCACAGTCGTCACGCAGCGCTGCAGTGTTTCGGGCGTGAAGTAGGTGTGCAGAATGACGTCGTCGAAGGCGCGGCCACCCAGTGCGAGCGTATTGGGGCCGAACGCCACCAGCGCCAACCGGATGTCCTCGTTGAAGTCCGGGTCGAGGAACAGGATGGGGTACTTACCCATCGGGCCGTCGTGGTTGAAGATGACCTCGCCGCGCCACAACCGGCGCATGACCTGAGCCCAGTCCTCCATCTGCGCCGTTGTTACTGCCGGGATGCCGAACGCCCCGTATATGGCTGCGATGCCGCGCCCGATACCCAGCGTGAAGCGTCCGCCCGAGAGTCGGTGCATCGTGGTCGCCCAGGATCCGGTGATCAATGGATGACGGGTGTTGTGATTGGTTGCGGCGGTGGCGATCTGCATTCTGGTGGTCACCGCGCATGCCGCCCCGACCAGAGACGACGCCTCTTTCACATTCCACCGCTCGGAAATGAAGGCGGTACCGAAGCCGAGTTCTTCGCCGTGTCGGGCCTCGTCCATCAGTGTGGCCGGGCCCTCACCCCCGGCTCCGGCGAGCAAGTAGTAGCCCAATTCGTGCAGAGTGCCGTTGCTCAATCCCAAATCCCTTGCTTGTAGCCGCAATTCCAGACCTCGGTGATCCTGCCGTCGACGACCCTGAACACCTCGATGCTTGCCACATTGGTCTGAGCGCCCTCGGTCGTGATGGCAGAATCGTAGACAATCGCGACGTGTTCGTCGTCGGCGACGACGACGTTCAGATCAAAGCGCAGCGAGTCGCACACCGTCCACATGTGATTTACCCGTTGCACCGCTTCAGCGTGCGTCAGCGTGTGCGTGCCCCCCACCTCATGCCGAATCACGTTGTCCCCCAACAACTCTTCGGCGAGTTCGAGGTTACGCTCGTTCCATACCACCAGATTGTAAAGTTCCACCACCTCACGGGCCGTACGGACCACTGGCATCACTCGGACACTGTTTCGAGTTCGCCATCCGCGGCGGCGTCGCGGACCTCCTGCAGGAACTGTTCGGATACCTTCCGCACTCGTCCGGACAGGACATGGCTGACATGACCACCGGGATACCAATACAGCCGGCCACCCCACTTCTCCTGCAGCACCAGCGCAGGCTCCAGCATGGCCATCCGGTCATGCCGGGCGGCGACGATGAGCCGCCGATGCGGCGGGGGCGCGGGGTCGGCCAGGAGTGGATCGATCACCGTCGTGAGCTGAGCCACCACCTCGGACTGCAGCAGATTTCGGTATTCGCTGCGAGAGGACCCTGACCGCCCCAGGTGCCGCGCGATCATTCCGTTGAGCCCGAGGATCGGTGTGTACAGTGCTACCGCATCGACGTCCCGCTCCAGGTGGGAGACGAGCGCCGCCACCGGGCTGCCCATCGAAACCCCTGCTACCACAACCGCGGTGGCCTGTCGCCGCGCCCAGCGCACCACGGCACGGATCTCTGACACCGACCGCATCATGCCCGCGACGTTGCCCAACGGGTCCATGTCCGGATACCGCGGCCAATGACCGCGACGGCTGCCATGACCCGGCTGCACCGGCATCGCGACGTTGAATCCCAGGACCCGGTGGATGCGGTCGATTCGCGACATGAGCATGTCTTCGGCACCGCCTTGACCCGCCCCGTGAATCCAGACCAACCAGGGGCGTGGGCCGTCCCGGTGCCGGCACAGGTGCACGACCGCCCGGGACGGACCGCCGAAGCCTTCGTCGGCCAACGATTGTGGCAACGCAGGGTCGTGCTGAAAGCTCATGCGTTCGTAGGACAAGCCGGCGATCCGCTGCCGCTTGATGGCGTGCACCCGCAGTGGCGCCGGCTCGGCGTGCGCTCGGTCGATGCCGAGCTCCGAGAGCTCGTCGGCCGCCGGCACACACGCGTTCAGTGGCCGCACTTGCTTCGGCGCACCACCACCCAGCACCGAGAAGCCGGTCAGCACCAGTTCGTCCAGGAAAACTTCACCGAACTGCCGAACGCCGCGCGCCGCCGCAGGCACCGACACGGTCGACGCCGTGGACTCGGATCGCAACCCGGCGACCGCACGCGGCAACACCATCCCTAATTCACGGGTGATGCCTACTCCCCGCAGTGCCCAAGACATACGAATCACCTACCTAAGCTTGAAGCCGGTGTACCCGGTGGCCGCGATCTCATCGCAGCGTCGCCGGTATTCGGGGATCCCGCCGGTGTAGCCCATGTACATCCGCTTCTTGCCGGGCACATTGCCACCGTTGTACCAGGAATTGCAGGTCGGATGAACCAGCACGGTGGGGGCCACGAGCGCGGTCGCATGCTCAACCCATTCGCGTTGCGCGCTGTCCAGGGCTTCGATGGTACGAATCCCGTTGGCTTTCAGATAGGCGATGCAGTCGCCGATCCACTCCACGTGCTGCTCGATTGCCGCCACGAAATTCGTTGCCGCACTGGGGCTCCCCGGGCCCTGCACGGTAAAGAGATTCGGGAAGCCCGCGACCGCCAGCCCCAGCAGGGACAACGGCCCCTGGCCGGCCCAAAACTCGGCGAGGGACAACCCGTCTCGTCCGCGAATGTCGATGCGGCTCAACGCACCGGTCATCGCATCGAATCCGGTGGCGTAGATGATCACGTCGAGTTCGTAGTCGGCCTGCGTGGTGCGAATGCCACCGGCGGTCACCCGCTCGATCGTCTCGCGGCGAAGATCTACGAGCGTGACGTTGTCCCGATTGAACGTTTCGTAGTAGCCCTGGTCGATGATCGGCCGCTTGCAGGCGAATGGGTGCCGGGGCACCAGTGCGGCCGCAGTCTGAGGGTCTTTGACGATCCGGGCGACCGCCTCCCCGTACAACTGCGCTGCCATCCGGTTGGCTTCGATGTCGAAGAAAACGTCGCCCCAGTTCAGCGCGCCCAATACGCCCTTTTCCTCGATGGCGCGAAGTTGTTCTTCGCGGCTAGCAGTTTTCAGCGGCGGGCTGGCCAGCATCTCGAGCAGCACCGAAAAAGCACTCAGCCGTGCCGCCCCGATCGGATGGGCCCGCTGCGCCGCGCGGATCTCGGAGTAGCGGGACTTCATCTCCGCCAATTCACCGGGCTCGAATCGATGCACCCGCCACGGCAGGGTGTAGGGTGCTGATCGCTGAAACACGTGCAGGTGCTTGGCTTCCCGCGCCACCGCGGGAATGAGTTGGACTCCGGTCGAGCCGGTGCCGATCACCCCGATTCGCCGGCCGCGCAGATCGAAACCAGACCTCGGCCAGCGGCTCGTGTAGAGGGACGCCCCGGCGAACGAGCCCATCCCGGGAAGGTCAGGTTCCAGCGGCACCGAAAGGATTCCGGACGCGGCGACCACGAACGGTGCGGTCAGCGCCTGACCCGTTTCGGTGCGGACCGTCCAGGTGCCGCTGTCCTCGTCGAAGGTCATCGCGACCACGCGGGTGTCGAATGCGATGTCGCGACGCAGGTCGAGTCGGTCTGCCACGAAGTTCAGATAGGCCTCGATCTCGGGCTGAGCGGGCATCGATTCGGTCCAAATCCATTCCTGCTGAATCTCTTCGGAGAAGCTGTAGGAATATTCGATGCTCTCGATGTCACAGCGGGCGCCCGGGTAGCGGTTGCACAACCAGGTACCGCCCACGTTGTCGGCCATCTCCAGCACCCGAGTACGCATGCCGAGTTGACGGAGCCGATGCAGCATGTACAGGCCGGAGAATCCCGCGCCGATGACGATGACGTCGAATTCAGGTTCCATCGCCGGTCACCTTCAGGACGAGCCCCACAGTCATCAAGCTCCTTGCCGCGCGCTGGGGCGAACTGCTGAAATCTATACTGTAACGGATTTAGTATCAGTCAGACGGAGGCACCGGCAAGTGAAAGTCCCCTTCACCTGGAAGGTCACCGGGTGGTTCATGATCGGGTGGTCACCCGAATTTCCCGTCGGCGAGGTGCGTCCCCTTCGGTACTTCGGCGAAGACCTGGTCGCCTACCGTGACGAGTCCGGCGTGCTGCATGTGCTGGAAGCGCATTGCAAACACCTCGGCGCCCACATCGGCCATGGCGGCAAGGTGGTCGGTGACTGCGTGCAGTGCCCGTTCCATGGTTGGCGCTGGGGGCCGGACGGCACCAACCGTTACCCAGCCTGACCGGCCCAACCGGGCGCTGACGCTGCGGGTCTTTCCGGTGACCGAGCAGTACGACTGTGTGTTCGCCTGGCATCATCCCAACGGCGACCCGCCGCTGTGGGAAATGCCGGACATTTTCCACAAGTTTCCGCAATTCGAAACCGATCCCGCCGCCTACTACCGTGCCTATCCGGAATTCTCCCGGCGGGCCGAGCGGGAACCGGTGCATCCACAGATCGTGGCGGAGAATGCGCCGGACAGTGCACATTTCGAGTACGTGCACCATGCCACGGTGACCCCGCGGGTGCTGGAATGGAAAATCGACGGACACGAGTGGCAATTCGTCGCGGGTTGGCCGGACGCGCAAAGTGACGACCCCGAGGATCTCGCGTTGCGGTTCCACAGCCATCTGTTCGGTCTCGGTGGCGCCATCAGCGCCTTCGAGGGCGCCCAGAACCACCGGCTTATTTTTACCTGCACGCCGATCGACGACGAGTCGTCGGACCTGTTCTATTCGATCTGGTGGCCGCGCACCCCCGGCGACACAGCCGACGTGCCCGAGGGAAAGTTGCGCGACGTCATCGAACGGCAGTTCCTGTCCACCGTGTTCGACGATCTGCAGATCTGGCGGTACCAGAAGTACGTCGAACGGCCGGCGTTGTCCAAAGATGACGCGAAAGGCTATATGGCGCTGCGTAAATGGGCCACGCAATTCTACGATGTGCCGGCATGAAACTACTGGCCACCATCACCACCACCGATCTCTGCTCGAGGCCTGGACCGAAGGGACGCTATGACCGAGACTGCCGGCGACACCCGAGGTGGCTTTCCCGACGTCGGACCGTTGGAGGCACCGCCCGGGCTGGACCGGTTCGTCTCCGCGTTGCGCCGCCTGCAGGACCTCACCGTCTCCACCAAACCGGACCTCGCGACCTGGGACGCTGCGACCGATCACATTGAACGTATCTGCGCGCTGATGGAACCGCATCGGGTGTCGGAAATCGACGCGCCGGCCGGTCGGGTCCTCGAGATACCCGGGTTGGGTCATCCGCTGATGCCGCCGTGGACCCTCACGGAGGCCGGACCAGATGGTGTCGCCATGGCCGGTCATTTCACTCAGTCCCATGTGGGTGGCAACCATGCGGTGCACGGCGGCATGATCCCGCTCTTCTACGACTGGCTGTTCGGCATGGTGGTCACCGGCGCCGATATTCGTCCCACCCGCACCGCCTTCCTGCACGTCGATTACCGCAAGATCACGCCGATCGACGAGCCGTTGACCGCACATGGTCATATCGAACGAATCGAGGGTCGCAAAGTTTTCATCGCGGCGTCTATGAAAAGCTCTGGTGGTGCGACACTCACTGAAGCGACCGGGCTGATGGTCCGTCTGCTACCCCACCAACCCTGAGTCTCGCGTCTGCTCGGCGAAGGAGTCCTGTGCCTGAATTCACTGTTCCTGCAGTCGCGGCGGCCGTCGCCGCCGCGGTGCCCGACCGCGAACTCGTCGTCCAGGGAGACCGGCGTTTCACATACGCGCAGATAATCGAGCGGTCCAATCGCCTGGCCGCCTTTCTGCACGCACAGGGGCTGGGCTGCCACACCGAGCGCTCCGAACTGCCCGGCCACGAAGTGGGCCAGGACTTGCTGGGGCTGTATGCCTACAACGGCAACGAGTTCGTCGAGGCGCTGTTCGGCAGCTTCGCTGCGCGCGTCGCACCCTTCAACGTCAACTTCCGCTATGTGAAGAACGAGCTGCAATATCTGCTAGCGGACTCGGGCGCGAGCGCTCTGCTGTACCACGCGGTGTTCGCGCCGCGAGTGGCCGAAGTGCTACCCGATCTGCCGAAGTTGCGGGTGCTGATCCAGATCGCCGATGACTCGGGCAACCAATTGCTGGAGGGCGCAGTCGATTACGAGAGCATCGTGGCTGACGCTCAGCAACCGCCGCCGGTGCAGCACTCCCCCGACGACTTGTACGTCCTCTACACGGGCGGCACTACGGGCATGCCCAAGGGCGTGCTGTGGCGCCAGGCCGACATCTTCATGACCTCGTTCGGCGGCCGCGACCTGGTGAGCGGGCAGTATGTGAACTCCGTCGACGAGATCGTGGCCCGGGTGACCGCGGGCCCGGGTACCAAGTTGATGGTGTTGCCGCCGTTGATCCACGGTGCGGCGCAGTGGACCGTGATGAGCGCGCTGACCACCGGGCAGACCGTCGTATTCCCCTCTGTGGTGGATCATCTGGACGCCGAGGACGTGGTGCGTACCATCGAGCGCGAACGCGTCGCGGTGGTAACGGTGGTGGGGGACGCCATAGCGCGGCCCTTGGTCGCCGCAATCGAGAAGGCCATCGAGAGGGGAACAGCCGACGTGTCTTCGCTATTCGTCGTCGCCAACGGCGGGGCCCTGCTGACGCCGTACGTCAAACAGCGCCTCATCGATGCCCTGCCCAACGCGATGGTGATCGACGGAGTCGGGTCGTCGGAGACCGGCGCCCAGATGAGCCACATGTCGACTTCCGGCTCGGTGTCGACCGGAAACTTCAATGCCGGGCCGGATACTTTCGTTGCAGCCGAGGATCTTTCGTCGATCCTGACACCGGGCCACGACGGCATCGGCTGGCTGGCCCAACGTGGCTATGTTCCGTTGGGCTACAAGGGCGATGCCGCCAAGACGGCCACGACCTTTCCCGTGATCGACGGTGTGCGCTACGCGGTCCCCGGTGACCGGGCGCGGCATCACGAGGCCGGCCACATCGAGTTGCTGGGCCGGGACTCGGTCACCATCAACTCCGGCGGGGAGAAGATTTTCGCCGAGGAGGTCGAGACCGCGATCGCGTCCCATCCCGCGGTAGCCGACGTTGTCGTCGCCGGTCGGCCCAGCGAGCGGTGGGGTCAGGAGGTGGTGGCCGTGGTCGCGGTCGCCGAGGGTGCGCAGGTCGCGGCCGACGACTTGATAGCCCACGCCGCCCAATCGCTGGCGCGCTACAAACTGCCCAAGGCAATTGCGTTTCGCACCAGCATCGTTCGCAGCCCGTCCGGCAAGCAGGACTACCGGTGGGCACGCGAGCAAGCGCTCAATCCCTAGGGTCGACGACTCCCAGCGCGGACCGCGCACGCCGTTCGTAGAACTCCCTTGCGGCGTGGTCAATGTCGTCGAGAAACAGGGTGTCGGCGCCGACGCGCTTGTTGAGCCAGCGTCTGCCGCGTGTTCCCAGCATCGACACCGCCGGCCCGACGAACCGGGCGGCCCGCGGGACCGATACCTGGGTTCGCGGCTTGTCCAGGGCGCCGACGATGGCGGCGGCCACCCGGTCGGGCCGGACCGGCCTGCCCACTCCGGACGCCTTTGTGCCGGCTATCAGATCCGTCTGGGTGAAGGGCGGCAGCACGACGGTGACATGTACCCCGTGGGAGGCGAATTCGTCGGCCATCGCCACGCTGAGCCCGACGACACCGAATTTGGACGCCGCGTACACCACCTGCCCGGGAATGGCCATCACACCGGCCATCGACGCGATATTGACGATGTGTCCGCGACGGCGCGCCACCATCTCAGGCAACACCAGCTGACAACCGTTGAGCACGCCATAAAGATTCACCTCGAGTGCGGACCGGATGGCGTGTGGCGGCTGGGCGGTGAACGAACCGACTGGCATCACCCCGGCATTGTTGATCAGCACGTCGATCCCGCCACCGACGCCGGCCCTGGCCATATCCAGGAACTGCGCGAAACAATCCCGATCGGAGACATCCAGTGGATAACCCAGAACCGCGCCCGCACCGCGCAATTCGGCTACGGCGGTCTCCAATGCGCCCGCATCGCGGTCACCGATCACCACCAGCGCACCACGAATCAGCAACGCTTTTGCGGTCGCGAACCCGATGCCGCGCGCCCCTCCGGTGACGACGACCGTGTTGCCCCTGACCCTATCCATTCCGGAACCCTTCCAGGATCGTGGCGACCGTGTAGGACGGGAGGTCGGCCGGGAATCCCGGTAGCACTCGGTCGACGACACCCGCGCACCGTGCTCGCAACGCGGCCGCAACCTTTTCGACGGGCGCGACGACGGCGAAGGCGTCCAATACCTCGTCATCGATCAACGCGCCCATGGCATCCCAGTCACCCTGGCGGGACAGGCGGTGCAACTCGGTGTGCAGGCCGCCCCAGCCATGCAGGTCGAGCACTTTCCGGTAGGCCGGCGTCGACCCGTAGAACGCCACCTGCTTGCGGATCACCGCCGCGGACCGATCGAGTTCGGCTTCGTTGCGCCCGGTCACGATGAACACCGGGCATGACACCGCAACCTCGGCGCGCTCGCGACCCGCGCGCCGGAGCCCGCGCCGCAATGCCGGGAGGGTCACCTCGTCCAAATAACGTCTGGTGGTGAACGCGTGCGCGATCAGGCCGTCTGCGGCTGCACCGCACATCTCGGTCATCGCTTCGCCCACCGCGGCCACGAAAATCTCTGGCGGCGAGCAGGATAGCGGTTCTGGGACGAACATCGGTGTCATCAACGTGTGGGTGTAGAAGTCACCCTCGAAGCTCAGCCGGTCGCCGTGTTGCCACGAGTGCCAGATGGCCCGCAGCGCCGAAATGAACTCGCGCATCCGCGGTACCGGATGGCTCCAGGTCATACCGAAACGCTTCTCGATGTGGGTCCTGACCTGGGTGCCCAATCCCAGGATGAACCGGCCGCCGGAATATGCCTGCAGGTCCCAGGCGGTGTGTGCCACCGTCATCGGATTGCGCGCGAACGCGACCGCGATGCTGGTGCCCAGTTCGATCCTGCAGGTGTGCTCGGCCGCCAGCAGCATGGGCAGGAAAGGATCGTGGTTGATCTCGCCAGTCCAACAGCCGTCATAGTGGCGCTGCTCGAGTTCGGCGGCCACGCCGGGCACCCGCACCAGATCCATGGGGATGCCCCCATCGATCTTCACGCCAGCGCGCTGACTGGCACCGTCCATGCGTGTGGACGCTACTGTAATTAATTCGGTAGGGTCAACCGGTGCATGATCTCGGTCGGGCGATACTCGGTGGTTGGCGATTGGAGTCGTTCGTTTCCCGCAACACCGACTCCGGCGAACTTCGGCACCCGTTCGGTGAGCACCCGATCGGCTTGATCCTCTACACCACCGACGGTCACATGTCTGCGCAGTTGACGCCGGGACCCGGCGGTGAGTTCATCTCCTACGGCGGTCGGTTCCACGTCGACGAAGCGTCGGCGACGGTGCGTCACGAGGTCCTGATCGCGACGATGCCGGAGTTGTTGCGGCAGCCGCAAATCCGTGACGCACGGGTCGATGGTGACCGGTTGACGTTATCGGCGAGCATGGTGTCCGCAGGCGGCACGAACACGCGCAGCACCCTGGTGTGGCGGCGAGACCCCGGCGACTAGCGCAGCACCCGGACCGGCACGTTGCTCCAGCCCGCGACGTTCTGCATGTTGACCCGTCGGCAACCCGCCCAGTCAACCTGGTAGCGAGGCATGAAGTCGAGCATGCGTTCCAGCGCGATGGCGCTTTCCAGACGGGCCAGCGCGGCGCCGAGACAGCTGTGAATGCCGTAGCCCAGCCCCAGATTCTGCGCTTGGGTGCGGTCGCGGTCGATCTCGAAGGAGTCAGGGTCGGTCCATGCCAGCGGATCCCGGTTAGCTGAGCCTCCGACCAGGAAAACCGGCTTTCCGGCGGGGATGGTCACGCCGTGCAACGTGACGTCGCGGGTCGAGCGCCGCACGTTGTATTGCGCCGGCGCCTCGTAACGCAGCAACTCCTCGACGGCCAGTGGCACCTTGCTGCGATCGTCGAGCAGCTTCTGCCATTGGTCGGGATTCCTGGCGAAGACAACGGCGGCGTTGCCGATCAGCTTGGTCACGGTCTCGGCGCCGGCACCACCCAATAGCGTTGCGAACTCGGTGATCTCGATGTTGTCCAGCGGCGCCATCTCGCCGTTTTCCCGTTCGATCTCGGCCTGGATCAGCCTACTGAGCAGGTCGTCCGCCAGATTCTCGCGGCGTTGTTTGGTGAGCCGGAAGTAGTAAACCGCCATGTCGACGGCGGACTTCTGGCCGACCTCGCCCATGTCGACCTCTCCGGGACCGCGGTGCAACAGGTCGTCGATCCACAACCGGATCTGCTGACGGTCCCGCTCCGGTACCCCTTGCATGGTCGTCATGACGTCGACGGGAAACAGTGCCGAGAAGTCCTGGACGAAGTCGAAACCATCCGGATTCACTGCGGATAAATACTTTTCGACCACTTCTGACACCAATGGCCGCAGTGCTTGGATGGCGCGTGGCGTGAAGACTTTGTTGAGCAGGCCGCGCATGCGCCGGTGCTGCGGGGGGTCCATGGCGATGATCGAGCCGTGTTTGGTCACCTGACCTTTGCGCACCTGCGACAGATCGACCCCGTACGCCGACGAGTATGTTTGGTAGTCCTTGAACGCCGCGGCCACGTCCTCGTGGCGGGTCAGCGCGTAGAAGTCGTATTCGGCGCTGTAGTAGACCGGGGCTTCGTCCCGCATCCGCCGGTAGGTCTCATAGGGGCTGTTGAAGAAGTCTTCGGAGAATGGATCGAACACCACCTTGCCCACGGCACGCGACCTCTCCCTGAGGGACCTGGAACGACCAACGGTAATGGTTACAGTATTATAGTCAAGTGTCTTGACACCAGGAAGGCGAGATCGCGGCAATGAACGACGTGGCCATCATCGGCGTGGGCTTGCATCCCTTCGGCCGATTCGAAGGAAAGTCCGCGATGCAGATGGGCGTCGACGCGATCTTCGCCGCGGTCAAGGACGCCGGGGTGCAGTGGAACGACATCCAGGCGGCGACCGGCGGCAGCTGGACCGTGGCCAATCCCGATGCGGTCGTCGGCATGGTCGGCCTGTCCGGCATACCGTTCACCAACGTGTTCAACGCGTGTGCCACCGCGGCCAGTGCCGTCAAGGTCTGCGCCGACGGAATTCGGCTGGGAGACTACGACATCGGCATAGCCGTCGGGCTGGACAAGCACCCCCGCGGCGCATTCACCGAAGACCCGGCGCTGGTGGGCATGCCGCGCTGGTACGCCGAGAACGGTCAGTACCTCACCACCCAATTCTTCGGGATGAAGGCCAATCGGTACCTGCACGATCACGGCATCTCACAGCGCACCCTCGCCAAGGTCGCTGCCAAGAATTTCCGCAACGGCGCGCTGAATCCGAATGCGTTCAGACGTAAGCCGATACCGGAAGACGAGATCCTCAACTCCGCGATGCTCAACTATCCACTGACGCAGTACATGTTCTGCGCACCGGACGAGGGTGCGGCCGCGGTGGTGATGTGCCGTGCGGACATCGCCCGCCGGTACACCGACAAGCCGGTCTACCTCAAGGCGGTGGAGGTACGCACGCGCAAATATGGCGCCTACGAGGTGAACACCACCTTTGCACCCGTTACAGAAGATGTGGCACCCACCGTGTACGCCGCCCGTGCCGCGTTCGAGAAGGCGGGCGTCGGCCCGGAAGACGTCGACGTGATCCAGTTGCAGGACACCGATGCCGGCGCGGAAATCATCCATCTGGCTGAGTGCGGGTTCTGCGCCGACGGGGACCAGGAGAAGTTGCTCGCCGACGGTGCCACCGAGATCAACGGTCCGATGCCGGTGAATACCGATGGCGGGTTGATCGCCAACGGTGAACCGATCGGCGCGTCCGGTCTGCGACAGATTCACGAGATCGTCCGGCAGTTGCGCGGTCAAGCCGGTGACCGGCAGGTCCCCGGGCAACCCCGGGTCGGCTTCACCCAGCTCTACGGCGCACCGGGCACGGCCGCAGCGACGATTCTTACCACCTGAGCGCGGCCCTGCGCCACGTTGACACCGGCCAGTGCCACGCAGATTGTGACCGGGACCAGCAGTGCGTATCCGCCGAGCTGTGCTCCGGTCAGTATCCCGATGACACCGCCGGCGAGGAACAGCAACAGCGTGACGGTGAGGATCGCGATTTTCCATTTGTCCACTCCGTGCCGCCGACTCCGGCCGAGCATCAGCCCCAGGTCAGTGACGGTGCCGGTGAAGTGGGTGGTGCGCACCGACATCCCGCGAAAGCTGGACGTCAACCCGTTCTGCAGGCCGAGCGCGGCCGCAGCAAGCAGCGCCTGGATCGCGGTCTCCTCGATCCCAAGGGCCGCAAGGTACGCCTGCACGGGTCCCGATTCCACCCCTGCGGCGGCAAGGAATAGCAGCAGCGCCTCGATCACCAGCACGGTGGCATGCCGTGTCCTGCGCGGCGCCCCGTTCGAGGCGAGCAACGCCCCGGCGACCGCCGCACCTACCAGAAAGCCCAGCAGGATGGCTATCAAGACGTGGCTCTCGTATCGCCAGGGATTGGCCGCATCCATACCGAGCTGGGTGGTGACGCCGGTGAGGTTGCCCACCGGCACAGCCAGGATCAGCAGCGCTACCGCGTTCACGAACCCGGCTGTCAAGGCCAATGCCGCGCAGTAAGCAAGGACGTGACTCGGCGGGTGCAGCGGCTCGGGGCGACGCTCTTGAATCCCGCGCGGGTCGGTTGTGGTCATGCCGCAATGCTGGCGGCGCGACCTTGAAGGATCCTTGAAGAATTCTCGGAAGGCGTCGGAAGGCGTCGGAAGGCGTCGGTCAGGACGCCTTGGCGGCCGGCGGCGAATAATTCGGCTTACCCAGGCCAAGCACGTGCTGAGCGATCATGTTGCGGAAGACCTCCAACGTCCCGCCGTAAATCCCAGCCAGCGGTGCGAACCGGTAGAGATATTCCGACGTTCCGTTGTCCGCGGCGCCGTCGGTCTCGATGGGTAGCACCGAGGCGGGTCCGGCGATGTCCATCAAATCGGATCCGATGTCGCGCATGGTCTGCGCCTGGGCGACCCTGCCGAAGATGCTCGGAGTCGACAGTGCACCCTCCAACCGCGCGGCGCTGCGGCCCAGCCGGTATGCCACGGATCCGTCATCGATCGGTCGCGCCCCGTCCGGTCCCGGCTGGGCGACCCTGGCTGCAACGGCGTCCAAGGCCGCCGACATGAAGCCGGTCTGATGCTGCATTATCGCGACGTCCTGCAACCCGTCCGGCGCCGCTGCCACGGCGCCGTGTTCGGCATCCAGCGGTCCGCGCAGCACCGTCCAACCGCCGTTGACCTCTCCGAGCAGATACTTGTCGTCGACCCGCACGTCGCTGTAGTAGACGATGTTCGTCCGGTCACCGTCGACGGTGCGGATGCCCTGGATCTCGATGCCGGGCAGGTCGAGGGGAACCAGGAACATGGTCAGGCTCTTGTGCTTTCGCGCTGACGGGTCGGTGTTGGTGATCAGGAAGACGTACTGGCAGTTGTGCGCGCCGGTGGTGAACATCTTCGACCCGTTGATGATCCAACTCGACCCGTCCGCCTCCCGCACCGCCCGCGTCTTACACGTCGCAATGTCGGAACCCCCCTCGGGTTCGGTGTAACCCAGGCACATCCGTACCTCTCCGGTGAAGACCTTCGGTAGCACCTCTTCCACGAGTTCGGGTTTGCCGAAGGCGGCGACGGCGCGCGCCACCATCGCCGTTGTCCCCCAAGTCACCCAGGGCGTGTGTACGCGGCGCTTCTCCAACTCCCAGATCCGCCGCCGCACCCGGGTGAAGCCGCCGTCGGCCGCGGACTTCCACTCCTTTTCCAGGTAGCCTGCGGCGCCGATCGCCAGGTGCACGCCCTCGTCGAAATTGTCACCGGTGTCCCGGTCCCGACGGCGTACCTCATCCGTCACGTGCTCGGCCAGGAATGCGCGAACCTCGGCCAGAAACGCCTTGTCGTCATCTTCGAGTTGTACGTGTCCGAAATCCATTGTGTTATGCGCTTTCCCGCTCGGCGACCAGTCGACCTACCTGCTTGGCCGTGAGTCCCGGATCACCGCCGGCCAAGCCCCAACCTCGGGCCCGGACCAGATACGCGGTCGCCGCGGCTTCCACGGAGACACCGAGACCGCCCTGAATATGAACCGCCATCGTTGCCGCCTTAGGTGCCTCTTCGGCCATGAACACAAACGCGCAACCCGGTAATTCCGGTCGCTCGTCGGGTTCGTTGTCCAGGAACCACGCGGCGCGCCGGGTGAGATTACGGCCGCCCTGGACGGCAATTGCCATGTTGGCCAATGGATGTGAGATCGCCTGCAACGTCGAGATGGGAACACCGAGGGTGTAGCGCATCTTGGCGAATTCGGCGGCGATGGTCATGGTCTGCTCGACCAGACCGGTCAGCGCCGCGGCGGTGAGCACCCGCCACTCGTCGACGGCACGACCGTAGGCGGCCATCGCCTCCGGACCCGCGCCCAGGACCGTGCGGGAATCCGCCGCAGCAGGGTCTACCCAGGCCATCGGCAACTGACCGAGATTGGGCACCCGCGTCGGGTTGGTCGCAAACGTCAGTAACACCACCTCGTCCCCGTCCCGGACAATGAGGCTGTCTGCGATCGCTGCGGACGGGATAAGCCGCTGTCCTGTCACGGGTTCCGGCGTGATCTCGAGACCGACGATCCGATTGCCCTCGACCATCTCCGGTGTGACCGCTCCAAGTCGCTCGGCCAACCGCACGGCACAGACATGATCGATCCACGGCACCGGGGCCAACACCCGGCCGACTTCCTCGGCGACCAACGAGAGATCCACCAGGGTCGCGCCGTCCCCGCCGGCGTGCTCCCCGACTGCCATCGAGGTGGCGCCGGTGGCGCACAGTCGCTCCCACAGGCTCTTGTCGAATCCCGTCTCCTGCGCAGCCCATACCGTCTCGATGGGGCAGTGGGTCTCCAGCAGTTGCCGGTAGGCGGCCTGCAGGGCCTTGTGATCCTCCGTCAGGCTGTAGTCCATGCGGCGCAACTCGTAGCGATCCACTGTTACTGCTCCTGTTCCAAGCCGAAAAAGAACTCTTTGGCGTTGTTGTAGAGGTAGTTGTCCAGGACGTCGGTCGGCAGATCGAGGGCCCTGGCCTCGGGTACCACGCGGTGCTGGCGCAGTACCGGCCAGTCGGAGGCAAAGATCACCTTGCCGGTGCCACGGGTGCGCATGTAGTGAATGAGGCTTTCCGGCAGCCGCTTTGGCGACCAGGCGGATGTCATCAGCCGTAGGTTCCGGTACTTGATCAGCATCCGGATCGCGATGTCCCACCAGGGATCCGCGCCGTGGATCATGCACAGCTTCAGCTCCGGGAACCGCACGCACACCCGGTCCAGGTGGATCGGGTTCTGCACCTCACCGGGGATCGGCGGCCCAGGCAGGCCGGTGTTGACGCACAACGGTAGATCGATCTCGGCGCACTTGGCGTACAGCGGGTAATACACGGCGTCGCTGGGCGGGTACATGCCGTCGGCCCAGAAGCTGGGGCCCACGACGGTGTAGGCCACCGGCAGGTCTGCAACCGTCGCACTCAACTCGCGCAATGCTGCTACCGGGCGCAGCAGGTTAACGCCGCCGATGGCCAGGGCGAACCGGTCCGGGCGCGCGTCGACGAACTTGCGGGCCGTGACCGAGGGCTTGACCAGATTGTCCATCAAGATGGCTTTCTCGACGCCGTGTTCGTCCATCTCGTCGAGCAGTTCCGCGAGATCCACCGGGTCGAACATTGATGTGGGTCCTTTGAAGTAGTCGTCTCGGACTCGCTTCATGAACTCCGGTTGCGCTTCGGTCTCGCCGAAGTGCACGTTGACCAGGCAGTCGATCACCGGCCGGTGGCTCCGTCCGCTCATTCTCCGGATACCTTTGCCATGCTTACCGTTTCAGCTCGCTGTTTGGCCCATCGATAGTCGGCCTTGCCGTTGCCCAGCCGGCGCACCCGATCTACCACGATAATCGCTTTGGGCACCTTGAACCCCGCCAGATCGGCGGCACAATGTGTGCGTAACGCGTCAGTGTCGGGCTCGGCACCCGCGCGCAGTTCGACCAGCGCCACCACTTCCTGTCCCCACCGCTCGCTGTCACGACCCACCACGAGAGCGTCCGCGATGGCCGGGTGCGCGCGCAATACCTCCTCGACCTCCTCCACGAACACCTTCTCACCACCGGTGTTGACCACCAACGAGTCGCGCCCGAAGAGCCGAAGCGTGCCGTCGGCGTCCACCTGGGCTCGGTCACCCGATATCACTACCCGCAACCCGTCCACCACCGGAAACGTTTTGACGGTCGCCGCCTCGTCTTCGAAGTAGCCCAGCGGAATCCGTCCGGTACGGGCCACCCAACCGATCTGCGGTTCGCCCGGATCGAGGAACCTGCGGTAATTTTCCGACAACACCAGGCCGCCGGCGCGGATGGTGAAGGTGTCGGCCTGGGTGCCCTGCCGGCTGTGCCCGAACCCCATGTTGCCCGTCTCCGAGGAGCCGTAGCCGTTGATGACGGTGATGTGCGGCAGATATTTCAACAGCGCCCGTTGATATTTGACGTTGGTGGCCGCTCCACCGGTACCGATCGCGAACAACGCGGACAGGTCGTAGGTGCGCCGGCCGAGTTCGTCGACGAGCGGCGCGGCATAGGCATCGCCCACCATGGTCATCAGACCGACCTTCTCGCGCTCGGCGATCGCCAGCACTGCTGCGGGATCGAACTTCTGCCGGGTGTCGTAGAGGACCGCCGTCTGCCCGGACAAAATGGCGGAGAACGCGGTCCACATCCCGGCGGCGTGCATCAACGGGGACACCGCGAACCACGGTGCTCCCGCGTTCTGGACCCGCTGCTGGATCTCTCCGGCGTCGGCGTGGTCGTCGCCGTTCATCGACGCGACGTACATGTCGGCCTGTCGCCACAGCACGCCTTTGGGCCGCCCCGTCGTTCCGCCCGTGCAGATCATCATCAGGTCATCGGGTGAGGGTGTGCTGTCGTGGTCGGAATCACCCTGTGCCAGAGCGTCTTCAAGATCAACGGAACCCCCGAGCTGAGCAGCTGCGCTGCCGTCGTCAATCGAGATCAGCAGGTCGGCACCCAAAGTGGTCAGGACGTCGGCGAACTTGGCACCCAGCGAGCGGTGGTAGACGACACCCCGAGGTTTGACGTAGGCCAGCAACTCGGCCACTTCCCGCGGTGTGTAGTAATGGTTTACGTTGACCGGCACCACTCGCGCTTTCAGACAAGCGATCACAAGGTCGGAATAGAGATCGTTGTACATGATGAGCGCCACCCGGTCCTGGCCGCATTCCCAGTTTCGCAGTGAGTCACGCTCGCTATATGCCCCGAACCGCCTGTCCGCCAAAAAATTTGCCAGTCGGCGGGTCCGGTCGGCGGATTCGGCGAACGTACTGGTGCGGTCCCCGCAGATCGTCATCACCCGGTCCGGCACGGCGTCGGCCATAGCGTCCAGAACGTCTCCGATCGTCCATTCGCTCATCGCTGGTGTTATACCGACGCGGTAACGTTCGCACCCAGCAGGTCAAGCGCGTTGTCGCGCATGACCTTCCGAGTGTCTTGGGGGCTGAACTCGGGGAATTGCGGAATGTCGGCGGTGAAAGACATTGGATCTGCCAGCCCCTCGCCGTGCGGCCAATCCGAGCCGAACAGGATCTTCTCCACGCCGATCGTCTCGGCGAGCAGCTTGACGTCATCCTCGTAGTAGGGCGCGATCCAGACGTTGTTCCTCAACTGCGCCACCGGATCTTCCTTGAAGTGGTAGGGCGCAGTGTTGGCAGCCTTCTTGAGCCGCTTGATCAACCGGTAGACGAAGTACGAACCGTTCTCGATGCTGGCGACCTTCAATTTCGGATGCCGGGTGAAGACCTGATGCACGATCATCGAGGCCATCGAGTCGTGAATGGCCCGGTCATCGAGGAGCACCTGGTCGAGGGGATCCTTCTTGCCGAATCCCTCGAAGGTGGCCTTGCCGCCCCACAAGGCATTGATCGCCAGATAGCCGCTGTCACTGAGGTGAAACCCAACGGGGACACCGGCTTCGGCGAGTCTGGCCCAGACCGGATCGTGCACCGGGTCACCCAGCGAGCGCGGCTTGACCGCGCCGGGTACCGGGGCTGGACGGACCAGCACCATCTTGGCGCCCCGACCTAGTACGAACTCGACTTCCTCCACCGCTTTGGCTGGATCGGCCAGCGAAATGATCGGCGCCGAGATGATCCGGTGATCGGGACGGTCGAAACCCCAGTCTTCGTCGAGCCACAGATTGAACGCGTGCACCGACGCCATGGTGGCGTCGATGTCGGTTTTAAGTGCCTCCTCCACGCCGCAGGCGAAGGTCGGCAACATGAACACAGTCTCCAGATTCTGGGTGTCCATGACCTTCACCCGGGCGTCCCGGTTCTGGTATTCGGGATGGTTCGCCATTCGGTCCACCTTCATCAGTGAGGCGGGATCGACGCCGTCCGGGATCTCGCCGCGGAACAACAGATCCAGACACCCCGGTTCGATGATCGGGTCGAACGTCGGGTTCGGGATGAACTGGTTGATCCGCTGGCCGATCACCGCCCAGGTGCGTTTGCCGTCGTGCAGCATCTGCACACCACGGCGCTTGAACTCCTTCGGCAGATGCCGAGTGAATGAGTCGGTCGGTTCGTAGTAGTGGTTGTCGACGTCAATCGCTCGATAGTCCAACGTCGTCATCGTGGACGTCCTCTCAAATCAATTCCGGTGCCTCTAAGTGTCGTCGCTATGCGCGGCGAGCGGTGGAAATCGTGGTGCGCGCTTTTCGAAGAACGCCGTGATGCCTTCGATGAAGTCGGAACGCTGCATGGATTCGTGCATCAATTGTTCGGCGGAGTGGCTTGTTTGGACGATGCCCAGACCAGCGTCGGCGTAGAGCTGGCGCTTCATGACCGCCAGTGAGCTGGGCGCACAATTCACCGCGATGTCCTCGGCATAGGTCAATGTGACGTCCAGCAGCTGGTCGCCCGGTACCACCCTGTTGACCAGACCCAACTCGGCGGCTTCCTCGGCCGGGAAGGTACGACCGGACATCAGCAGGTCGGCGGCCGCACCCCAGCCGACCAGCCGCGGCAGGATCCAGGAGATGCCGTATTCGGCCACCAGTCCTCGACGCGCGAACGAGGTGGTGAACTTTGCGCCGGCAGCGGCGAAACGCATATCGGCCATCAACGCCAGGGACAGCCCGATGCCGGCGATCGATCCGTTGATCGCAGCGATCACCGGTTTGCGCAATTGGGTCAGGTAATACGGATGCTTCTCTGCCACCAGCGAAGTGACGTCGGTTTGACCGGCCGCCTCGACCGTCGTCGACGAGATGGAATCCAGATCACCCATGTCCGCCCCGACGCAGAATGCGCGGCCGCGGCCGGTGATCACGATGACCCGGACCCGGCCATCAGCCTCCGCGGCTTCCAGGTACCGGAAGAACGTCGATGTAAGCGCCCCGCCCCAGGCGTTTCTGCGCTCGGGCCGGTTCAGGGTGATCAGCGCGACGCCGGCCGGCGAGACCTCGTAGAGCACCGGGTCGCTCGACGTGGTCGGCCGCTCGGCAACCGCGCTGCCGTCGGTGCTCATCGAACCTGTCCCCTCGTCGTGCGACGCGTGCGCGACGCCTCCGTAAGGGTGGTCGCGTAGTAGATACTGTATACCTATCGGTACTCCTTTCTGCAATGCTGGCAGGACCTGCGTCGCGCGAGAGATTGCCTGATCACACCGGTTGTCGGCGGACTCGACTCTTGGCCTACTGTGGTGATTTCAGTAGGCTCCCACGAATAGATCTTTGGAGGGAGCCTGCCGATCCGGGCCGAACGGTTGTGCAATACCGAACTGGTCGTCGATCGCGATCCGCACTTCCCGGCCGACCATCCGTTCACCGTCGGGGCTGCCGGTAACCTTCGAACCGACCACGTGACGGGAGGCCACTCTTGACGATCAAGGTGATGGAAGGCATCAGGGTGCTAGAGGTTGCGCAGTTCACCTTCGTCCCGGCCGCCGGAGCGATCCTCGCCGACTGGGGAGCCGACGTCATCAAGGTCGAGCACCCACTGCGCGGGGACACCCAACGGGGGTTCCTCAACATGGGCGGCATCCAGGTCGACCCGGACCGCCACCCCCTCATGGAGCATCCCAATCGCGGTAAACGCAGTGTGGGAATTGACATCTCGACACCCGGCGGCCAGGAGGTGATCTACGAATTGGCCAGGAGTTCCGATGTATTCCTGACCAATTACATGCCCGCACAGCGACAGAAAAACAAGTTCGACGTCGAGCACATCCGCGCGGCGAATCCCAACATCATCTATGCCCGTGGTTCGGCTTACGGTGACAAGGGCCCCGAACGAGACGTGGGCGGGTACGACGGGACGGCGTTCTGGACTCGCAGCGGCGTCGGGCACTCGCTGACTCCGGCAGAGCTGGGTGGGGCTCTGGGACAAGGCATTCCGGCGTTCGGGGATTCAATCGGCGGCATGTTCATTGCCGGTGGGATCTCGGCGGCACTCCTGCACCGGGAACGCACGGGTGAAGCCGTCGAGTTGGACGTGTCGTTGTTGAGCACTGCCTGGTGGGCGGCCGGCGCGAGTGTGACGCAGGGTATGGAGACCGGCGAAGTGATGCGCTCCCATATGCCCGGATCCCTTGCCCCGTCGGTGAACCCGTTCATGGGCAACTACCAGACCTCCGACGGCGGCACCATCAATCTGTGCATCATCAGTCCGACGGGCCTGATTCGGGATACGTTCGAACACCTCGGTATTCCGGAGGCGGCCGACGATCCGCGCTTCGCGGATGTGTTGCCACTGATCCAGAACGCCGATGCGGCCGGCGAGCTGATCGCAAACGCTTTCGCCGCCAAGCCATTCGAATACTGGCGCCAACACCTGAAGACGATGCGAGGGCAGTGGGCCCCGTTCCAGAGCCTCATCGACTTGACCACTGACGAGCAGGCCATAGCCAACGACATGATCGCTGAGGTCGAGGTGGCCAGCGGCGGGGCACCGTTCCGCGTGGTCCGTGGACCCGTCCAGTTCAACCACGAGCCGTTGGAGACGACAAGGGCGCCGCAGGCATCCGAGCACACCGAGATCGTTCTGATGGAACTCGGTATGGACTGGGACCGGATAGCCGAACTCAAAGAGTCCGGCGCCATCGCCTGACGGGCCTGCTATCCACAGTTGGCCGTTCATCGGCTTGCTATCCACAGTTGAGCGCTCATACCCAGGTGCGTTTGCGGCCGGTAAGTTTGTCACCCCTCCGACCTAGTATCGAACATATGTTTGATCGTGTTGCGGATGCCGCCCTCGTGGACGCCATGGTTGCTGGCGCCCGCGCGGAGGCCACCGCAGCCGCCCAGCGTTTGGCCGCCATCGCCGAATTGGTCGCCCGACACGGCGAAGGCCCCGCCGATAGCCCCCGGTGGTCGTGTGACAACTGGGACTTCATGGCAGCCCAGGTCGCCGCCGCGCAGAACATCAGCCACGGCATGGCTTCCGGACAGATGTACCTGGCGTGCGCGCTACGCAATCGGCTCCCCAAGGTCAATGCTCTGCTGGCGGCCGGCATCATCAGCCTGCGCCTGGCCAGCACCATCGTCTGGCACACCGGACTGATCAAAGACCCTTGGGTGATGTCCCTCGTCGATGCCGCGCTGGCTGCCGACGCCGAGCGCTATGGGCCGTTATCGTCCGCCAAGACAGCGACCGCCATCGACGCACTCATCTCGCGCCATGATCCCGCGGCAGTGCGCCGCACCCGCAGTGGCGCACGCGGCCGCGACGTGACGATCACCCCCGCCGACGACCAATCCGGTATGGCCTCCATCTGGGGCAGTTTGCTGGCAATCGACGCGGCAGTCCTGGACCGTCGTCTGGACACGATGGCGCGTGATGTCTGTCCCGGCGATCCCCGCACCTTGGGTCAGCGCCGCGCCGACGCGCTGGGCACGCTGGCCGCCGACGGCAAACACCTGACCTGTGAGTGCCAGTCCCCGGACTGTCCGTACCGCGACCGGGTCGATGCCCGGGCCACCGCCGTGGTGATCCATGTCGTTGCCGACGCCGCTAGCGTCACCGCCGAGCCCGACCCGCTGATCAACGGCGAGCTGCCCGCGGTCACACTCGGTGCCGACTCCGACTCCGACCCAGAGTCCGCGTCGGCGACCGGATTGACTCCCGCCCAGATTCCCGGTGGATTCAGCCTTCCGGCAACGCTTTTGGCCCGATTGATAGCAGCCGGCGCCAAGGTTGCGCCCCTCGGGACATTCTTCGACACCCGGCCCGAAACCCGTTACCGCCCCTCTACCGCGCTGGACCGCTTCATCCGGTCGCGCGACATGACCTGCCGCTTCCCCGGCTGCGATGCAGTCGCCTGGACCGGCGACATCGACCACACCATCGCCTACCCCTGGGGACCTACCCACCCGTCCAACCTCAATTGCCTATGTCGAAAACACCACTTGCTCAAGACCTTTTGGACGGGTCTCGCTGGGTGGCGCGACCGCCAGCACCCCGACGGCACGATCGTCTGGACAGCGCCGACCGGCCACACCTATACCACCCGACCCGGCAGTCGGCTGCTCTTCCCCAACTTGTGCCTGCCCACCGGGAGCCTGCCGACCGGGAGCCTGCCGACCGGGACAGCGCAACCACTTTCGCCGGGACGCGGCATCATGATGCCGACCCGCCGCCGCACCCGCGCGCAAGATCGCGCCCAGCGCATCGACGCCGAACGCCGCCAGAACCTTTCTGTCCCAACGACCGCGCCCGTCGCTCCACCCCGCGAAGTACGCCCACCACGGGACGACGATCCGCCGCCGTTCTAGGCGGAACCTCGTTACGCCTGACTGAGCGACGGGAACTGCGGAGGCCGCTTCTGTAAAAAGCTCACGATGCCCTCGATCACGTCGGGCCGCGGCAATGCTTCCCACATCAACGACTCGGCATCGGCGGTGGCTGCTACCACGTCGCGCGTGGCATCGCCGTAGGCCTGCCTCTTGATCACCGCCATCGCCGTGGGCGAGCAGTATTTAGCGATGTCCTCGGCATATTCGAGGACGCGCGGCATAAGCTCGTCCGGCGCCACCACTTCCTTGACCAGACCAAGCTCGGCCGCCTCGTCGGCGAGAAAAGTCCGCCCGCTCAACAACAGGTCGAGGGCGACGCCCCAACCCACCAACCGGGGCAGGATCCAGGAGATGCCGAATTCGGCGATCAGCCCCCGGCGCGCGAATACCGCGCCGAACTTGGCACCCGCCGCGGCGAACCGGACATCGCACATCAGCGTCTGGGTCAATCCGATACCGACGCACGGCCCGTTGATCGCCGCGATAACCGGCTTACGCAGCTCGGTCACGAAGTGCGGGGGGCGCTCACCGACGAGGTCCGCGACACTCTTGCCGCCCGCGCTTTCCAGTGATTCACCCACTCCGCCTACCGAATTCGAAGAACCAAGATGCGCTCCCGCGCAAAAGGCGCGGCCGCGGCCGGTCACCACGATCACTTTGATCGCCGAATCCTGTTCGGCGCGATCGACCGCGGCATAGAAAGGGACCGCCATGTCGGGGCCCCACGCGTTCAGGCGATCAGGCCGGTTGAGCGTCACGATGGCGACGCCACCGGGAGTGGCCTCGTAAAGCACGGCGGGTTCGTCGTCACCGGCAACCGGTTGCGGGTTAGGCACCCATACTGTCTACCTATCGGTAGCGCTTTCCACAACTAACGGGAGGCCCGGCGCCCGCTGACCAATTTGACGATTCCCAGCAGGATTACCGCACCCAGCAGACACGTCAGGAACGAGAACAACAGTCCGCCGCCGGCCACATCGACACCGAACCCGCGCAGCAGGAAACCGCCGATAAGGCCCCCGACGATGCCGACCACAATATTGAGCACCACACCCATCTGTGCATCGGTCTTCATGATCTTGCTGCCAATCCAGCCGGCCAGACCGCCGATGATGATCCATCCGATGACACCCAGCGTGAGCATTTCCATTTCCTTTCGACGACTTTCGATGACGAGGGCCCCTGCCGCGCATGAAGCCGCATTGTCACGGGTATGCCCAGCTATCCGCCCCGATAATCGAACTGTTGAGAGGACTCCATGGATAGGACGAAGGCAGTTGCTCACCGCGCAGGTCAAGCGCGCTCATTGCTGCTGCGCGCCCAGCTGGCTCTCACACTCACTCAGGCGCTGTTCTGGCTATCGCTGATCGGCGGCGCTGTTGGTGTGGCGCTGCTGTGGGTGCGGCGGCGTGCCGCCGCTGCGGAGCAGACAGCGGCCGCTTCGGCAGCACCGGCCGCCGACGGGGCGAGCGACACTTCACCGGCGAGTTCGCCGTGACTCTTCGCCCGGGAATGAGCGATTCGCCCGGGAATGAATGATTCGCCCGGGAATGAGCGATCGATCCCCGGGGATCAGTCCACGAGTCCGAGCCGGCGATACGCACCTTCGATCTGCGTCTTGGCCTCCGGCGGCAACATGGCCTGGGGCGGGCGTGAATGCGGATAATCCCCTATCGGCAGACCCAGTACTGAGGCTGCGTATTTGAACGCACCGCCCCAGTGAGTGAAATAGTCGGACCTCCCCGGGTAGCAGGTGAACCACCCGCCGAGGTCGAGATCGAACTGGTCCAGTCCGGACTCGCGCCCGTAATCCATTGCCTCGAGCAACTTGTCGGCCCACACCAGGTCCCAGTATTCGGAGAACAATCGACGCTCGGGCGTCTCGAACAGGTAGCCGGTGGTGCCCAACTGCGCCGGGCAGACGATTCCCGCCCGCAGCCACCCCGCGCGGTAAACCGTGCGGTCGCATTCCCACAGCACCAGTCCGGGTGCGAGTTCGTGCAGCCGTCGGCTGCTCTCCGGCCGGAAGGCGCCCTCCTTGGTCGCGCACACCGCGGGCACCTCGTCATAGATTCGCGCCGCTTCGGCCGCGGTCAAGACGTAGCCCGAGGAAGGCGAATTGAACATGCCCAGCGCGATATCGGTGCGCGCCGCAATGTAGCAGAAAAACCTCAGAACACCCTCGCCCCCATGGGCTTCCATCATCGGCGTCTGGATGTAGGCGATGTCAGCGCCTGCCTGCTGTGCGTGCAATGTCAGCTCCAGACAGTCCTTCGCGGTCATGGCCGCGGTACAGGCCTGCACAACAACATCAGGATTGACACGCCGTCCCTCTTCAATGGCGATCTCCAGCAACCGCTTTCGCTCGTCTAGGGTCAGCGCCCAGAATTCCGCGAGGCCACTGGTGCACCACAACATCGGGTGCCCAAGATCACCGACGCAGTACCGCACCAGTGTGCGGTAAGCATCCCAATCGATATCGTCTCCGTCGGCACCGCAAAACGGGGTGTAAAGAGAGTCGCCAATGCCGCGTAGCGCACCCGGGGCCCAGCGGCGCGCATCACTGGCGGTCGCCACTACGACCTCGCTCTGCGCTGTATACAAAAAAGCCTACGATAGGTATTACAGTAACAGAGGAAGACGGGTTCGAGACCCGCGCGCGCAGGTCAGATCTTGATGGAGGTGCCCGGGAGTGGCAAAGCAGGCAACTGCGGAGAAGCGTCAACGCCGCGAGCGCGGGTCCATCAATCCTGACGACATCATCAGTGGCGCATTCGAACTCGCAGAACAGGTTTCGATCGACAATCTGAGCATGCCGCTGCTCGGCAAACACCTCGGCGTCGGTGTCACCAGCATCTACTGGTACTTCCGCAAGAAGGACGATCTGCTCAACGCGATGACCGACCGTGCGTTGAGCAAGTACGTCTTCGCCACTCCCTACGTCGAAGCCAACGACTGGCGGGAGACGCTGCGCAATCACGCGCGGTTGATGCGCAAGACGTTCATGGGCAATCCCATCTTGTGCGACCTCATTCTCATTCGGGCCGCGCTGAGCCCGAAGGCCGCTCGGGTCGGTGCCCAGGAGATGGAGAAGGCGATCAGCAACCTCGTCGAGGCGGGGTTGTCGCCCGAGGACGCATTCGACACCTACTCGGCGATGTCACTGCATGTTCGCGGGTCGGTGGTACTGCACCGACTGCACGAGAAGAACGAATTGTCCGACGCCGGAAGCCGCACCATCGAGGATGCGGTCGCCATCGACCCAGGGACAACGCCGTTGATCGCCCAAGTCACCGGCAAAGGGCATCGCATCGGCGCTCCCGACGAGAAGAATTTCGAATACGGCCTCGAGTGCATCCTCGAACACGCCAGTCAGCTGATCGAGAAGACCGCCAAATCCGGGGCGAAAGCCAAGAAAGCGGGCGCACGCAAGTCGGCCCCTCGCGCCCGGGCGGCGTCTCGCTGAGGTAGCGAATCTTGCAGTCAGGCTTCAGGTTCGGGCACGTGAAAGTGTTCATCTCGTAGCCTGAACGCTTCCTTGGTGCCAAGCTGTGCGCGGGTTTTCACGAAATTGAACTCCCCCGGTGCAAATTGCAGGTTGGTGCCGAAGGCGTGGAAGAGATAGCTGGCAACTTCCTCGCCCTGGTACACCTGACTCTGTTCGACCAGCCGGAAGGCCTCCTTGGCGATGACGACGCCGTCGGCCGGCATCTTCGCTGCCTTCTGCGCCCAATACCGGGCGCGGGCCGGCACGGCTTCGGGATCGCATGTCTCAGTGAAGATTCCGAGATGGGCGAGCTCGCCGGCTTCGATGATGTCGCCGGTCAGCAACAGCCGCCGTGCCATCACCGGGCCCAGACGATGGAAAAACATGTGCAGGCTACCCAGGGCGGGCCCCAGGAAACGCGTGGCCGGCATCCCGATTCTGGCATCCCGGGCGATCACCGAGATATCAGTCATCAAGGCGATCTCGAACCCGCCGCCGAGCGCGTAGCCGGAGATCTCGCCCACCGTGACCTTCGGAAAACCCAGCAGGTTGTGGTAGAAGCCAAATGACTTGCGGTCCACGGTGAGTCGCCGCCGCTGGCTGGGTCGGCTTGGCCTGGCCGGTTCGTCGTCGCCGCTCTTCGCGCCATACCAGCCATAGGCGTTGTTCATGTCCGCGCCGGTGCTGAACGTGCCGCCCGCACCGCGCAGTAGCACCACAGTGAGATCGTCATCCTCGGCGGCATGGTCCAAACATCTGGCGATGGCGTCGCGCATCGCGGGGTCATAGGTGTTGCGGTGCGCGGGATTGTTCAGCGTGATGGTGGCGATGCGCCCGTCGGGATCCACATCGAACAACACCCGGTCATCGGCGGTGTCGAAGGAGGTGCTCATTTGTCTAACTCCTCTCGGCGCCTGCCGAATTGGGTGGTGGCGAGCTGTTCTGGGCGGGACGCCAGTGCGTTGACCTCGCCGGTGCAAAGTACCTCGGCGTCGAGCAGCAGCCGGGCCGTCGATGTGATCCCCCGCTCAGCCCGCGAGCGGGTGATGTCAAACCGCAGTTCGGTCAGTATCGGAGTCGGTCGGCGGAAGGTGATCGTCAGTGAGCGCGTCTTCCCGGACAAACCGACCACACAATTCTGGTGCTGCATGATGCAGTCGAAGAAGACGCCCAGAAAGCCACCATGCACCAGGCCCGGAGGCCCTTCGTAGACCAGCGGGAAGGTCACCGAACCGACGGCGGTTTCGGCGTCGAGTTGATCGAATCGGTATTCGGGGAAGCATGGATTGAACGCCCCGATGTCCGTCGCGTGGTCGAGGTAGATCCGCCGGACATCATCTGGCTGGTGCCCGATTCGCGGGCTCGGATCGGGTGCCGCAGCCGCGGTCAGTTCGCGCTCCCACGCAGCGAACTGGCCCAGCATCTCGTCCACAGTTGGGTGCGGATGTTCCAGGGACAGCAACAGTGCGCTGAGCCGCCGGATCGCCCCGGCAGCCGCGACCGTCTGGGCAAGAGGCGCTTCACCGAACCGGGCCCTTTCGGGATTCACCTGTCCTTCGGGCATGCGTCCTCTTTCACCCTGCTGTTCCGTCGGCAGCGTTTCCTTGCTAACTTATACAGCGTAGCAATCGTATTGTTTACTGTATGGGTAACCGTATAGTTGGAGATCAGTGGAAGAGCCGGATCCGAAAGTGAGTCACCAGGCCGATTCGGCCGAGGTCCCGGGTTCGGTGACAGCCCGCCGGGACGGCGGGGTTCTGCGGATCGTCCTCGACCGGCCATCTCGCCGGAACTCACTGACACACATGATGATTCAGACTCTGGTTGATGTGCTGACCGATGCGGCCACGGACTACTCGTTGCGCGCCATCCACATCACCGGGGCCGGGGACGACTTCTGTGCGGGTGCGGACTGGGTGGCCACCAACTCCGCGGGCGGCGAACGCCCGCGCACGGGCGATCTGGTGCGCCGGGTTCCACACGCCGCCCACCGCGTGATCGAACTGGTGCACACGATCCAATTGCCGGTGCTTTGCAGCGTGCGGGGCTGGGCAGCCGGCATGGGCTGCAATCTCGCGCTGGCCGCGGACTTCACCCTCGCCACGACCGATGCGGTGTTCTGGGAACCCTTCATGGACCGCGGATTCAGTCCGGACTCCGGTTCGACCTGGCTGCTCCCCCGACTGATCGGTGTGGCGCGAGCCAGGCGGATGTTGTTGCTCGGGGAGAAAGTCGGTGCGACTGATGCCGCCGACTGGGGCATGATCCATCAGACCGTCGCCGCCGCCGAATTCGAGAGCACCGTCGAGGAGTTGTTGGGCCGGTTGGCGGGCGGACCGACCGTGGCGATCGGACTGACCAAGCAAGCTCTGGGCTTCGGCCAGCGGGCCACGTTGGGCGAGTCCTTGAGCCAGGAGTTGTTCAACCTGGAATTATCATGTCGGACAAGTGATTTCAAGGAAGGCCTGGAAGCGTTCAGGCAACGGCGCGCACCAGAGTTCCGGGGTCGGTGAAATGTCAGAAGGAACACGATGATGCCTACGTTTGACGCCATCGGCTACGACGTCGACGGGCACACCGCCACCATCACCCTCAACCGGCCCGAGGCGCTGAATGCGTTGAGTCCGCACATGATCACCGAACTCCGCGCGGCCTATGACGAAGCCGAGAACGACGATAACGTGTGGCTGACCATCGTGACGGGTACCGGTCGCGCGTTCTGCACAGGCGCCGATGTCAAGGAGATTCCCGAAGACGGGAAGGTGATCTACGAACGGCCCTACCTGTCCACGTATGACCAGTGGGAGGCTCCGCAGGAAGGCACACCGCCGTTTCGCACCATGGCCAAGCCCGTCTTGACCGCCGTCAACGGATTGTGTTGCGGCGCGGGCATGGACTGGGTCACCACGTCAGACATCGTCATCGCCTCCGAACAAGCCACGTTCTTCGATCCGCACGTCAGCATCGGGCTGGTGGCCGGCCGGGAATTGGTGCGAGTGGCGCGGGTGCTGCCACGATCGATTGCGTTGCGGATGGCGCTGATGGGTAAGCACGAGCGGATGAGCGCCCAGCGGGCCTACGAGCTCGGGCTGATCAGCGAAATCGTCGAGCATGACAACCTACTGGATCGCGCCCGTGAGATCGCCGACATCGTCAATTCCAATGCGCCGCTGGCAGTTCGGGGAACCCGGCTGGCGATACTCAAAGGCTTCAATATCCCGCTGCACGAGGCTGAAATCCTCGCCGAAACATTCCGTGAGCGGGTGCTGCGCACCGAGGATGCGCAAGAAGGCCCACGCGCATTCGTAGAGAAGCGGAAACCGAACTGGCAGTGCAAGTGATGAGTGCCGACTTCGAAACCATCCTGCTCGCTGTCGATGCCGCCAGTCACGTCGCAACCATCACATTGAATCGGCCCGAGCAACTCAACGCGTTCAACCGCACCATGTGCCGGGAGATGGCCGAAGCATGGCGACTGGTCAAGTTCGACGATTCGGTTCACGCGGTCGTACTGCGGGCGGCCGGCGACCGCGCGTTCAGTGCCGGTCTGGACGTCAAGCAGGCTTACGGCCAACCCGAAAACGTCTGGAACCACGAAGATCCTGGCGAGTACCTCAGCCCGAAGTGGCAGAAGATGTGGAAGCCGGTGGTGTGCGCCGTCCAAGGCATGTGCACGGCGGGCGCCTTCTATTTCGTCAACGAATCCGACGTAGTCATCTGCTCAGCCGACGCCACGTTCTTCGACTCCCATGTGTCGGCGGGTCTAGTCTGTGCGTTGGAGCCGATCGGGTTGATGCGTCGGATCGGATTGGGCGAGACGCTGCGAATGGCGTTGACGGGCAATGACGAGCGGGTCAGCGCCGACACGGCGCTGCGTATCGGGCTGGTGTCTGAAGTCGTGGAAACCAGCCAACTCTGGGCACGCGCGGATGAGATCGCGACGACGATTGCCGCCAACCCGCCCACGGCGACACAGGGCACCGTAAAGGCGATCTGGGAGTCCTTGGACAAGCCCTACCGGGCCGCCCTGGAGCAGGGACTCATCTACACGAGGTTGGGCAACCCACTGGGGCAGGCGGAGTTGGCCGCCCGGAACTCCGGCAAGCGAAAGCCGCAGATTCGCTAGTGGCCGTCCATCCACTCAGCCGGCGCATCGCCGATGTGCTGGATCTGCAACCGGATTCATCCGCCGTCGAGTACGACGGCGAGTGGTTGTCCTGGGGGCAGATCGGCGCGGCGGCGCGCCACATTGCGTCGTTGTCGCAAGGCCCCGACGCAGGTGTGCTGCTGCGCAACCGGCCCGCGCAGATGTCGGCTTTCCTGGGAGTGCTGCTCGGCGGTGGCACGGTCGTCACCCTCAACCCGTCCCGCGGTGACGACCGCACCCGCGCCGACATCCAAGCGCTGCGACTGCCGTTGGTCATCGGGGAACCCCAGGACCTGGCGGCGTTGGTCATCGACGCGCCCGATACCGTGACGGTTTCGACTGCGGGAATCTTCGATGGCCCCGCCGCGTCGCCGACGTCCGCCGGTGCCTGTTCCGGCGTCGCCGTACGCATGCTGACCAGCGGAACTACCGGTCCCCCCAAGCGAATCGATCTCAGCTACGACATGCTCGCACACAGCACGATGGGTCGCGACTACCGTGACGCGCCAACTCCCACCGGCCTGCGGCGTGGGGTCGCGATCGTGAACTCGCCGCTGGTGCATATCGGCGGCGTGTTCCGGGTGCTGCAGTGCGTCGCGCAAGCGAGACCCTTTGTGCTGTTGGACCGATTCGACCTGACCCAGTGGGTGGCAGCGGTGCGCAAGCACCGGCCCCGGACGGTGTCGCTGGTTCCCGCCGCGTTGCGGACTGTGTTGCATTCCGACCTGACCCGAGAAGACCTGTCCAGTATCCGCGCGGTCACCTGTGGCACGGCACCATTGTCGGCCGACGACGCCGATGCGTTCACCGACAAATACGGCATCCCGGTCCTCACCTCCTATGCGGCAACCGAATTCGGCGGCGGGGTGGCCGGCTGGACCCTTGCCGATCACGAGCAGTATTGGAAGGACAAGCGGGGCAGCGTGGGTCGTGCCAATCCCGGTACGCAACTGCGTGTCGTGGATGACGACGGCGCTCAGTTGGCGGCGGAACAGGTCGGCCGGCTGGAGGTCAAACCCGCACAGCTAGGTTCGTCGACACCCTGGATGCGCACCACTGACCTGGCGCGAATCGATACGGAGGGGTTCGTCTGGATCGTCGGGCGGGCCGACCAGGCGATCATCCGGGGTGGCTTCAAGGTGATGCCCGACGACGTGCGCAACGCGCTGGAGAATCACCCCGCGGTTTCCGGTGCGGCCGTGATCGGCCGTCATGACGACCGGCTCGGTGAAATCCCGGTGGCGATGGTGGAGCTTCGCGGATCCGCATCAACTCAGGAACTGGTCGAGTACCTGCGGACCCGCCTGGCCCGCTACGAAATTCCCGCCGATATCGCTGTTGTCGAAGCGCTCCCCCGCACTCCGTCCGGCAAAGCCGATCTCGGTGCCATCCGAGACTACTTCGACACCGCCGACCATGCCCGGTGAGCCCGACACGATCGCCGGGGTCCTTCGGCAGCAGGCTAAGTCGCGGGTCGATCACCCCCTGCTGGTGTGTGACGGTCAGCGGATCAGCTACGCCGAAGCGGAACGGCGCTCAGCCGAACTCGCCCGCCGGCTGATCGCGCTGCGGTCCGGCAAGGGCACCCACGTGGGCCTGCTGTATCCAAATGGCCCTGAATTCGTCGTCGGCATGCTGGCGGCCGCGCGCATCGGCGCGGTGGTGGTGCCGTTCTCCACCTTCGCCACCACCGGCGAGCTGGGGCGGCAACTGGTACACAGCGATACGGCCGTATTGTTGAGCGCCGGTACCTTTCGATCGCACAACTATGTGCAGAAGTTGACCGAACTACTCGGCGAGATCGACGGCGCCGATGAGCTGTTCTGTCCCACCGCACCGCAATTGCGTCGCGTCATCATCGGGTCACGGCCCGGACCCAGCGCTTCACCCGAGTTGTTGCGCGCGATGGAAGATGACGTCGATGGGTCTGACGTGTTGGCCATCGTGTACACTTCGGGCTCGACCAGCGCCCCTAAGGGTGTGGTGCACACCCAGGCAGCACTGCTTGCACACCAGCGCAACCTCAACGTGATTCGCGGTCTGAACGCCCAGGACAGACTGTTCTGCAACTCGCCTTTCTTCTGGATCGGCGGATTAGCGTTCGCGCTGCTGGCAACGTTGGTCTCCGGGGCGACCCTGGTGTGCTCCAACGCCACCGACGCCGGTGCGGTGTTAGATCTGATCGAGGCCGAAAAGCCCACGGTCACCAATGGATTCACAGCCGGTGTGACACACTTGGCCGAGCATCCGAGCTATCCTCGGCGGGACCTGTCGTCACTACGACGTGGCAACCTGTACCCGATCATGGCACCCGAAACCCGACCAGCCGACCCGGAACTGCGGCACAACATGCTGGGGATGACCGAGGCCGGCGGCGTACTGCTGATCAGTGCGGACGAATCAGACCAACCCGAACACCGGCGCGGCTCATACGGTAAGCCGGCACCCGGATTTCAAACATTGATCGTCGACGCGGAGACCGGAACACCGGTTGACCCCGGCTTCGTGGGTGAACTGTGTATCCGCGGGCCGTATGTCATGCAGGGGTATCACAAGCGCAGCCGGGAGCAATGTTTCGATCCCGACGGCTGGTTCCACACCGGCGACCTGGTACGTGCCGACGCAGACGGTTTCATGTATTTCATGGGCCGGTTGTCCGGGATGATCAAAACCGGTGGAGCCAATGTTTCTGCCGCCGAGGTAGAGCAAGCCATGGCCACACTAGGTGTCACGGCGCACGTCTTCGGGCTACCGGACGCCCGGCGTGGGCAAGTGGTGGCCGCGGTAATCGTCGCGCCAGACGGTGCTGACTTCGACGAGTCGGCCCTGCGCGACCGCCTGAAAACCACGTTGTCGGCTTACAAAATCCCGCGACGCTTCGCCGTCCTCCCCCGCGCCGGTGTGCCATTGCTTGCCAGCGGCAAGGTTGACACCGAACAATTGAAAAAGCTGTTCCGTGACTGACATTCACACCATTGATGATCTGCTGCGTTCGCACGCCGTTCGGCATGGCGCCAAACCCATGGCCGTCGACCCCTCATCGAGCGTCAGCTATACCGAACTCGACACATCCACAACGGCGTTGGCCGCGGTGCTGATCGAAGCCGGGGTACGCAAGGGCACCCGGGTGGGATTGATCATGCCCAACGGCACCCGCTGGGTGCAGATTGCCATGGCGGTGACCCGCATCGGCGCCGTGCTTGTTCCATTGAGCACCCTGTTGCAGCCCGCCGAACTGGTCGCGCAACTGCGCATGGCCTCGGTGCAGTTCCTGGTGAGTGTCGAGGAGTTCCGGGGTCATCGGTACCTCGATGCCGTCCGGTCTCTGCAGCGAACCGACCTTCCTGCACTGCAACAGTTTTGGCCAGATAGTGGACTCGCACAGGCCGCCGGCGGCCGCGCTCGCGGAGTCGTCGACGCGCTGGCCGGGACAGTCACGGCCGCGGACCCGTTCGTCATCATGTTCACCTCCGGCAGCAGCGGCCCACCCAAGGGCGTCGTGCACTCGCACGGCAGCGCCTTGGGAGCGGTGCGATCGGGCTTGCCGGCGCGCTGCATCACATCCGACACCCGGCTGTATCTACCGATGCCGTTCTTCTGGGTGGGCGGATTCGGCAGCGGCATTCTCTCGGCATTGATAGCCGGCGCCACGTTGGTGACCGAGGAACGACCGCAGCCCGACACCACGCTGCGACTGTTGCAACACGCGCGGGTCACTTTGTTCCGCGGCTGGCCAGAGCAAGCCGAAGCGCTGGCCCGGCATCCGGACCGAGCGCGAACCGACCTGTCCGCGCTGCGTCCCGGCAGTCTGGAGGCGCTGCTGCCCGCCCACCGGCGTGCCCAGCCGGGGGCGCGGGCGACGTTGTTCGGCATGACGGAAGCTTTCGGACCCTACAGCGGCTATGCAGCCGACACCGACCTGCCGGCGTCGGCGTGGGGCAGTTGCGGAAAGCCGTTCCCCGGCATGGAGGTTCGCATCACCGATCCGGATACCGGTGAGCCGCTCGCGCCGGATACCGTCGGTATGGTCCAACTCCGGGGGCCGCACATGCTGCGCGGGATCTGCCGCCGCAGCCGGGACGAATTGTTCACCGTCGACGGGTACTACCCCACCGGCGACCTCGGCCGGCTCACCAGCGAAGGATTCCTGTTCTATCACGGACGCGCCGACGACATGTTCAAAGTCAGCGGCGCCACGGTTTACCCGAGCGAGGTGGCGAGCGCGCTACGCAGCATCGACGGTGTCGCCAGCGCTTTCGTCACGAACGTGATGGGCAGCGCGGGTCAGCGGGTGGGTGCGGCGGTGGTGGGCCGCGGGCTGTCAGTCAACCAGTTATTAGATGCGGCAAGGCAATTGCTGAGCGCATTCAAGGTGCCGACGATGTGGCTGTTGTTCGAATCCGACGACGACGTTCCGCGCGGCGCTACCGGCAAGGTGGACATCCGGCGACTGCGGGAGATGCTGATCGATGCGGACCCCTAGGGGACGCGCGTCCAGGGCTGGCAGTTCTGCGACTCGAAGGCTTTAACCGTCGTGTTGATATTGGCGAACATCGGGCCGACGGAGATATTCGTCTGCAGCACATGCTCTTTGTTCGCATCGGGCGTGCTGTAGGTGAACCATGCGCACATCGAGTCCTGGGTCGGCACGTTGTTGATCCAGACCCCGAAGGTCGAGGCGGACCCGGCCGTGCGGTAGAGACCGGGCGCGATGTCGGGCCCCACGACGAAGACACCGTTGCCGGGAATGGGGTCCAACGGTTCGGCGGTGGCCGGCGGGGCGATAGCGACCACCACAACGCAGGCCAGGAATCCGGCGACGACGCGAATCGTTGGGGGCATCTGTTCTCTTCCTGACATGTTTGCCGGCGGTTACAGGCAGCGTAAGCCGCGACCAGCCGGGGCAACAGTCCCGAGTTCAACGTTTCATCCGGCCGCGACATTGAACCCGACTTGAAACCGACCTTGAAACCGACATTGAACCTATGCACACGAAACGCCGCAGACACTGTGCGTAGCGTCAGTCTCGACGCCTTCGGTGCGAAAGTTGGCGCAGTGGCTCCTAGCCCCGCGGCACCGACGGCGTCACGTCCACCACGCCACGCTCGACGAGGTGGTCGATCAGCGGGACCGCGCTGGCGGCAAGGTGTTCCGACATGGCGGCGCGCGCTTGCTGCTCGTCATGCCGAGCCAGCGCCGCCAGCACCCGCCGGTGGTCCTTGACGGCCTGGTCCGGCCAATGCTCGATCATCGGGAACACCGATTCCGGTGCGTAGCGGGTGATCTGGGACATCAGTTGTGCCAACTTCGGGGACGCCGCAGCGATATTGATGGCTCGGTGAAACTCGTGGTTGAGCCGTATCGTGCGGTCGTCGTCGGCGGCGGCGTAGGCAGCCTCGAGTTGGCTCTGCAGGTCCTGCAGGTGCCCCAGTTGTTCGTCGGTGATGTGCAGCGCGGCCCGGGCCGCGAGTTCGCCGCCGACGTGGGCCTGCACGTTGGCGACGTCGGCGAGGTCGCGCTGGGTCAACGGCAGTACCACGAAACCCCGGCGCGGCTGCTGGGCGACAAGACCTTCAGCGCGCAATGCAAACAGGGCCTCGCGCACCGGCGTGACGCTGATCCCCAACTCGGCGGCTAGTTGGTCGAGGCGAATGTATTGCCCGGCGGCGTAGCTGCCCTCGAAGATTCGCTTTCGGACAAAGCTTGCGACGTCCTCGGAAAGTTGTGGTCGCGCACTGAAATCCGGAACGGTCATGACCTCACACCCGGTACTCGTCGAGCAACCGCTTGCTGATGATGGACTTCTGGATCTCGCTGGTTCCCTCGCCGATCAGCAGGAAGGGCGCGTCGCGCATCAGCCGCTCGATCTCATACTCCTTGGAGTAGCCGTAGCCGCCGTGGATCCGAAAGCTCTGCTGAGTGACCTCGGAGCAGAATTCGCTGGCGAGGTATTTCGCCATCCCCGCGGCGACATCGTTGCGCTCACCAGAGTCCTTGAGTCGGGCGGCATTGACCATCATCAGATGTGCCGCTTCGACTTTGGTCGCCATCTCGGCGAGCTGAAAGGCAACGGCCTGATGCTCGGCGATCGGCTTACCGAACGTTTGCCGTTGCTGGGCATACTTGACGGCGAGTTCGAAGGCGCGGATGCCGATCCCGCAGGCACGCGCGGAAACATTCACCCGGCCGACTTCGATGCCGTCCATCATCTGAAAGAAGCCCTGCCCGGGCCGACCCCCGAGAATGTCATCGGCGCTGGCCCCATAGCCGTCGAAGATGAGTTCGGTGGTGTCGATGCCCTTGTAGCCCAGCTTGTCTATCTTGCGGGGGATGATCAGGCCGGGCACCACTTCGCCGAAGCCGGTCGGCTTCTCGACCAGAAACGCCGTCAGGTTGCGATGCGGCTTGTCCGCACCCTCGTCGGTGCGCACCAGCACGGCTACCAGCGTGGAACTGCCGCCGTTGGTCAGCCACATCTTCTGTCCGTCGATGGTGTAGGTGCCGTCGTCATTGCGGGCCGCCCGGGTACGAATGGCCGCAACGTCAGAGCCCAATTCCGGCTCGGACATCGAGAATGCGCCTCGTGTCTCACCGGTCACCATCCGCGGCAGGAACCGTTGCTTCTGCTCATCGGTTCCGTGCTGACGCAACATGTAGGCGACGATGAAGTGGGTGTTGAGCACTCCGGAAATGCTCATCCAGCCCCGCGCCAGTTCCTCGACACACAGCGCGTAGGTCAACAGTGACTCGCCGAGCCCGCCGTACTCCTCCGGAATCATCAGCCCGAACAGCCCCATTTCCCGCAACCCGTCAACGATCGCCTGCGGGTAGGTGTCGGTGCGTTCGAGTTCCGGCGCGTTCGGAATGATCTCCTTGTCGACGAATTGCCGTACCGTCGCGACGATCTCGGACTGGAATTCGGTGAGACCGAGGGTCTGGGCGAGTTTGGTCATCCGGTTGCTCCTATCGTCCCCGCCGTCGCCAGCCGACTGATGTCAGCGTCGGTCAAGCCCAGGTACTCCGCCAGCACATCGGCGGTGTCTACTCCCAATCCCGGCGCGGCGGCGCTGGCGGGGTGGACACCGTCGAGCACGGCCGGCATGGCCGGAGCGAGATAGTCACCGACGCCAGGCTGGTGCAGTCGGGAGAACAACGGATTGGCAGTCACTTTCGGCCCGGCGGCAACTTCGGCGAAGGTGCGGTAACGCTCCCACAGCACCGAGGTGCCCGAGAGCGCCGCGGTGACCTCGTCGCCGGTGCGGTCGGCGAACCAGGTGCCGAACAGACCGGAGAGCACATCCCGGTACCGGTACCGATCGCCCTCCGACCCGAAGTCCACCCCCAGCGCCTCGGCCAACGCCGCCATGGCGGCACCCGTGCCGGTCACCTCGACCAGGTCACGAAAGTGCCTTCTGGTCAACAGAACCACCATGAATCTGGCCCCGTCGCGGCTGACGAAGTCCTGTCCGTATTGCCCGTAGATCGAGTTGCCCAGACGCTCGCGTTGCGTGCCGATCACTTGCGGCTCGGTGAGCAATCCGAGGTTACCCGCGGTCGCCAGGGCTACGTCTTCGAGCGCGATGCTGATGCACGCACCCGCGCCGGACTGCTCACGGCGGTGGATGGCGGCCACCACGGACAGTGCCGCGTACAGACCGCAACTGACGTCCCAGGCGGGCAACACATGGTTGATCGGGCCGGCGTGCTCGGCCGGCCCGGTGACGAGGGGGTATCCAATGGCCGCATTCACGGTGTAGTCCACCCCGGTGGATCCGTCACTGCGCCCGAGTAATTGGACATGGATGAGATCGGAACGCCTGGTAGCCAGTGCATCAGGACTCAGCCAGGACATGCCCGCGGCATTGGTGACCACGATGCCGTCACCTTCGGTGATCAGCCGCGCCACCAGCTCCTGGCCCTCGGATGAACGCAAGTCGACGGTGACCGAACGCTTTCCCTTGTTCAGCCCGGTCCAATAAATCGAGGTCCCCTCCGCGGCCAACGGCCAGCGCTGCGTATCGGCGCCCCCGCCGATCGGGTCGACGCGGACCACCTGTGCACCGAGCTGGCTCAGGGTCATGCCGCACAGGGGTGCGGCGACGAAGCTGGACACCTCGACGACACGGATGCCGGTCAGCGGCAAGGCGGGACTCGTCACGTGACCCGCTCGAAGATCGCGGCCAGACCCTGGCCGCCGCCGATGCACATGGTCTCCAGCCCGTAGCGCCCCTGGCGGCGGTTCAGTTCGCGTGCCAGGGTGGCCAGCATCCGCCCGCCGGTCGCCCCGACCGGGTGGCCCAGCGAGATTCCTGAGCCATGCACATTGGTGCGGTCGTGATCAGTCGCAGTGAATTTCCATTCCCGCATGACCGCCAGCGCTTGTGCGGCGAAGGCCTCGTTGAGCTCGATGAGATCGATATCCGCAAGTCGCAGATCAGCTTTGTGCAGCGCGGCTTCGGTGGCCGGCACGGGGCCGATGCCCATGAGGTGGGGCGCCACACCGGCCTGGCCCCAGGAAACCAGGCGCACCAACGGTGTCAGCCCGTATTCGGCTGCTTTCTCCGGGGTGGTTACCACACACATCGACGCGGCGTCGTTCTGCCCACTGGCATTGCCCGCGGTGACCGTCGCATCCGGATCATCCTTGGCCAGAACGGGTTTGAGCCTGCCCAAGGATTCCATCGTGGTGTCGGCGCGTGGGTGTTCGTCGGTGTCCACCAACTCTTCGCCGTGCCGGGTGGCCACCGGCACCGGGATGATCTCCTCGCCGAGGGTGCCATCCTTTTGGGCGGCCGCCGCCCGCTGGTGTGACCGCACCGCAAGCTCGTCCTGCTCCTGCCGAGAGATGCCGTACTGCCGACGCAAGTTCTCCGCGGTCTCGAGCATGCCACCCGGCACCGGGTAGTGCCGACCGCCCGCGGTAGTGCGCCCGCGCGCCAACCCGTCGTGCACGTGCACACCGGAACGCGCACCACCCCAACGCATGTCGGTGGAATAGAAGGCCACGTTGCTCATGCTTTCGCAACCACCGGCAACGACGAAGTCGTCGTTACCGGTGCTTACCTGCAGGCAGGCCTGGATCGCCGCCTGCAGGCCGGACCCGCAGCGCCGATCGACTTGCATGCCCGGGACGGTGGTAGGTAGCCCCGCGTCGAGTGCGACCACGCGCCCGATCGCGGGAGCCTCGCTGCTGGGGTAGCAGTGTCCGAGGATCACGTCCTGCACGGCGTCCGGCGCGATGCCGGTGCGGTCGAGCAAGCCGCGCAGCGCGGCCACGCCGAGGTCAACGGCACTGAGCGACTTGAACATTCCGCCGTAGCGGCCGATCGGTGTCCGGACCGGTTCGCAGATGACGGCCTCTCGCCGAGTGCCATTGCTCATAGGTGCCGGCCGCCGGTGATTTCCATGACCGTTCCGGTCATGTACGACGAGAGGTCCGAGGCCAGGAACAAGGCGACACTCGCCACCTCGCTGGGTTCACCTGCGCGACCCATCGGCACCTCGGCGACCTTCGAATCCCAGATGCGTTGCGGCATCGCCTCGGTCATCGCGGAGCGAATCAATCCGGGTGCGATTGCGTTCACCCGGACCCCGAGGTAGGCAAGTTCCTTGGCGGCCGCCTTGGTCATGCCCACGATCCCCGCCTTGGCCGCCGAATAGTTGGTCTGGCCGACCATCCCGACCTTGCCCGACACGGACGACATGTTGATGATGGCGCCACGCTTGTTCTCCCGCATGACCGCCGCAGCCAACCGGGTGCCGTTCCAGGTCCCCTTCAGGTGCACGTTGATGACCTGATCGAACTGCTCTTCGGTCATCTTCCGCATGGTCGCATCGCGGGTGATGCCGGCGTTGTTGACCATGATGTCCAGACCGCCGAAGCGGTCGATGGCGGTCTGGATCAGGCTTTGCACCTGGTCGGATTGCGTGACGTCGCACCGCACCGCGACGGCGACTTCGGCACCACCCAACTTCTCGGCCGCCGCCTCGGTTGCCTCGAGGTTCACGTCACCGAGCACCACCCGGGCGCCCTCTGCGATGAATCGCTCCGCTATGGCAAATCCAAGACCCTGCGCGGCGCCGGTAACCACCGCGGTCTGACCCTCCAGCAACGACACCTGAATCACTCGCCCCTATATGTCATGGCCCAGGTTTGGGCACCCATCGTCGAATATCGTATTTCATATACGATATCGAGCATCCCGCACCCATTCGCCGAAGGAGCACCGGCATGACTTCCGAGGTCGCCGACGAGGATTTTCAGCAAATCCTGGCGCAGACCCGCCAATTCGTGCGTACCGCGGTCCTGCCGCGCGAACAGGAGATCCTCGACACTGACCGGGTCCCAGACGACCTGCGCGAGCAAGCCAAGCAGATGGGATTGTTCGGCTACGCCATCCCGCAGGAGTGGGGCGGCCTCGGCTTGGACCTGGTGCAGGATGTCGAACTGGCAATGGAGTTGGGTTACACGTCGCTGGCGGTGCGGTCGATGTTCGGCACGAACAATGGCATTGCCGGACAGGTTCTTGTCGGGTTCGGCACCGACGAACAGAAAGCACGGTGGCTGCAGGGGATTGCCAGCGGTGATGTGGTCGCGTCGTTCGCGCTCACCGAATCAGGGGCCGGCTCCAATCCGGCCGGTTTAAAGACCAAAGCCGTTCGGGACGGCCAGGATTGGCTTATCTCGGGACAGAAGCGCTTCATCACCAACGCCCCCACCGCGAACCTGTTCGTGGTATTCGCCCGCACCCGGCCCGCGGACGACCAAGGTCCCGGTATCGCTGTCTTTCTGGTCCCGGCGGACGCGGCCGGGGTCAGCGTGGGCACCAAGGACGCCAAAATGGGCCAGGAGGGTGCCTGGACAGCCGACGTCAACTTCGACGAAGTCCGCGTCGACGACACAGCACTGATCGGGGGCAGCGAGGACATCGGATATCGGGCCGCCTTGACCTCGTTGGCCCGGGGCCGGGTGCATATAGCGGCGATCGCCGTCGGCGCGGCCCAACGCGCACTCGATGAATCCGTGTCCTACGCCGCGACCGCCACGCAGGGCGGTACCCCGATCGGCAACTTCCAGTTGGTGCAAGCGATGCTCGCCGATCAACAAGCCGGTGTACTAGCCGGTCGGGCGCTGGTCCGCGACACCGCACGCCAGTGGGTGGCTAACTCCGACCGGCGGATCGCGCCGTCGGCGGCGAAGCTCTTCTGCACCGAAATGGCCGGCAAGGTCGCCGATCTCGCGGTCCAGATTCATGGCGGCAGCGGTTACATGCGCGGGGTGCCCGTCGAACGGATCTACCGTGATGTTCGCTTGCTTCGCCTTTACGAGGGCACCAGCGAGATCCAGCGACTGATCATCGGCGGGCAATTGGTGAAGGCAGCACAGCGGTGACGGGTCCAGTCGCCCACGTCGTGCTGACAAGGGATCGACGCGACTGATCAGCGATCTACGCGCATACGCGTATTTTCTCTCGCCGGTTCTCTCGCCGAGGGTGGGTTCGGCTACCTAGCCGATCAAGTCCAAGGTGCCCAAGTCGCGGATCGCCTCACACCCGCGCCGCAGCATGGTCAACACCATGTCGTCGCCGCGCTCGGTCGCGGTCGCGAACGCGAATCCCAACGCCGAGATCAACACGGTGTGCGGCATGCCGAGTCGGTAATCCCGCCAGCAGGTTTCGCGGTCGTAGTCGGTGACACCGTGCCCGATCAGGGCCTGGTGGTAGCTGTCGACGAGGTCTGCTTCGATGACTTTGCGCAGCTCGGAGTCAAGGCTGGTGGCGGTGAAATATGCCAAGTCCCGGGCGGGCAGGCCGATACCGAGTGTCTGCCAGTCCACCACGCTCACCCGGGTGCGTTCGGGATCGAACAACAGGTTGTCCAGTCGGTAGTCACCATGCAGCAGCGCGAAGCGGTCCCGCTCGGAAAGCAACCACGGCGTCACCAATGCCATTGCCGCGGCGAATGTTTCGCGGTCCTCGGCGGTCATCCGGGTACCGAGTTTGTCCAGGGTGATGTCGGCACTCATCTTCGCGACATCACCAAGACCCTTGGCGGATTCGTCATCCGGACGTCCGAACGCGATGCCGGGCAGATCCACCCACACTGGGTCACACCAACTGGGTCCGTGCAGTCCGGCCAGGGCGGTTACGGCCAGCTGCGCCTCCCGCTCCCCACAACCCGCGAGCTGATCACCCTGCACGGCGGGTGCCTGATCTGCCAGCAGCAAAGCGTATTCCATTGCATCATCGGTGATTTCGCAATAGAAGCACTCCGGCACCGGCACCCTCACCCGATCCGCCACCGAGGTATAGAAGGCACATTCGCTGCGGTAACCGAAGACAACGCGGTCCCGCACGGTGTCATCCTGGGCCGGCAGCTTGATCACGAAGGTCTGCGGGAGATCACCCGGATCGGTCCGATAGGTCGTCGTCACCCGGTAAGTGGCCCCGGTCTGTCCGGTACCGATCGCGACGACGTCGGTGTGCGACACCTGCACCGGATTGCCCCGGTGACTGAGCGCGGAGGACAGCCACTCCGGCGTGACATCGGCGGGGTACCGCGGAATCGACAACAGCGCGCTCATGGCACAACTGTAAGACATACGGCATGAGCTTCGGGCATCCCGTCCCGCGGCAGCTACCCGGCCAGGATCCGCCAGTCGGCAGCTTCGTGCTGCTGACGCCAGAACTCGCTGAAACGTCCACCGGCAGCGAGCAATTCATCCACGCCGCCATCCTCGACCACGCGACCGTTCTCCAGGAACAGCACGCGGTCGGCGTGCCGGATGCTGGCGAGCCGGTGGGCCACGATCACCCGGGTGTGCGAATGGGGATCGGCCGTCAGGGCCTCGACCACAGCTACTTCGTTCTCGTTGTCGAGAGCACTGGTCGCCTCGTCGACCAACAGTGTCGGCGCACCCTTCAGCAGCGCACGCGCGATGCTGACCCGCTGGCGTTCGCCGCCGGACAGCGCCGATCCGGCCTCGCCCACAACCGTATCCACCCCGTCGGGAAGTCTGCTGCTGAGCTCGTCGACCCGGGCCAGCCGAACAGCCCGGGCAAACCGCTCGTCATCGGCGTCCGGGTCACCGGCGAGCACGTTCTCCCGAATCGTTCCGTGGAAGAGGTATGGGTGCTGGAAGACGACGCTACTGGCGCGCCGGCGGGCGCCGGCATCCAGTGTGATGGCGTCCACGCCGTCGATGAGCACCCGGCCACTGGTCGGTTGGTGCAATCCGGCGATCAGCGCCAGGATGGTGCTCTTTCCGGAGCCCGACGGCCCGACGATCGCGGTCGCGGTCCCGGGTTGCAACGAGAAACTGACCCTGTCCAGTACCGGGGGGCCGCCGTCGTAACTGAAAGACGCGTCGTAACTGAAAGAAACGTCGTCGAATTCGATGCACGGCGCGGCGGTAGCGTCACGCAGGACGGCGTTTCCGGAGCCCAGTGCCGGCGCGGTAAGCACCGAGCGGATCCGACCGAGTGTGGCACGGATGGTTTCCAGGGCTGGTGCCAGCTCACTGACCGTCACGAAGGGTTCGAGGTAGCGGGCCATCACCACGATCAACGCGACAGCCTCGGGTACCGAGAGCGTTCCGCCCACGGTCAGTGCCGTAGTGACACCGGCGAGCAGGATCAACGCCAACTGGCTGGCGATGCTGAACAACAGCTGGCCCGGGATCTGCATGCCCAGCAGCCGTAGCGTCGCGCTGTGCTGGGCGCTCAACGCGTCGCCGACCATGCTGCGGGCGGGCTCGACGCGCCGCGCCGCGCGCAACGCCTGCTGGGTCCGGGCGAACTCGATGATGCGCTCGGTCAGCGCGCTGTTGGCCGCGCCGGCCGCGGCGTCGGCCTTACGGGAGAGCCGCACCGAACCCCACAACGCACCCAGGAGCAGCGGCACGCCGGCCAGCGCGGCCGCGCCGAGCTGCCAGGAGACCGGCAACAACACCAGCGCGATCACCGCCGGCAGCAGCACCGCACTGAGTAGCGGGGTGAGCAGGTTCACCACCAGTCCGACGAGTTCGGGCCCAGTGGAGGCAATCGCCTGCCGCGCCGTCGCGGTGTTCTCCGCGGTGAACCACTCCAACCGCACATCCGGCAACCGGTCGGCGATGTCGTGCTGGGTGTGGTCCAAGACGGAGAAGCCCAGATCGAAACCGATTCTCGCGGTAGAGGTGTCGATTATCCAACCGAGTACCGTCGCGGCGGTGAGCCAACCCAGCCACACCAGCGCCCGGTCCGGCGAATTACTGAACAGGGCGCCCACCAACGGCACCAGCAGCACCGCGCCCACTGCACGCACCACTACAGAGATGACCGTAAGCACGGCATAACTCAGGACCTTGCCGCGGCGGTCCGCCGGTACCAAGCCGATCCAGGTGCGGATCATCGTGCCGCCCCCTGTGCTGCGACCGAGGCCGACATCGGCCGGCCGGTCTCCCAAAGTCGGTGGTAGCGGCCCTCTGCAGCGAGCAACTCGTCGTGGGTGCCACGCTCGGCGATGCGGCCGTGGTCGAGTACGACGATCTGGTCGGCCCCGGTGACGGTGTGCAGCCGGTGTGCGATGACCAACACGGTACGATCTCGAGTCAGTCGGTTAAGTGCTTGTTGCACAAGGTATTCCGACTCGGGGTCGGCGTATGCGGTGGCCTCGTCGAGGATCAGTACCGGCGTGTCGGCCAGGATTGCACGAGCGATGGTCAGTCGTTGTTTCTCCCCGCCCGAGAGCGCGGCACTGGCGCCCAGAACGGTGTCGTAACCGTTGGGCAGGCGCAGGATGCGATCGTGGATCTGTGCCTCACGGGCCGCGGCCTGGATCTGCGCGATGGTGGCATCGGGCACGGCCAAGGCAATATTCTCCGCGACGGTGCCGTGCACGAGTTGGGTCTCCTGCAGGACGAAACCGACACGGCTGTAAAGCTCGTCGGCGGTCAGCGCGCGAATGTCACTTCCGCCCACCCGGATCGAACCCTGCTGCACGTCATGGAACCGGGCCAGCAGCGCAGCGAGCGTGGACTTACCCGAGCCGGACGGCCCAACCAGAGCGGTGACCGTGCCTGGTCGAAGTTCCAATGACACCTCACAAATCACCGGGACGCCCGGCCGGTAGCCGAAGCTCACCCGGTCGAACACCACGGTTGCGTCCTGGGACGATTCACCCGGGCGGTCCTCGACCTCGAGTTCGGGTTCGGCGAGCGCGATTTGGAGGCGCCGGGCGGCCAGCATACCGCCGCGAATACCGCCGATCCCATAGCCGATGCCCAGCAGCCGGGTACCGAATGTGGTGCCCAGCAACAGGAACGGCAGCAGGTCCACCGGGTCCATGCGGTGCGTCGTCACCAGCAGGGTGCCGGCTGTGACGATGAGCCACAGGAAGGTGGACGGACGGGTGGCCAGATCCATCATGGTCTTCTTGCCTGCCAGCGGACGCTGCCAGGCAACGAGGAAGCCGATGTATTCGTCCAGGCGACGCCGGAACGTCGAAGCGGCCGCGCCTCCGAAGACGCGGATCACCGGTTGGCCTTCGAGGTATGCGCCGGCTTCGGTGCTCATCTTCTCCGCCCACCGTTGGGATTGCGCGATGCGCGGGCCGGACTGAATCATCAAGGCCGACGACGTCACCAGGTAGACGAGGACCGGTCCGAACAGCACCAGCGCCACTCTCCAGTCCACGACGAACAGATACAGCAGCACTGCGAGCGGCGCGACGACCGCGTTCACCGCATCCGGGATGGCGTGTGTGACGAGATAGTGCAGCGACAGCGTGTCGTCCTGGACCAACTGCTTGATCGAACCCGATCCGCGTGCGGTGAACCAGCCCAATGGCAGCCGAGACAGCTTGCCCAACAACCGCGATCGCAGTCCGCTGGCGAAGCGTGCGTCGACGACGTGCAGCCAGAGGGTCAGCGCCGCGCCGAGCAGGGTGCCCAGCCCCAACAGCGAAACCGCCGCGATTCCGATGTTCCACAACCGGGATTCATTGGCACCGGCGACCAGCAGTCGGGACAATTCGACGAGCAGCACGAACGGGGCCAGCTGCACCAGGGTAATGACGGCTTGCAGCACCCCGGAGATGATCAGCGCCCCGCGCAGCGGCGCCAGCAACTGACCCGCGGCTTGAGCGCGCCAGCTGCCCCGCGCAATCTCAGGCTCAGGCTGTTCGACAACGTTTTCCGATTGCTCGTTGCCGGCTTGACCGGCGGCCTCGGTTTCCTCGTCACGTCTGATGCCCATTTCCTTGCCGGCGCTCCAATACGCCTGGGCGTGCACCTCGGACTTGGGGAACCCGAACACGTCACGCAGCCTTTTGCGAACGTTTTTCAGCGTGTTGGCTTCCGGGGTGACCCAGGCATACCAGTTGGACCAGTCACGAGATTCGATGGCGTCGGCCAACGACTTGTCGTCACGCCGGCCGATCCAATGCACCCGCAACCGAGGGTGCTCGGCGATGGGGATCAGGATGTCGTTGTCGTCGTGCTGTTCGAGATACATCTCGATCGGGACGTCCCGCGGGACGGTTCCGATGATCCCGTTCATGCCGGGAATCGACGCCGAGTCACCGATCAGCAGGTAGCCGGCCGGCTGCTCCTCGGGCGGATCGAACCGGGTGGAACCCATCAGCGACGTGACCGCAATGGTGGCACCGGGCTGCACGGTCTGCGCCCAGGTCGAGGCCGGCCCCGCGGGCTCGTGCAGCACCACGTCGACCGCAAAACGACCGCTGGCCGGGTCTGCTTCGGAAAGCGTGTAGCCGCGCTGGAATTCGGTTTTGGACCCCTTCGGATCCGGGAACCAGAATCGCAGCCAAGCGGCCGGCTCGGCCTCGGTGTCTTCGAACAGTGTCGGCGACTCCATCCGTATCCGGACGAAATGCGGTGCGATCATTAGAGTTTCGATCACCGTCGCCATGTGGTCGCGGGCACCGAAGCCTTTGAGCATCGCCCCCGAAAATCCGCGTGCCATCAACGATCCTCTCCCGCGGCGGTGTGCGCCGCCACGACTTCCAAGATCGGGCGGCCCGGCGGAATGTCACCGACCAGACCCCGGATCGACGCGGCAAGCAACAACCGCACGTATGTCGAACTCGACAGTTCGGGCAGGCCGACATGGGTGGCCCCGAGCCGCTCATCACCGGCCAACCGACGATTGGCGGCGTCGCGCTCCTGCGCGAACCGGTCGGCTTGCTCACCGCCGGTCGTGCTGGCATTGCTCTCTTCTCGGCAGGCGAGACTGATCGCCAACGTGGCAACGGCACTGGCCAGCACGATCGCCGCGTCCTCGCCGTACCCGCGTCGGCTCAGCGCGTCTACTTCCGCGACCAGCAACCGCATTCCGGCGTCGCCGCGCGGAAACAGCACCTGCAGATAGGCCCCCAGGCCGGGGTGCTCGACGGTGAAGTGCCACAGCTGAAGCCCGAATGACAGTAAGTGCTGCTCGACGTTCTCGTCCGGGTCATCGTCTAACCGAAGTTCGGCGAGCAGGCTTTCGCCGACCAGTCGCTCAAGCGCCCAGCGGCTCTCGATGTGCCGATACAGGGCGGTCGCCGAGACGCCGAGCCGGCCGGCGACAGCGGTGATGCTCAGACGCTGCATACCGAGCTCGCGACCCACGCGCAGGACGTCGTCCACCGCTATCAGCGCTGGCCGGCCGCCGGTGCGCTGAGCAATCGTTTCCACCCGGCTGACCCCTCGATGCGGTTAGTTACCCCCGTAAACTAAGGGTTACCTTACACACCGTCAACCGCGTGTACGGATCCTGCCCCGGTCACAGACTCTTAGGGGCGTTCTGCACGTCGCGGATCGCCTGCTCGTCGCCGTCGAAGTCGACTCGAGCCGTCCTGCCGACGGCGAACAGCAGTAACTCTTCAGGTTGGCCGGTCACCGTGACGGCCGGGCCGTGGCCGGCTATCAGCACCGTCTTGCCGTCGGTGGTGCGCAGGGCGACGCGCCCCGGCACCTTGGACAACGTCAGTCGCGCCATCAGTCCCAGGGTCCGTCGTAGACCGGCGACGAGTTTGGGTTCGAGTTGGCGTGGCTCCCAATCGGTTCCGGCGCGCCGCACGTCCTCGTGATGGATGAACATTTCGGCGACATTGGCCACCGGGTCGAGCAGTTTGAAAGGTGAGTAGGCGGGCGGACCGGATGCGATCTTTTCCACCAACTCCTCCCACTCGGTGTCTTCGGCGACCCGGTTCTGCAGTTTCTCGGTGTGGCCGGCGAAGAACGGAATAAGAATGCCAGGCCCGGCATCCAACCGGTGCTCCCTGATCACCAGATGAGCGGCGAGGTCGCGGGTGCGCCAACCTTCACAGAGCGTCGGCGCTTCGGGTCCCGCGGCCAGGATGGTCTCTACCAAGGCGGCGCGCTCGCGTCGTGCAACGGACACTTCGTCTCCAATCATTTCGACGGTCGATAACTATGGTGCCGCAGGCGCACGTTTCGAATGTATGTGCGACGGTTATCCGCGATGCATGAGTAACAACGCGCAGCAAGCCCCGCAGGAGAATCCCGAAAAGGACCCCGCCAACTGGGTAACGGGCGATGAACCGATGACCGGTCCGCAGCGCAGCTATGTGAGCACGCTGGCTCAGGAGGCCGGCCGTAGTGTGCCGGACGATCTGACCAAGGCGCAGGCCTCGGAGTTGATCGAGGAGTTGCAGCAGCAGACCGGTCGCGGCACAGGTTAGCCCCGGGACGGCCAGTCTGCTGAACCCGCATGACGCTCATTGGGTGAATAGCGCCGACTGGCCGCCCTACCTACCATCCGACGGATGGGATCGAACGAACTGCAGGTCGGCCTCGACGAACTACGAGCTACGGCTGCTCAATGGCAAGGGCTGAGTGCACAATTCACCGAGCCGGTACCGCCGTCACCGGGACAACCGTTTCAGCCCACCACGGCGGCGCTGAACACCGTGAATGCGGCTGTCCGCGCCGCTGCCGCATCGTTGCTCGCGCGGACTGAGGCGACCGCCGACGGGCTGGTCAGCGCTGCCGGGCAATACGGCATCCAGGAGGCGACCAGCACCGCCGATATGTCCAACGTTCCGCAGGTGGCGGTGGCGTAGTGGGCATCACCCTGTCGCAGATCCGGGCATGGAGCACCGAACCGTTGACCGCTGCGGCCAGCCAATGGAGCAAGACGGCCGATCAATGGGAAGACGCCTTCTCGACGATGCGCGACCAGTCCTATGCCATGGCATGGCATGGCGCGGGCGGTGATGGGCTCCGGCAGCGCACGAGCGCCGATCTAGCCACGGTCAACGGCGCGGCTGAGCGGTTGCGTCAGGCAGCAGCGATTGCACGTAAGGGCGCGAGCGATATCAGCGCGGCCAAACGACGGGCGTTGTATGCCGTCGAAGACGCTCAGAACGCAGGATACGATGTCGGAGAAGACCTTTCGGTTTCCTATACCGACGTTGGCGGCAGTGCCGCCGAGCAGGCAGCGCGCCAAGCCCAGGCCGAACGGATAGCCCGTAGCATTTGGTCTCGCGCAAAGCAGCTGGAGGGGGCGGACCGCAGCATCGCGAACCAAGTCACCGCCACCGCCGGCGACGTAGGGCAGGGCGGATTCGCGAGGCCGAACGGTCACTCCGTCTCCACAATCGGCGACGGAGGCTCTCCACGTGGGGGCCGCAACGGGCACATCACTCCTGCTGTTGTTCACGGCCAACGCGGCGGCATTCAGCTGGTTGATGTCAACGGTGGCGCGGAACCCGCGCCACCCATGCCGCAACCGACCCCGGCGTCAGGGCAGCCGCAAATAGGCCCGTTCCCGGTGCCACCGCTAGTGGCTGCTGCGGCGCCTAAGACTCCACCGCCGCCTACCGCACTGCCTGTGCCTGCACCGAGGCCGCCGGCGCCGGCTGGCCCGAGCTTCGGCCAATGCGTCGGGCAGCAGGTGAAAACCAATATCGGTAAAGACATGGTCAAAAGCGGTTTTACAGGCGGGATCGCGGGTGCCATTTCCGGAATCATTGGAGGCGCTGCCGGGGGCGCTGCAATCACACCTGAACTTGCAGGTGCCGGTGCCCTACCCGGTGCCGTCGGCGGAGGTGTACTCGGTTTCGTAGGCGGGTTCACGAAGGGGCTACTCAAGGCACCCGTCAAATCCGGTATCAGAGGCGCTATTGAGTGCGCGAATTAACGGAGGGTTGAAATGATTATCGACATACGTAAGGCGCTACTCCTGTTACCGGTTTACGTCGCCGGGATGGTCGGGACAGATTTGCTGATGAACTCCGATGGTTTGCAGACCCGCAACGATCTACCACTGTGGCTCATCATCGGCTTCACGATCATGAGTGTGACCGTATTGGGGCTTGTCGCCTGGTATCTCGGTCAAAGGTCTCGCGGGAACGTACTCGTGCAGACCGAACGCGTGTACATGGCTTTCTTCATCGCGCTTTTCATTTCGGGTCTCGTCAGTGACAGTCTGAAGGCTTTGACAAACCTCATCTTTCACAGCATGTCAATCTGGATTCTGATCCCCTTCTACATACTGTCGTACCCGGTGTCGCTCGCAGTGACCGTCATCGTTACCAATCGAATTGCGACCAAATCAGCTCAGCCACAGGGTTAAGCGCTGATCACCGGCATCGCGCCCGTCAAGCCGTCCGACGGGTGGAAGTCAGTCTATGAAGTGCGGGCGGAGGGACTCGAACCCACACGCTCTTTCGAGCACCGGCACCTAAAGCCGGCGCGTCTGCCATTTCGCCACGCCCGCGCGCCTAGCGATGCTACGCCGCCTACCCGGCCCCATCACCACCGCGCGGTACCGTCATGGTGTGTCCTCCCCCGCCCCGGTACGACGCCACCGGCGGGTCGCCGCGATCGCCCTGGTGATCGTTGCGGCCTGCGGGTGCCTGGCGCTGGGCTGGTGGCAGTGGACCCGTTTCCAGTCGGTATCGGGCACGTACCAGAACCTGGGCTACGCGCTGCAGTGGCCGCTGTTCGCCGGGTTCTGCATCTACGCCTACCGCAATTTCGTCCGTTACGAAGAGGCGCCGCCGGAGCCACGAAACCACCGCACCGCCACCGAGATCCCACCCGGGCTCCTGCCCGAGCGACCAAAGCAACAGCAGCAACCCGACGACCCCGCATTGCGCGAGTACAACGCTTACCTGGCCGAGCTCGCGAAGAACGACGCCGAGAAGCAGAACAGGACCACCGCATGAGCGCACCCGAGACACCCGAAACCGAACGGAGCGCCTCGGTGTTCCCGGCCGAAAAGATCCGGACGGCGTTACTCGCCTACCGGGTGATGGCGTGGGTTACAGGTATCTGGCTGATCGCATTGTGCGGAGAGATTGTCTCGCATGTGTTCTTTCACAACGAGATTCGGTGGATCGAAGTTGTGCATGGCTGGGTGTACTTCGTCTACGTGATCGCGGCATTCAATCTCGCGATCAAGGTGCGCTGGCCGATCGGCAAGACAGTTGGCGTGCTGCTGGCCGGCACTGTGCCGCTGCTCGGCATCATCGTCGAGCAGCGTCAGACCAAAAACGTCAAGGCCCGCTTCGGCGTCTGACTCAGTCCGCCAGCCCGCGCAGCGCGGGGAGCAACAGGGCCAGCGCGCGACCGCGGTGCGACGCCGCGTCCTTCTCGTCCGGGGTCAACTCGGCCGCGGTGCGCTGCTCCCCGCGAGGAACGAACACCGGGTCGTAGCCAAAGCCGCCGTTGCCGCGGGGCTCCCCCGCGATCGACCCGCGCCACTCGCCGCGCACCACGACTTCGTCTGAATCCGAGACCAGCGCGCAGGCCGATACGAACGCCGCGCTGCGCCGCCCGACGGGGACGTCACGCAACTGCGCCAACAGCAACGCGGTGTTGGCGTCGTCGTCACCGTGCCGGCCCGACCACCGTGCCGACAACACCCCCGGCATGCCGTTGAGCGCTGCGACCTCCAGCCCCGAGTCGTCGGCGACACTCGCCAGACCGGTGGCAGCGAACGCGTCACGCGCCTTGGCGAGGGCATTCTCCTCGAACGTCGCACCGGTCTCCGGCGCCTCGTCGAACCCCGGCACGTCTTCCAGCGATACCAGCGTCACGCCCGACAAACCGGCACCGTCAAGCACCCGCTGCAGCTCGGCCAGCTTCTTGCGGTTTCGGCTGGCCACCAGGAGGCGGGTCAGCTTCCGAACGCCTTCGGCTGCGGCGCTCCTTCGGGCAACTCACCGGGATACGGCAGCGCCAAGGCTTCTCGTTGGGCGGCGAACAGCTCGTCGCAGGCATTGAGCGCCATGTCGAGCAGCTTGTCCAGGGTTGAGCGCGGGAACGTCGCACCCTCGCCGGTGCCCTGCACCTCGACCAGCGTGCCGGTGTCGGTGGCGACGACGTTCATGTCAACCTCGGCGCGCGAGTCCTCCTCGTAGGGCAGGTCCGCCCGGATCCTGCCGTCGACCACGCCGACGCTGATCGCCGCGATGGCACAGGACAAGGGCCGGGGGTCGGACAACTTGCCCGCGGCCGACAGGTAGGTCACTGCATCGGCGAGCGCCACGTAGGCGCCGGTGATGGCCGCGGTACGGGTACCGCCGTCGGCCTGCAGGACGTCGCAGTCGACGGCGATGGTGTTCTCCCCGAGTGCGGCCAGGTCGATGCAGGCGCGCAGCGACCTTCCCACCAACCGGCTGATCTCCTGGGTACGTCCGCTGGGTCGGCCCTTCACCGACTCCCGGTCGGAACGCGTGTGGGTGGCCGACGGCAACATCGCATACTCCGCCGTCAACCAGCCCAGACCCGAACCCTTGCGCCAGCGCGGCACACCCTCGGTGACGCTCGCGGTGCACAACACCTTGGTTCGGCCGAATTCGATCAGCACCGAACCCGCCGGATTTTCGGTGAACCCCCGGGTGATGACCACCTGGCGAAGCTCGTCATCGAGGCGGCCGTCTTCTCGCTTTGACACGTCGACCACCCTAGCCCGCCTACGACGTGGGGCGAACAGCCCTGCGCGCACACCAGGATGTGCCGGGCGTCGCGCAAACAGCTAGCCGGTGCGGGCGATCTCGAAAGTCTCGTCGGGGACCACCGCGTGCACGGGCCCGTCGAATTCGGCCTTGGCTTCGCTGATCACGTCCTCGCGCGAGGTCCACGGCGGGATGTGAGTGAGCAGCAATTCGCGAACGCCGGCCCGCGCCGCGGCCCGGCCGGCTTCGGTGCCGGAAAGATGCAGGGCGGGAGGATGCTTCGGCGAGTGCGGCCACGACGCCTCACATAGAAAGACGTCGGCGTCGCGAGCCAACTCGATCAGTTGATCGCACTCCCCGGTGTCTCCGCTGTAGACCAGCGTCGCTCCGCTGCTGTCGGTGAACCGCAGGCCGAAGGACTCGGTCGGGTGGGCGACCGCCCGGGGCAGCACGGTGATCTCACCGATTGTCACCGGTTCGTTGTCGACCCAGTGCCGCACGTCGAAAATGTCCGAGCAGTCATCGATCTCGCCGCCATATGGTGACGACGCGGCGCCGATACGGGACCACGTGTCGCTCGGCCCGTACAAGAGCGCCTTGCCAGTAGGACGCGCGGTCGGGTGGTAGCGACGCCAGACAAACAGTCCCGGTACATCCAGGCAATGGTCCGCGTGCAGATGCGACAAGAGCACGTGCACCGACGCGGGATCGGCATGCCGTTGCAGCGCCCCCAGCACTCCGCCGCCGAAGTCGATGACGAGTGGCGGCGTGCCCGGTGCCCGAAGCAGATAACCCGACGCGGGCGAGTCCGGACCCACGACGCTACCTGAGCATCCGAGCACGGTTATGCGCACGGACACCACTGTGCCATGCCCGATACCACGATGGGGAAAACATCGCCGCATTCCGCAATAAACATCGGCATATCTAATGAACGCGCGTGGAGCGGGCGGGTTCAACGCCGATCACGGCCGGTCCGAGGAACCGGCTCGCCAATTCGGTGAATGCCTCCGGGTCGCCGGTGGCTTCGAAAATCCGGGCTGCCGGCGGCCCGCCGTGGGGGCGCAGCAAGTCCGATTCGGTGAGCACTCGCAGCACTTGCTTCGCGGTCTCCTCGGCGCTGGAAACCAGCGTGACGCCCTCCCCCATCACCAACTGAATCAGACCGGACAACAGCGGATAGTGCGTGCAACCGAGGACCAACGTGTCCACCTCGGCGCGTTGCAAAGGCTCCAGGTATCCCTCGGCCAGACCAAGCACCTGACGACCGCTGGTGACGCCACGCTCGACGAAATCGACGAACCGCGGACACGCCACCGCGGTGATCTCGGTGTCGCGGGCGGCGGCGAACGCGTCCTGGTAGGCGTGCGAGGTGATGGTCGCGCGCGTGCCGATCACTCCGATGCGGCCGTTGCGGGTCGCAGCCACCGCGCGACGCACCGCCGGCAGAATCACTTCGACGACGGGCACGTCGTACCGCTCCCGCGCGTCGCGAAGGCAAGCCGCCGATGCGGAGTTGCAGGCGATGACCAATACCTTGACACCCCTGCTGACCAGATCGTCACCGATGGCAAGCGCGTGCGCACGGATCTCCGGAATGGCCAGCGGCCCATACGGCCCGTTGCCGGTGTCGCCGACGTAGATGATGTCCTCGTCGGGCAGTTGGTCGATGATGGCCCGCGCGACGGTCAACCCGCCGACGCCGGAGTCGAAGATTCCGACGGGAGAAAGCGGCGAACTCATGCTCTACGGGGCAACGGCTTGCCCGCCCTTTTCAGCGCCCGGGCCTTGCGTTCGGGCGCGGACAGCAAGTAGGCCGCCGCCACGCCGGCCAGCGCGCCACACAGGTGCCCCTGCCAGGACACGCCACCGCACATACCCAGTCGCGGCAACGCACCGAGCAACACCCCGCCATAGACGAACAGCACCGCCAGCCCGATGACGATGTCCCACACTCGGCGCACAAATACGCCGAATACCAGTAGGAACGACAACCAGCCGAAGATCAGGCCGGACGCCCCGATGTGGTCGGTCGGCCCGCAACTGCTACCGACATTGCCGATCAGCCAGGTGCCGAAGCCACCCAGGATCCACACGATCGCCGTGGCCCAGACGAACCGGGACAGACCGGCCAGCGTCATAAGAAAACCGAGCACCAGCATCGGGACCGTGTTGGCGATCAGATGCTGCCAGTTGGCGTGCAGCACCGGCGCAAACACGATTCCCCACAGGCCATCGGTGGTCAGCGGTCGGATGCCGTTGTGATCCAGCCGATCACCGCTGAGTTGATCGATCAGTTCGATGACGTAGAGCAGCGCGACGAACGTGATGATGGTGGTCGCGCCGACCGCCCAGCGAGGCTTCTTCGTGTTCGTCTCCGTCGCCGGCGTGCGTGCGTTCATTCGCCGCTCCTCCTGCCCGTTTTCGGCTTTATACAGGTTACCGGGGGTTCAGCCACCCCGAACGGGCCCGAACGCGCCGGGTAGCACGTCGCGATAGGCGGGTATGCCGGCGACCGACTCCGCGGCGGTGACACCGGCCAGCACCGCGCGGGACAGGCAGTCCGCGGCGGCCGCACCCACCGCGGTGAGCAGTCCGGTCTCGGGGGACATCGCCGCCGGCGTGTCGGCCGCCGGCGGCACCTCCACCGCTCCGGTCGCCAGAGCGAAGATGGTGTCGCCGTCCAGCGGCGTGTGCGCCGGTCGCAAGGCGCGGGCCAGACCGTCGTGCGCGGCGATCGCGATGCGCCGGCACGCGGCGGGGCTCAACGCCGCGTCTGTTGCCACCACAGCGATGGTGGTGTTCAGCGAGCGCAGCGGCGACGGCAGTTGCGCCAGCGCGGCGATCTGTTCGCGCGGTGGCGGCGCGAGCGAAAACTCGCTGATCAAGTCCGCCATCCAGGGCAGGCCGGTAGCCGGGTCGACGGCTTCGCCGGCCGCGTTGACCACAACCAGCGCGCCGACCGTCACGCCCGAGGGCAGCGTGACCGACGCCGTCCCCACGCCACCTTTGAGCACCCCGACGCGCGCCCCGACTCCAGCGCCGACCGTTCCGACCATGACCTCGCTTGCGCTGTGGGCCGCTTCGCATGCCGCATAGCCGAATTCGGCGGTGGGCCGGCAGCCCCAGCCACCGACCGGCAGGTCGAAGATCACCGCGCCCGGCACGATCGGCACCACCCCGCCGGGCATCGCCACGCCGCGCTGCTGTTCCTCCAGCCAGTGCATGACCCCGTCGGCGGCGGCCAGTCCGTAGGCGCTACCGCCGGCCAACAGCACGGCATCCACGTAACGCACGCTGTTGACCGGATCGAGCAGATCGGTTTCCCGGGTGCCCGGCGCACCGCCGCGGCAATCGACCGCCCCGACCGTCCCGGGCGGCGTAAGCACCACCGTGACGCCGCAGGCCCAACCGCTACCAAGGGAGGCATCCGGATCCAACCGATGGTGGTGCCCGACGCGTATTCCGCCGACGTCGGTGATGGCGTTCATCCGGCCGGCTTCCCCATCAGGACCAGGACCAGATATTCCTGCAATACCGTCAGCCACTGGTAGACGTCGAAGTGCGCGGCCAACGGGTGGTCGGCCGGGAGACGCTCCGGACCTTGCGGACCGATCTCGAGCATGATGCCCAGCGTCAGCCGCAGGTCGTTGACGGCCGAGATCCACGCGTTGGCGCTCTCTTCGGTCAGCTCGAACCTCCCGCCGTTGGCGGGGACTGTGTCAAGTAACTGTTGCGCGGCAACGCGTTTGGCGTCGATGATCTCCGGCTCGTGCAGACTCCGGAGCGCGGAGTTGAGCGCTTCGGACGTTTCCAGAGGCAGCGCGTCGCTGTGGTCTTGCCGGTAGAAGTCCGGCAGCAGCCGCCCGAGCGTCGGGTCACCGGGCCGATCCGAATGCCCCGTCCTGATTCCGGTGATCTCCTCGAGTTCGTCCGACGGCGAGGTGGACTGCCGTTCGTCGAGGAGCCCGATCATCGCGCCGACCAGATTCTTCAGGAGGGCGGATTCGTGGGGCGCCAACGACGAACGGAATCGGGGGCCGTTGCGGGTTTCAACGCGCTTCCATTTGCGCACGATGTTTCCGGCTACCCGCGCGACTCAGTGGTCCTGCTGCATCGTCGCCCACAAACCGGCGGCATGCAGCTTGGACACGTCTGCTTCCATCGACTCTCTGCTGCCCGACGACACCACGGCCTTCCCCTCGTTGTGCACCTGCAGCATCAGCTTCGTGGCGTGCGGTTCGCTGTAACCGAACAGCTTCTGGAACACATACGTCACGTACGTCATCAAATTGACCGGGTCGTCCCAGACGATGGTGACCCAAGGACTTGTCGTAGCTTCGACCGGCGCGGATTCGCGTTGTCCGGTGCTGCCCGGTTTGGCCGGCGCTATCGCTACAACCATGCAGCCAAGGATACCGAGGGCAGAACCCGGTGCGGCCGGCCGATACCGTGGCAATGTGAATCACCCGGTCTCAGCTGGCCTGCTGACCGACAAATACGAGCTGACCATGCTGGCGGCGGCGCTGCGCGACGGCACCGCCCATCGGCGGACCAGCTGGGAGGTGTTCGCCCGGCGACTCCCGCCCGGCCGGCGGTACGGCGTGGTCGCCGGCACCGGCCGGCTGCTGGACATTTTGCCGCAGTTCAGGTTTGACGAGAACGCGTGCGAGTTGTTGTCAGAGTTCCTCGATCCGGACACGGTGGCCTATCTGCGGGATTTCGAATTCCGCGGCGATATCGACGGCTACGCCGAGGGTGAACTGTATTTCCCCTATTCACCCGTACTGTCGGTGCACGGCACCTTCGCCGAATGCGTGCTGCTGGAAACCCTGGTGCTGTCGATCATCAATCACGATGCGGCGATCGCGTCGGCCGCGGCCCGAATGGTGTACGCGGCCAAGGGCCGTCCATTGATCGATATGGGATCGCGCCGCACGCATGAGCAGGCCGCGGTGGCCGCGGCGCGGGCCGCCTACCTCGCCGGCTTTGCGGGCACATCCAACCTGGAAGCTCAGCGCCGCTACGGCATCCCCACGGTGGGCACCGCCGCGCACGCCTTCACCATGGTGCACACCACCGCAGACGGGCCCGACGAGCTGGCCGCGTTCCGCGGCCAGGTCACTGCATTGGGCTCGGACACCACGCTGCTGGTCGACACCTACGACATCGCCGAGGGCGTGGCCAACGCCGTGGCGGCCGCGGGGCCGGCGTTGGGGGCGGTTCGTATCGACTCCGGAGATCTCGCCGAGTTGGCCCGCCAGGTGCGCGACCAACTCGACGAACTCGGTGCAACCCGGACCCAAATCGTGGTTTCCAGTGATCTCGACGAAATGTCGATCGCGGGCTTGGCGGCGGCGCCAGTGGACAGCTATGGCGTCGGCACCTCGCTGGTCACCGGGTCGGGTGCGCCAACGGCCGGCATGGTCTACAAGTTGGTTGAGGTGGACGGCATCGCGGTGCAGAAGCGCAGCAGCCAGAAGCAGTCACGCGGCGGCCACAAGGCGGCGCTGCGCCTGGCACGAGACACCGGCGTCGTCACCGAGGAGGTGGTGCATCCGGCGGGGCGCCCGCCCGCCGGCACCCAACCGCACCGGGTATTGACCACGTCCTTGGTCAGAGCCGGGCAAGCGGTCACCGACACCGATCTGGCCGCAACACGCGAACTCGTGGCGGCCGGGTTGCGCAGCCTACCGTGGGAAGGGCTGCGATTATCGCCCGGTGACCCCGCCATTCCGACCCAGATCATCCCGGCCTGACAGCCCGTGAACGCTTCGGTACCGGACCTGCTGGCCGCCGCGGTGGCCGCACTGGGCGGCAGTGAACGACGCGGCCAGGTGGAGATGGCATCGGCGGTCGCGCAGGCCTTCGAAACCGGGGAGCACCTGGTCGTCGAGGCCGGCACCGGCACCGGCAAGTCGCTGGCCTACCTGATTCCCTCGATCGTCCGTGCGGTCGCTGACGACACCCCCGTCGTGGTGTCGACGGCCACCATCGCGCTGCAACGCCAACTGGTCGACCGGGATCTGCCACGGCTGGCCGATTCACTGGCCGACGCGCTGCCCCGGCCGCCGACCTTCGCGTTGCTCAAAGGTCGCCGAAATTATCTGTGTCTGAACAAGATTCACAATGGGGGTGCAAGCGAAGACGCCGATGACCGGCCCCAGGAAGAACTTTTCAATCCGATGGCCGTCAGCGCGCTGGGCCGCGACGTGCAGCGCCTCACCGAATGGGCATCGAGCACCGAGTCCGGCGACCGCGACGACCTGAAGCCCGGCGTGCCGGATCGATCCTGGTCTCAGGTCAGTGTCTCCGCGCGCGAATGTATCGGCGTAGCCCGCTGTTCCTTTGGCGCCGAATGCTTTTCGGAGCGCGCACGCGCACGTGCCGGCGGCGCCGACATCGTCGTCACCAACCATGCGCTGCTGGCGATCGATGCCGTCTCGGACTCCGCGGTGCTGCCCGAACACGATTTTCTGGTCGTCGACGAAGCGCACGAACTGTGTGACCGGGTCACGTCGGTGGCCACCGCGGAGCTGACGTCGGCGACCCTGGGTGTTGCGGCGCGCCGGATAACCCGACTGGTGCCCCCGGAATCGGTCGAGCGGCTGGAAGCGGCGTCGGCCACCTTCTCCTCGGCGATCCACGACGCGCAACCCGGCCGCATCGACTACCTCGACGACGAGTTGGCCACGTATCTCACTACGTTGCGTGACGCGGCCAACGCCGCCCGCTCCGCGATCGAGAGCACGAGCGACGCGCGAGCGGCTTCGGCACGCGCCGAGGCGGCCGCCGCGCTGATCGAGATCTCCGATACGGCCGCGCGGATCCTCGATTCGTTCGGCCCGGCCATCCCGGACCGCACCGACATCGTCTGGCTGGACCACGAGGACAACCGGGGTTCGCCGCGCGCGGTGCTTCGGGTGGCTCCGTTGTCGGTAGCCGCGCTCTTGGCCAGTCACGTGTTCGCCCGCGCGACGACGGTGCTGACGTCGGCGACGCTGACGGTCGGAGGCACTTTCGACGCGATGGCCGAGAACTGGGGGTTGAGCGGCGACGACCAGAAGTGGCGCGGCCTCGATGTCGGGTCGCCGTTCCAACACGCCAAGTCTGGAATCCTTTATGTCGCAGCACATTTGCCGCCACCTGGCCGCGACGGCGTGGGTTCGGCAGAGCAGCTGCGGGAAATCACCGAACTCGTCACCGCGGCCGGTGGTCGCACGCTGGGACTGTTCTCGTCGATGCGGGCGGCCCGGGCTACCGCCGAGGCCATGCGCGAACGGCTGTCCACCCCGGTGTTGTGCCAGGGCGACGACAGCACCTCGGCGCTGGTCGAGCGATTCGCCGACGATCCGGCGACCTCCCTGTTCGGCACGTTGTCGTTATGGCAGGGCGTCGACGTTCCAGGCCCGTCACTGTCGTTGGTGCTGATCGACCGGATCCCCTTCCCCCGGCCCGACGACCCGCTGCTCAGTGCCCGTCAGCGCGCGGTGGCCGCGCGCGGCGGCAATGGCTTCATGGCCGTGGCGGCCAGCCACGCGGCGCTGTTGCTGGCGCAGGGGTCTGGCCGGCTGCTGCGTCGCGTCACCGACCGCGGCGTGGTCGCGGTGCTCGACTCGCGCATGGCCACCGCCCGGTACGGCGAGTATCTACGCGCGTCTTTGCCGCCGTTCTGGCCGACGACCAACGCAGAACAGGTCCGGGCGGCGCTCACCCGACTGGCGGGCGCCGACGCGGCCGGCTAGGCCAACGTGACCAGGCCCAGCTCGCTGCTGTCGGCGAGCATCGGGTGTCGGGGCAGCACCCGCACGGTGTAGCCGAGCGCCCCCGCCAGGGGCAGCGGCGTCGTCGCAGTGAACACCTGGTTGCCCCCCTCGGCGCTTCCCGTGTAGGTCATTTCCGTGGTGACGGGATCCACCAGGTCGTCGCTGGCGTCGACCCGGCCCAGCACCGCCTGCACCGTCACCTCCTCGGGCGCCAAGCCGGCCAGTTGCACCGTCGCGGTCAACGTGAGCTTCGACCCCAGCAACGGCGTGTCGGGCAATCCGGTGCTGTCGACGTCGGTGACGTCGATCTTGGGCCACGCCTCGTGGGCGCGGCGGCGGTAGGCCGCCAGTTCTCGCGCCGCGTCGAACTCGCTGCCGCCCTGCGGAGCCGCCACGGTCTTGCGCAGCGATTGCGCCGCCGGCAGGTAGTAGCGCTCGACGTAGTCGGTGACCATCCGAGATGCCAGCACCTTGGGTCCCAGCGTCTGCAGAGTGTGCCGGACCATCTCGATCCACCGCGGCGGCACTCCCTGCGCGTCCCGTTCGTAGAACTTCGGTGCCACGGCCTGCTCCAGCAAGGTGTACAGGCCACTGGCCTCCAGTTCGTCACGCCGGTTGTCGTCGGTGAGGCCGTCGGCCGAGGGGATTTCCCAGCCGTTTTCGCCGTCGTACCACTCGTCCCACCAGCCGTCCCGGATGGACAGGTTCAATCCGCCGTTGAGCGCGCTCTTCATTCCCGATGTGCCGCAGGCTTCCAACGGGCGCAGCGGGTTGTTCAGCCAGACGTCGCAGCCCCAATAGAGCAGCCGGGCCATGGACATGTCGTAATTGGGCAGGAACGCGATGCGGTGCCGGACCTGCGCCCGGTCGGCGAACCGCACCACCTGCTGGATCAGCGCCTTACCGCCGTCGTCGGCCGGGTGTGACTTACCGGCGACGATCAGCTGAATCGGCCGTTCCGGATCGAGCAGCAGCCGCTCCAACCGCTCCGGGTCGCGCAGCATGAGGGTCAGCCGCTTGTACGTCGGCACCCTTCGGGCGAACCCAATGGTCAACACGTTCGGATCGAAAGCCGTTGCTATCCAACCCAATTCGGCTTCAGAAGCGCCTCGCTCCAGCCACGACTGGCGCAGTCGGGCCCGGACGTCGTCGACCAGCAGCGCCCGCAGCTGCGAACGAATCCACCACAGATGTCCCGGGTCGACCTGCTGCAGGCGCAGCCACACCGCCGGCTCGCCGAAGGAATCCGATCCGGCCAGCTCGCGGCCGAGCTCCAGCCATTGCGGTGCGGCCCAGGTGCGGGCGTGCACCCCGTTGGTGATCGACCCGATCGGCACTTCGCCGGAGTCGAAGCCCTGCCACAACTCGTTGAACATCACCCGGCTCACCCGGCCGTGCAGCAGCGAGACACCATTGGCCCGCTGCGCCAGCCGCAGACCCATGTGCGCCATGTTGAACTTGGCCGGATCGTCCTCGGCGCCCAGGGCGAGGATGTGTGCGGTCGGCACACCGGGCAGCAGCGCGGAGACACGGTCGCCGTTGTCGTCGAAGTACCGCTGCACCATCTCCACGGGAAACCGGTCGATGCCGGCGGGCACCGGGGTGTGGGTGGTGAACACCGTGCTCGATCGCACCACCGTCAGCGCGGTGTCGTAGTCCAGTCCGGACTCGGTGACGAGCTCACGGATGCGTTCGGCGCCTAAGAAGCCGGCGTGGCCCTCGTTCATGTGGAAGACCTCGGGGGCGGGGCGACCTTCCAGTGCGGTGAATGCGCGGATGGCCCGCACGCCACCGATGCCCGCCAGGATCTCCTGCCTGATGCGATGCTCCTGGTCACCGCCGTAGAGGCGGTCGGTGACGCTGCGCAACTCGTGCTCGTTTTCCGGGACGTCGGAATCCAGCAACAGCAGCGGCACCCGGCCAACCTGGGCGACCCAGATCCGCGCCCGCAGCCGCGCCGAATCCGGCAGCGCCAACTCGATCAGCACCGGATCGCCGACGGTGTCGGTGAGCAGGCGCAAGGGCAGACCCTGCGGGTCCAGCGAGGGATACGTTTCCTGCTGCCAGCCGTCAGCGGTCAGCGACTGGCGGAAGTACCCCGAGCGGTAGTACAGACCCACCGCGATCAACGGCAGGCCCAGATCCGACGCGGATTTCAGATGGTCCCCGGCCAGAATTCCCAACCCACCCGAATAGTTGGGCAGCACCTCGGCGACGCCGAATTCCATCGAGAAGTACGCGATGCCGGTAGGCATGGGGACGCCTGCGGCCTCCTGCTGCTGATACCACAGCGGGCGGCTCAGGTAGTCGTCCAGATCGGCCGCAAGTTCGTCGAGCCGTCGCAGGAATACCTCGTCGATTGCCAACTCGTCGAGGCGCGCGGGCTTGACCGCGCCCAGCACCGCCACCGGGTCCTTCCCGCACTTGGACCACAGGTCGGGATCGATGCTCGCAAACAAGTCCTGCGTGGGTTTTTCCCAGGACCAGCGCAAGTTGGTCGACAAACGGTCGAGCGCGGCGAGACGGTCGGGGAGGTGAGCACGGACGTTGAAGCGGCGGAGGGCTTTCACGCATCTCTACGTTACTGCGGATTTCGTTGCGCGCAGCGTTCCATAGGGACCCCATAGGCAGACGACTTTTTGGCTGCTCCGGTGTAGCCGGACACTAGGGTGGGTATGGGGCGCACAGAGGCCAGCAGACAGGGACCTACGAAAACTTACGAACGACACCCCGATGACGCCAGCGGAGCCGGTTGGGGTGAATGCCTAGGAAGCCCGGCGACGGTGTGGTCGCGTTGTAGCCGGGAAAACCCCTTGCCGGCGACGCGGGCCGCGGAAGCGGAACGCGTGGTGGGCGGGATCGAAACCCCCCGGCGACGGTGCGGGCCGCGCAGCGGAACGTGTCGTGGCGGGATCGGAACGGAGTGATTCGGTGCCCGGTCGTATCGAGATCGATGACGTTCAGCCCGTTGTCTCGTGCGGTACGTATCCAGCCAAAGCGGTGGTCGGCGAGGTGATTCCGGTCAGAGCGGCGGTGTGGCGCGAAGGCCACGAGGCCGTAGCGGCCACCTTGGTGGTGCGGTACCTGGGAGCGCGGTACCCGCAAGGTGCGGAAGTGCGGAAGCTCAAGGCGCTGCAACCCGCCGAGCCCGAGACGGCCGCCAAGTCGGATCCGGCCCGCCCCGGGCAGCAATCCGAGCCACGGATCAAACCGTTGCAGTTGCCGATGACGATGGGTCTGGAGCCCTATGTGTTCCACGGCCAGTTCACCCCGGACAGGACCGGCCTCTGGACGTTCCGCGTCGACGGCTGGGGTGACCCCATTCACAGCTGGCGCCACGGGGTGATCGCCAAGCTCGATGCGGGCCAAGGCGAAAGTGAGCTCTCGAACGATCTACTGGTCGGCGCCGCACTGTTCGAACGCGCCGCCACGGGCGTGCCGCGTCAGCTGCGTCACCCGCTGCAAGAAGCCGCAACGGCCTTGCGCACCCCGGGAGACCCGCTGACCCGCACCGCGGTGGCGCTGAGCACCGAAGTCGAGGAGCTGCTGGATCAGTTCCCGCTGCGAGAACTGGTCACCCGGGGGGAGCAGTTCGGCGTGTGGGTAGACCGACCACTGGCCCGGTTCGGCTCGTGGTACGAGATGTTTCCGCGTTCCACTGGAGGCTGGGATGCGGACGGCAACCCGGTGCACGGCACCTTTGCCACGGCCGCGGCCGCGCTGCCCCGGATCGCCGAGATGGGTTTCGACGTCGTGTATCTGCCACCGATCCATCCGATCGGTGAGGTGCATCGCAAGGGCCGCAACAACAATCCCACCGCATCGCCGGGCGACGTCGGGTCGCCGTGGGCAATCGGGAGCGCCGATGGGGGCCACGACGCCGTGCACCCCAGTCTGGGCACGATCGAGGACTTCGACGACTTCGTCGCCGCGACCCGCGAGTTGGGCATGGAGGTCGCGCTGGACCTCGCGCTGCAGTGCGCGCCCGACCATCCCTGGGCACGCGATCACCGCAACTGGTTCACCGAGCTGCCCGACGGCACCATCGCGTACGCGGAGAATCCGCCGAAGAAGTACCAGGACATCTATCCGCTCAACTTCGACAACGATCCCGCCGGGCTCTACGACGAGGTGTTGCGGGTGGTGCTGCACTGGATTGACCACGGCGTCAAGTTCTTTCGGGTCGACAACCCGCACACCAAACCGCCCAACTTCTGGGCATGGCTGATCGCCGAAGTCAAGTCGGCGCATCCCGACGTGCTGTTCCTGTCCGAGGCCTTCACCCCGCCGGCCCGCCAGTACGGGCTGGCCAAGCTCGGCTTCACGCAGTCCTACAGCTATTTCACCTGGCGCACGGCAAAATGGGAGCTCACCGAATTCGGCAACGACATCGCCAGACTCGCCGACTTCCGCACCCCCAACCTGTTCGTCAATACCCCCGACATCCTGCACGAGGTGCTCCAACACCACGGTCCGGGCATGTTCGCCATCCGCGCTGCACTGGCGGCAACCATGAGCCCAGCCTGGGGCGTTTACTCCGGCTACGAGCTGTTCGAGCACCGAGCGGTGCGAGAAGGCAGCGAGGAATACCTGGATTCGGAGAAATACGAACTGCGCCCCCGCGATTTCGAGGGCGCACTGGCAGAGGGCCGGTCATTGGAACCGTTCATCGCTCGGCTCAACGCAATTCGCCGCCTACATCCGGCGTTGCAGCAACTGCGCACCATCCACTTCCATGACATCGACAATGACGCGTTGCTCGCGTACAGCAAGTTCGACCCAGCCACCGGCGACTGCGTCCTGGTGGTCGTGACGATAAACGCGTTCGCACCCGAAGAGGCGACATTGGGGTTGGACATGCACGCGCTGGGTATGGAGCCCTACGAGCGGTTCTGGGTGCGCGACGAGATCACTGGCGAGGAATACCAATGGGGGCAGAACAATTACATCCGCATCGATCCGGGGCGCGCAGTCGCGCACATCGTCAATATGCCGCTGATACCCGAGGAGTCCCGGGTCACGCTGCTGCGCAGGAGGTGAGAGAAAGTGAATAAAGCCGACCAATTCACCAGCACGCATCTGGTGCCGGACCCGGCGGAGGTCGCGACACTCGCTGCCGGCGCGCATCACAACCCCCACGGGATTCTCGGAGCACACGAGTACCGCGACCACACCGTCATCCGGGCCTTCCGCCCGCACGCCACCAGCGTGGTCGCGCTGGTCGGTGACGACCGCTTCCCACTACAACACCTCGACGCCGGTTTGTTTGCGGTCGCGTTGCCTTTCGTCGACCTGGTCGACTACCGGCTGGAAGTGACCTATGACGGCTCGGGCCCGCAGGTCGTCGCCGACCCGTACCGGTTCCTGCCCACGCTGGGCGAGGTCGACCTGCATCTGTTCGCCGAGGGACGGCACGAGCGACTCTGGGAAGTCCTTGGCGCTCATCCCCGTTCGTTCACCACCCCGGATGGCGTGGTCAACGGGGTGTCGTTCGCCGTGTGGGCGCCCAACGCCAAGGGCGTCAATTTGATCGGCGAATTCAACGGATGGACCGGCAACGACGCTCCGATGCGCGTGCTCGGATCATCCGGCGTCTGGGAATTGTTCTGGCCGGATTTCCCCGTCGATGGTCTGTACAAGTTCCGGGTGCACGGCGCCGACGGCGTGGTGTCCGATCGGGCCGACCCGCTGGCGTTCGGCACCGAGGTGCCGCCCCAGACGGCATCGCGAGTGACGGTCAGCGAGTACACCTGGAACGACGACGAGTGGATGACGCAGCGGCCGCAGCGCAACCCGGTATTCGAGCCGATGAGCACACTCGAAGTCCATCTCGGCTCCTGGCGGCCCGGGCTCAGCTACCGTCAGCTCGCCCACGAGCTGACAGAATATGTTGTCGAGCAAGGGTTTACCCACGTCGAGCTGCTGCCCGTCGCCGAACACCCCTTCGGCGGGTCGTGGGGGTATCAGGTCACGTCGTACTATGCGCCCTCGTCGCGGTTCGGCACACCTGACGAGTTCCGCGCTGTGGTCGACGCCCTGCACCAGGCGGGCATCGGTGTGATCGTCGACTGGGTGCCTGCCCATTTCCCGAAGGACGCGTGGGCTCTGGGCCGATTCGACGGCACCCCGCTCTACGAGCATTCCGACCCCAAGCGGGGTGAGCAACTCGACTGGGGCACTTATGTTTTCGACTTCGGCCGACCGGAAGTCCGGAACTTCCTGGTAGCCAACGCGTTGTACTGGCTGCAGGAGTTCCACATCGACGGCCTGCGGGTCGACGCCGTCGCGTCGATGCTGTACCTGGATTATTCACGCCCAGAGGGCGGCTGGACGCCGAACATCTACGGCGGCCGGGAGAACCTGGAGGCAGTGCAGTTCCTGCAGGAAATGAATGCCACGGCACACAAAGCAGCGCCCGGCATCGTCACCATCGCCGAGGAGTCGACATCCTGGCCCGGCGTGACCCGGCCCACCAACCTTGGCGGACTTGGCTTCTCGATGAAGTGGAACATGGGCTGGATGCACGACACGCTGGATTACATCAGCCGTGACCCGGTCTACCGCAACTACCACCACCACGAGATGACATTCTCGCTGCTGTACGCGTTCAGCGAGAATTACGTGCTGCCGCTCAGTCACGACGAGGTGGTGCACGGCAAGGGCACCCTGTGGGGCCGGATGCCGGGAGACAACCACGCCAAGGCGGCCGGCCTACGCAGTCTGCTCGCCTACCAGTGGGCGCACCCCGGCAAGCAATTGCTGTTCATGGGACAGGAATTCGGGCAGCGTGCGGAATGGTCGGAAGAGCGCGGCCTGGATTGGTGGCAGCTGGACGAGCAAGGGTTCTCCAACGGTGTGCTGCGCCTGGTGCGCGACATCAACAAGATCTACTCCAGCCACCCCGCGCTGTGGAGTCAGGACACGACCCCCGACGGCTATTCGTGGATCGACGCCAATGACTCCGCCAACAACGTGTTGAGCTTCCTGCGGTATGGCAGCGACGGGTCGGCCATGGCCTGTGTGTTCAATTTCTCCGGAGCCGAGCACAGCGGCTACCGACTCGGCCTGCCGCAGGCCGGACGCTGGCGGGAAGTGCTGAACACCGACGCGACCGTCTACAACGGCTCCGGGCGGGGCAATCTGGGCGGCGTCGACGCCACCGACGATCCGTGGCATGGGCGTCCGGCGTCCGCGGTCATGGTGCTGCCGCCCAACTCGGCGATCTGGCTGGAACCCGAAGAGGTCTGATTCGCTCGAGAGTTCTCGCGCGAGCAGACGGTCAGTACAGCGCGTTGGCGAGGTTTCGACGGCCCGCAACGACTTCGGGATCGGCCGGGTCGAACAGCTCAAACAACTCGATCAGTCGTGTCCGCACCGTGGTCCGGTCATCCCCTGCCGTCCGGCGCACCAGCGCCGTCAGGCGTTCGAACGCCCCGGTGACATCGCGGTTGAGTATCTGCACGTCGGCGGCAGCGAACGCGGCCTCGATGTCGTCGGGAGCCGCGTCGGCGACCTCGACCGCATCGGGACGTTGTGCTGTTGCGCGCGTGAGGAAGTCGATCTGACGGATGGCGCCCTTGGCTTCGACACTGCCGGGGTCGGCGTCCAGGATCGTCTGGTAAGAGGTCCGGGCCCCTTCGAAGTCACCGGCCTCGAGTTGTTGACGCGCTTGGACCAACACCGGGTCCACCTGCTCCGGTTGACCAGCGCTTGCCGGCCCTTTGAGCTTTCCGGCCGTCGCGTCCAACAGGGAGTCGATCCAGCTGCGCAACTGGTCGGCGGGCTGAGGGCCCTGAAAACTCGAAACTGGTTGCGCGGCAGCCAAAGCCACCACGGTCGGAACAGCCTGCACGCCGAAGACCCGGGCGATGCCGGGGGCGGCGTCGACGTTGGCGGCGGCCAGCACCCAGGAGCCGTTGTCCTCGGCCGCCAGTCCGGACAGCGTCTCGAGCAGGTCGACGCAGACGTCGCTGCGCGGTGACCACAGCAGCACGACGACGGGCACCTCGTCGGAGCGATTGATCACCTCGTCTTCGAAGTTGGCTTCGGTGACCTGGACAATGCGCACTTCGCCGGGGCCGGGTCCGGCCGAAGACCCGCCGGATTCGGCGGCAGACGACCGCGCCGTCGGGCCGGCTGCGCCGGCTGTCGCCTTCTGCTGGGCGCGTTGTTTGAGACCGGACAGGTCGACCGCACCGGCCAACGCTGGCCCGATCGAGGGGCGAGGACGTGTCACGCCGACAAGTCTGTCACGCAATCGTGGTCCGTTCACACCGACCCTGACCGGCGGATATGACCAATCTCACAGCAGCCGCGGTCAGGCCAGCCGAGCGGCCTCTGTAGCAAACGTTTGCTTGGTTTCGCGGGTCTACCGCGCGCGCAGAATCAAGGCGTCGCCCTGCCCGCCGGCACCGCACAGCGCAGCGACACCGACACCCGAGCCGCGGCGGGCGAGTTCCAGCGCCACGTGCAGCGTGATCCGTGCCCCCGACATCCCGATGGGGTGCCCGACGGCGATCGCTCCGCCGTTGACGTTGACCTTCTCCGGGTCGATCCCGAGTTCCTGAGTCGAGGCCAGGGCCACCGCTGCGAAGGCCTCGTTGATCTCGACGACGTCCAGCTCGTCGACGGAGATGCCTTCGCGGTCGAGTGCCTTCTTGATGGCGTTGGCCGGCTGCGACTGCAGGGTCGAGTCCGGTCCTGCCACCACGCCGTGGGCGCCGATCTCGACCAGCCAGGTCAGCCCCAGTTCCTCGGCCTTGTCCTTGTTCATCACCACAACCGCGGCCGCGCCGTCCGAGATCTGGGACGCCGAGCCGGCGGTGATGGTGCCGTCCTTGCGAAACGCCGGCCTGAGGCCCGCCAACGAGTCGGCGGTGGTGTTGGCACGGATGCCCTCATCCTCGCTGAACTGCAAGGGATCCCCCTTGCGCTGAGGTATCTGCACCGACACGACCTCGTCGGTGAAGACTCCGTCCTTCCAGGCTGCGGCTGCTTTCTGGTGCGACCGCGCCGCGTATTCGTCCTGCTCCTGACGGGTGAACTTGTCGACATCGTTTCGTTGCTCGGTCAGCGCGCCCATCGGCTGGTCGGTGAACACGTCGTGCAACCCGTCGTAGGCCATGTGGTCCAGCACCGTGACGTCGCCGTACTTGTAGCCGGACCGGCTGTCCATCAGCAGGTGGGGCGCCTTGGTCATCGACTCCTGACCGCCGGCGACCACCACGTCGAACTCGCCGGCCCGGATGAGCTGGTCAGCCAGGGCGATCGCATCGATTCCGGACAGGCACATCTTGTTGATGGTCAGCGCCGGCACCTCCCAGCCGATGCCCGCCGCAACCGCCGCCTGGCGCGCCGGCATCTGCCCGGCACCGGCCGTCAGCACCTGGCCCATGATCACGTACTCGACGAGCGAAGCCGGCACATTCGCCTTCTCCAGAGCAGCTTTGATCGCGATTCCACCCAGATCGCTGGCGCTGAAATCCTTCAGCGAGCCCATCAGCTTCCCAATGGGAGTCCGGGCTCCAGCAACGATCACCGACGTTGTCATCAGACCTCCTACACGCGCTCCGAACGGCTGATAGTGCCAACCCGGAGAAGCGGATTCTTTGTTCCGAGGTTACCGTTGTGTAATGACGACCGATCAAGTTGACGCCCGTCGCAGTCTCGCTACCTCGCTGGTCACCGGACTCGATCACGTCGGCATTGCAGTCGCCGACCTGGATGCCGCTATCGAGTGGTACAACGACCATCTTGGCATGATCCTGGTGCACGAAGAAATCAACGACGACCAGGGAATCCGCGAGGCAATGCTGGCGGTGCCCGGCACCAGCGCACAAATCCAACTGATGGCCCCGCTCGACGAGACGTCGGTGATCGCGAAGTTCATCGACAAGCGTGGACCGGGCATTCAGCAGCTCGCCTGCCGCACCAGGGACCTGGACGCGATGTGCGAGCAGCTGCGGTCTCAAGGTGTCCGGCTGGTCTACGAGGCCCCCCGACGCGGCACCGCAAACTCCCGGATCAACTTCATCCACCCCAAGGACGCCGGTGGTGTCCTGATCGAGTTGGTTGAGCCGGCTCCTCGCTGAGGCGGCTAGTACCACTTCCGGGTGGGGCCGCGGGTAGCGCGGTTGGTCCAACACGGCGTGTGCCAGTGCCGTCGGTCGTCGACCGATTGGGCCGACTCCGTTCGCCACACCACCAAGTGAGCTGTGCCGGAACGGATTTCGTGGTCGCATCCCGGACAGCGGTAGGTCTTCAGGGCGCGTGCGGCCGCAACGGGACGCACCTCGTACTCGTAGCCGTCCGGCCCGATCTCCACTCGCCGCAGCGACGGCGGCGATTGCCGCAGCGGCGGCGGCGATTGCCACCGAGGCGGCGGTTTGCGGCGCCGGGCCATCAGAACAGCCGGTACTCGTCGCTGTCCATCCCCCGCATTTTGTCGTAATCCAATGTCAGACAACGGATCCCGCGATCGGTGGCCAGGGTGCGGGCCTGCGGTTTGATCTGCTGGGCGGCGAACACTCCCTTGACCGGGGCCAGCACGGTGTCGCGGTTGAGTAGATCGAGATAGCGGGTGAGCTGTTCCACACCGTCGATCTCGCCACGGCGCTTGATCTCCACAGCGACCGAACCACCGTTTTCGTCCCGGCACAGCAGATCGACCGGACCGATCGCGGTCATGTATTCGCGGCGGACCAGCGTGTACCCCTCGCCCAGCAGCTGGACGTGCTCGGCCAGCAACGCTTGCAGGTGAGCCTCGACTCCGTCTTTGACCAGTCCGGGATCGACGCCCAACTCGTGACTGGAGTCATGCTCGATCTCCTCGACGGTGATCCGCAACTGCTCGCCCGCCTTGTTCTCGACGACCCACAGCTGACCCGGCTCCTCGGTCAGCCAGCAGGGCGGACTCATCCAATTGAGGGGTTTGTAGGCGCGGTCGTCGGCGTGCACGCTGACCGACCCGTCGGCCTTGAACAACAGCAATCTACGAGCCGACGGAAGATGCGCGGTAAGCCGACCGACGTAGTCGACAGTGCATTTTGCGATCACTAGACGCACCCGACTCACCTTAGAGCGTGCTGGACCGAATAGGCTGACGCCACCATGTCGCCCAAGAAGGCCGCCAAACCGAGCGTGGCGCAGCGCCTGGGCCGGGTGCTGGAGAGGGTGACCCGCCAAAGCGGTCGGCCGGACACCCCCGCCTACGGCTCCTGGCTGCTTGGGCGCGTCTCGGAAAGCCAGCACCGCCGGCGGATACGCATCCAGATCATCCTGACCTCGATGGTGGTCGGCGCGAACCTCATCGGGATCGTCGTCGCGCTGTTGCTGGTGACGGTGGCCATCCCGGTCCCCAGCGTGTTCGACGAGGAACTGCTGTGGATCACATTCGGGGTGTCCCCGGCCTACATCGTGCTCGCCCTGGCGGTGGGAACGTATTGGATAACCCGGCGCACCGTCCAGGCGCTGCGGTGGGCCATCGAAGAACGAGCACCCACCCGCGAGGACGAACGCAATACCTTCCTCGCGCCCTGGCGAGTGGCGATCGTGGACCTCATCCTGTGGGGCGTTGGGGCGGCGCTGTTGACCATCCTTTACGGCATGGAAAACCGCATTTTCATCCCGCGGTTCATGTTCTCGATCAGCTTCTGCGGCGTCCTGGTGGCCACCGGAAGCTATCTGCTGGCCGAGTTCGCGCTGCGTCCGGTGGCCGCGCAGGCGCTGGAAGCCGGCCCGCCGCCGCGCCGACTGGCGCCGGGCATCATGGGCCGCACCTTGATGGTCTGGCTGCTCGGCTCGGGCGTCCCCGTCGTCGGCATCACCCTGGTCGCGATCTTCCAGATCCTGCTGCGGAACATGACCGAGACCCAGTTCGCGGTCTGTGTGCTGTTCGTATCGACGGTGACCCTGATCTTCGGTTTCACCCTGATGTGGATCCTGGCGTGGCTCACCGCGACGCCGGTGCGGGTGGTACGCGCGGCGCTGAGCCGCGTCGAGCGCGGCAACCTGCGCGGCGACCTGGTGGTCTTCGACGGCACCGAACTCGGCGAGCTACAGCGAGGTTTCAACGCGATGGTGGCGGGGCTGCGCGAACGAGAACGGGTGCGCGACCTTTTCGGAAGGCACGTCGGCCGGGAAGTCGCGCTCGCCGCCGAACGCGAGAAACCGAAACTGGGTGGCGAAGAACGCCATGTCGCTGTCTTGTTCATCGACATCATCGGCTCCACCAAGCTGGTCACCACCCAGCGCCCCTCGGATGTCGTCAAGGTGCTCAATCGGTTCTTCACCATCATCGTCGAAGAAGTGGACCGGCATTGCGGCCTGGTCAACAAGTTCGAAGGCGATGCTTCGCTGGCCATCTTCGGTGCGCCGAACAGCCTGGACAAGCCCGAAGACGCGGCGCTGGCCGCCGCGCGCTGCATGTCCGAGCGTCTCGCGAACGAAATCTCTGAGTGCAAAGCCGGGATCGGCGTGGCGGCGGGTCACGTGGTCGCGGGCAACGTCGGCGCCAAGGAACGCTTTGAATACACCGTGATAGGCGAGCCGGTAAACGAGGCCGCCCGACTCTGCGAGTTGGCGAAAGACTATCCGGGCAGACTGCTTGCCTCATCGGACGCGCTGAACGGTGCCAGCGAAGAGGAGCGGCAGCACTGGTCCCTCGACGAGGAAGTGACGCTACGCGGACACGACGAGCCCACCCGGCTGGCCAAACCGGTGCAGCCGGCCGACTCGGACAACTGAACCACGCACATTGATGTCGGTTTTCCGCCAGTCATGTCGGCGCCCGGGTGTAATTGTCGAAGGGTGCACGACGATTTCGAACGGTGCTACCGGGCGGTCCAGGCCAAGGACGCCCGGTTCGACGGCTGGTTCGTCATCGCCGTCCTGACCACCCGGATCTATTGCAGGCCCAGCTGCCCGGTGCGGCCGCCATTGGCCCGTAACGTGCGATTCCTACCGACGGCGGCCGCGGCCCAGCGTGAGGGCTTTCGGGCCTGTAAGCGATGCCGTCCAGACGCATCGCCGGGCTCGCCCGAGTGGAATGTGCGCGGCGATGTCGTGGCACGAGCCATGCGGCTCATCGCTGACGGCACGGTGGATCGCGAGGGCGTCACCGGCCTGGCAAACCACCTCGGCTACACGACCCGCCAGCTGGAGCGATTACTGCGCGCCGAAGTCGGTGCGGGCCCGCTCGCTTTGGCCCGCGCGCAACGCATGCAGACCGCTCGGGTGTTGATCGAGACCACCGATCTGCCGTTCGGCGATGTCGCGTTCGCCGCCGGATTCGCCAGCATCCGCCAGTTCAACGACACCGTCCGCCTGGTGTGCGACAGCACCCCGACGGCACTACGCCAGCGCGCTGTCGCGCGATTCGGGTCCGGGTTGACGTCCGCCGGGGTGGTGTCCCTACGCCTTCCGGTGCGTGCCCCGTTCGCCTACGAGGGCGTCTTCGGACATCTGGCCGCCACCGCGGTGCCGGGTTGCGAAGAGGTGCGCGACGGCGCATACCGGCGCACCCTGCGACTCGCCCGGGGCAATGGACTGGTCACCCTCATTCCAGCCCCGGACCACGTGCGTTGTCTGCTGGTGCTCGACGACTTCCGTGACCTCGCCGCGGCGACCGCCCGGTGCCGGCGGCTGCTGGACCTGGACGCCGACCCTGAGGCCGTGGTCGAGGCGCTCAGTGCAGACCCATCGCTGAGCGCAGTGGTTGCCAAAGCACCCGGGCAACGCATTCCCCGTACCGTCGACGAGGCTGAGCTGGCGGTGCGCGCGGTGCTGGGCCAGCAAGTGTCGACCAAAGCGGCGCGCACGCACGCTGCCCGGCTGGTCTCGGCTTACGGACAACCCGTGCGCGACGACGCCGGCGGGCTGACCCACACCTTTCCCTCCGCCGAGGAGCTCGCCGACATCGACCCGATCCACCTGGCGGTGCCGAACGCGCGGCGACGAAGTTTGAGTGCATTGATCGGCGCGATCGCCAGCGGAAATGTCACCCTGGACCCGGGTTGCGACTGGATCCGTGCCCGACGACAGCTGATGGACCTGCCCGGAATCGGCCCCTGGACGGCGGAGATCATCGCCATGCGCGCGTTGGGCGACCCCGACGCGTTCCCGGCCAGCGACCTTGGCCTGAAACTGGCAACCAAGCAGTTGGGCTTACCGGACCAGGAACGCGCCCTGCTCGAGCACAGCACCCGGTGGCGGCCTTGGCGCTCCTACGCAACTCAGCACCTGTGGACCACGCTCGATCACCCGGTGAACCAGTGGCCGACCCGGGAGCATCCAAAGGAGATCGCATGATCAAATACCGCACCATCGACAGCCCCATCGGACCGCTGACACTGGCCGGCCGGGACGGGGTTCTGACGAATCTACGAATGGTGGATCAGACCTACGAGCCCAGCCGCACCGGCTGGACGCGCGACGACGACGCGTTCGCCGAAGCCGTCCGACAACTCGATGCTTATTTCGCCGGCGAGCTCACCGACTTCGATGTCGAGTTGGACCTGGGAGGAACACCATTTCAACAGCGGGTGTGGAACGCTTTGCTCACCATTCCTTACGGAGAGACCAGGTCCTACGGGGAGATTGCGCAACAGATCAATGCACCCGGCGCTGCACGGGCTGTCGGACTGGCTAATGGGCACAATCCGATCGCGATTGTGGTGCCGTGCCATCGGGTCATCGGGGCGAGCGGAAAATTGACCGGATATGGCGGTGGATTGGATCGTAAACAGACACTGCTCGCATTGGAAAAGCAGCGCGCGCCGGCCGACCTCACATTGTTCGACTAAACACTAAAAGTATTGGCACGCCGGAGCGTCCACGCAATAAATCCATGCAATAAATAGACCGGCATATTTCCGTTCATTAATCCCAGCCGTAGCCGAGGCCCAGAAATGCAAAAACACCCCCAAATGAATGGGGGTGTTTTTGTGTGTTCGGCGGTGTCCTACTCTTCCACCCGAATAGGGCAGTACCATCGGCGCTGACAGGCTTAGCTTCCGGGTTCGGGATGGGACCGGGCGTTTCCCTGTCGCTGTGGCCGCCGTAACTCTATTTAAATTTGTGTTGATGGGGGGTGTGGTGTCCCACGACTAATAGCCGTGAAACTGGATAAGTGGTTGCGCTTGGTTGTGTTGGTAAGTTTTCGGCCGGTTAGTGCCAGTTCCCTACACTCATTACTGAGCTTCCAGGTCTGGCCTATCAATCCTGTGTTCTGCAGGGGGCCTTATCCCACCAAGTGGGTGAGAAGCCTAATCTTGGAGAAGGTTTCCCGCTTAGATGCTTTCAGCGGTTATCCTTGCCGAACGTGGCTATCCAGCGGTGCTCCTGGTGGAACAACTGGTGGACCAGAGGTTCGTCCGTCCCGGTCCTCTCGTACTAGGGACAGGTTTCCTCAAGCTTCTGACGCGCGCGGCGGATAGAGACCGAACTGTCTCACGACGTTCTAAACCCAGCTCGCGTGCCGCTTTAATGGGCGAACAGCCCAACCCTTGGGACCTGCTCCAGCCCCAGGATGCGACGAGCCGACATCGAGGTGCCAAACCATCCCGTCGATATGGACTCTTGGGGAAGATCAGCCTGTTATCCCCGGGGTACCTTTTATCCGTTGAGCGACACCCCTTCCACTCGGGGGTGCCGGATCACTAATCCCGACTTTCGTCCCTGCTTGACTTGTAAGTCTCGCAGTCAAGCTCCCTTGTGCATTTACACTCAACACCTGATTGCCGTCCAGGTTGAGGGAACCTTTGGGCGCCTCCGTTACATTTTAGGAGGCAACCGCCCCAGTTAAACTACCCACCAGGCACTGTCCGTGAACCGGATATACGGTTCGACGTTAGGTGTCCAATACGATCAGAGTGGTATTTCAACAACGACTCCACCCTAACTGGCGTTAAGGTTTCACAGTCTCCCACCTATCCTACACAAACCGTACCGAACAACAATACCAAGCTATAGTGAAGGTCCCGGGGTCTTTTCGTCCTGCCGCGCGTAACGAGCATCTTTACTCGTAGTGCAATTTCGCCGAGTCTATGGTTGAGACAGTTGAGAAGTCGTTACGCCATTCGTGCAGGTCGGAACTTACCCGACAAGGAATTTCGCTACCTTAGGATGGTTATAGTTACCACCGCCGTTTACTGGGGCTTAAATTCTCCGCTTCACCCTTACGAGTTAACGGGTCCTCTTAACCTTCCAGCACCGGGCAGGCGTCAGTCCGTATACATCGTCTTGCGACTTCGCACGGACCTGTGTTTTTAGTAAACAGTCGCTTCTCACTGGTTTCTGCGACCGGCTTCCGCTCCCACCGAAAAGGTGTTCACGACATGCCGGCCCCCCTTCTCCCGAAGTTACGGGGGTATTTTGCCGAGTTCCTTAACCATAGTTATCTCGTACGCCTTGGTATTCTCTACCTGACCACCTGTGTTGGTTTGGGGTACGGGCCGTGTGTGAACTCGCTAGAGGCTTTTCTTGGCAGCAGAGGATCACCGAATTCGCCTCAATCGGCTATGCGTCACCTCTCGGGATATATGAGCGACGGATTTGCCTATCGCTCTCCCTACGGGCTTGCCCCAGTATTACCACTGACTGGTACGGCTACCTTCCTGCGTCACCCCATCGCTTGACTACTACCACCCGGGGTCCCACGCAGCCGGTCACCGTCGCTCCCCGAAGGGATTGATCAGCAACCATTTGGGTGGTTAGCACGGATGATTCATCACGGGCGCGCACACACGGGTACGGGAATATCAACCCGTTGTCCATCGACTACGCCTGTCGGCCTCGCCTTAGGTCCCGACTCACCCTGGGCGGACTGGCCTGGCCCAGGAACCCTTGGTCTTTCGGCGGGCAAGGTTCTCACTTGCCTATTCGCTACTCATGCCTGCATTCTCACTCCCCCACCCTCCACCGTCGGTCACCCGACGGCTTCGCTGAATGAGGGACGCTCCCCTACCCACACCTACATAAGTAGATGTGCCGCGGCTTCGGCGGTGTGCTTGAGCCCCGCTACATTATCGGCGCACAATCACTTGACCAGTGAGCTATTACGCACTCTTTCAAGGGTGGCTGCTTCTAAGCCAACCTCCTGGTTGTCTCTGCGACTGCACATCCTTTTCCACTTAGCACACGCTTTGGGGCCTTAGCCGGCGATCTGGGCTGTTTCCCTTTCGACGTACGGAGCTTATCCCCCGCCGTCTCACTGCCACGCTTGACACCACGGCATTCGGAGTTTGGCTGACGTCAGTAACCTAGTAGGGCCCATCGGCCATCCAGTAGCTCTACCTCCGTGGTGAACCACGCAACGCTGCACCTAAATGCATTTCGGGGAGAACCAGCTATCACGGAGTTTGATTGGCCTTTCACCCCTACCCACAGCTCATCCCCTCAGTCTTCAACCTAAGTGGGTTCGGGCCTCCACGCGGTCTTACCCGCGCTTCACCCTGGCCATGGGTAGATCACTCCGCTTCGGGTCCAGAACATGCCACTACACCCCTTACGGGGATGCGCCCTATTCAGACTCGCTTTCGCTGCGGCTACCCCACACGGGTTAACCTCGCGACATGTCCCTGACTCGCAGGCTCATTCTTCAAAAGGCACGCCATCACCCCACAAGGAGGCTCTGACGGATTGTAGGCACACGGTTTCAGGTACTCTTTCACTCCCCTCCCGGGGTACTTTTCACCATTCCCTCACGGTACTAATCCGCTATCGGTCATCGAGAAGTATTTAGGCTTACCGGGTGGTCCCGGCAGATTCACAGCAAATTCCACGGGCTCGCTGCTACTCGGGAGATTGATCAAGGCAGGTGTCAAGTTTTCGCGTACCGGACTCTCACCGTCTACGGCAGACCATCCCAGGCCACTTCCGCTAACTACGACACTTTTTTACTGCCCCTCAGCCAGGTAGAGCCGAGAAGATCATTCCCACAACCCCGCACACACAACCCCTACCCGGTATCACATGCATGCGGTTTAGCCATTTTCCGCGTTCGCTCGCCACTACTAGCGGAATCACAATTGTTTTCTCTTCCTACGGGTACTGAGATGTTTCACTTCCCCGCGTTCCCCCCCGCACCCTATATATTCAGGTACGGGTAACACGACATCACTCGTGCTGGGTTTCCCCATTCGGAAATCCTCGGATCAACGCTCGGTTGACAGCTCCCCGAGGCATATCGCAGCCTCCCACGTCCTTCATCGGCTCTCGATGCCAAGGCATCCACCATGTGCCCTTAGACACTTACAAACACTACAAAAACCAAAGAATAAAATTGCACAAAAATAACACGTTGCCGCGAACGGCAACGCATACATTTTGATGCTCGCAACCACTATCCAATTCTCAAACACCACACCCCACCACCAAGATGGAGGGACAACGCTTCGTGCTAGCGCCCGAGTGTTGTCTCAGGACCCAATAGTGTGTCTGGCTTGCTTGTTGTTGTGCACCCAGCTCTCGTCCACTACAGACGAGAACTCCGCACGGCTTGCACCCCACCAATTGGAGTGCTTTTCGTGGTGCTCCTTAGAAAGGAGGTGATCCAGCCGCACCTTCCGGTACGGCTACCTTGTTACGACTTCGTCCCAATCGCCGATCCCACCTTCGACAGCTCCCTCCCAAAGGGTTAGGCCACTGGCTTCGGGTGTTACCGACTTTCATGACGTGACGGGCGGTGTGTACAAGGCCCGGGAACGTATTCACCGCAGCGTTGCTGATCTGCGATTACTAGCGACTCCGACTTCACGGGGTCGAGTTGCAGACCCCGATCCGAACTGAGACCGGCTTTAAAAGGATTCGCTTAACCTCGCGGCATCGCAGCCCTTTGTACCGGCCATTGTAGCATGTGTGAAGCCCTGGACATAAGGGGCATGATGACTTGACGTCATCCCCACCTTCCTCCGAGTTGACCCCGGCAGTCTCTCACGAGTCCCCGGCATTACCCGCTGGCAACATGAGACAAGGGTTGCGCTCGTTGCGGGACTTAACCCAACATCTCACGACACGAGCTGACGACAGCCATGCACCACCTGCACACAGGCCACAAGGGAACCGACATCTCTGCCGGCGTCCTGTGCATGTCAAACCCAGGTAAGGTTCTTCGCGTTGCATCGAATTAATCCACATGCTCCGCCGCTTGTGCGGGCCCCCGTCAATTTCTTTGAGTTTTAGCCTTGCGGCCGTACTCCCCAGGCGGGGTACTTAATGCGTTAGCTACGGCACGGATCCCAAGGAAGGAAACCCACACCTAGTACCCACCGTTTACGGCGTGGACTACCAGGGTATCTAATCCTGTTCGCTCCCCACGCTTTCGCTCCTCAGCGTCAGTTACTGCCCAGAGACCCGCCTTCGCCACCGGTGTTCCTCCTGATATCTGCGCATTCCACCGCTACACCAGGAATTCCAGTCTCCCCTGCAGTACTCAAGTCTGCCCGTATCGCCCGCACGCTCACAGTTAAGCCGTGAGATTTCACGAACAACGCGACAAACCACCTACGAGCTCTTTACGCCCAGTAATTCCGGACAACGCTCGCACCCTACGTATTACCGCGGCTGCTGGCACGTAGTTGGCCGGTGCTTCTTCTCCACCTACCGTCAATCCGGAAACCGGACCTTCGTCGATGGTGAAAGAGGTTTACAACCCGAAGGCCGTCATCCCCCACGCGGCGTCGCTGCATCAGGCTTGCGCCCATTGTGCAATATTCCCCACTGCTGCCTCCCGTAGGAGTCTGGGCCGTATCTCAGTCCCAGTGTGGCCGGACACCCTCTCAGGCCGGCTACCCGTCGTCGCCTTGGTAGGCCGTCACCCCACCAACAAGCTGATAGGCCGCGGGCCCATCCCACACCGCAAAAGCTTTCCACCACAGGACATGCATCCCGTGGTCCTATTCGGTATTAGACCCAGTTTCCCAGGCTTATCCCAAAGTGCAGGGCAGATCACCCACGTGTTACTCACCCGTTCGCCACTCGAGTACCCCCGAAGGGGCCTTTCCGTTCGACTTGCATGTGTTAAGCACGCCGCCAGCGTTCGTCCTGAGCCAGAATCAAACTCTCCAAACAAAAACCCCTCGCTAACGAGGTGAATTCACAATCAGAGAAAATCTGATCTAACAAAAAGACACCAAAACTGGCATCAAATTAATTGCGACCGCACCCACACACGGGGGTGTACAGGTGCAGTCAAAAAACAACAACAAACAAAACACCAAACACACTATTGAGTTCTCAAACAACACTTCTAGCTTCATTTTTGCCCGTTTTGGGGCAACCCTGCCAGCTTAATACACATCCGGCAGGAGAGTCAAGCCCCGGTTTCGATCTCCTCTGGGAGGTGACCGCGCCTGGTGGGCGTCGCTCTGTTGGTCGTTACTGTACCCGTTCGATCTCAGCTCCCAAAATCCCCAGGTTCTCAACGAATAACGGGTAGCCACGGTCGATGTGGAACACGTCGTGGACCTCGGTGTCGCCATCGGCGACGAGGCCCGCGAGCACCAGGCCGGCGCCCGCCCGGATGTCCGAACACCACACCGGCGCGCTCGACAGCTGCGGCAGACCGCGCACCACCGCGTGGTGCCCGTCGGTGCGGGCGTCCGCCCCCAGTCGGATCATTTCCTCGACGAATCGGAACCGCGCTTCGAAAACATTCTCGGTAATCATCGAAGTGCCGTCCGCGATCGAGGCCAGGGCGATCGCCATCGGCTGCAGGTCGGTAGGAAATCCGGGGAAAGGCAGTGTCGCGACGTTGACCGCCTTCGGCCGCTCGTACTGTGCGATGCGGAAACTGCTGTCGGTTTGAGTCACCGTCGCGCCGGCGTCGTGCAACTTATGCAGGACCAACTGCAGATGGGACGGATCTATTCCCGTCACCGTGATGTCGCCACGGGTCATCGCGGCGGCAATCCCCCAGGTGGCGGCCACGATGCGGTCGCCGATCACGCGGTGCTCGGTGGGGTGCAACCGAGGCACGCCGGTGATCGTCATCGTCGGCGAGCCGGCGCCTTCCACCTGCGCACCCATCTGGTTGAGCATCGTGCACAGATCCACCACGTCTGGTTCGCGCGCCGCGTTGTGGATGGTCGTCACGCCCTCGGCGACGACGGCGGCCATCAGGATGTTCTCGGTGGCGCCGACGGAGGGAAATTCCAGCTGAATCTCGGCCCCGCGCAACGTATCTGCCTGCGCGACCACGCAACCGTGCTCAATGTTGCACTGTGCACCCAGTTGTCGCAGCCCGGCCTGGTGCATGTCCAGCGGGCGCGACCCGATCGCGTCGCCGCCCGGCAGCGCAACCCGCGCCTTCTTGCACCGCCCGACCAGCGGTCCCAGCACGCAGACCGAGGCGCGGAACTGGCGCACGGCGGCGAAGTCGGCGTCGTACTTGGGTTCGTCGGGTGAGGTGATGCGGGCAACGTCGCCGTCAAGTTCGACGGTGGCACCCAGACCACGCAGCACCTCGGCCATCAGCGGCACGTCGAGGATGTCGGGACAGTTGGTGATGGTGCTGGTGCCCTCGGCCAACAGAGTCGCGGCCATCAACTTGAGCACACTGTTCTTGGCGCCCCCAACTGCGACTTCGCCTGACAACCGGTTGCCTCCGGTCACCACGAATCGCTGGGCCACCCGGGCAAGTCTAGTGAAGCGGTATCGGGTTGTCAGTCAGCCCAGCCCCGGGCCCACCGGCCACCCCGGTACGGTTTTGCTCATGGCAGTCCACCTGACCCGCATTTATACAAGGACCGGCGATGACGGTACGACGGGATTGAGCGATTTCTCACGGGTCGCCAAGACCGACGCGCGACTGGTGGCATACGCGGATTGCGACGAGGCCAACTGTGCGATCGGCGTCGCCATCGCGCTTGGCGGCCCGGACGGCGCACTCACTGAGGTGCTGCGGCAGATCCAGAATGACTTGTTCGACGCGGGTGCTGATCTCTCCACACCTGTGGTCGAGAATCCCGAGCATCCTGCGCTGCGCATCGCCCAGGCCTATATCGACCGGGTCGAGGGTTGGTGCGACACCTACAACGAAAACCTGCCGGCCCTGAATTCTTTTGTGCTGCCGGGCGGTTCGCCGCTGTCGGCACTGCTGCACGTGGCGCGTACCGTGGTCCGTCGTGCCGAGCGCTCGGCGTGGGCGGCGGTCGAAGCCCATCCCGACAGCGTTAGCGTACTGCCGGCGAAATACCTCAACCGCCTGTCGGATCTGCTCTTCATACTGTCCCGCGTCGCCAACCCGGAGGGCGATGTGCTGTGGCGCCCTGGCGGCGGCAAAGGCGGCGAGAAGGGGTAACTACCCCTCTGAACGGAGAGGGACTACCCCTCGAAAGGAACGAGGGACTACCCCGCTAAAGAAACGCGGACTTTGGCGTCTGCTCGCCCCGTTACACGCTGCGTCGGCGGGAGCGGGGCGAAGGCCGCGACTCCAACCACGACTGAAACGCGGTCAATGCCCCACGGTCCAGGGCGATTTCGTAACCCAGCCGGCGGTCCTGGGTGGTGTCGCGCAATTCGAGCACCACGATCTCGTCGCTCATGATGTCGAACTCGTCGCCTCGCGGCGCGCGCCGGCCGACGACCTCCACACCCCGCCGGCTCAGCCGTCGATCCGGCCACAACCGCAAACTCGAGAGTCGGTAATACGCAGCTTCGCCGCCGCGGTACCGGATCATGCCGTGTCGCCATCCATGCCCGCCCACCGCGGGGATATCGCGCATGATGGCAGCCGTTCCACCCTGGCGCAGCTTCCATAGCCGGTAGCTCAACGCGAGGACGGCCGTCCCCAACAGAACGACAAGGACGACGAGCACGACCATGCCGACCATGGGCGCGCTCATCTTCTTCAATCAGTCGAGCGCGCCGATGGCGCGCAACCTTGCGCGGCCCCGAGCGGCGGTCTTCTCGTCGTCGGACTCCGAATCCTGCCGGGCCGCACTCTCGTCGATCTCCGACTCGAACTCCGCGGATTCCGCGAGGATGGTGACCCCCTCCTCGGTTACCGACATGAATCCACCGTCGACCGCCACCCGCAGGTCGTCTTCGCCGTCCCGCTCCACGCGCACCATCGCGTCGTCGACCAATTGCGCAACCAACGGGATGTGGTGCGGAAGAACGCCGATCTCACCGACGGTGGTGCGGGTGAACAGGAAAGTCCCTTCGCCCGACCAGATCTCACGGTCGACGGCGACGATCGCGACATTCATTTCCGCCATGTCACACCACCTTCGTTTCTGTCTGGGTCAGGCCGCAGTTCCCTGTCACAGCTTGACGTCGAAGGTCTCGGCCTTCTTGGCCAAGTCGTCGAGCCCGCCGATCAGGAAGAAGGCCTGCTCCGGTACGTGGTCGAAATCGCCCTTCGTCAACTTGTCGAAGGCCTCGATGGTCTCCTTGACCGGCACTGTCGAACCCGGTTGCCCGGTGAACTGCTCGGCCGCCATCATGTTCTGCGACAGGAAACGCTCGATCCGTCGTGCCCGGTTGACCAACTGCTTGTCCTCCTCGGACAGCTCGTCGATACCCAGGATGGCGATGATGTCCTGAAGGTCCTTGTAGCGCTGCAGAATTCGGATGACTTCTTGCGCAACACGGTAGTGCTCGTCACCGACGACGCCGGGGTCCAGAATGGTCGAGCTGGAGGCCAGTGGGTCCACGGCCGGGAAGATGCCCTTGGAGAACACCGATCGCGACAGCTCCGTGGTGGCGTCGAGGTGCGCGAACGTGGTAGCCGGGGCCGGGTCGGTGTAGTCGTCGGCGGGCACGTACACGGCCTGCATCGACGTAATCGACTTGCCTCGGGTCGAGGTGATGCGTTCCTGCAGTTCGCCCATCTCGTCCGCCAGAGTGGGCTGGTACCCCACCGCCGAAGGCATACGACCGAGCAGGGTCGACACCTCCGAACCGGCCTGGGTGAACCGGAAGATGTTGTCGATGAACAACAACACGTCCTGGCCCGCCTCGTCACGGAACCATTCCGCCATCGTCAGTGCGGACAAGGCGACCCGCATACGGGTGCCGGGCGGCTCGTCCATCTGACCGAACACCAGCGCGGTGTCCTTGAGCACGTCGGCTTCCTGGAGTTCAACCCACAGGTCGTTACCCTCACGGGTGCGCTCCCCGACGCCGGCGAAAACCGATGTGCCACCGAAGTTTCGGGCAATACGGTTGATCATCTCCTGGATCAGCACCGTCTTGCCCACGCCGGCACCACCGAACAGCGCGATCTTGCCGCCACGCACGTAGGGCGTCAGTAGGTCGACGACTTTGAGGCCGGTCTCGAGCATCTCGGTCCGGGGCTCAAGCTCTTCGAAGGACGGCGGCTTGCGGTGAATCGACCAGTGATCGAAGTCTTCTCCGTATCCCTCTTTGTCCAGGCAGTGACCCAAGGCGTTGAAGACGTGGCCCTTGACGCCCTCACCGACCGGCACCGTGATGGACTTACCGGAGTCGATTACCTCCACACCGCGGACCAGGCCATCGGTCGGCTGCATCGAGATCGCGCGCACCAGGTTGTCACCGAGGTGCTGGGCCACCTCCAGAGTGAGTGTCTTCGCCATCGACTCGAAAGTGATTTCGGCGGTGAGGGCGTTGAACAGCTCCGGCACAGAACCCCGCGGAAACTCGACGTCGACGACGGGCCCGGTGATCCGAACCACACGGCCGGTGGTGTCGGAACTCTCCGACTTCTTGTCGGTCTTTTCGTCAGTTGCAGTCATGCTCTTTTCGCTTCCTCGTGGGACTACTTGGCGGCGTCGGCGAGCGCGTTCGCGCCACCGACGATTTCGCTGATCTCTTGGGTGATTTGGGCTTGCCGCTCGCGGTTGGCTTGCAGCGTCAGGTCTTTGATGAGGTCATCGGCGTTGTCGGTGGCCGACTTCATCGCGCGCTGGCGCGAAGCCAACTCCGATGCAGCCGATTCCAAGAGCGCCGCATACACGCGGGTGGTGATATACCGCGGCAGCAGTGCGTCGAACAACGTGGTCGCATCGGGTTCGAACGAATACAGCGTGCTCGGACCGGTGTCTTCCTCGACGTACTCAACCACCAACGGAGCCATCCGGTGGGCGACCGCCGTCTGGGACATCATCGACTTGAATTCGGAGTACACGATGTGCAATTCGTCGACGCCCTGGACGTCATTCGACTCGCCGTCATCGTCCTCGCCGGCGCCCTTCATGAACGCATCGACCAGAGCCTCGCTGATCTCCGAAGCGTTCTCCACCTGAGGTTGCTCGGAAAAGCCTGACCACGACTCGACAATGTCCCAGTTCCGAAACGTGAAGTAGTTCTGAGCTTTTCGGCCCACCGTGTAGATGATGGGTTGCTTTCCTTCTTCCCGCAGCAGCGAAAAGAGTTCCTCGGCGCGACGGAAGATGCTGGAGTTGTACGCACCGCACAAGCCGCGGTCGGACGAGAGCACCAGCACCCCGGCTCGTTTGGGGTTTTCTCGCTCGACCAGCAACGGATGGTCCAGAGCGGCCTCGGCGGACAGCGTGTAGAGCATGCTGGTGATCTGCAAGGTGTAAGGCCGGGCGGCGTTCAGCCTGGTCTGCGCCTTGCCGATGCGCGAGGTCGCGATCAGCTCCTGAGCCTTGGTGATCTTCTTGATCGACCCGGCCGAGCGGATCCTCGACCGTAGTTCGCGGAGTGTGGCAGCCATTGTTAGCTACTTCTTGTCCTTCTTGGCATCTCCGGACTTCTTGGACCCGCCGGAATCCTTCTTCTTCGAGTCCTTGTCCTTCGGCTTTTCCTTCTTGACCTGTACCGACTCCTTGCCCACTTCGTCTTCGTCCATGGCCTCGACGTGCTCGTCGCGCACCACCGACTCGCCATCGCTGGCGGCAAAGCCCTTCTTGAAGTGGTTGATGATGTCGGTCAGCTTGTCTTCGTCCTCTTCGCCCATCTTCTGGCTCTTACGCAGCTGCTCGAGGAAACCCTCCTCCGAAGCCCGCACGTGGTCCAGAAGTTCGGCCTCGAAACGCTTGACGTCTTCGACCGGCACCGAGTCCAGGTGACCGCCCGTACCCAGGAAAATCGAAATCACCTGCTCCTCAACGGGCATCGGCTGGAATTGCTGCTGCTTGAGCAGTTCGACCAACCGCTCGCCACGCGCCAACTGCTTCTTGGACGTGTCGTCCAGGTCGGATGCGAAGGCGGCGAACGATTCCAGCTCGCGGTACTGCGACAGATCCAGACGCAGCGAGCCGGCCACCTCCTTCATCGCCTTGATCTGTGCCGCGCCGCCGACTCGGGACACCGAGGCACCGACGTTGATTGCCGGCCGGACGCCCTGGTTGAACAGGTCGGACTCCAGGAAGCACTGGCCGTCGGTGATGGAGATGACGTTGGTCGGGATGTAGGCCGAGATGTCATTGGCCTTCGTCTCGATCACCGGCAGGCCGGTCAGCGAGCCGCCACCGAGATCGTCGGAGAGCTTCGCGCAACGCTCCAACAGCCGGGAGTGCAGATAGAACACGTCGCCGGGGAACGCTTCGCGGCCGGGCGGGCGGCGCAGCAGCAGCGAGATCGCGCGGTATGCGTCGGCGTGCTTGGTCAAGTCGTCGAAGATGATCAGGACATGCTTGCCGTCGTACATCCAGTGCTGGGCGATCGCCGAACCCGTGTACGGCGCAAGCCATTTGAATCCGGCGGAGTCCGAAGCGGGGGCCGCGACGATGGTGGTGTAGTCCATCGCGCCGCCCTCTTCCAGGGCTTGGCGGACGGCGGCGATCGTGGTGCCCTTCTGCCCGATGGCCACGTACACGCAGCGCACCTGCTTCTTCTCGTCCCCGCTCTCCCAGTTCTGTCGCTGGTTGAGGATGGTGTCGACGCACACTGCGGTCTTGCCGGTCTTGCGGTCACCGATGATGAGCTGGCGCTGGCCCCGGCCGATGGGGGTCATCGCGTCGACGGCCTTGATGCCGGTCTGCAGCGGCTCCTTCACGCCCTGACGCTGCACCACCGACGGCGCCTGCAGTTCCAGTGCGCGGCGCTCGTCGGTCTCGATGTCACCGCCGCCGTCGATCGGGCGCCCTAGCGGATCGATCACCCGACCCAGGTAGCCGTCGCCGACGGGCACGGACAGCACCTCGCCGGTGCGCTTGACCTGCTGGCCCTGCTCGAGCTGCTCGAAGTCACCGAGGATGACGGCGCCGATGCTGTGCTCGTCCAAGTTGAGGGCGACGCCCAAAACTCCGCCGGAGAACTCGAGCAGCTCCTGGGTCATGACCGACGGCAAACCCTCGACGTGCGCGATACCGTCACCGGCGTCGACCACGGTGCCGACCTCTTCTCGAGAGGTGTCCGAGCTAAAGGATTCTACGTACTCTTCGATCGCGCTCTGGATGTCATCAGCGGAGATTGTCAACTCGGCCATGGCTTTTCGTCTTCCTACTTCGGGGTTGTGATGACTAGTTCGTGCTGGAGTCCGGCGTCGTGTCAGTCGGGCAACTGAGCCTCGGCAGCGGCCAATCGAGATTTGAGGGTGCCGTCGATCACCTCGTCACCCACCGAGATCATGAGGCCTCCGAGGAGTTCGCTGTCGACGTGTAACTGAACCGTCACCGGGTGACCATAGATGCGGCTCAGCACTTCGATCACCCGCGTGCGCTGCGCGTCACTGAGTTCGGCCGCGGCACTGACTTTTGCGACAACCTCGCCACGGCGCGCCACCGCAACCTCAGCCAGCAGCTTCAGAGCTTCGTCGGCGGTCTGGCTGCCCCGCAACAGTTCGATCGTGTGCGAAAGCAGCGCCGCCGCAACCGGATTGATCCGACCGCTCGCGCTGTCGACGACTTTGCTCAGCAAGCCGACCCGACCCTCGACAGGTCTGGTGTGGTCGCCCAATAGGACGCCGAGCCGCGGTTGCGCGTCGATGATGCGGGAGATGCGGAACAGCTGGTCTTCGACTTCGTCGACCTCGTTGTCGCGTTCGGCTATTGCCAGCAACGCCTGTCGCGAGACATGTTCGGTGGCGTCGACCAGATCCGCGTTGGCCGACCACCGCTCAGCGACCGCGGTGCGCAGCACGTCGAGGGTGGCATCGCCGACCTTGCCGTCCAGCAGGCGTTCGAGCAGCTTGACCCGGGGCTGCGAATCGTCCGATGGGACAGTGAGGTACCGGGTGACCACGACTTCGCGATTGAGCAGCTGGGCCACCGACACCAATTCGTCGGCCACCGTCTTCAGTGCGTCGTTGTCCAGATCCTTGGCCACCGTGTCGAACCGGTCCACCAGGTTGCCCAGCGCCTCGCGGCTCGACGACCGCATCTTTGCCAGCACCGGGTACTCGACGTCGGCCTCTTCCGGTGCCATCTCGTCGAGTTCGTCGAGGAAGCGATCGACCGTGGCGGACCGCTGCTCGTCGTCAGCGACAAAGCTGCGCACCAAGTCCCGCGCCTGACGCACGGATTCGTGGCCCAGCTCCAGCCGGAGTTGGCGGGTGAGTTGCGCCCGCAGTAATTCCGTCTGGCGAACTCCCTGCGCCTTGATGCGTTCCGCTTCGGAATCCGCTTGCGCCTTCATCTGCTCGGCGATGCGTTCGGAGTCGCCCTTGGCCTCTTCTACGAGACGCTCGGACTCTTCCTTAGCCGACTCCACGGCCCTGCTGTGCGCCGTCGTCGACTCGGTGAGGCGCCTGGCCGCCTTGTCCGAGTCTTCCAATTGCTGGCGGACCATCTCTTGCCGGTCCGTCATCATTCTGCGTACCGGCGGCACGACGTACCGCCAGACCAGCAGCACGATGCCCGCAAACCCGATCAGCTGTCCGATAAATGTCGACATATAAGTGGTTATCCGGTCGCTTTTGAAGTCGCAGCGGAAGGAGCGACGTCAACTCCGAGGATCCGGCTGGCCAGCGTGGCCGACATGGCACCCACGTTGGCACGCAGATCCATTTCGACGGCGTCCCTCTCCCGCTTCAATTGTTCGTTGGCCTGGGCCAACGTCTCTGCCACCTGCTGCTCGGCCCGGGAGCGTGCGTCCTCGACGGTCTTGCGGCCCTCGGTCCGGGCATTGTCGCGGAACGATCCCGCCTCGAGCCGAGCTTCCTTCAGGGCCTCTTCGTAGTCGGACTCGGCAGCAGCGAATTGCTCGCTCGCTTTTTTGGTGTCGGTCTGCGTTTTGGCGACCATCGCATCGCGTTCCCGCAGCACCCGCAGGATGGGCGGCACGACCCATTTGCTGATGACACCGAGCACGACCAAGAAGATGGCCAGCACGAAGAAGAACGTGCCGTTCGGGATAAGGAAGTTCTTCTGGCCTTCCGCTACGAGATCAACAGCCGAAGCGAGAAGGCGGACTTCGCCTTCAGGACCCATCACAGTGATTTACTGGGCACCCGGAGTGGCGAAGACGAACAGCGCCATGAACGCCAAGTTGATGAAGTAGGCCGCCTCAACCAGACCGACGGTGATGAAGAACGGCGTGAACAACCGTCCCTGCGCCTCGGGTTGCCGCGCAACTCCAGCGATCAGCGCGTTACCAGCGATACCGTCACCGATACCTGCACCGATCGCGCCGCCGGCCATGATGAGCCCACCGCCGATAAGGGCACCCTGCAGGATTTCGGGAGCTGCTGCCATTATTTATCCTCCTTGATAACTGGTAGTGGTCTACCAGGATTTTCTAGTGGTGGTCTTCGTCCAGTTCCATGGATTGGCTGAAGTACAGGACTGTCAGCAGGGCGAAAATGAATGCCTGGATCGCCCCGACGAACAAGTCGAACGATTTCCAGATGGCATTAGGCAGCCACAAGATATAGGGCGGGAACATCGCGATCAATGCGACCAGGATGCCGCCGGCGAAGATGTTGCCGAAAAGTCGCAGGGACAGCGAGATCGGCTTGGCCAGTTCCTCGACGACGTTGATCGGCGCCAAGATGGCGACGTGCCCCTTGAGCACCCTGAGCGGATGACCGATGATGCCGCGACGCCAGATGCCGGCCGCGTGGTAGCAAACGAAGACAAATAGGGCCAGCGCCAGCACGTAGTTGATATCCGATGCCGCCGCGGAGAGTGCTTCGGTCGGCTTCTCGCCGTCCTTGTACTGCAACGGGAGGACCGAGAGCCAGTTGGAGATCAGGATGAAGACGAAGATCGTCACCGCCAGCGGCAGCACGAATGGGGCGATACGCATCCCGATCGCGCTTTCAACCTGGTTGCGCATCTGAATGGTGACTGCCTCGAAGAACAGTTGCACCCCACCCGGTACGTCGGTCGAGGTGACTTTCGACTTCAGCCAGAACGCCAGCGCGAGCACGATCACCGCAGCGATCGCAGTCGAGTAGATCGTGTCGGTGTTTACCGTCAGACCGAGCCAAGTGGCCTCATGGTGCTCACCGACCTCGATCTGGGCCGCCGCCAGAAGCGACTCAGTCATCACCGGTGCCCCTTTCTTCCATCCCTTCCGATCCGGTCAATACCCCACCCGGTCCGGTCTCAAGCCCACTTGGCGCTCCTGTCCGCAGCTTCTTCCACACCGGAAGCGCAGTCGATGCCACCAGCAGCACCTGAAATATCGCTAAACCGAATACCACGCCCAACCCCTCGGGCCGAAAGATGAAAGCGATGACCAGCGCCAGGATGGTGATAAGCGCTACGCGCGACGCGGAGTTTATCGCCATCGATCTCTTCAGCGGATGGTCACGCGCGGTGATCGACTCCACCGAGCGGCGCACCAGCAAGGCGTTGAGCAAACCCAGCAGCAGCCCGACGCCGAAGAATGCGCCGACGACGGGGTGGCCGGTGTAGGCGGCGATCGCGGTCACCACCGCTGTGACGGCAATGCTGATGACGAACAGCCGAACGGGCCGGAACGCAACAGCGGGAAACACCAACGGCGCGTCTTGCGCTGGTGTCGTCACTGCAGCACCTCAATCCCGTGGTCTGGATGCGTGAACCACATCACTCTGATCTGTGGCCCGCCGAGCGTATCGCAAGGGTTCGCGCTGGAATCACCCAAGGGGTAGCTCCCTGTGTCGGTCGTCATTCGGCACGGCTGCATACGCTTCCAACGGGCCGGGGGGCCGGCAACCCGCGAGGTTTAATTCGGGGCTCTACCAGGACCGTACCATAGGAACGACGCACCTACTACCCATCGTCGTAGTCCTCGTTGCGGCGGCGCAGCAACGGGATGGCGGTCGCGACGCCCGCCACGACGATGGCGCCCAGCATCACCGCGGCGGTGTGGCTCGGGTCGAAAAATATGGTGCTCGCCGCACCGAACGCCACGATGCCCACCCACAGGTAGATCAGCAGGACGACGCGGCGATGCGAGTGGCCGATCTGCAGTAGCCGGTGGTGCAGGTGCATTTTGTCGGGACTGAATGCGCTGCGCCCGGCGCGGGTGCGGCGGACGATCGCCAGCAGCAGGTCAAGCATCGGGACGAACATGACGGCGACCACCAGCAGGAACGGTGACAACAGAGCAAACACGTCACGAGCCCCGTAGGCGTTCTGGGAAATCGGGCCGGCGGCGGTAGTGGACGCCGCGGCGAGCATCAGCCCGACCAGCATCGAACCGGAATCGCCCATGAAGATCCGGGCCCGGTGAAAGTTGTGCGGCAGGAACCCCAGGCAGGCACCGGCCAGCACCACCGAGATCACCGCGGGCGGGTAGTACAGCACGTCACCGCCGTGGTCGCGGAGTAGACCAACCGAGAACATGCAGATCGCCAGTGCGGTGATCAGTCCCAGTCCGGCGGCCAAGCCGTCGAGTCCGTCGACGAAATTCATCGCGTTGACGATCGAAACGGTCAACGCCAGCGTGAGCAGAATCGAGGACGCCTGATCCAGCACGATGGTGCCGACCCCGCCCACCGGGATGTACAGGACGCTCCACGCCACACCCATGGTGACCAGCACACTGGCGGCGGTGATCTGACCGGCGAATTTGGTCAGCGCGTCCAGGCCCCAGCGGTCGTCGATCAGGCCGATGCCCATGATCACCGCCCCGGCAACCAGCACCGCGGGCATGCCGGTGGAATAGACGAAACCGCGCGTCAGAGCTGGGAGTTGGGAGGCCAGGAAGACCGCGGAGGCCACGCCCAGGAACATCGCGAGCCCGCCCATCCGCGGGGTGGGCGTCACGTGCACATCGCGCTCGCGCGGATAGGCGACAGCGCCCAGCCGGGTGGCCAACACGCGCACCGGCCCCGTTGCGAAATAGGTGATGATCGCTGCGGTCAACCCGACCAGGGCGAGCTCACGCAGTGGGACGCCGGCGCTGCGATCCGACAAGGCGAGCAAACCACCGGCCAGGCTGGTCATGTCGCTGGACACCTCGAGACCGTACTTCACGAGCCTGTGAGAACGTTGGCCGCCTTTGGCCGAGCGTGGGGACATCGCCCCCACATGCGATACAGGGTCACTCGGTCAGGCTGGCCGCGTCCACGCCCAGCACCTCGGCGACCCGTTCGGCGCTCACCGGCCCCGCACGCAGGATGCGGACAGTGTTGCCGGTCAGATCGACGATCGTCGACGCGCTCTGCTGCGCGGCGGGTCCTCCGTCGAGGTAGACGTCGACGAGGTCGCCCAGTTGACGATGCGCCTCGCCGGCGTCGACCGCGGCAGGCTGGCCGGAGACATTGGCGCTGGACACCGCCATGGGACCAACCTCGCGCAGCAACTCGATGGCGACCGGGTGCAGCGGCATGCGCAGCATCACGGTGCCGTGTGCGTCCCCGAGATCCCAGCCCAGTGACGGCGCCTGCGTCACGACCAGGCTGAGCGCCCCCGGCCAGAAAGCGCGGATCAGATCGCGCGCGCCGTCGGGCATTCCGTACACCAAGCCCTCGATCGTGTGCCAGGAGCCGACCAGCACGCCCACCGGCATGTCGCGGCCACGCCCCTTGGCCGACAACAGCGCATCCACCGCGGTGCGGTCAAAGGCGTCGGCACCGATGCCATAGACGGTGTCCGTCGGCATGACCACCAGCCGGCCGGCCTTGAGCGCCCCTATCGCAGCAGTGATTCCACGGGCCCGCTGGTCGGGGTCGGCACAGTCGAAGATGTCAGTCACCCGCGCCGCTCCTCCTGGCCGTCACGAACCGTGGCCGTCCGGCCAGGTCGTTGCGGGCCACGATGTCGTCGAAAAGCCCTGTTTCGGCAACGGAATTCACAGTCAGTGCCGAAGTGCTGTCATCGTGCTCCACGGCGAATGATCCACCAGGACGCAGCCACCGCCCGGCGAGCCCCGCAACGGTGGGAATCACCGCCATTCCATCAGGTCCACCAAACACTGCGTGCGCCGGATCATGTTGAGCTACTTCGGGTTCCAGGACGGCATGGTCGGGAACGTAAGGTGGGTTGGCGACCAGGAGATCGACCTGAGCGTCGAGTTCCGCGAGCAGGCCCGGCGTGCGCACGTCGGCGGATATCAGTTCGACGCCGGTGCCCGCGGTGTTGCGACGCGCGTAATCCAGGGCCGCTGGGGAATCATCGATGCCGATGACGCGGGCGGCGGGCCAATGCCGGGCCAGCGTCACCGCCAGAGCACCCGATCCGGTGCACACATCAACGATGCAGGGCCGTGACGGAAGAGGTTGCGCCATAGCCCATTCCAGGATCGCCTCGGTTTCCGGGCGCGGAATGAACACGCCCGGGCCGACGTGCAACAACGCCGGACCAAAAGCCGTGGTCCCGACGAGATGCTGCAACGGGATCCGCTGCGAACGCTTGGCGACGAATTCGCGGTAACGATCGAAGAATTCATCGGCCGGCGGATCGAACGCGACCAGTCGGCCGCGATCGGTACCGGCCACATGCGCTGCCAACTGTTCGGCATCGTAGCGGGCCGAATCGATTCCCGCCTCAGCGAGGAGCGCCGCAGCGGAGTCGATCGCCTGCCGGAGCGCGGTCATGTCGCTTGTTGGAGCCGGGACTGTTTGTCGGCTTCGCTCAACGCATCGAAGAGGGCATCCAGGTCGCCGTCGAGCACCTGATCGAGATTGTGCGACTTGAATCCGATTCGGTGATCGGTGATTCGGTTCTCGGGGAAGTTGTACGTCCGGATGCGCTCACTACGGTCCACCGTGCGGATCTGGCTGGCGCGGTCGGCCGACGCGTCGGCGAGCGCTTGCTCTTCGGCCAGGACCTGCAGGCGAGCCGCCAACACCTGCAACGCGCGGGTCTTGTTCTGCAGCTGCGACCGCTCGTTCTGGCAGGTGACCACAATCCCGGTGGGCAAGTGGGTGATCCGCACCGCGGAGTCGGTGGTATTAACGCCCTGCCCGCCCTTACCTGAGGAGCGGTAGACGTCGATGCGCAGATCCGATTCGTCGATCTGCACCTCGCCGACCTCTTCAGGTTCCGGATACACCAGCACGCCGGCAGCCGAAGTATGCACGCGCCCTTGAGATTCCGTTACCGGCACCCGCTGCACGCGGTGCACCCCGCCCTCGAATTTCATTCGCGACCAGACCCCGTCGACCGAATCACCTTTGCTGGCAATGGCCAAGGTGGCATCTTTATAGCCGCCGAGATCCGAAGTGGTTTCACCCAGTACCGTCACCGTCCAGCCGTGCCGCTCGGCGTAGCGGATGTACATCCGGGCCAGGTCCGCGGCGAACAACGCCGACTCTTCGCCGCCCTCACCGGACTTGACCTCCAGCAGGATGTCGTCGGCGTCGTGCGGGTCGCGCGGAGCCAGCATGTCGGTGAGTTGGTCGTCCAACTCGGCGACCCTGGCTTGCAGCTCGGTGACCTCGTCGATGAATGAGTCGTCATCGGCGGACAGCTCCCGCGCGGTCTCCAGGTCTTCGCGGGCGGACACCAACTTGCGGTGGGTGGCCACGATCGGAGCCAGCCGGGCAAAGCGACGCCCGACTTTGCGCGCTTCGTCGGGTTTGCTGTGCAGGTCGGGGTCGGCCAGCGCCTGCTCGAGCTCCGCGTGCTCGGCGAGCAGGACGTCAATTGTCTGCACCGGCGGCGTCATGGTCACCTCCCTACTGCGAGCTTGCGCCTAAACGCGAACCGACGCCCGGCCCGTGCGGATGATGCACAGTTCGGGCGTCGGAAAGCGGGCTATTTGTCGGCTTGACCAGTCTCGGCAGCCTGGTCCGCTCCGGCCTTGCGCTTGCCGTAACGCTTCTCGAAGCGAGCCACCCGGCCACCGCTGTCGAGAATCTTCTGCTTGCCGGTATAGAACGGGTGGCATTGCGAGCAGACCTCGGCCACGATCCGGCCACCCGGCTTGGTGCTGCGGGTGGTGAAAGAATTCCCACAACCGCAGACGACGGTGGTCTCCTCGTAAGCGGGATGAATGTCAGTTTTCATGCTGTCCTCTTCGCTAGTCGCGCGCCCATTATGCCAGGTCAACTACTGCCTACCCAAACAGCGGGAGGCGCGCTGCTATTCCGGTGCGAGCTAGTCCCCGCTAGTCCCCGTCCATGCTGCCCGGTGTCGTCTTGGACACCTGCACCAGGAATTCGTAGTTCGTCTTCGTCTTGCGCAGCTGCGACATCAGCAGGTCGATGGCCTGATGCGAGTCCAGCCCCGACAGCACGCGCCGCAACTTGTGCACGATGCCGAACTCGTCGGGCGAGAGCAACAGCTCGTCCTTACGGGTGCCCGAGGGGTTGACGTCGACCGCGGGGAACACGCGTCGTTCCGAGATCTTGCGGTCGAGCTTGAGTTCGGCGTTACCGGTGCCCTTGAACTCCTCGAAGATGACCGTGTCACCGGTGGAGCCGGTCTCGACCATGGCGGTCGCGATGATGGTCAGCGACCCGCCTTCCTCGATGTTGCGGGCGGCACCCAGGAAGCGCTTGGGCGGGTACAGCGCAGTCGAGTCGACACCGCCGGACAGGATGCGGCCCGAGGCCGGCGACGCGTTGTTATACGCGCGGCCCAACCGGGTGATCGAGTCCAGCAGCACCACGACGTCCTTGCCCTGCTCCACCAGTCGCTTGGCGCGCTCGATGGCCAGCTCCGCCACCGAGGTGTGGTCTGACGGCGGCCGGTCGAAGGTCGAGGCGATGACCTCACCCTTGACCGATCGGGTCATGTCGGTGACCTCTTCAGGCCGCTCGTCGACGAGCACGACCATGAGGTGGCATTCGGGATTGTTGCGGGTTATCGCGTTCGCGATGTCCTGCAGGATGGTTGTCTTACCAGCCTTGGGCGGCGACACGATCAGCGCGCGCTGTCCCTTGCCGATCGGCATGATCAGGTCGATGACGCGGGTGGTCAGCCGGTCAGGAGTGGTCTCCAGACGCAGCCGTTGGTTTGGGTACAACGGCGTCAGCTTCTGGAAATCAGGGCGCTTCTTGACGTCCTCGACCGGTCCGCCGTTGACGCTGTCCAGCCGTACCAGCGGGTTGAATTTCTGCCGCTGATTGGGCTGTTCACCGTCCTTGGGCACCCGGACGGCACCGGTTACCGCGTCTCCGCGGCGCAGGCCGTTCTTGCGCACCATGTTCATCGAGACGTACACGTCGTGCGGGCCCGCGAGGTAACCGGAGGTGCGCACGAAGGCGTAGTTGTCCAGGACGTCGAGGATGCCGGCCACGGGCTGGACGACGTCGTCCTCACGCAGTTCGGTGTCGCCGCCGCCACCTTCGCCGGTCCGCTCACCCCGGCGCCTGCGGTCTCGGAATCGGCGGCCACGCCGGCCCCCGCGACCCTCTCCGTCATCGTCCTGCTGGTTCGAGCCGCCGCGCTGGCCACCGCCGCCTTGCTGGTCTGAGCCCGCGTCGTTACCGGAGTCGGCCGAGCGCTCGTCGTTCTTGGTTTCGCGCTCGTTCTTGCGCTCCCGGTCACCCTTTTGCGGCTCGTCGGCCTTGCCGGAGCCCTCGGTGGTCTCACCCTTGCCCGAATCGGCTGCACCGGCCTGCCGATTGGCGCTACGTCGCTCCCGGCGAGGTGTGTCGTTGGGTGCGGCGTTCTGCCCTTCCTGCGCAGCGGGCTGCTGCGCGGCAGGTTCCTGCGCCGCAGGTTCCTGCGCAGCGGTCTGCTGCGGGGCGGACTCCTGGGTGGCGGACTCCTGGGCGGGCTGAACAGCAGGCTCGTTCTGGGCCGGGACATCGGCTTTGACCGCGTCTTGAGCCGGCGCGTCGCCGCCCGACTTGCCGTTGGCCTGTCCCCGGATTTCCCGAATCGCGGCTATGAGTTCGTTCTTGCGCATCCCCGACGTCCCCTTGACGCCGGCCTGAGTGGCCAGCGCGCGAAGTTCGGGCAGCACCATGGTGGTCAGCGAGCCTGTCGGCGCATTGGTTTTGGCCTTAGAGACATCATTAGAGACACCACCTGAGACGTCATCTGAGACATCAGAAGTGCTAGCAGTTACGGCGCCCGACGGGTTTCCGTTGTCGGTGCTTTCGCCAGCCGTGATGAGGTCCGTATCAGTCACGGATTTCCTTTCTTGCCCCGGTGATCACGTCAATCGGGGATTCCTGCATTGGACAAGCAATCAGGCGATTCGCCGAGTGCGTCCAATAGTCGACTCTGAAACGGTGGTCGCCAGGATCTGCGACGAAGTCCGAGAAGAATTGGTGTTTGTCCTAGCGTCAACGCAGTTTTGCAGATGCAGATGCTGCAATTGCTGGACGGCTCCGAGGATAACCCGCTTCCTGGCGGGAAGCAAGCAACCCCACCGGCCACGCTGTGGATCAACCGGAGACGGTCACTCCCGGCTTCCAGCGAACTCCGTCGCCGGCAGTCATCTTCTTGATGGCGAATCCATTCGCGGTCCCATATTCCACCGCTTCGACGGGCAGTTCCGGCTCGGTACTGAGCACGATCAGCGAAGGACCAGCCCCGGATAGTGCCGTCGCTATATCAAGACGCCGCAGCAGCGCCAAATATTCCGCCGAAGGCGGCATCGCCGGTGCACGTTGGGGTTGATGCAGCACATCCTCGGTCGCGGCCATCAACAGGTCGGGGCGCTCGGTGAGCGCGACCACCAGCAACGCGGCACGGCTGATATTGAACCGCGCGTTTTCGTGACTGATCTCCGCGGGCAGCAGCACCCGCGTCTCGGCGGTCAACGACCGCTCCTCGGGGATCGCAGCGAACAAATGAATGTCGCGATGCAGGCGCAACGGAACCGCCCTGTAATCGGGCCGGCCGCTGCGATGATCGACCCAGGAAACCACCGCCCCGCCCAACACGGCGGCCGCGGCGTTGTCCGGATGACCTTCGAACTCCGAGGCCAGCTGGATCAGCTGGGCGTCACTTAGCGGAGTCGAATCCATCTGCACGACAAGGCCATTGACGACAGCCAGGCCGCTCACTACTGCCGCCGCCGAGGAACCGAGACCGCGGGAATGCGGGACGTCGTTGCGGCACCGGACCACCAACCCGCCGACCTGTAAGCCCACGGCATCCAGCCCGCGCTGGATGGCGCGCACCACCAGGTGCTCGGGGCCAAGTGGCACCTGGCCCGCGCCCTCTCCCTCGACTATCACTTTCAAGCCGGAATTCGTTGTCTCCACGACGATCTCGTCGCACAGACTCAAGGCAAGGCCGAGACTGTCGAATCCCGGGCCGAGATTGGCGCTGGACGCCGACACCACCGCGCTGGCCACCAGCCCGGCAGGAAGGACCGCCCCCAACGTCACTATTCCAGGCCTAGCTGCTCGACGACCAGGACCGGGTCGACTGGCAGCGGGGACACTTGCGGCATGTCCTTGAGCGCGGTGTCGGGATCTTTGAGTCCGTTACCGGTGACTGTGCAGACCACCGTAGAACCCCGCTCCACCCAACCGTCGTCGATCGACTTGAGCAGTCCGGCGATGCTCGCCGCCGACGCGGGCTCGACGAACACCCCTTCGGCACTGGCAACCAGGTGGTAAGCGGCCAGAATCTCCTCGTCGGTAGCGGCCAGGAACCGCCCGTTGGATTGCTGCTGTGCCTCGACCGCCGCGGTCCACGACGCCGGAGCGCCGATGCGGATCGCGGTGGCGATGGTTTCCGGATTCGGTACCGGTGCCCCGTGCACCAAAGGAGCCGCACCGGCCGCCTGCGTGCCCAGCATGCGAGGCAGGGTGTCGATCAGCCCGTCGCGGTGGTACTCGGTGTAGCCCTTCCAGTAGGCGGTGATGTTGCCGGCATTGCCGACCGGCAACGCATGAACGTCGGGCGCGGTACCGAGCGCATCGACGATCTCGAAAGCCGCCGTCTTCTGCCCCTCGATACGCACCGGGTTGACCGAGTTGACCAACGAGATCGTCGGGAAATCAGCGGTCATCTTGCGGGCCAGTTCCAGACAGTCGTCGAAGTTGCCGTCGATCTGGATGATCTTGGCGCCGTGCATGACCGCCTGCGCCAGCTTTCCCATTGCGATCTTGCCCTGCGGAATCAGTACGGCGCAGGTGATCCCGGCCCGGGCGGCGTAAGCGGCGGCGGACGCGGAGGTATTTCCGGTCGACGCGCACAACACTGCCTGCTGCCCGCGCGCAAGGGCGTCGGTGACGGCCATCGTCATCCCCCGGTCCTTGAAGGAGCCGGTGGGGTTGAGGCCCTCGACCTTGAGATGGATAGTGCAGCCGGTCTTCTCGGACAGGCGCGGTGCCGGAATCAGGGGCGTGCCGCCTTCGAACAGGGTCACCGGGGTCCAGTCGTCGCCTACCGGTAACCGGTCCCGGTACGCGGCGATCAGGCCGAGCCAGGGCTGATGCACGGCCGTCCGCGGCGCGTTCATAAGTCGGTTCCTTCCAGTCGCAGCACGCTTTCCACGCCCTGCACCACATCCAAGTCGGCCAGCGCCTCCACGGTCTCCGACAGCGCGGCGTCGGTTGCCTGGTGGGTGACCACCACAATTCGGGCACCGACCCGTTGACCGCCCTGGTCCACCACGCCTTCCTGGCGGACCTCGGCGATGCTCACCTCGCGCTTGCCGAATTCGGCTGCCACCGCGGACAACACGCCCGGCTTGTCGGCCACGTTCATGCTGACGTAGTAGCGGGTAGCGATGAAACCCATTGGTGCCACCGGCAATTGGGCGTACCTCGACTCTCGGGGCCCGCGGCTGCCCAGCACCCGGTTGCGCGCAGCCATCACCAGGTCACCGGTTACCGCCGAGGCGGTGGGCGCACCGCCCGCGCCCTGTCCGTAGAACATCAACCGACCGGCCGCCGCGGCCTCGACCACCACCGCATTGAACGCCCCGTTGACCGAGGCGAGGGGATGCGACAGGGGCACCAACGCCGGGTAGACGCGAGCCGAAACCCGTTGCTGCCCTTCATCGGTGGTGATCCGCTCACAAATAGACAGCAGTTTGATGGTGCACCCCAGCGACTTGGCGGATTGGAAATCCGCCGGGGTGATCTTGGTGATGCCCTCGCGGTACACGTCGTCGGCGGTCACCCGGGTGTGGAACGCGATGGACGCCAGGATCGCCGCCTTGGCCGCGGCGTCATAACCTTCGACGTCGGCGGTCGGGTCCGCCTCGGCGTACCCCAGCGCGCCCGCGTCGGCCAGCGCACTGTCGTAATCGGCGCCGGTGCTGCCCATCGCCGACAGGATGTAGTTGGTGGTGCCATTGACAATGCCGGCGACCCGCAACACCGTGTCCCCGGCCAGCGACTGGGTCAGCGGGCGGATGACCGGAATGGCACCCGCCACCGCGGCTTCGAAATACAGGTCGACGGCTTCGCTTTCGGCCGCCGCCGCCAATTCCCCACTGGCGACCGACATCAACGCCTTGTTCGCCGTCACGACGGACTTGCCGTGTTTGAGTGCCGAAAGGATGGCTTTGCGGGCCGGTTCCACGGGGCCCATCACTTCCACGACGATGTCGACGTCGTCGCGCGAGACGAGTTCGTCGATGCCGTCGGTCAGCAAGTCGATCGGTACGCCACGGTCGTCGGCGACGCGGCGCACCCCGACGCCACGCAATTCCAGTCGGGCACCGATACGCCCCGCCAGATCGTCGGCACTCTCTTCGATGATGCGCACGACTTCGCTGCCGACCACACCCAACCCGAGTACCGCTACACCAACGGTCTTCCCGTCACCGGACACGGGTCACCTCACCTCCAAACTCAGCAGATCGTCGACGGTCTCACGACGTAGGACCAGACGGGACTTCCCCTCCCGCACCGCTACCACGGCGGGACGGCAAATCATGTTGTAACGACTCGACAGCGAATAGCAGTAGGCGCCGGTGGCCGCCACCGCGATCAGGTCGCCGGGCCGGATGTCGTCGGGCACCCAAGTGTCGCGGACGATGATGTCGCCGGTCTCGCAATGCTTGCCGACGAGACGGGCCTGGGTGGCCGGCGCATCGCTGACGCGCGAAACCAGTCGGGCGTCGTATTGCGCGTCGTAGAGCGCAGTGCGGATGTTGTCGCTCATGCCGCCGTCGACGCTGACGTAGCGCCGATTCGCGGTCGCACTCACGTCGACGTCCTTGACTGTGCCGACCTCATACAGGGTGATGGTGCCGGGCCCGGCGATAGCACGCCCGGGTTCGACCACCAGCCTCGGCGTCGGCAGCCCGGCGGCGGCTGACTCATTGCTCACGATCGCGTTCAGCTTGGTCGCGAGCTCGGCGATCGGCGGCGGATCGTCACCTGCCAGATATGAGATACCCAGTCCCCCACCGAGATCGACGGTGGATATCTGCGCGGCTTTGTCGAAGCCGAACTCGCCGACGACCTGGTCCAGCAAACCGATGACCCGGTGCGCGGCGATCTCGAAACCTGCGACGTCGAAGATCTGCGAACCGATGTGACTGTGCAGACCGACCAGCCGCAAGTGATCAGCGAGAAATACCTGGCGCACCGCGGCCATTGCGGCACCGCTGGCCACCGACAAGCCGAACTTCTGGTCCTCGTGGGCCGTCGAGATGAACTCGTGGGTATGTGCCTCGACGCCGACGGTAAGGCGCACCAGGACGTCCTGAACGATGCCCGCCTCTGCCGCGATGGCGTCCAACCGCTCGATCTCGAGCATCGAGTCCACAACGACGTGGCCGACACCGGCTTTCACCGCAGCCGTGAGCTCGCCCACCGACTTGTTGTTGCCGTGCAACGTGATTCGTTCGGGCGGAAAGTTCGCATGTAGGGCGACGGCCAGTTCCCCGCCCGTGCAGACGTCGAGAGACAGTCCTTCCTGCTCGATCCATTGGGCTATCTCACTGCACAGGAATGCCTTGGCTGCATAGTGCACGTTGTCCCCGCCACCGAATGCGGCAGCAGTTTCCTTGCAACGTGAGCGGAAGTCGTCCTCGTCGATGACGAACAACGGCGTCCCGTACTCCGCAGCCAGATCGGTGACCTTGACACCGGCGATGGCAGCTACCCCGCCTTCATCACGAACGGTGTTGCGCGGCCAGACATTCGGCGCCAGGCACAGGAGTTCCTCGGGCGACTGCGGGCGGGTCGGGGCGCTTACGTGTCGGCTGTCCTCGGCGTGCCGAGGGCCGGCGGGATGAACGTTCACATTCTCTCCGGGGCGGTGACTCCGAGGATGGCCAATCCGTTGGCGATGACCTGGCGGGTGGCCTGACACAGCGCCAGCCGTGCGGTGTGTAGGTCGGTGGGCTGCTCGTCGCCCTGCGGCAACACCCGGCACGAATCGTAGAACCGGTGGTAGTCACCGGCGAGGTCTTCCAGGTAACGGCACACCCGGTGCGGCTCGCGCAGGGCCGCAGCGGTTTTGAGCACCCGGGGAAACTCTCCGATGGTGCGCAGCAGCGTGCCCTCTTTGTCGTGACTGAGTAGCTCGAGGTGACCGGTGTCCGGTATCAGCCCAAGTTCGGCGGCGTTGCGGGCCAGCGCCGATAACCGGGCGTGCGCGTATTGCACGTAGTAGACCGGGTTTTCGTTCGACGCCGAGGACCACAGTGCCAGGTCGATGTCGATAGGGGTATCGACCGAGGAGCGGATCAGGCTGTACCGCGCCGCGTCCACGCCGATGGCCTCGACCAGGTCGTCGAGCGTGATCACGGTGCCAGCCCGCTTGCTCATCCGCACCGGCAGGCCGTCGCGCACCAGGTTGACCATCTGCCCGATCAGGACTTCGACGGTGGCCGGGTCCTCGCCGAAGGCGGCCGCCGCGGCTTTCAGTCGCGCGATGTAGCCGTGGTGGTCCGCGCCGAGCATGTAGATACACAGGTCGAATCCGCGTGCCCGCTTGTCCAGGTAGTACGCCAGGTCACCGGCGACGTACGCCGGCTTGCCGTCGCTCTTGATCACCACGCGGTCTTTGTCGTCACCAAAGGCGCTGCTGCGCAACCAGGTCGCGCCGTCCTTCTCGTAGATGTTGCCGGTCTCCCGCAGTTTCGCGATGGCCTCGTCGACCCGGCCGCTGGTGTGCATCGAGTCTTCGTGCGTGTACACGTCGAAATCGGTGCCGAACTCGTGCAACGACTCCTTGATGTGGTCGAACATCAAGTCGACGCCGATCTCGCGGAATGTTTCGCGCATCTGGGCGGCCGGCAAGCTGAGCGCGTCGGGTGACTTCTGCAGCACCTGCGCGGCGATGTCGCTGATGTAAGTGCCGGCGTACCCGTCTTCCGGAGCAGGTTCGCCCTTGGCCGCGGCGACCAGTGAATCGGCGAACCGGTCGATCTGCGCGCCGTGGTCGTTGAAGTAGTACTCCCGGACCACGACGGCCCCCTGCGTCGTCAGGAGTCGGCCAAGTGCGTCGCCGACAGCGGCCCAGCGGGTGCCGCCGATGTGGATCGGTCCCGTCGGGTTGGCCGAGACGAATTCCAGGTTGACGTGATGGCCGGCCAACAGCTGTGAATGACCGAAGCTGTCGCCGGCGTCGATGACGTCGGTCACGATCTTGGCCTGGGCCGAGGCCTCCAGACGCATGTTGATGAAGCCCGGGCCGGCGACCTCGGCGTTGGCGATCCCGTCGGCCTGCTGCAATGCCTCGGCCAGCCATCCGGCCAGCTCACGCGGGTTGGCGCCGACCTTCTTGCCCACCTGCAGGGCCAAGTTGGAGGCATAGTCGCCGTGCTCGGGGTTGCGTGGGCGCTCGACCGTGACCGTCGGGGGCAACGCGGACACGTCGAGGTCATGCTCGGTCAGCACCGCGGCGGCGGTGATTCTGAGCAGCTCAGCGAGGTCGGCGGGGGTCACGAGCGTCCATCCTATTGGCTGAGGTGCTTGCGCCCCGAATCCATTACCGGTGGTCGGACGATCGCCGGGATGCGTTAGTCTGGCGGGGCTGTTCAAGCCCCATGGCGCCATGTGTAGATCGTGCGCCCCCGTAGCTCAGGGGATAGAGCGTCTGCCTCCGGAGCAGAAGGCCGCAGGTTCGAATCCTGCCGGGGGCACCAGCTGACCAGCGCAGATGTGATCCCGCGCAAGATTCGCACAACAAGGGCGGGATGCAGCTTCGGCGTGGCCCACAAGGATGGAGCAACCACGCAATGACGACGACAAACCCCGGCACCAATATCCCGCTCCCCCGTGCTGCTGTGTTCGGCGACATCTGGGAAGGTGACGACGACACCGTCCACCGCGTCATCATGGGTGACAATCGCGGGATCACGGACAGCGACGTCATCGTCTGGACATCGGCGATTCAGTTCTGGGACGGCAGCATCGACACCGGCAACGAAGTCGAGCTGCCAGCGGTCCACATTGATGGCGATGTCAGCAGGCTCAGCAGGGATCAAGCTCTCGAGCTGGTCGCGGCCCTGGTCGACGCTGTCGCCGAAGTGGCCGTGTGGACGCCGTGAGCGCAGAACGCGACAAGCTGATCAGACGCCTTCGAGCTGCCATGGAAGCCATAAGCCCAGAACAGCTGACTCTAGACGAGCTATGCCGAATGGTTCCCATCGTGGAAGGCTGCGCCGAGCGCATGTCCAGTCCACCCGGGCCAATTCCCCGGCCCGCCGAAAACGTGATCACCTTCAACGACTGCCGACGCCGTCACGCTAGGCGAATCGGCTCCCGCGGTCAGTTCACCGGTGCCATGAAGTAGGCGGGAACCTGAAGCATTCACCCCGGCAAGCCCCCGCCATTGTGGGCGATCATTCCGCGGGACCGGCCGGAGCTAAGGTATTGCTCTTTTTGCTCCTGCACGCTGTGGACCCCACCAACGTTGTAGGGCTGGAAGTCACCGTTGAAGACGTTCGTGACCCCCGGCGCTAGACCCGCTGCGCCTTGCGAAACGGGAGTCGCGTTAGCCGCGATCGCTTCCCCCTGGGAGAAGGCGGCGAGCGCCGGGGCCGGGTTGAGGTCTGAGAACAAGGCGCCCATCAGGTTGATGCCGCCGCTGATGGCGCTGTTGATGGCCCCAGCCGGGCCTGGTGCCATGTCCGCGCCGCCCATCTCCATGCCTCCGCCGCCGCCGGAGGGGCTGACAGGCACGCTGAGCGGTAGCCCGCCCAGGTTTCCCGGCGTAGCCCCGACCCCGGTGCCACGATGGCCGGGGTTTGGACCCGGCATCCTGGTATAGCCACCCGACTCCATGTCGGCCAAGGGCAAATGCGGAGCCCGGGCAAGGCCCATGCCGAAGTTCAACAAACCGCTTCCGAGCCTGGCAATGCCGAAGTCCAGTGGTGATTTGCTTGTTCCGCCGAAGCCCTTGAATACGCTGCCGTCGAGGCCGACCGACTGGGCGATACCGCCTAGCAGGCCGGCGCCGAGCTGCTGGCCCTGGCTTTCAAGGGGGCTGCCGCCGACACCGCCAGCGCCGCTAGCCGGCATCACATAGAGCGGGTCATGCTCCGTGCCGACCGGGCCAGAACTGCCGCTTTTACCCATCGGCAGGTAAGCGTGGTGTTCGAACTGTGGGCTATTTGCGCCGGCCGCGCCAGCTCCTATGGTGAAGCTGTTGTTGGCGCCGCCTTGTTCGGCGTTGACGCCGTTGGGCAGTGTGGCCGCGGTATGGCCTCCGCCAGGGCCACCGTTGTGCCAGCCGATCCGCAGCGACCCCTCCGGCCCCATGCCGGGCAAAAAGCCATGCGACATCAACCAGTCGCCCTCGTTGTCGGTACTGAACCGTTGCCCGGCTGCAGGTGGAGGAAGTCCTAGCGCCACACTGGCGAGCTCGGACACCATGCCGGAGCAGTCATTACGAAGCGCCGTGCTGTACGGGGTCCCTACGAGCGACTGCGCGAATGCGTACAGGTTCGCCACCCGAGACCCGGCCGCGTACAGGCTGGGGCGGTCGGTGACGCTCCCAGCCCCACCGCCGCCGCCTCCTCCTCCTGTGGAGATGCGCGGAAGAGGAGCGGGCGTGGGAGCGGGGGCCGGCGCGGGAGCGGGTGGCGGAGCCGCAGCAGCAGGAGGTGTTGGAGCTGGGAATCCGGGCGCAACATCTATCGGCGCTAATGGCGCGGGGGCGCCCGGAGCGGGCATCGGCGCTACACCCGCAATGGCGGCGAACGGGTCCAGCGATCCCGGGGTGGCCGTGTACGTCACACCCGGAGGCGCATCAGGGGGGCGCGCGGCCGCTGGCGGGACACCCGGAATCGGCATCTGCGCGGCGGGGGCCTGATCAAACGGCTTCGCCGGGAGTGGGCTCGTGGTCCTGGTGGGCGTGGCCCGAATGTCCTGAATGCCGCGATAAATCGCGTACCCACCTGTGGCGAGCAACGCCAGTGGTGCGGCGGCATCTGCGATTACGGCGAGGGCGGCGGCGAACGCCGGTGCGCCGTTGGAGAGTTCCTTTAACGCGTCTGTGGTCTCTTTGATTCCATCTTTAGTGTCGTGGAAGGTACTTGAGAAGTCGCCGAGCTTGCTGTTGACGTCATCCGGTACCTTCCATCCGGCGATGTCGATGCCGAACCTGCTGGCGAGAGGTTCTGCGGTCTGCAGGGTCCCGTTGAGGTCGCCCAAGGTGTTGGCGAAGGCATCTATGCCCGAGTCTTTGATGGAATCGCCGATGTTGCTCAGCGTGACGGCGAATCCTTCCGCCCGCGAGGTCCTGATGGCGTCCCCGATGCCGCCGATCGCGCCCTTGGCCAGGTCTGAGGCGTTGGCGACAAAGCCGACCGCGTTGGACAACCTTTCCCAAGCCGGGAAGGCGGCGGACACTTTGCTACTTACATCCAACGCTTGATCGAAACCGCGACCAAGCTCTGCCCCGATGTCCTTGATTCTCTTTGTGCCGGACTCGAATTCCTTGGTAAAGCCAACTGCCGCATCCGATCCGGAGCGGGAGAACACGTCAGTAATGCTTTTACCGACACCCGAGAAGGTATCCTTGGCTTTGGTTCCAGCCTTGGCGAGATCCTCGTGGATGGTGTTGCCGATGCCTTTGGCGGCCTCACTGAACTTGCCCTTGGCCTGCCTGCCGGCTTCCTCCATCGCCGGCCCAATTTTCGAAGTCTCCGGGGCGACGGGAACCCACAAAGTGGCGAGATTCAAATCGCCGTCAGTCATTAGGCGCCGCCTCCCTTCTCAGTCAATGTTCTAACCGCGGCCAGTCGCCCCCGACGGCCTTGCACCGCAGCGGTACGCAGCTTGTCGAGCAATACAACTAGCACCTTCGCGGCGGCCGGCTGCTGATTGCGCGACTTCGGATCATCCATTAGCCGAGCCAACGCCAGTGCTGTTTGGGCGATGCCGGGGCGGGCATCGCCCAGTCCGTCGATCTCGGCCCCGACGGCCGTTTCAACAGCACCAGGGGTGTCCACGGCCACGGACATGACCTCAGTCGCGCTGGGGGCGTTAGTTCCGGCCCGCCTCTGGCGGTATCGCTGCTGGTAGGCAGTATTCGCGTTGGTGCAATCGGGGCAGTGGCAGCCTTCAATATATAGGCGCCGTGTCCCGTGCTTCGCAGTCAACATGGACTCCAAACGTGTTGCGTATCAATGCATTTCATGTAAAGACGTCCCGCGAAACCCGTTGTGACAGTGTCACTTTCGGATTCGGTGGGCGAAAAACGGTCTCAGCCAAAGGCTCGTCCGCGAGTGAGTTTGCCGCGATTCACATTCCCCCTCCTGACCCGCAGCGATGGTTTGACGTACGTTTGCCAGTGAGATCGCTTGCGGCACAGCGCATTTCATTCGCGGATTGCCTTGCAGCACAAGGGGTTTAACGGTTCGCGTGTACTTGCTCGGTGCGCCTGGCGCTGGTCGCGGCTCGGGTGGGGAGTAAACCACCGTCGTGGCCGTGCCATCCACCCGATGCCTATGGGGAAAGGTAACCCAACGTAGGTGGTTGACGCCAGGCGCACCGAAGTTCATCGCGCGGGTCAAGCCTTGCTTGTGACTCGCTCAACCCAACCTGATCGCTCCCATTCCTGGGCTACGTTCTCAGGCACGGTGAGCGTGTCGCCTTTGATGTACGGCTTGCCGTCGTGAACCACACGCCACCTGTCGCTCACGCGAACCTTGATCTGTTTGTCAGCCATTGCTTTGTTCTCCAAGATCATGAGGTCGGCAGACCGCTGACCAGGTTGATGGCGCCGGGTCGCGGGGTAGCGAGCGCCAACCTGGTTTCTGCGATGAACTGGTAGATGTTTGACGCGGCCTGGCTGTACGGGTCAAAGAACGTCGTGAGGGCTTCACGGACATAGACGACAGCCGCACCGCTGTTGACCGACAAGACGGCTGCTGTCCCGGCGGCCTGCTGTGTGGTCTGCACGCAGGGAACACCCCAAAGCGTTTCCTGCTCAGTCGTTTGGTTGATCGAACCCGCACCTTGCAGCAGCTCTAGCTGGTAGCGGCTGTTGTCGTCTTTGAGCCTGCGTAAAGCGCCTAGTGTTGCCGGGTGGATGAATACGAGGTCCGGGACGAAGAAGTCCTGCCGCAGATCCACGAACGCCTTAGACAGTGTGTCGAGCGGGCTCTCGCTGTTTGCCGAGTCGAGCGCCCGGGTCAACGTGCCGCTGACCTGGTTCACACCGGCGAACCCATTGGCGCCGGTCGTCCCGTTCAACAACAAGTTTGATTCCTTGTTGTAGACGCTTCGAGCCAGGTCGGCGGTCAGATTGTTCGCGAAGGCATCGCCGGCGTCCTGCACCAACTCGTGGGTGAGGTTGATTCGGCCGGCGACCTTAGCTGGGCGCACGTACTGCTCAGTGATGACGGGGGTGAGGTCGGGTTTGGTTGCACCCTCAGCGACGTAGGCGGCCTCAGCACCGTTGGAATCGTGGCGGAAGTAGGCGATCCCAGGCCCCTCCATCGCCACGTTCGGCAGGAAATTGGCGACACGCGTCAGCTCGTATGGAAGGCCGTAGTAACCCATAGGGCCGAGTTGCTGAATCGGCGGCAGCAAGTTGGGGCTCAGACCGCCGCTGGTGACGGCGGCCTTGGTGTGAACACCGCCCATAAACCCGTGCTCGATGCCTATGGAGCCGATCTGCACCTTGAAGCTGTGGCCCTGCAGCGCGGCTTGCTTGAGCGCGGCAATCTGAGATTTGTCGATCTCATACATGGAGGTGGGCCGGATCAGGTTCTCCATCCCGGGTGCGAATCCTTTGAACGAAATGCCGTTGTCGTCGTCGCCGGGATTGGTGTCGCCGCGGCCCCACTCGGTGGGTGATGCGTAGCTACTCATACATGTTGCTTTCTCGTGAGTCTCTTTCTTGCCGAGCAGGGAGAAACCTTCGTCGTTTAGCCGCGCTAGATGGTCGGCCTGCTTCTGGCTGAGATTGGGATTGTTGACGAGCCGTTTGATTTCGACGCCGATCTCGTCAAGACGCGCCTGCTGGACTCTGGTCCACATTGGGTGATCCTTCAAGGAATCGAGTTGCGCCACAGTAGTTTCGGACGCACAAAAAGTGAAGGGAAGGGACGCCGATTCGCGTTTCGGCTGTTTAGTGACGGCGGAGTCTTCGGCGGCGGGCGGAAACGGCGGATTCCTCGGCGGTCGCTGGTCTCTAAATTACACCGTGGGGATTTGGATATGCAACGGCTTGAGTTCCAATTCCTCCGGGGCTCACGATTCCGCTTCGGCCAAGGCCTTGAACCTGGCCTCGGCAATGGCTGGGTCACGGTTGCCGGCATCAAACGCAGCAAGCCACCGACAGGTGGCATCGCAGAGAGTCCGTAGCTTGATTTCCTCTGCGCTCAGCGAACCGCGGCGAGCCAGAATCGTATCGACCTTCAGCATCTTGATACCAAGTGCGCCCAGCTCTGCGCCTGAAAGGTCGTGAGGAACAGGGAAGCCGTCGGGGGCCAATGGGATCAGGTGTTGCATGGCTTTGAACTCGTAGTAGTCGCGTTGTTCGGAGATCATTGTGTTGCGCTCCCTGTTGTAGTGGACATCTCGCAGTACGTGCAGGCCCGTGGTTGGTTCGTGCATACGCAGTCAGGCCGGCGGGATATGACGTCGAGCGGGATTGGCTGCTGAGGACCGGTTACAGCAGTTACACCGGTTGCGGTTTCGGGTTCTCTGAGCAGGGCGGTTTCGGCTGTAACCGATGTAACCGATGAATCGGGGCTTAGGTAGCGGCTCCAGGCATCCTCGAACTGGGTGCGCGAATACCCCTTCATCACTGTGCCTTCGGTCCGGTGCGCCTTCGAACCGATCCCATACTTATTGAGCCGGCTAGCTAAGCCGCGCGCGTCGAGCGGTTCACCGCGGCGGATGCTGCCCCACGGCGACTCATCCATCCGGTTGAGAGCACACAACAGATCGAGCGTCGTCATCTTGTCCTGGCCGCCGGCGCTGAATGCCGTGCGGATGTCTTGCAGCAGCAGCACACCCAAACTGGGCTTCCGCCCCCTCGACGCGGTTACAAGGGTTACAGCGGCTACACGCGCCGTTTCGGGCCAGTCGCCCCCGGCCAGGTCGGCAACAGCGATCAACGCTTCCCACACGTCGGCGTCACGGTCAGTGACTTCCAGCGGAAGTGTTGGCCAACCGCCGCCAAGCGGCTCGACGCCGTTCGACCACGCGATCAGCCGCCGGTACAACGTGGCGGCTTCGGGACCGTTGACGCGCTGACGCCACGGCTCGACCGGCTCACCAGGTGCACGGCGCCGCATACGGCACACCACCGAGCGGGACATGAGGGTGTCGGGCAGGTCGTCGAGGCCTGCGAGCGCTACGGCGCAGTAAGCGGGCAGATCCTCGGTTTCGACGTTCTTGCCGCGCATGACGCAGCGCCCGGCTATCGCGCCTCTGCGGTGCCCGGCGTTGAGCATCCCGCGGATGTCCTCGTTGTCCTTGGCCTTGGGACCGAACACCGTGTCAATCTCGTCGTACAGGATCGTGGGGGGAGTTGGCTTTCCATCCTCATCCGTCTCAGCAACCTTCCGAAACAGATAAGCCGGTGTGGTGTTGACAGCGTGAATCGGATTCGGCACGAGAGGCTCGGTGACTTCCAGTGCGCGCGACTTCCCGCTGCCCGGCTCTGGTGACAGGAACGCGATTCGCGGTGTGCTGTCCCAGCACTCCATGAACCACGTATGCGCGATCCAGAGAGCATGGGCGGTCAATTCGTGCTGGCTGGGATAAACCACGAATCGGGACAGAAACGCGCGGATCTCATCGAGCAGCTCAGCACCGTCCGGGTTGTCCTCCTCGTACAACTCCCGTAACTCGTCACTGCGATCAGCGTCGTAACTCATCGGCTGACCACCCGCTTCGCCCAGGGACGAGCGTCGCGGAAGTCCCTGAGCTGCTGCATTTCTCGCGACAGCTTCGACCAGTCGGCAGCACCCGATACGCCTTTCGAAGCCTCGGCGCGGGCCTGCTGGTTGAGCTCGAGCCGTAAGGCGTGGTGCTGCGATCCGTCCAGCAGGGCGCACCATTTGCGCGGATCCTCATGCGCCAAGCTGCACCAGGCAGGTGTCCCCAGTGTCGGCCAATCACTGACCTGATTGAGCACGGGCCGGATAAACTCGTGGACGGTCAGCCAGTTCACTTGTTGCGACCAAATCGCGGAACTCATGCGGCCACCGCCTCGGCTACACGGCATTTGCGCCAGCACACCGGGCCACGCTGACGCGACACTGACAACACCGCGCGTAACGGCCGGCGACAACGACGGCAGCGAACGCTAGACTCTGAGGCATTGATGTGGTTGCGAATGGGCCGGTTCTGTGGAGGGGCCGGCCTTTTTCGTTGAGTCATGCGGCACCGCCACCAACGGGCTGGAAGCTGGCCTCTAGCTCATCAAGGTCGACCTTGATGAGCCGCGGCCCGACGCGATAGGCCTTAATTCGGCCGCTGGCAATGTAACGGCGGATTGTCCTTGGGTGGACGTTGGCGTATTCGGCCGCCGCAGAAAGTGATTCGAGCCGCTTGGGCATGACAAACCTCCGGGGGTTTGTCTCTTGCCCAGGGAGATCAGGTTACGCCCAAAGGACGAGGCTGCTTGAGACTTAAGTTAGCACACGTGCCGTTGATGTCACGCCTGGTGACACGTGTGTTCACTGCTGCCAAAGGCCCTCCCACGCGCCGCGGCTCGTCAGGGTGACGGCGCTCTCGCGCCGCTGAGCCGCGCCGAACAGGGCGCCGACATCAACTGGATGGCCTGTCTTGCATGCGGCGCACCATAGGTCGATCTGTACCACTTCCCCGACGGGCGAACGGCGTTGCTGCTCGGACCCAGCTGATAGGTATTTCATACCGTCCTGCGGAGATTCGACCCCTTCCGGGTCGCTGGGGGTCGTCAACACCGAGCTGCGATAGGTCAGAATCAAACCCTCCGCATCAGCAGCGATACTTGCAATTCGGTGGGCGCGAGAACTTCGACTACAGAACACTTTTGTAATCGTCATTTCTGATTTCCTCCTGCCAGCTTGGATAAGCGTTCGGCAATCTCGGCATCACGACCCTCCGCGACGTGCTGATACCGCAGGGCCATCTGCGGCGTGCTGTGACCGAGCCTATGCATGAGTTCTGCTGTGGTGGCACCGCTTTGGGCAGCTAAAACGGCACCGACGTGACGTAGGTCGTGGACGCGCAGGTTGGGTTTTCCAATGGCGGCCCGCGCCTTCTCCCAGTGTGGGCGGTAATTGTCGCCGTGCATATGTCGCTCGCCAGGGGTGTCAGTTGAATCGACGCCCTTTTCACGGGCAACCGTGAAAAGAAGCGAATCTGGGGCGCTAGCCACGTGGTTCTTGAGGTGTGCCTTGATGATTGGTCGTATGTGCGGAGGGACCGCGATATCTCGCACGCCGGCTGCAGTTTTCGGTTCTCCTACGATGAACTCGCCTCTGCGGTATGTGACTGCGCGGCGGACGCGTAGGGCGGCGCAGTCTTTGCTGAGGTCTTTGCGGCGGAGTTCCGAGGTCTCGCCCCACCGCAGTCCGCACCAGGCGGCCAGTATGACGCTGGCACGGAGCTCTGCTGGCATCTTGGATGCTAACCGGTCAACCTCTGCCGGGCTGAGGACATCGACATCGCGTTTGCGTTTGGTCTGCATGGCTGCACGGATGCGGCAAGGGTTCGCATCGAGCACTTCGTCTTGGACGGCTGTCGCGCAGATGGCGTGCAATAGCGCGTACGCGTGCGCGTTACGCGTTGGGTGGTCGGCGCCGAGCGCGGCATGCCACTGTCGAATCTTGGCCGGCGTCAGCGTGACTATCTTTATGTCGCCGAGATCAGACAGGATCAGTCGCTCAAGCATCGACTCATAGTGATGGCGAGTACGAGGCCGCAGTGATCGTTGCTCGATCCACCTGTCGGTGTAGGCGCGTAGCGTGATTCCGTCTGAGCGCTCGACAGCGCCCCAGGTGCCTAGCTCAATCTTTCGTCGTTCCGCTGCCAGCCATCCTTCAGCGTCGGCCTCAGCTGCGTAGGTTCTGGGCGCGCGGTGCAAGTTCGCGTCCGGGCCAATGTAGGCCGCGCTGTAGCGACCCGACCGTTCCTTCCGTATTCGTCCGAACCCACGACGCCTACGTGACATCTGCCGAATCTCCGCGCAATATTTGCACAACATGAGTGTACCGATGTGTCCGGCAGTGTCATATACTGCCGGGTAGGTGGAAGTGCCGAATCTGCAGATCAAAGCATGGAAACCGCAGGTAATCACAGTCACCACGTCGCAACTGTCCGTCAGGTTCGAATCCTGCCGGGGGCACCCACGTTTGACCTGCATAAACAGGATATCCGCGGTGCCGTACCTATCCCCGGTCGACGATGCCATCCAGGAACTGGAGCTGGCAGGCAAACCACATGCGGTGAGTGACAATCCGATCGGCGGCGTGGGTCCAGAACGCTAAAGACCGGTTGGCCCCGGCAGGCCGAATAACAAGCCGCCTTCGCCGCCTTGTCCGGCGGTGTTGTTGGGATAGTATCTGTCGCCGCCGGCGCCGCCGTTGCCGATCAACTGGGCGTTTCCGCCGGTCCCGCCCTTACTTGCGCCGGCGAGGCTATTGAGGCCGACACCTACATTCCCACCGTTGCCACCGCTGCCGAAGAGCGCGGCATTGCCGCCGTTGCCGCCGCTCGTCGTGAAGGCACCATTGCCCCCGGTACCGCCACCGCCACCGTTGCCCAACAACCCCATGGCGTTGCCACCGGCACCGCCGATTCCGCCGACGGTGTTGGCGGCCTGTCCGCCGGTGCCGCCGTGTCCGCCGCTGCCGAAGATTCCCACAGCATTGCCGCCGGTCCCGCCGGCGCCACCCGCACCGCCACTGATGTGCTGGCCACCGTCACCGCCGCGACCGCCATCTCCGAAGAACGTGCCGCCGTTCCCGCCCGCGCCCCCGGTGCCAGCGGTGCCTGCGGTGTTGTTGAGTCCTCCGGTTCCGCCGGTACCACCGTTGCCGATCAAACCCGCATTGCCGCCACTCCCGCCGTGCTGGGTGCCGCTGCCGCTGCCGCCGGAACCACCATTGCCGCTCAGCATTCCTGCGGCGCCGCCGTCCCCGCCAACGGCGCCCGACAGGCCGAATCCCGCGTCACCACCTGTGCCACCGTTGCCGTACATCAGGCCGCCGTGGCCGCCGTGTCCGCCCGCGCCCCCGGTGCCGGAAATACCGGTTCCCAGTGCTAATCCGCCGACACCGCCGGCGCCCCCGTGGCCGAAGAGTCCGACCGCATCCCCGCCGAGGCCGCCGGCACCGGCCGTGCCAGCAACCGCGCTGAAATAGTTGCCACCAGCGCCTCCGGCACCGCCGTTGCCGAGTAATAGTCCTCCCGCGCCACCCGCGCCGCCTCGGTCGGGTTGACTGGTGGTAACCACCCCGGCCGCGCCGCCAGTGCCGCCGTTTCCGATCAATCCGGCGCCCCCGCCATTGCCTCCGGACATGTTGGTTGCGCCGGAGCCGCCGTTGCCGCCATTGCCCCACAACAGACCGCCGGCCCCACCGGCCGCCCCGGAGCCCGGCGCTGCGTTGGCACCGTCTCCAATCAACGGGCGCTGCAGCAGCGCCTGGGTGGGTGCGTTGATCACATCGAGCACTTGCTGCTGGAAGGCCTGCCATGGGTTGGCCGCAGCCGCGGCGTTGACCGCTTCGGCGTAGGCATACGCGCCGCCGGCCGCGTTCAAAGCCTGCGCAAACTGCTGCTGATATCCCGACACTTGGGCACTGACGGCCTGGTAATCGACCGCGTGTGCGCCGAATAACCGCGTCACCGCGGCCGATATCTCATCCGCACCGGCCGCCACTATCGCCGTTGTCGGCGCCGCCGCAGCGGCGCCGGCCTCGCTGATCGCCGAACCGATATTCGCCAGTTTTGTGGCGGCCGCCGCCAACAGCTCGTTCTGCATTACGACAAACGACATCTGACACCCCGCTTCTTATAGCGGAGCGGCGGTCGGCCCTTTAGTCGATCGTCGGGCCGCAAAGTAAGGGACGTAGTTTACCGCGTTTGTTGCAATCGCATAGGTGTTTTATCGCAACTTCCTGTGAGCCGCAAAGGCTGCGCGAGCGACCCAGGCGTGCGGCCACAGCCAGAAGACTTAGTGTCGATCGACGCGAAAAGCACTGTCCGGCAGCGCTAGCGGCGCTGACACCCGCGCTGCTCCGGGGCCGCCATCAACCCCGGCGGTGGGTCGACCTTCCGACAGCATCACCCCCGTCGACGACGCGATCGCGGTGGCTGCGGAGACCGTTGACGACAGCACAGACCGATTACTGGCGATCGTCTTTCGCGGCCTCACCGAATCGTCACCCACCACGCGGTAAACCGCCGGCGTCGACGAGTTTCTGCGGGCAAGCCTGTGACGCGAAGGGCTGACGTCCAGGCTCGGGCTTGTGCTTATCCGAATGGGATCAGCTCGCGGGGGCCGGAAGCCCACCCGGAGCCGGGTTTGACGGCGACTCACTCGGCGTCCCGGCTTCCGGGATGTTCGACGTCCAGATAAGAATGTCCTGTAATCCGTCGTTGTAGACGACACCGTTGGGCGGCGCCCCCGTCGCGTCGAAATACAAGCTGCCGGTCGATTCGCTGCCCTGCGGGATCGGCGCCGGGTTGAGGCCATTCGGTACCTGGGCTTTGTCGATCAGCTTGTAGGTCTGTCCGTTGGGCCCCCGGGCGCTGAAATTCTTGACCATCGGGGTGACTGTGCCGGCATCCGATCTGGCGGTGATATCCGCCTGGTAGAGCGTGCCTTTCGGCGTGTATCCGGGAATTGTGATCGTGCTGGGCTGCAGGTTGCTGACCGTGTAGGTGGTAATCATCGGCCCGCTGATCAGCTGTTGCCTGCTGCCGAACGGTTGGACATTCGGCGGCGCGGCAGTAGCGGTCCCGACGCCGAAAGCGCCCGCCGTCGCTATTCCCATGGCACCGATGGTCGCCTTGAGTGTGGTGATTGTGACCCTCACGATGGGCTCCTTATTTACTCCGCAATCGTTCGAGCGGCCACCCAATTTGCCGGTGGGATAGACCGCACTCAAACGGCATAACCAAAAGCGACTGATCCAAACCTTCTTTCCATCGGAATAGGGCCATGCCACCTGCGGAAATTTGCGAATCAAGCCAAATGATTCTGCTCAGCAACCGGATTGAATTAATGGTCGGGCATCGCACAATCAAGCATGCCGAGAGTGCCGCGGAGCACGCGCCGCGTGAGTACTGCCCAACCGTCACACCGTCGGCAATCGCATGACGTAACCGGCCTCCAGCGCTGCCCACAACGCCCCATCGGGTCCGATCGCCAGGCCGTGCGGCTCACTGCCCGCGGGCAGGTCGATCAAGGTGACCTCACCGTCGGCGCTGACACCGGCTATCTGGTCGGAGCCCCATAGGCTCACCCAGACACCGCCGGTCGGATTGGCTATCACCGCATGTGGCTTGCCCGGCAAGTCGAGTTCCTGGATAGCGTCGTCGACCGGGATGCGGCCGAGTTTGCCTGCCAGGACTTCGGTGAACCACACCGCGTCGTCGTGTGTGGCCGTGATGCCAACCGGACCGGCACCCGGCGTCGGCAGGTCGCGAATCGTGAGGTCGCCTGTCAGCGACAACCTACCGACCGCATTGGCTTGATTCAGCGTGAACCACAATGCTCCGTCGGGACCAGCGGCGAGCATCGAGGGCATCCCTCCCGGAACGGCGACGTCCGTCACCACCCCGTCAACGTCGATCCGGCCCACCACGCCCGAGTTCATGGCGGTGAACCACAGCGCGCCGTCCGGCCCCGCGGCGAGCCCGAAAGGAGCAGTGCCGCTGGCTAATTCAACGTCACTGAGGTCACCATCTACCGTAATCCTCCCGATCCGGTCATCACCGGTACGGGTAAACCATAGTGCGCCGTCCGGCCCCGGGGCGATGATCGACGGCTTGCTCTCCGGCGCAACCGGATACACGTCGAGGCCACCGTCGCCGGCGACGCGGGCGATCCCGCCGCTGTGCACCAGCGTCACCCACATCGCACCGTCGGGCCCTGCGGCCAGAGCGTACGGACCACCCGTGACGGGGACTTCGAGAATGCGATGGCTTGACACCGGACTCCCCCTTCGGTTCTTACGCTTGTCGATTCTCATCCGGTCGCATCAGCCCGGCACCCGGTTGTAGCAGCCGCACTGCATCAGCCGCAAAGGGATCCGGCACGCGCGGGGCGACCCCAGAATGCGTACCGATCCCTCGGCCCCACCTCGACGGGTTGTTCACGGGACTGGTGGGTAACCTTCAACCCAATTCCGATGAGGTGGTCAATGTGACAGGTACGCAACGCGGTGACGCCGGCGACCGATCGCTGATCGAGGACGCTCTCAACCACATTCGCGAGGCGGCACCCGTCGGGTGGCAGCGCGTACGCGTCGAATTCATGTCGGCAGCCGAGCCGCCGTGGGCGCGGGGATGGGCGGTAGTCGGATCGGACACCTTGCCCGTGCCCGTCCTCCCGATAGCCCTCGAACTGCTCACGGAATATCAACGCCGCGCCGTGGCCGGTGGTGGCGCTGGGTTCCGCAAGGTGGTCGTCGAATGCGACTACACCGAAGTGTTGACAGTCCACACCGAACCCGCGCAAACTTCCGGCCCGGCTTCCGCCTCGAACGCAGAACGCGGGGGCAGGTTCCGCAGAATGTGGTCGCGTCGGTAGCGAACCCTCGTCCTGCAAGTGACGCGCTGAGGGCACGGGCCCTCGTCTTGCAAAGAACGTGCTGAGGGCAGCAGGGACGCGCGAGATCGAATTTCCCGGGAATAGGTGAAACGTCACGCATGTTGCAGGGTGCGTCGGCAACACGCAAGCAATGAAGGGAAGCGATGATGGGTCAATTGGACGGCAAGACGGCGCTGGTCACGGGCGGCACCTCCGGCATCGGCCTGGCCGCCGCGCAGCGCCTGGCGGCCGAAGGTGCGCACGTGTTTCTCACCGGCCGTCGCCAAAATGTCCTCGACGAGGCGGTCGCATCAATCGGCACCGCCGCGACCGGGCTGCGCAGCGACGTCTCGCACCCCGAGGATCTCGACGCCGTGGCCGCAGCGATCCAGGCTCGCGGGCGCGGGCTGGACATTATTTTCGCCAACGCCGGCGGCGGAAGCTTTGCGGCGCTGGGTGACATCACTGCCGAGAACTTCAACGACACCTTCTCGATCAACGTCGGCGGCACCCTGTTCACCGTGCAGAAGATGCTTCCGCTGCTGAACTCCGGTGCCTCGATCGTGCTGACCGGATCCACCGCGGCATACAACGGCACCCCTGCCTTCAGCGTGTACGCGGCCAGCAAAGCGGCGATCCGTTCGTTCGGACGGACGTGGGCCGCGGAACTGGCCGACCGCGGGATTCGAGTCAACACCGTGGTGCCGGGCCCGGTGGAGACACCCGGCCTCAAAGATCTGGCGCCCGCTGGTGCTGAGCAGGAGTTGCTCGATGCAGAGGCGGCGAAGGTGCCGTTGGGGCGGGTCGGACGTCCCCGCGAGATTGCCTCAGCTGTCCTCTTCCTGGCATCAGCCGAAAGCAGCTTCATGACCGGTGCCGAATTGTTCGTCGACGGCGGTGCGGAACAAATCTGAGCTAATCAGCAGCCGCCGGCCCGAATTCCGGCTTGGGAAGGGTTCCTTCACGCAGGACCGACTCGTAGACAGCGGTCAGTATCTCAGCGAGCTGACCCTCCTGATCACGATCTATGCCTGCGAAGAAGAGTCGTTTGACGTGAGCCGCATGTTTGGGGGCGGCAGCGACGAGTTCGTGCTCACCGTGGTCGGTGAGCACCACATCCGTTCCGCGGCCATCGCTGTCAGAGGCAACGCGATCGACGAGACCGCGTCGGCTCATCCGCTGAAGGTGGTGTGAAAGCCGGCTGCGCTCCCAGCCGATCACCGTCGCCAGGCCGGACAGCTGGGCACGGTGCCGCGGCGCGTTGGATAGGGCGTTCAGCACGGTGTAGTCACTGAGCGACAAGCCGCATTCGATTTGGAGTTGGCGGTTCATCTCGTACTCGAGCCGGTGGTAGACCCGCATGTAGCTCAACCATGCTTCTTGTTGCACCCGACTCAAGCGACCGGACTTCGATGACGAGCTACCCACGCCTCCTAGTGTGACCCGCCCACATCAGTGCGCATTCAGCGAGACCCGACCTACCTCTTCCAAAGCCGTTGTTCCGCGCGGCTGTTCGAATACCACCATCGCTTTGCGGTCGTTGACCGCTAACGTCGCGATGGTGTTTCCGAACAGCGGACCGCAGACGTTGGTCCACGTGAACGGTGGTGAGGGAAGTCCGCGCCGGCGGACCCACCACGCGGTGACCGCGGCCGCAGGTCGAGTCCAGCCCAGCATGAACGCCGGTTTGACGAACTGCGGCACGTAATTGTGCACCGGTGAGCACACCAGCTGATGCACCGTCGCCGCGTCCGCTGAGAGCCCGTCGAGTTGAGCGCGGGCCGCGTAACTGTGGTGCACATCGCCGGACAGCACACTGATCGTTGCCGGGCCGCTGGGATGATCTGCGATCCTGCCGATCATCTCGCCGAGCCGCACGAATGACCGGTAGAACGCCGGCCAGTGCTCGAAATCGATTCCCTGACGTAGCTTTTCGGCGAACTTGCCCCGCCTGCCGGTGCGCTCCGCGGCCCGCTCGTTGAGCGACTCCAGATCGCCGATCGCCGGTGGCATCAACCACGGGACCGACGTTGCGAGCAGCAGGTGGTCGTAGCGATCCGGCCGCTCCTCGGCGTTTGACTCCACCCAGGAGAACTCTTCCTCACCGATCATCATGCGCTCGCCGCGCTCCAGGATCCGCCCGTTGCGGGAGTCGATCATGATCAGTCGGGTGCGGCCCAGCTCCCAGCGGTAACTGAACCGAACTCCCTTGTGGGCGTCGACTTCTCGATCGGCACGCTCGGCCAGTTCGGCAAGGAGCGGCCAGGTGTCGCCGCCGGCGCTCAGCAGCCGCTGGACGTCCTCGTTGTCGGCCAGCTCCGCGGGACTGAGATTTCCCAGGTGCTGGTACACCCAATACGACGCCAGCCCCGCCTTGATCCGGTCCCGCCACCACGGCACCTTGGCCATCGCGGCGCGCCACGGCGCCGAGGTGTTCCAGTCATCGCGGATGTCGTGGTCGTCGAAAATCATGGCCGTCGGCACCGTCGACATCAACCACCGGATTTCCGGGTCCCCCCACGAATGCCGGTACAGCCGTTCGTATTCGGCGAAGCTGACCACCTCGTCCGGCGGGCGGCTACCACGCTTGTTTCGTCGCCTCCTGCGGTTGGCGACACGGCGCTGCTCATCCGGTGGAAGCTCGTCGGCGTAGAGCTGGTCGCCGAGCATGACTGCCGCATCGGGCCATTCGTCGATCGGCAAGCCGGCCATTCGCCCGGCATAACAGTCCAACGCGTCGAGCTTCAGCTTGGCCTCGAGGCGCGAGTCGTCGGTTTTCGGGTAGCGGCAGGACCCGAAGATGACCCGCAGCCGATTCGCAACGGCCGGCCCGCGGGTCCGGATCACACTCGGCGGGAACTTTGCGAAATCCTCGTCATCGAGTGGCCACACCGTGGTGCCGTCGATGCTGACCTGGTATTCGGTCACGCTGTCGGGCGCCAGACCCGTCACCAGGACGAGTGCGAAATGGAAACCCTGCACCTCGAACGTCCGCGCCGTGCAACCAAGAATTTCGACAGTGCCCGGGTTTTCGGTCTGCACCCAAACCAACGCCGTCGTATCGGAAACGTGCCGCAAGGCCGGACCCAGGATCAATCGCATCAACGTCAGCCTATGACAGCGTTCGTGATCCCCACGTCACCCGAGTCCGATTCACGGCCGCGCCGCCCACAGCGTCATTCAAGACGGACATTCGGGGGATATTCGCGGGACCTTTGGGGAGGTTTGCGGGAGGTTCGCGGCACCTTCACGGGACCTTCGCGGGACCTTCGCGGGACCTTCGCGGGACCTTCGCGGGACAAGGGCGCCACATTGGCGGGATATTCGCGCAAGCTGATCAAAACCCGCCGAGGACCTGTGGGGTTTACCTGAAAACAGCCAGAGCAGGGGTGTAAGCTGCGATTTTACCGATACACTCTGGCTACATTGCCCATAGGCAATGAACTCACGGCCGAAGGCGGGAGCATGGGAAAGAAGACGGTAGTCGCCGCGGTCGCGTTATCATTTGCGGCTTTGTTCAGCGCAAGGCTGCCGAGCGCCGCCGCCGAAGTCCCGGAGATGCAAGGCGTCTACGCCTACACCGAGTCCGATGGCGTCGCCGCTACCTGGACCATCACCACCACGTGTGCGCCAGGTTGTGTCGCTCATGTCACCACGTCGCCGGGGCACGGGTTCAACGCTCCCCTGGTCAATGGCCGCCACACCGTCACGCGCAGCGTCCCCGACGGCGTGACGTGCCCGGCGTACTTGCTTGGCGACAACGGCTCACTGTGGAGTGGCGGGACCTGGCCGGTGACGGTTCGGCAGTGGTGGGACCCGGTCAGCCTGAACGGCGGGGTGGAGTTCCTGGACAGCCCGTCGCCGTGCGGCATCCCGAACCCCCGTACCTCGTTCACGCTCACTCCCATCGACTGATTCTCCGATTCCAGCAAATATGTTCACGCTGGTCAGAGCCGGTTAGCGCACGCATCAAGGATTCTCCAAGAAGTCCCCAAGGTCTGCCCTGGAATCTTGTCTCAACACCCGCTATGGCGGTGGAAAGACTGGGGAGAGGACAGACATCATGGCGAACCAAACACGCCGGCACCTGCGGCCAGTACGGGATGTCACCGCGCCGAAGCTGCAGTTCCGCACCATCCACGGCCACCGCCGCGCCTACCGTATCGCCGGTTCCGGCCCGGTCGTCGTGCTGCTGCACGGGGTGGGTGACAGCTCCACGACGTGGGAACCGGTGCACGCCAAGCTTGCGCAACGATTCACCGTCATCGCCCCCGACTTCCTGGGCCACGGCGAATCGGACAAGCCGCGCGCGGACTACTCGCTGGCCTCCTTCGCCAACGGCCTGCGCGACCTGCTCACCGCGCTCGAGATCGACCGCGTCACCTTGGTCGGGCACTCGCTGGGTGGCGGCGTCGCCGCGCAATTCGCCTACCAGTACCCACAGTTCGTCGAGCGCGTCGTGCTGGTGAGCGCCGGCGGAGTGACCAAAGACGTCAGCATCGCGCTGCGCCTGGCCGCCATGCCGATGGGCGCCGAAGCGCTCTCCATGTTGCGGCTGCCGGGCGCGGTCCCTGCCATGGGACTCGTCAGCCGCGCCGTCGGGAGCCTCGTCGGCTCGACCCGGTTCACCCGCGACGTGGCCAGCCTGCCCCGTCTGGTCGGTGGATTGAGCAAGCCCGGCGCCGTCGCCGCCTTCGCACGCACGCTGCGCGGGGTCGTCGACACCCAGGGTCAATTCGTCACCATGCTCGACCGCAGCTACCTGATGAACGGCCTTCCGGTGCAGATCATCTGGGGCGAGGACGACTTGATCATCCCGGTGAGCCACGCCCGGCTCGCGCACCAGCAGATTCCAGGCTCGCGCCTGGAAATCCTGGCGGAGTCAGGGCACATGCCGCACGGCGACCACCCGGATCGGTTCGTGCAGATCGTCCTCCAGTTCATCGACTCGACCGAACCATTCGAGTCCGACCCCGAGCTGGTTCGCAATGCCCTGCAGACCGGCGTCGCGCAGTGCGCCGAGTACGCGCCGGCCGACAGCGACCTCGCTTAGTCCACACGCCCACCCGCACGCGGCATGATGTCTCTATGGCGGTGCCGCAACGGGCTCGACTGGTGCCGAGCACCGGCCAGCAGCGACGAGCGCCGCTGCGCTGGGTCGTCATCCTCGGTGTGGTGATCGGTGCGGTCCTGTACTCCAACTGGGTACTGGAAGTCGTCTTTACCCGCACGTTGCCCGATCCCGATCTGTACATCAGTGAACTCGCCGCGGCGGATCAGCCGTACGGCGAGTGGTTTCGTGCCTGCGACCTGGCCTCGGCGGCGGTCCTGCTAGCCGCGACCGCCGCAGCGCTTGTCGGGCTGCGGGGCGGCAAGTGGAGCCAACGAGGATGGTGGGCACTCGGAATGTTCGCGGTGGCGACAGCCGTCGACAGCACCGTGTGGCGGCTCGTTTGTGCGCCGAGTTCGGATGCCGGGTGCGCGGCCCGTGAAGGCTCGCGCACGGTGCCGATAGGTCATCAGCTGCACTGGCTGAGTAGCGGCGTGGTGCTGACAGCCGCGGTCGCGTCGTTGTTCGCTTTCGTCATGGCCGATTCGCGGGAGGGCGCCGCGCCACGAACGCGTCGCTTGGGCCGGTTCATGTTGGGAGCACTGATAGGGACCGCTGTGCTGACCGGTGTGGCGATCCTCATCGACAGCGCTGACGTCATCGGCGTGGTCGGGATTGCGCAGCGAGCCGAGCTGGTGGCGTTCGCCGGCTGGTTGATCTACGTCGCACTGCGCACCGCCCGCGCGCCCACCGAAACGGACTCATGACCGACCGCCTCGAGGTCGAGGTGGGCGGCTACCGAGTGCAGATCCGCGTCGACGGGCACACGGGCCCCGTCGTGGTGTTGTGCAGCGGGCTCGGAGGCCGCGCGCTGCATTGGAGCGACACCGTCGCCCATCTTTCCGATGACCACACCGTGGTGCGCTTCGACCGGCCCGGCACCCCGACGGGGGCCCAGCCACCGCTGGGCGGTCGTCTCTCGGTCCGAGCCGAGGCCGACCGGATCTCAGCCGTGCTCGACGCGGTACGAGGCCCCCGGGACGCAGTGGTGGTGGGGCATTCGGTCGGCGGCTTCTACGCCGAAGCATTCGCGCGCCTGTACCCCCGACGCACCCGTGCGATGCTGCTGCTCGATTCCAGCATCGCCCCCGACCGGCGGTGGCTTCCCACGCTGCCGCTACCGATCAAGCTCGCCGCCGCCAACGCCGCGGTGGCCCTGCTGAGCCGGTGGCATCTACAGACAGCATTGAGCCGGGCCGGTCTCGAATTGGCGCAGCGCAGACGTCCCGGCGGGCTCGACTCCCGGGTTCGCGCCGAAATACACGCAGCCGCAACCGAACCCGGGTTCCCGCTGGCGCTGTGCGCGGAGTACCTCGGCTATCACGAGCTCGCGGCGGAGCTGTGCACACTGCGGGCTGTTTATCCGCTCCCGCCGGTGCCGCGGACAGTGGCGACAGCGCACACGGGCTGGCGCACCCGGTGGTGGCGTACCCAGCAGATCCGGCTGGCCGAAACACTCGGCGCGGAACACCTCACGATCAGCCCTTCGGGACACTTGGTCATGATCGAGCGGCCGCGGCGCACCGCCGACGTCATCCGCGAGATCGGGCGGGCGAGCGCGGCGAAAATTAAGCCATCTCGATAGCGTCGATGCCGCGTAAGATTCGCCCAAATAACCGCGATCGAGCTCGTTGAGCAACGTCGGCGTGGCGGCGGCCCCGGTCCGCCGAGGAGGGGTGAGAAGACGATGGGCATGCGGGACATGATCCGAGGCGAGTTCGTCGACATCATCGAATGGCTCGACGATACGAACACCACGCTGGCTTGGCGGTTTCCGCGGTACGACAACGAGATCAAGAACGGCGCGCAACTGATCGTCCGGGAAGGCCAGCGCGCCATGTTCGTCTATCGCGGGCAGTTGGCCGATCAGTTCACTCCCGGTCACTACACGCTCACCAGTGAGAACATGCCGATCCTGGGCACACTGCAGGGCTGGAAGTACGGATTCAACAGCCCGTTCCGCTCCGAGGTCTACTACGTCAACACCCGCCCATACCCTGACTTGCGTTGGGGCACACCCCAACCCGTCACCGTCCGGGACCCGGACTTCAAGATGGTGCAGGTGCGCGCGAACGGCACCACGGTGGTGCGGGTGACCGATCCCACCGTGTTCCTGCGCCAGGTGCTGGGCACGCAAAGCGTCGTCGACATGGATCAGATCACCGAATTGATCCGCCGCAACATCGCGCTCGCCTTCAACGACATGGTGATGGGCAGCGGTCTCGGTGCCATCGATCTGCAGGGTCGGCAAGTCGAACTTTCGGACAAACTGCGAGAGTTCGTCGCCCAGCGCGTGCAGGCGTTCGGCCTAGGCATCGACGCCGTCACGATGACGATCTCGTTGCCCGAGGAGATCCAGCAGGCGATGACCCGCGGTGTGGCGCGTGGTCTGGAGGAGAGCAGTTTCCTCAACAACGTCGGCGACCTCGATCGCTACGCGCAAGCACGGCGAGCCGACGCGATGTTGGCGGCGGCGCAGAACGAGGGCGGCGGCGCCGCCGGGTCCGCCATTCAGGCCGGACTCGGTGTCGCACTGGGCAGTCAGATGGCCAATGCAGCGCAGGGCGGGTACGCCCAGCCGCAACAGGTTGCACCGCAGCAGCAGCAGCAGCCGATGCAGGGCGCGCCACCGCCGTTGCCGCCGCAGCAACTGTTCCATTTCGAGCAGGCCGGCCAACCCGCCGGTCCGTACCCGGTCAACGCATTACGGCAATTCGTCGCCAGCGGTCAACTGACCCGCGACACCGTGGTGTGGACCGAAGGAATGGCGAACTGGGCCCCGGCGTCCAGCGTGCCTGCCCTGCAAGTGTTGTTCAGCGCCCCGCCGCCGCTGCCAGGCACGCCACCGCCGTCACCGCCGCGCTGCCCGGGCGCGCCGTTCGCGCCGTCGCCAATCAGCGGGCGCCCGGTCAGCGACTGCGCAGGCGAGTTGATCGCATCGAGCAGGGTTTGCTGGACGTTGGTGGCCTCGGCGGTGACATAAGCAGCCGCACCCGAGTTCAGGGTCTGCACGAATTGCTCATGGAAGGTAGCCGCCTGAACGCTCAGCGCCTGGTATTGGCTGGCGTGCGCGTTGAACAACGCCGCGATCGCCGTGGACACCTCGTCAGCAGCAGCGGTGACCAGGTTTGTCGTGGTGGCGGCGGCACTGAGGTTGGCCGCATTCAAGGCGGAGCCAAGCCCGGCCAACTGCCCCGCTATAGCCGACATCAATTGGGGCGCAGCCACCATCAACGACATTCGAGCCTCCTCCGCCGACGACCCCCTTTGCCGACGCAATTTATCAACGCACGGGTCAACCAACTCGGTAATTGAAAAAACTCGTCGCGGCGGAAACTTAGGTGCGCCGAAAGTGTGGAGAATCCGCGCGTCGCGGCGTGATGCTCTCCATTTGCGCACCCTCGCGACGGGAATTCAGCTGTGCCGGGACCACACCCGGGTCACCGGGTCGCACTCGATCAGATAGCCGTCGTTGGATGCCGACATCGCGAACACCGGGATGTCCGGGCGGTCGCAGGAGCTACCTGCGGCGTGGACGCCGGTGGTGATCGGCGCTTTGCTCCACGTGCCGCCCTCGCACACGACCTGCTCGTTGCTGGTCTGGTCGTAACTCAGCTTGTCGACGTCGTTGCATGCCCCGCCCAGCACTGGTGGCGACGGCTTGCTGGCCGGCGTAGCGGGTGCGCTGAGTACCTGCGCCGGATCCGCCCACGTCAAACCCGACGGCGCCGCGCCCACTCGGGTAGCCACCACAGGGACTCGGAGCACCGCCCCTTGCGCGCCGCATTCGTTGCTGCGCACGGTCTCGGTCTCGACACCGCGCAGGGTGCCGTCGGACTGCGGCGCGAGCGACCAGGAGACCGTTTCCTGCTGGGTGGCTCCCGCCGGGCCGTTCGGCTGGCGACAGCCAACCTGCTGCTGCTGCGGTGCGCCCTGCCAGTACCCGGCGACGAAACGCAAGGCATCGGTCTGGCCGGCACCGGCCATCTGATGGTTCGCGGCGTCGAGCTGGATCCCGGTCGCCGCACACCCGTTGTCCGTGCAGACCGAATGGAATGCCCACCAATCGGTGCTGGACCCGTCGTGCCGAATTCCGAGACCATTGCTGGTCTTCTTGGCCCGGTTGTAATCCAGCCGGTAAGTCCCGTCCAGGACCCGCATGCCGGTAGCTGCGACCGGCGCGGAAGTAGGGGCCGCCTCCGGCGCCGCGGGCCTGGCTGCCAACGCGGGCTTGGGCTGTGGAGTACCGGAGGTATCGGGCTCGAACGAGTACAGCAGCGACCAGGTGGCGGCCACCGCAACCAGCACCGCGCACACCAACGCCGCCGCCATGCGAGTACGCGCCGAAAACTTGCGCCTCAGCCCAGCGATGGCGCCACGTTCTGTGGGCTCCTCCGCCGCAGCTTCGTCGCAACCGTCGGGCAGTTGCGCACGGAAATCGGCGGCGAAGGCCCGGCACCGCTCGTATCGGTCGGCCGGGTCTTTGGCCAAAGCACGGCAGAACACCTCGTCGAGGTGCGCCAAATCGGGTCGGCGGTCGCTCAGCAGTGGCGGCTCATCGTGCAGGTGCTGACTGATCACCGCGATCGAGTTGGGGTGCTGGAATGGCGGCGCACCGGTCAACAGGTGAAAAGCCGTGGCTGCCAACGCGTACTGGTCGGCTCGCCCGTCGATGTTGGATCCGGTCAGCTGCTCGGGGGCCGCGTAGGCGACGGTGCCGACCGCGACATTGGTCTGGGTTATCCCGCTGATGTCCCCCAGGTGGCGAGCGACACCGAAATCCGCCAGCAGGATTCGGCGCTCGTCGTCCTCGGGATGGGTGAGCAGGATGTTTGCGGGTTTGACGTCGCGGTGCAGCAGGCCGCGGTCGTGCGCGTAATCGAGCGCGCCGGCGACGGCGGTCAGGATGGCGCACACCTCAGCGGCCGGCATGCCTTGCGGGTGCTGCTCTTTGACCAGCCTGGACGCATCCGTGCCTTCGACGTAGTCCATCGAAATCCAGAGCTGGCCGTTGAATTCGCCGCGGTCATGCACTCCTACGATGTGCGGGTGCCAGAGCGTGGCGGCCAGATCAGCTTCCCGGTTGAACCTCTCGCGGAACTCGCTGTCGGCCGTGATCGCTTGTGCCAGAACCTTGATCACGTCGCGTCGGGGCAATCGGGGATGCAGGGCCAAATAAACCTCGGCCATTCCGCCGGCGCCGAGCGGCCGCAGGATGGTGTATCCGGCGAAGGGAGCACCACGGGACAATCCGGCGTCCTCGACCACCGCACCACGGGACAATTCGGCGTCCTCTACTACGCGGGTGGTCTGGCGGTCCTGCGCCGGTCGGGGCTGGCCCCCGGGCGTGCTCCGGACGGGTGGAACGCGGCGGCGGAGGTGAGCGACGCTCACCGAAGGTAGGGATTGAAAGCTCGCGCGCAGCAGGCGCCGACCGGCATGCAGGCGCCGGGTGGCACCGCTGTGGTCGTCCATGTGCGTTATCCCTCCCCTCGGGCTCGGCACTACGTGAGATCGCGTGCATACCTTTTGCGATGATGCCGGAAGTTGGCTGGGCACTGGGCCGATACAGGCTGTGTAGCAGCTATGTATGGCCGCGCCGAAACATAGCGGACTCACAGCTGCGTCACACAGAGCACACTCAGAAAGTGCACGGATACTGTTCTGGTGAGTCGACCAGCCCCTCCCGCGCTGACCATCCGGCACGACGGTACACAGATTTCGTTCGCCCCCGGTTACGAGGTGATCATCGGACGAGACCTACACGCCGACCTACGCATCCCGGACCCGCGTATCTCCCGGGCGCACCTGGTGCTGCGGTTCGACCAAGGGCGGTGGCTGGCGATCGACAACGGCTCGTTGAACGGCACCTACGTCAACGGCTACCGGATGCCGGTGGTCGACATCCACGACGGGCAAAGCATCAACGTGGGGAACCCGGCCGGGCCGCGACTGACATTCGAGATCGGTCAGCAACGAGGCGCCACGACCCGCCCGCCCGTCGCCAAGCCCAGAACGGCGCACGACAGCGGTCCGCCCACGCTGGCCTGGTCCACAGTCCCACCACCACCTCCGCGCCCTGCGACCCGTCCCCCGCGAGGACGGGTCCATCCCGCGCCGACGCGAACGACCCCACGGCGTCCGGGGCGTCGGGCGGTGCCGCCAGCGCCGCCGGAGGAGATCACTTCGTCCAACATCCAGTCCAACATCCAGTCCAACATCCAGGCCAATATCCGGCCGGAACCGGCGGAGATGACCGAAATCGACATCAGGTCCGCCGACGTGTCGAGTCTGGCCACCAGGATGGTGCGGATCCTGTCACCCCGCTCATCTGGGGCCACCGGCACCGCGAAGTCGTCGGGCACCCAGACGATCGGCCGGGCCAACGACAGCGACATCGTCGTCTCCGATGTGCTGGCCTCCCGTCAGCACGCCGTGTTGCGGGACACCCCGCTGGGCACCGAGATCCAGGACCGCAGCATCAACGGGACGTTCGTCAACGGCACCAGGGTGGGATCGGCGATCCTGTCCAAGGGTGACGTGGTCACCATCGGCAACGTCGACCTGGAGTTCCGCGAAGACACCCTCGTCCCGCGCCGCGAAACCGAGACTCGCACAGGCGGTTTGGAAGTACGCAGCGTCAACTACACCGTCGACAACGGCAAACGGCTGCTCGACGGCATTTCCCTGGTCGCCCGACCCGGCACGCTGACCGCCGTGATCGGCGGCTCGGGTGCAGGCAAGAGCACACTGGCCCGGCTCATCGCCGGGTATGCCCGCCCCAGCTCGGGTTCGGTCAGTTTCGAAGGCCATGACATCCACGCCGAGTACGCCTCGCTGCGCAGCCGGATCGGAATCGTCCCCCAAGACGACGTCGTGCACCGCCAGCTCACCGTCAACCAGGCCCTGGGATACGCCGCCGAACTCCGGCTGCCGCCCGATACCAGCAAAGCCGACCGGGCCAGGGTAGTCACCCAGGTGCTCAAGGAGCTTGACCTGACCAAGCACGCCGACACCCGGGTCGACAAGCTGTCCGGGGGCCAGCGCAAGCGGGCCTCGGTCGCGCTGGAGCTGCTCACCGGACCATCGCTGCTGATTCTCGACGAGCCGACCTCGGGCCTGGACCCGGCGCTCGACCACCAGGTCATGACGATGCTGCGCCAGCTCGCCGACGCCGGGCGGGTGGTCATCGTGGTCACGCACATGCTGTCCTACCTGGACACCTGCGATCAGCTGCTGCTGGTGGCTCCGGGCGGCAAGACCGCCTACTGCGGCCCGCCGGACCAGATCGGCGATGCGATGGGCACCACCAACTGGGCCAAAATCTTCAGCCAGGTGGGCGCCGACCCGGACGAGGCGAACCGACGCTTCCTGGCCCAGACCGAAGCCCAGAACCTGCGCCAGCCGCCCGCCGGGGCCGCTGAGCCCGCCGATCTCGGCGCGCCGGTGCATACCAGCGTGCGCCGCCAGATCTCCACCATCGCGCGGCGACAGGTTCGACTGGTGGTCGCCGACCGCGCCTACTTCGTCTTCCTGGCGCTGCTGCCGTTCATTCTGGGTTCGTTGTCCCTGACAGTGCCGGGTAGCAACGGATTTCGCGCTCCTGGGCCCAACGCGGGCACGCCGGACGAGGCCGCCCAGATCCTGGCGCTGCTGCTGCCGGCCGCTGCGTTCATGGGAACCGCGCTGACGATCCGCGACCTGGTCGGCGAGCGGGCCATCTTCCAGCGCGAACAGGCCGTCGGGCTGTCCACCACGGCCTACCTGCTGGCAAAGACGCTGGTGTATTGCGGGTTCGCGATTATGCAGTCGGCGATCATCACCGCGATCGTGGTGGTCGGCAAGAGCGCACCGACGCGGGGCGCCGTGCTGATGGGCCATTCGACGCTCGGCGCCTCGGTAGAGCTGTTCACCACCGTCGCCGCGACCTGCGTCGCCTCGGCCATCCTCGGCCTGGCCATTTCGTCGCTGGTGCGCTCCAGCGAGCAGATCATGCCGTTGTTCGTGGTGACGGTGATGGCGCAACTCGTGTTGTGCGGCGGGATGGTGCCGGTGACTGGCAGGCTCGCGCTGAACCAGCTGTCGTTCGCGATGCCGGCACGCTGGGGCTACGCGGCGGCGGCTTCGACGGTCGATCTGCGGCACCTGGTGCCGGGCTCGCTGGTGCCGCAAGACCGGTTCTGGGATCACACGTCGAAGAGCTGGCTGACCGACATGGGCATGCTTGCCGGGCTGTCGGTGTTCTACGCCTGCTTCCTTCGGTGGAGGATTCGGCTCCGTAGATAGCTCGGTCGTTAGAGTGAGACCATCCATCCGCCCAAGCACGAGACGTTTGACCTGGCTGCCCGCACCAACACCGATCCCAAAGGCATCGTGCGGGCGGTGGACGAATACGTTGTGCAGCCGTGGGGCCTCTACGTCGCCCGGCCGACGCCCGGGCGGACTCAGTTCCGCTACCTCGAATCGTGGCTGTTGCCGTCATTGGGCTTGCGCGCCACAGTTTTTCACTTCAACCCTGGCCATGAGCGCGACCACGACTATTACCTCGACATTGGCGAATACACGCCCGGCCAGACGGCGTGGCGTTCTGAGGACCACTACCTCGACATCGAGGTCCGCACTGGTCTGGGTGCCGGTCTGGCCGACGTCGACGAGCTGGTCGCCGCCGTACGGCAAGGGTTGTTGAGTCCAGACGTCGCGGAACTGGCGGTGCGACGGGCGGTGACCGCCGTCGACGGGCTGGCTCGCAACGGTTACGACCTACAGGCCTGGCTGGGCTCGCAGGGCATGCAGCTCAGCTGGCGGGACGGGTTTAGGTCGTGAGGTGCCTGCGGACCAGCTTGTGCCAGCGCCGCTGCCGGTACCGATAGATCCCGTTCGCGACGGCGACGACTACGCCGGTCATCGCGCCGGCGTCGATGTCGACGGTGTCGCTGTAGCGGCAGGACCCCGCCGCGAGCGGCTCGACGTGCAAGGTGTGGTTCCAGGCTTTGAGCAGGCCGCCGTGTTCGCGGGTGCGGATTGTTCCGGTGCTCTCGTCGACCTCGACGACTTCGATGGTGTGCCGGTAGGCCGGCAGTAGGTGGAACGCGAACAACCATCCGGTCCCCTGCTCGCCTTCCCGCAGCGCTTCGGTGCGTCCGGCCAACGACGGGAAGCCGAACAACCCTTTGCAGACGTAGAGAAAGGTGGCGGGCGACAGCATTGCCGACCAGACCCGCTCGGCGCCGGTAGGCAGGACGGTTTCGACATGCACGGTACGCATGGCCACTGTTTACCTCAGCCGAGATCCAGTAGGGCGTCCAGATCGGCGATGGCCCGGAGCGTGTCGTTGAGGTGCGTGCAGGTGCTGGTCCCGACGAACTCACCTCGGACCCGCTGCCGTAGCTCGGCGAGTGTCATTCCTTGAACATCCGCAGCGCTCCCGATGGCGCGGGGGCATTCCTGCCACGGCAGCACCCGCACCTCTGCGCTCACCGCGGTGATGGTCCGCGTCGAGGTGTCGACCCTGCCGGCGACGGTGTACTCGTGCACGATCGTCTCCACCAGGTCGTCGTCGGTGTAGGAATCACGGAAATGGGCGTCGAACTGCGCCGAAGAGGCGTCCGCGGGCGACATGTCGAGCCGGCGGAACCTGCGCATTCCCCGCGCCCGGAGCGGTTCGACCTCATGCAGTCCGTTCAGCGTGGGCGCCCGCGGACCGCGACCCGTGGGAATCACGTCGTGCTGCCGGGTGTAGCTGATCAACGACGCCTCAGGTGCGAAACCCGCGCAAATCCCGGCCATCCGGTCGGCGATGCCGGGCGGGAACTTCTGCTCGGTGCCGTCGACGATGGCCGCGTACTGAGTGGCATACCCGGACACCAGGGCGGCCCCCACCCAGTCGTCGAGCAGCAGATGCAACAGGCTCGCCCGCTGCACTTCGTCCGGGAAGAGTTGGCCGATCTTCGATCGAAAACCCGCACCCACGCGACTGCCGCGCAGCGTCTGCAGGCGGCTGTCCTGCGGCGCGGCACTGATGTCGTCGATGACGGAGTCGGTCAGGTGTGCCCGTACCCGGATTTCGTCCCGCACGTGGATTTCTCCCCGCACGTCGACTTGCACATCGAGAGAGCCCGCGCCGGCCGCTACGGCGTCGCGCGCCCGCAGGTCGACCAGGGATCCCCGCGGGCCGTCCGGATGAGTATCGATGGTGCTGGTACGCCGGCGCCGACCGGCCACCAACGGCGGTGCCTCGTCCACGACGGGCCGCCGCGGGCCGAGGATGTCGGTGACGAATGGCATGAGACGCTACGGCTTCCAACCGGTGGCGTCGGCCCACTCCCAGGCTCGCCGGTAGGCGTCCCGGAACCACGGCTCCTTCGCGGTGATGTAGCGCACGATGTCGCCGCCGGCGCTCGCATCCGCGTCCTGTTTGACTGCCGAATACTTCTCGCACACATCGGCATTGGCTTTGAGCCAGTCGACGAACAGTAGAGCGAACTGCTGATTGGGCCACCCCGCAGTGCGGATATGGACGTTGGTCGGCCGCCCGGGGTCGGCTGAGGCGTGAATGCGCTTGCCCCACAACGCGGGATCGTCGCTGTGGTCGATGCCCGGTACGGTGCTGCGGGCATCGGTCTTGGCGGCGTCCTGAGTGATGTGCTCGAGGCGCGGATAGCCGGCGGACAACAACGGTTCGACGAGTTCTTCGGCGGCATCCAGGGATTCGACGGTGACCTGGATGTCGATCACGTCTTTGGCGTCGAGTTTCGGTACCGCGGTCGACCCGATGTGGTCCACTCGCACGGCCCGGTGACCACACGTGGTCTGCAATCGCTTGACGATGCGTTGGGCTTGCTCCGCCCAACTCGGATCAGCCGAAACCACCCGTGCCGGTGTCCGCGCGGGCTGGCGCTGAGAAAGATTGTGCGAGAACGGAAGTATCCGGTTGTGCCATACGTCGCGGGCCCGTTCCGCCAACGCTTCCGGCCTGCCCGAATTGTCCAGCCAAATGTCGGCCACTGCCCTGCGTTGCTCGTCGGTGGCCTGTGCGGAGATCCTGGCTCGCGCGTCGTCCTCGGTCATGCCACGGATCTCGACCAGGCGTTGCACCCTCAACTCGACGTCAGCGTGCACGATGATCACCAACGGAAACAGCGGCGCCATGCCGGACTCGACCAGCAGCGGAATATCTTCCACCACAACGGCATCCGGAGAAACGCCGGCGATGATCTCCGCGCGCCGCTTGCCGACCAGTGGATGAACGATGCCGTTGAGCTTCTGGCGCTCTTCGTCGTTGGCAAACGCCTTGGCCGCCAACGCGGGACGATCCAGCGACCCGTCGGGCTGCAGGATGTCCTCACCGAACGTGTCGACCAGGGATTTCAATCCCTCGGTGCCTGGCTCGACGACCTCGCGGGCGATGACATCACCGTCGACGATGATGCCACCGAGCTCCGCGAACGTCTTGGACAGCGCCGACTTTCCGGCACCGATGCCACCGGTCAGCCCGATGCGCAGCATCCGGCGTGCTGCTATGCGCTGCCGGCGAGCTTCTCCCGCAGAGCCGCCAGCTGGGCGTCGCTGGCCAGCGACCCACCCGCGGACTTCTCCGAGGAGCTGCTGCTCGAGGACGACTGCCCGCCGTGGTCGGCTGCCTCAGCCGCGGCGAACTTCTCCATTTGCGCAGTGTGCATCTTGTGGCGACGCTCGGCCTCGGCGTAGCGGGCTTCCCATTCGTTGCGCTGGGTGTCGAAACCTTCGATCCACTCGTTGGTTTCGGCGTCGAAGCCTTCGGGGAAGATGTAGTTGCCCTGCTCGTCGTAGCTGTCGGCCATGCCGTACTTGGCGGGGTCGAACTCCTCGGTGTAGTCCTCGTTGGCCTGCTTGAGCGACAGCGAGATCCGGCGACGCTCCAGGTCGATGTCGATGACCTTGACCATCGCGTCGTCGCCCACGGCAACCACCTGGTCGGGCACCTCGACGTGGCGCTCGGCCAGCTCGGAGATGTGCACCAGACCCTCGATGCCCTCTTCGACACGCACGAATGCACCGAACGGCACCAGCTTGGTGACCTTGCCCGGCACGATCTGACCGATCGCGTGGGTACGGGCGAAGTGCCGCCACGGGTCTTCCTGAGTCGCCTTGAGCGACAACGAAACCCGCTCGCGGTCCATGTCGACGTCGAGCACCTCGACGGTGACCTCGTCGCCCACCTGCACCACCTCGGACGGGTGGTCGATGTGCTTCCAGGACAGCTCGGAGACGTGCACCAGACCGTCCACACCGCCGAGGTCGACGAATGCGCCGAAGTTGACGATGGAGGAGACGACACCCTTGCGGATGGTGCCCTTCTGCAGCTGGTTGAGGAACTCGCTGCGCACCTCGGACTGGGTCTGCTCCAGCCAGGCGCGCCGCGACAGCACCACGTTGTTGCGGTTCTTGTCCAGCTCGATGATCTTGGCTTCGATCTCCTTGCCGATGTACGGCTGCAGATCGCGCACCCGGCGCATCTCGACCAGCGAGGCGGGCAGGAAGCCGCGCAACCCGATGTCGAGGATCAGACCGCCCTTGACGACCTCGATGACGGTGCCCTTGACGGCCTCGTCCTTCTCCTTGAGCTCCTCGATGGTGCCCCAGGCGCGCTCGTACTGGGCGCGCTTCTTGGACAGGATCAGACGGCCTTCTTTGTCCTCTTTGGTGAGAACCAGGGCCTCGACCTCATCGCCGACGGTAACGACCTCGTTGGGGTCGACATCGTGCTTGATGGAGAGCTCGCGGGCGGGGATGACCCCTTCGGTCTTGTAGCCGATGTCGAGGAGCACCTCGTCCCGGTCAACTTTGACGATGGTGCCTTCGACGATGTCGCCATCGTTGAAGTACTTGATCGTTTTGTCTATTGCTGCGAGAAAATCCTCGGCGGAGCCTATGTCGTTGATGGCTACTTGCGGCGAGGTGACGGCGGGACTCGGCATATTGTTGGGTTGCTCCGGACAGGGTTCATCGTAGGGACTTGGGACTTGAGTTATTGGTGTGACCCGCGATCGAGCGCAAACGGGTACCTGTCGAGGCTACTCGACTGCATACACGCTGGCCAAACTCGGTCGAAATCACTGGTCAGACTACCGGGTGCCCCGCGGGCGCACGCAGGCGACTCCCGCGTGCGGCGGGCTAGGGCCGGCGCCCAACCGAGTCCGACACCAGGCCGCCGGGCATCAGCCACTGGTCCGGCTCGCGGCGGATGAACAAAGCGATCGCGTCGGCGACCCGTTGCGAGGTTGCCTGCACTGCGTCTCGCACGTTCTGATCGTCGCCGCCGAGCGGAACTTCGGCAGCAATCGGCTCGCCGAAAACGGGTTCTCGCCGATGTTTGCGCTGGAAAACCGCGCCGGGCACGATCAACGCGCCGGTGCGCAGGGCCAGCAGCGCCGGGCCCGCACCGACCGGGCGCTTGATGCCGGCCAGGTCGACCTGGACGCCCGCACTTGTCCCGCCCTGCGCGCCCTCTCGGGCTCTGAAGTAGTCGCCGGCGATCGCGACGATGCGGCCGCGACGGATGGCGTCGGCCATGGCCGTGGTGGTGCTGACGCCACCGTGGCGCTCGATGACGATGAGTTCCAAGTCGGCCTTCTGCGCGCCCCGGGTAAGCACCCATTGCATCAGGGCAGGCTGTCGATTCACGACGGCGGTAACCGGCAGGCCGTTGAGTGCCAGCACGATCGGTAGCGCCGCATATGAGCCGAGATGCGGGAAGGCGACGATGGCACCGACTCCGGCAGGGCGACCGGCCTCGAGCGCGGCATAGATAGGTGACGGATCTGCGATGCGGAAGCGCCGCAGCGCGGTGTCGTGCGGCGCGGCGAGGAACCAGATGGCGTCGTTGGCGTTGCGGACCAGCGCGCGATACATCGCCTGCACGGGGCGCCATTTCCGGGACGAGAACTGGGCCGTCGGGTCGACGTTGTCGCGGAAGTCCTGCAACACATTCAAGTGCTGGGCACGGCCTCGCCAGTACACAAGCCGCGCGAGCACTGTTAATAGCGCGTCGGCCACCGGGGCCGGTAACAGACCGAACAACTTCGACGCCACCACCAGCGGATAACGCAGGAGCGGCGGACGCTGAGCCGGTTCGGACACCTGAGCAGTTTAAGTTCGGCTGAGCAGTTTAAGTTCGGCTGAGCAGTCTGAAGTTCGACTGAGCAGTTTGAGTTCGGCTCAGTGGGCGGCGGCGTCCCAGCTGCGGCCGTAGCCCACCGACACCTCGAGCGGCACATCCAACGGATAGGCGCCGCCCATCTTGTCGCGGACCAGCGCCTCAAGCTGATCACGTTCCCCGGCCGCGATCTCGAACAGCAACTCGTCGTGCACCTGAAGCAACATTCGGGACGCCAGGCCGGCCTGCTTGATCGCTTTGTCCACCTCGATCATCGCCACCTTGATCAGGTCCGCCGCGCTGCCCTGTATCGGGGCGTTGAGCGCCGCACGCTCGGCGGCCTCACGGACCTGACGGTTGCTGCTGTCCAGCTCGGGCAGGTAACGCCGTCGGCCCAGCACGGTCGAGGTGTAACCGTCCTTGCGGGCCTGTTCGACGACCGCAAACAGGTAGTCGCGCACGCCACCGAACCGGGAGAAGTACTGGTCCATCTGCTCTTTGGCCTCTTCGGTGGAGATCTTGAGCTGGGCGGACAATCCGTAGGCGCTCAACCCGTAGGCCAAGCCATAGGACATCGCCTTGACCCGGCGTCGCAGTTCGCCGGTGACCTCTTCGATCGGCACGCCGAAGGCACGGGAGGCAACGAAGGAATGCAGGTCCTCCCCGGTGTTGAACGCTTCGATCAGCCCCTGATCACGCGACAGGTGCGCCATGATCCGCATCTCGATCTGGCTGTAGTCCGCGGTCATCAGCTCGTGGTAGCCGCTTCCGACGATGAATGCGTCCCGGATCCGGCGGCCGGCGTCGGTGCGGATCGGGATGTTCTGCAAGTTCGGTTCGGTTGAGGACAACCGGCCGGTGGCGGCGATGGTCTGATTGAACGTGGTGTGGATCCGGCCGTCGGCGGCCGCCGAGTTCAGCAGGCCGTCGACGGTGACCTTGAGCCGGGTGACATCGCGGTGGGTCAGCAGATGCTGCAGAAACGGGTGACCGGTCTTTTCAAAAAGACCCTGCACAGCATCCGCGTCCGTGGTGTAACCCGTCTTGGTCCGCTTGGTCTTGGGCATGCCGAGCTCGTCGAACAGCACCACCTGCAGCTGCTTGGGTGAACCGAGGTTGATCTGTTTACCGATCACTGCGTAGGCAGCCTCGGCGGCATCGCGGATCTGCTCGGCGAACTCGCTCTGCAACTCGGTGAGCTTGGCCAGGTCGACGGCGATCCCGGCATGCTCCATCTCGGCCAGCACCTGCTGCACCGGCAGCTCCATCTCACCCAGCAGGGCGGTGGAATCGATGCGGGCCAGTTCGGCATCCAGGGCGTCGGCGAGGTCGGCGACGGCGCGGGCGCGCAGGATGCTGGTCTGGACCGCCTGGTCGTCCGCCCCGCCCGATTCGTCAAGGTCGTCGAGCAGCGAAAGCTGTTGCTGTTCAGGGTTTTCCGCGCGCAGTTCGCGGCGCAGGTAGCGCAACGAGAGATCGTCGAGGGTGAAGCTGCGTTGTCCGGGGCGCACCAGGTAGGCCGCGAGCGCGGTGTCGGAGGTGACACCACCCAGCGTCCAGCCCCGCCCGGTCAGGTCATGGATGGCCAGCTTCGCTTCATGCAGGGCCTTGGGCCTGTCCGGGTCGGACAGCCAGGCCGCCAGCGCGGCGTCGTCCTCGGGGGTCAGCGCGGCGGTGTCGATGTAGGCGCCGTCCCCGTCTGCGGCCGCGATCGCCAGCGCGGTGGCGTCCCCGCCGTGCGGGAGATGAGTGCCCACCACCGTCAATCCCGACCGGCGCCCGTCGTCCGCGTGCTCGGACAGCCACTGGGCCACCGTGCCGGGTTCGAGCGCGCCGCCGCGCACGTCGAAGCCCTCGTCGACCTCCGGTTCTACCGCAGCCAACGTGTCGAACAGGCGGTCTCGCAGGACGCGAAACTCCAGGTCGTCGAAGAGTCGGTGGATCAGGTCGCGGTCCCACGGCTGTAACCGAAGGGTGTCGGGCGTCTGGGCCAGCGGCACGTCCTTGACCAGTTCGGTGAGGTCCCGGTTCAGCACCACGTTGGCCACATGCGCGCGCAACGCGTCGCCCACCTTGCCGCGCACCGAGTCCACGCTATCGACCAGGGACTGCAGCGAGCCGTACTCGATGATCCACTTCGACGCCGTCTTCTCCCCCACGCCAGGAATACCGGGGAGGTTGTCGCTGGGGTCGCCGCGCAGCGCGGCGAAATCCGGGTACTGCCGGGGAGTGAGACCGTATTTCTCGACGACGGCTTCCGGGGTGAAGCGGGTGAGTTCGCTGACACCTTTGCGCGGATAGAGCACCGTCACGTCGTCGCTGACCAACTGCAGCGCGTCACGGTCGCCGGTGACGACCAGCACCCGGTAGCCCTCGTTCTCCGCCTGGGTGGCAAGAGTGGCGATGATGTCGTCGGCTTCGAAACCCGGCTCGGCCAGCACGGTAATGCCCAGTGCGCCAAGCACTTCCTTGGTGATGTCGATCTGACCGTGGAACTCATCGGGAGTCGAGGACCGGTTGGCCTTGTACTCCGGGTAGCGCTCAGAGCGGAAGGTCTGACGCGAGACGTCGAACGCCGCGGCGATATGCGTCGGCGCCTCGTCCCGCAACAGGTTGATCAGCATGGCGGTGAAGCCATAGACCGCGTTGGTGGTCAGGCCCCCGCGTGTCTTGAAGTTCTCCGCCGGCAACGCGTAGAACGCCCGGAACGCCAGCGAATTGCCATCCAGCAGCATCAGCGTCGGTTTTTCGGCCACCCCGCCCGCGTTACTCACGGCTCACACTCTAGGCAACCCGGCTGACACCCGATGCGCCCGGCAGAACTGGAACACGTTTCAGTTTTGCGCCTGGGCTGGGTACGCTGGCCCGGTGCCAGAGGTCAGCATTCCCGAACCCGCGATCGACGGGTGGTTCGCCACCGACGAGGCCGGAAATCCGCATCTGATCGGCAGTAAGTGCGTCAAGTGCGGCACGTTCGTCTTCCCGCCGCGCGACAACAACTGCCCTAATCCGGCGTGTGACGGCGACTCACTAGAGTCCGTCGCGCTGTCGAGGCGCGGCACGTTGTGGAGCTACACCGAGAACCGTTATCCGCCACCGGCCCCCTACCCCGCCGCGGAGCCGTTCGAGCCGTTCGCCATCGCCGCGGTGGAACTGGCCGACGAAGGGATCATCGTGCTGGGCAAGGTGGTCGACGGCACGCTGGCGGCCGATCTGAAGGTCGGCATGGAGATGGAGCTGACCACCATGACGTTGTTCACCGATTCCGACGGGGTCGAACGGACTGTGCACGCGTGGAAGGTCTCGTCATGAGCCCGCCCGAACCGCTGTACATCCTCGGCGCCGGCATGCACCCGTGGGGCAAATGGGGCCGCGACTTCACCGAATACGGCGTGGTCGCCGCGCGGGCGGCGCTGGCCGAAGCCGGCCTGGACTGGCGGCAGATCCAGCTGGTCGCCGGCGCCGACACCATCCGCAACGGCTACCCCGGTTTTATTGCCGGGTCGACCTTCGCGCAGAAGCTCGGATGGAACGGCGTGCCGGTCAGCTCCAGTTATGCGGCATGCGCCAGCGGATCGCAGGCGCTGCAAAGCGCCCGCGCCCACATCCTGGCCGGCTTCTGCGACGTCGCGCTGGTGATCGGCGCCGACACCACACCCAAGGGCGCTTTCGCCCCAGTCGGTGGGGAACGCAAGAATGACCCCGACTGGCAGCGGTTCCACCTGATCGGCGCGATGAACCCGGTGTACTTCGCACTGCTCGCGCGGCGACGGATGGATTTGTACGGCGCGACATCGGAAGACTTCGCGCAGGTGAAGGTCAAGAACTCCCAGCACGGTTTGCAGAACCCGAATGCCCGCTACCGCAAGGAGTCCTCGATCGAGGATGTACTGGCCAGCCCGGTGGTCAGCGATCCGTTGCGCCAGCTGGACATCTGCGCGACCTCCGACGGCGCGGCGGCGCTGATCGTGGCCAGCGCGGAGTTCGCCCGCAAACACCTCGGGTCGTTGGACGGGGTTCCATCGGTGCGCGCCGTCAGCACGGTCACGCCGCAATACCCGCAGCACTTACCCGAATTGCCCGACATCGCAACGGATTCCACCGCCGCCGTAGCGGCACCCGAGCGGGTGTTCAAGGACCAGATCCTTGACGCCGCCTACGCCGAGGCCGGCATCGGGCCCGAGGACGTCAGCCTGGCCGAGGTTTACGACCTGTCCACCGCGCTAGAACTCGACTGGTACGAGCACCTCGGGTTGTGCGCGAAGGGCGAGGCCGAGCAACTGTTGCGCAGCGGGGCGACCGCTCTTGGCGGCAGGGTGCCGGTCAATCCGTCCGGTGGGCTGGCGTGCTTCGGCGAGGCGATCCCCGCTCAGGCGATCGCGCAGGTCTGCGAGTTGACCTGGCAACTGCGGGGGCAGGCCACCGGCCGGCAGGTGGAGAACGCGACCGTCGGCGTCACCGCCAACCAGGGGTTGTTCGGACACGGCTCGTCGGTGGTGGTGGCGCGCTAGACAGCGCTTGGTTCTGGGCGCGAGAGTCCGCGAAATGCCAGCCGCGGCCGCGTGTCGCTGTGCCGACACGCGCCCTCGCCACGGAACGCGAGGCTGCTGTTACTCGGCCTTGTCGAGCGTCTCGAGCACGACCTCGGCGACCCGCTTCATCGACGTCCGCCGGTCCATGGCGGCACGCTGAATCCACTTGAACGCCTCCGGCTCGGTCATGCCCTGCTTCACCTGGAGCAGGCCCTTGGCGCGCTCGACCAGCTTGCGCGTTTCCAATCGCTCGGACAGCGTCGCCACTTCGCGTTCCAACTCAGTCAGCTCACTGAAGCGGCTCACCGCCAGTTCGATGGCCGGAACCAGGTCGCTCGCGGTGAACGGCTTGACCAGATACGCCATGGCTCCGGCGTCGCGGGCACGTTCGACCAGATCCCGCTGGCTGAACGCGGTGAGCACCACAATCGGCGCAATGCGCTTACTGGCTATTTCGGCCGCAGCGTCGATGCCGTCGCGCCGCGGCATCTTCACGTCCATGATCACCAGATCTGGTTTGTGCTGCTCGGCCAGTTCGACGGCTTCTTGCCCGTCACCGGCCTCGCCGACGATGTCGTACCCCTCTTCGCGCAGCATCTCCGCAAGGTCCATGCGGATGAGCGCCTCGTCTTCAGCGATCAGGACCCGCCGCTTCGGAGCGGCGTCAGCGTCGGTGGTTGGGCCGGTCATGACGGATATTGTGTCGTGACGGCTGTGACGGGCGCTCGGGGGGTTCCTCTAAGGTAGGTACCCGGACAGCCGAGACCAGCCCTCGTATCCCAACTGGCAGAGGAAACGGATTCAAAACCCGTACAGTGTGAGTTCGAATCTCACCGAGGGCACCAGGCGCCGTCGCCCACCAATATCGCCACACTCGGTAAATGCCGAGCTCGACGGTTACCCTTGACGTCGTGGCCGCTAAAAAATGCGGTGCCCTCTCAGCTGGCGATGACAGATCCGCAAGCCGGCCAGACTGTGTCGCCGCCGTTCGCACACAGACCCGCGACCTCCGGCAGCACTACGCGGCCAGCGCCGCCCGTCGGGCTCGAATCCTCAACATCGCCGCTTGGTTATCGGTGATCGTCAGCGCGAGCTTCGTCGCTATGCAGTTGCTGTTGGGCACCTGGCTGTGGCAGGTCGTCTCGATCAACATCTGCGCGGCGCTGATCTTTGCCGTCGTTCCCACCCTGCACCGTTTCGGGGATCTGGTGGCACCGCTGACATTCATCACCGCGGCCTATGTCACCGTCTTCGCCAGCTGCTGGGACGTGGGAACCAGCTCGGGCGCACAGCTGTTCTTCATCGTCGGTGCGTGCCTGGTGGTGCTGGTACTGGGTGCCGAACACATCGTGTTGGCCAGCCTGCTGGCAGCGGTAGCAGCGGCGCTGGTCATCGCGACCGAGTTCCTGATCCCCCGCGACACCGGCCTGCAGCCGATCTGGGCCCAGTCTGCGGGCTTCGTCATCACCACGATCTCGGCCTGCGTCATGGTGGTCGTGACGATGTGGTTCGCCTTGCGCGACACCGCTCGCGCGGAAGCCGTCATGGAAGAGCAGTACGAGCGGTCCGAGGCGTTGCTGGCGAACATTCTCCCGGCCAGCATCGCCGAGCGGCTCAAGGAGCCGGAACGGCAGATCATTGCCGACAAGTACGACGAGGCCTCGGTGTTGTTCGCCGATATCGTCGGCTTCACCGAGCGGGCCAGCAACACCGCGCCGGCGGACCTGGTGCGGTTCCTGGACCGGCTGTACGGCGCTTTCGACGAACTCGTCGACAAGCACGACCTGGAAAAGATCAAAGTCACCGGCGATTGCTACATGGTGGTCAGTGGCGTTCCGCGGCCGCGCCCCGATCACGTGCGGGCGTTGGCCGATTTTGCCCTCGAAATGGCCGATGTCGCAGCAACCCTCAAGGATCCGCATGGGCGGGCGGTGCCGCTGCGGGTCGGGTTGGCCACCGGTCCGGTGGTCGCGGGCGTGGTTGGTTCGCGCCGGTTCTTCTACGACGTCTGGGGTGACGCCGTGAACGTCGCCTCGCGAATGGAATCCACCGATTCTGTCGGTCAGATACAAGTGCCCGACGACGTCTACGAACGGCTGAAGGAAGACTTCGTGTTACGCGAGCGCGGCCACATCGACGTCAAGGGCAAGGGATTGATGCGCACTTGGTACCTGGTCGGCCGCAAGGTAAGCGAGCAGCCCGACGAACTACCCGCCGACGAGGCCCACGCCGCGCACGTCTAGGCCGCAAAAGCCCCTATACCAGGCCCATCACTTGCGTCACACTGGTGCCATGGAACCAACCCATGCAGCCCCTGTTCCGACCTCGCCGCCCAGCCTGTTGCCGCACCTGTGGAAATCGACGCTGGCGTCGGGGATCCTGTCAACCGTTCTCGGCGTCGTCGTCTTAGCATGGCCGCAGATATCCGTGCTGGCGGCGGCCATCGCGTTTGGCGTCTACCTGTTGATCACCGGCGCCGCCCAGGTGGTGTTCGCCTTTTCGCTGCATGTCTCGGCGGGCAGTCGCGTCTTGTTGTTCGTCAGCGGTGCGGCATCGCTGATTCTTGCCGTGCTGGCGTTTCGGCACTTCGGGGACGCCGTGCTGTTGCTGGCCATCTGGATCGGGGTCGGGTTCATCTTCCGTGGGGTGGCGACGACCGTTTCGGCCGTCAGCGACCCCCACCTGCCCGGCCGGGGCTGGGCCATCTTCATCGGCGTGATCAGCCTGCTGGCCGGGATCGTGGTGATGGCCTCGCCGTTCAAGTCGATCATCACGCTGGCGCTGGTGGTCGGCATCTGGCTGGTCGTCATCGGGATTTTCGAGGTGGTCTCCGCATTCGGGATCCGCAAAGCGTCACACTCGCTGCGCTAGCACTCACCCAATGCGACTACTACACTCTGTCGTAGTCAATGGTTTAGTCCGCGACCTCGGGAGATGACATGAATGTCGTCGACATATCGCGGTGGCAGTTCGGTATCACCACCGTCTACCACTTCATTTTCGTGCCATTGACCATCGGTCTGGCTCCCCTGCTGGCGATCATGCAGACCGCCTGGGTGGCCACCGATAACGTTGCGTGGTACCGGCTTACCAAGTTCTTCGGCAAGTTGTTCCTGATCAACTTCGCCATCGGCGTCGCGACCGGGATCGTCCAGGAATTCCAGTTCGGCATGAACTGGAGTGAGTACTCGCGCTTCGTCGGCGACGTATTCGGCGCCCCGTTGGCGATGGAAGGCCTGCTCGCCTTCTTCTTCGAATCGACCTTCATCGGGTTGTGGATCTTCGGCTGGGGGCGGCTGCCCAAACTGGTGCACCTGGCCTGCATCTGGATCGTCGCCATCGGCGTCAACGTCTCGGCGTTCTTCATCATTTCGGCGAATTCCTTCATGCAGCACCCGGTGGGCGTGCACTACAACCCGCAGACCCGGCGCGCCGAGCTGACCAACATCTGGGCGCTGCTCACCAACAACACCGGTCTGACGGCGTTCGCGCACACCATCACCGGCGCGCTGCTGACCGCGGGGACCTTCGTCGCGGCCGTCAGCGCATGGTGGTTGGTCCGGTCCCAGACCAGCACTGTGGACCCCGGCACCCGGGCGATGTATCGCCCGGCCACCGTCCTGGGGTGCTGGGTGGTGTTGCTTTCAGCCGTCGGCATGTTCTTCACCGGCGACTTCCAGGGCAAGCTGATGTTCCAACAGCAGCCGATGAAGATGGCGTCGGCAGAATCGTTGTGCGACACCCAGGTCGACCCGGACTTCTCCATCCTCACCGTCGGCAGACAGAACAACTGCGACGCCCTCACCCGGGTGATCGAAGTGCCGTATGTGCTGCCGTTCCTGGCGGAGGGCAAGTTCGAGGGCGTCAAGCTGCAGGGCGTGCGCGACATCCAGCGTGACTACCAGCAGCGGTTCGGGCCGAACGACTACCGCCCCAACCTGTTTGTCACCTATTGGTCGTTCCGCATGATGATCGGCCTGCTGGCCATCCCGATCTTGTTCGCCCTGGTGGCGCTGTGGCTGACGCGCCGCGGCCGGATCCCGAATCAGCGTTGGTTCGGGTTATTCGCCCTACTCACCATTCCGACGCCGTTCCTGGCCAACAGCGCCGGCTGGGTGTTCACCGAGATGGGCCGCCAGCCTTGGCTTGTCGTGCCCAACCCCACCGGTGACCAGAGCGTGCGTCTCAACGTCGCGGCCGGGGTCTCGCACCACGCGCCTGCCATGGTGATCACTTCGCTCACCACCTTCACGTTGATCTACGCCGTACTTGCGGTGATCTGGTTCTGGTTGCTCAAGCGCTACATCGTCGAAGGCCCACAGGAACATGACGCCGAACCCGCTGCGTCTCCACCGGCGGATCAGCAGTCCGATGAGGACGAGGTGAAACCCCTGTCGTTTGCTTACTAAGCCGTCTCACCTGAGATAGGAGTCAACGATGAACCTGCAGGAGTTGTGGTTCGGCTTGATTGCGGCGCTGTTTCTCGGCTTCTTCATCCTCGAGGGTTTCGACTTCGGCGTCGGCATGCTGATGGCGCCTTTCGCGCGGGTCAGCAAGGGCGACAAAGACGCTCACCGGCGGGCGGCGCTCAACACCATCGGTCCCGTCTGGGATGCGAACGAGGTCTGGCTGATCACCGCAGGCGCATCCATGTTCGCCGCCTTCCCGGGCTGGTATGCCACCGTGTTCTCCGCGCTCTACCTGCCGCTGCTGGCCATCCTGTTCGGCATGATCGTCCGCGTTGTCGCCATCGAATGGCGCGGCAAGGTCGACGACCCGAAATGGCGGGGGTTGGCGGACTTGGCGATTGCGGTCGGCTCCTGGCTGCCGGCAGTGTTGTGGGGCACGGCGTTCGCGATCCTGCTGCGCGGCCTTCCCGTGGATGCCGACGGTCAGGTGCACCTGTCAATCGGCGACGTGCTCAACCCCTACACCCTGCTGGGCGGGTTGGCCACCGCGACGTTGTTCATGTTCTACGGCGCGGTGTTCGTGTCGTTGAAGACCGAAGGTTCCATCCGCGACGACGCCCACCGGTTCGCGTTGTGGTTGGCTCTGCCGGCGACGGGACTGGTTGCCGGGTTTGGCATTTGGACCCAACTGGCGCACGGTAAGGACTGGACGTGGGCTGCGCTGGGCGTGGCGGTTGTCGCCCAGCTGATGTCGGTGTTGCTGGTGTGGCGGCGCATTTCTGACGGCTGGGCGTTCTTTTGCACCCTGCTCGTGGTCGCGAGCGTGGTGGTGTTGATGTTCGGTTCGCTCTACCCCAACCTGTTGCCCTCGACGCTGAACAGCCAATGGAACGTCACGATCTACAACGCCTCGTCAACCCCCTACACCCTCATGATCATGACCTGGGTAACGGGCATCATGATTCCGCTGACGGTGGTCTATCAGGGGTGGACGTATTGGGTTTTCCGGCAACGAATCTCGGCTGACCGGATCCCGCCGTCGATCGGGCTGCGAAGGCGCCCCTCCTGACCGCCAAGAGTTCTCGAGCACCACTGGACCCGCGGCTGTGGCGGGCATCCGCGGCGCTACGCGGTTACCTACTCGCCGTAGTGGGCTGTGGAGTGGTGATCTCGGGGTGCGCGATCGGATCGGCGATCGTGCTGGCAAGCATCGTGGCGCGGGTGGTGACCGATCCCGCCGCGCGCTGCGTGCGCTGCTGGGTGATCCCGATGTCAATCGTGCTGGGGCTATGGACAATTCGCACGATCGCGCACTGGTTGCAGGCGCGCCTGGGTCAACGCGGGGCCAGCGCGGTGATCGCAGACCTCAATGGGCAGGTGTTGACCGCGGTGACCGCACGGCAGCCCGACCAGCTGGCCGCGCAGCGTGATTCCGCTGCTGTAGTGGTTACTCGCGGTCTGGACGGATTGCGTCCCTACTTCACCGGGTACCTGCCCACCCTGCTGCTTGCGGCGATACTGACCCCCGCCACCGTGCTGGTCATCGCGCTCTACGACCTGACATCAACACTCATCGTGGGGATCACCCTGCCCCTGATCCCGCTCTTTATGGTGTTGATCGGCCTGGCCACGGCCCAACGATCTGCAAGCGCCCTGGCGGCCATGACGACGTTGCAGTCGCGTCTGCTGGACTTGATCGCCGGGATCCCCACGCTGCGCGCGTTGGGCCGGGCGTCGGGTCCGGAGCAGCGCATCACCGAACTCAGTGCCGCACATCGTCGTTCGGCGATGGCAACGCTGCGGATCGCGTTCCTGTCGGCGCTGGTGCTCGAGTTGCTGGCCACACTGGGCGTCGCGCTGGTCGCCGTCGGTATCGGTCTGCGTCTGGTGTTCGGCGAGATGAACCTCCCCGTCGGGCTGACCGTGCTGTTACTTGCCCCGGATGTGTACTGGCCACTGCGACGCATCGGAGCCGAATTCCATGCCGCCCAGGACGGACGTGCTGCGGCCGATCAAGCTTTCGCACTCATCGGCGAACCGGCGCAGGCGCCGTCCGGGCAGGGGACGGTCACTGCCCGCGGCGCACAGATCCGCCTGGAAAACCTCAGCGTCGCAACCCGAACGGGTAACGCCCCGAACCGCCTGACCGCAGTCATCGATGCGGGCCAGGTGACGGTGCTGACCGGGCCGAACGGCGCCGGCAAGAGCACCGCCCTGCAGGTGATCGCGGGACTGACCGCTGCGGCGTCAGGTCGCGTCACGGTGGCAGGTGTCGACCTCGCCACGCTGGCGCCGGCGCAGTGGTGGCGCCAGTTGTCCTGGCTGCCGCACCGTCCGGTGCTGGTGCCGGGAACCGTTCGAGAGAACCTGCTACTGCTCGGCGAACTGCATGACCTCGATACCGCCTGTGCTGCAGCCGGATTCGATGTCGTGTTGGCTGATCTGCCCGACGGGTTGGACACCGTGTTGGGCCGCGACGGGGTCGGGTTGTCGCTCGGGCAGCGGCAACGGCTCGGTTTGGCGCGGGCTCTGGGATCACCGGCGCCCGTGCTGCTGCTCGACGAACCCACCGCGCACCTGGACGCGGTTACCGAGCAGCGAGTGCTGCGGGCGATTGTCGCCCGTGCACGTGCGGGTGCCACGGTGGTGGTGGTTGGGCACCGCGCACCGGTCCTAGCGATCGGTGATCGGGTGGTCGAGGTGGCTGCCGGAATCGAGGCGCGGTATGCGCCGGTCTGATCTTGGCATCGCCGTCACTGAATTGCTGCGGCCGCGCGTGGCCCGCCTCCTGCTGGCCATCACGCTGGGCGTGCTGTCGCTGGGCAGCGGGCTGGCCCTGGCCGGGGTGTCGGCCTGGTTGATTACCCGCGCCGCCCAGATGCCGCCGGTGCTCGATTTGTCCGTTGCCGTCGTTGCCGTGCGGACCTTCGCGATCTCGCGGGGCGTGCTGCGCTACTGCGAACGCCTGGCCACCCACGATGCCGCATTGCGGGCCGCTGGCACCGCACGTGCACAGATTTATGGCCGGTTGGCCACTGGAACCGCCGCGAGTGCCGTCCGGCTGCACAGCGGCGAGTTGGTGGCCCGGGTGGGTGCGGATGTGGATGCACTGGCCGACGTATTGGTGCGCGCCCTGGTACCCATCGGCGTCGCGGCGGTGCTGTCACTGGCGAGCGTTGTGGTCGTCGGACTCATTTCGCCGTCGGCCGCGCTGGTGTTGGCGGTCTGTTTGATCGTCGCCGGGGTGATCGCACCGTGGCTGGCCGGCCGGGCCGCCGCCGCGCAGGAAGAGGTTGCCGGCCGGCACCACGCCGAACGCGACACCGCGGCGATCCTTGCGCTGCAGCACGCACCCGAACTGCGGATTGCCGGTGCGCTGCCGGGCGTCATCGCCGAATCTCAACGGCGGCAACGGGCCTGGGGCGCAGCGGCCGACGCCGCAGCCCGGCCCGCTGCCGCCGCCGAGGCCATTCCGACCGCGGCCATCGGAGTCAGTGTGCTCGGCGCGGTAGTGGCCGGGATCAGCCTGGGGCCTGCGGTCGCGCCGACAACCCTGGCAGTCCTGATGTTGTTGCCGCTGTCCGCGTTTGAGGCGACCAGCGTGCTCCCCGCTGCGGCGGTCCAATTGACACGGTCCAGGATTGCCGCGCGTCGCCTCCTCGACCTGGCGCCGCCTGTCGTCGACCAGCCGGCCGAAGCGGGGTTGTCTCCGAGCCGTCCGATAGGCCGGTTGCGCGCTGAGGTGGTAGCCGGTCACTCGCCAGCGCAAAGCGCCCGCGCCACGGTCGATCTGGCCCCCGGTACCCGGCTAGCCGTCACCGGTGACAGCGGCTCCGGCAAGACGACGCTACTGATGACCCTGGCCGGGTTGCTGCCACCGGTGCACGGCCAGGTGACGCTGGACGGAGTGGACCTGCGGCGAATCCGGGAACCCGAACTACGCCGCGCAGTCACCTTCTTCGCCGAAGACGCGCACCTCTTCGCGACCACGGTCCGGGACAACCTGCTGGTCGCCCGGGGCGATTGCGGCGATGACGAACTCACCGAAGCCCTGGAAGTCGTGGGTTTGGGCGGTTGGCTGGCCGGTCTCCCCGAGGGTTTGTCGACGGTGTTGACCGGCGGCGCTGAAGCGGTTTCGGCGGGCCAGCGGCGGCGGTTGCTGTTGGCCCGAGCGGTGCTCTCCCCCGCGGGAATCGTGCTGCTCGACGAACCCACCGAACATCTCGACGCCGTCGACGCCGAGCAGGTACTGCGCCGGCTCCTGGTGCCCGGTGCGGGGCTGATACCCGGCGGCAAAACGGTTGTGGTGGCGACCCACCACCTCCCGCGTCACCTAGACTGCGCCGAATTACCGATCACAGCCTTCGCCGGCGTGGCATGAATTCGAGCGACAGCAGCACGAACATCAACGGCACCACCTGAGTCAGCGTCACCAGCGCGTACCGTCGCGCGTCCAGGGCGTGAAACTTGCGCACGTAGCGGGCCAGTGACTCGAGTGCGATGAACGGGTCCAGCAGATGAAGCAACGCATAGCCGCACTGACGCGCCCAGCCGCGCCGGTCATCGGCGAAAAGGTCAGCGAACGCGGCAAAGGCCAGCGATACCCGTTGCGCCCCAACCGCTCTGGCGGCGATGATCATATCCACGCTCAGTCGTTCGTCAATACCGTTTGGTGCACCGCGGCGCCGCCAGGGCACATCGAGGGTGAGGTCCTTACCGCCACCGGCCGTCGCGTACCGATGAAAGCCCTGAACCGTGCCCGTCGCGTCCCTTGCGATGATCAGCTGGGCCCCGGGATAGCGGCCCTCCAGCACGCCGTCCAGGTTCATGCAGAAACCTCGATCGCAGTGGGCTCCTTTCGGGGATGCCCGCAGCACTGTCGCCAACTCCCGCCGCAATCGTGGAACGAGTTCTCGCTCGTTGACGATCTCCGTGGTGATACCGCGGTTGTAGGTGCGGCTCACGGCCTGACGGAGATTACGGAACTTGCGTCCTGCCAGGTCAAATGTGGTTGCGTCGACGACGACGTCGCGTCCAATTGCTATGGCGTGCAATGATTGTCCGACTTCGGCAGACTCCCATAACCCTAGCCGGCGTTCGCTGCAACCGACCACCACCATCCGCCAGCCATACGTGTGACACATGGCGGCGAAATCGACAACGAGGTGGCGGAAGCGCCTCTCGTCGCCAATGGGATCTCCGGCGACCACCGCAAACCCGAATCGGGTACGGTAGGCCAGCGCCGCGGCGCCGGTCACGTCGAAGTGGTAACACTTGCCCGCCTGCATGGTGAACGGCGCCAACGGATCATTGCTGGTGGCATCGATCAACGCCCACACCCGCGGCAGATCGGCAGGCTGCGGACGCGCTGCCGTCGGCCACATCAACGCCAAACCGGCTGCGGCTATCGTCAACTCCCCCAGCAACTCCAACGCCAATACGTGCGCCGCCAGCCCGGCGACGAGCAACGCGCCGGCGGCCGCCGCGTGCAGCGTGGTGACCGGACGGCCAAGACAGATGCCCCGCACCACGAACACCGCGGCCGCCAGTATCGTCAGGGACCAGCCAAGCCGGCCGGCGTGAGCAAGCACGGCGAACAGCCAGCATGCGGTGCCCGCCAGAGCGAAGGCACCAAGATAGCGGGCCCGCCGCGAATCGACGTGCAGGACAACACGTTCGTGCGCCCGCAGGCTGTGCAACCCCGGTATGGCATGGACGGTCGATGATTTCACCCGCACCTCCTCGTAGAGCTGCGTCTACACCGACGTTACGCCTTCTCGTCGTTTCTGCCCGGCCCTATCAGCGGACGGTCGGGAAGTACTTCAGGACGCCCTCTTGCACCACCGAGGCGACGACTTGACCTGCGCGGTCGAAGAAATGCCCGGTGCCCAATCCGCGCGAGTCCGCGGCCACGGGTGAGGTCGTCGAATACAGCACCCAGTCATTGAAATCGACCTGCCGGTGGAACCACACCGAATGGTTTGCCGATGCGGCGAAGATACGGTCGAAACCCCACGACAGACCGTGCCTGGTTATCACCGAGTCCAACACGGTGGTGTCCGAGGAGTACAGCATCGTCGCGGTGTGCAGCACCGGATCGGCGGGCACCGTGCCCAGCGCTTTGAGCCAAACCCGGTTGTGGTCAAGGCGATCGCCCTTGTCCCGCATCACCCAGGCGGGGTCGTTGGTGTAGCGCCAGTCGACGGGTTGCAGCGCGTTGACGAAGAGCGGGACGGTTTCCTCGTAACCGCGCAGCAGCTCGCCGATAGGGGGCAGGCTTTCCGGGTCAGCCACTTCGGGCGGTTCGACAGCGTGCTCGAGCCCGCGGCCCCCGGACATGTAGGAGATCATCGCCGAGGACAACAACATTTCGCCCTGCACGGCGTCCACGCGCCGGTTGGCGAAACGCCGTTCGTCACGTAGCGGCACGACGTGGAATTCGATGTCCTTGGACGTGTCACCGCCATTGACGAAATGCACCGACATCGCGCTGGGCGGCAGGTCGTCGCGGGTCAGGGTGCGGCTACTGGCCACGAAGGATTGCGCCATGAGTTGCCCGCCGAACGTGCGCATCGGGGTCTTGCTGGGATGGGAGCCGCTGAACCGGTTCTCGGCAATTCGGTTGAGGCTCAGCACATCCAGCAGTTCCTGGAAATCAGACAATCAGACGTCGTCCTCGCCGATCCGGTGCACGTGGATCAGGTTGGTCGACCCGACGGTGCCCGGCGGCGCACCCGCGACGATGACCACCAGGTCGCCCCGCTTGTAGCGACCGAGTGCCAGCAGCGACTTGTCGACCTCGCGGATCATGCCGTCAGTCGTCTTCATGTGCGGGACGATGAACGTCTCGGTCCCCCACGTCATGGCAAGCTGGCTGCGCACCTCGGGCAGGTCGGTGAAAGCCAGCAGCGGCAGCGGGGTGTGCAGGCGGGCGAGCCGGCGCACGGTGTCACCGGATTGCGTGAAGGCGACCAGGGCCTTGGCGTCGAGTCGCTCGCCGATGTCGCGGGCGGCATAGGAGATCACCCCACGTTTGGTGCGCGGCACGTGCGTCAGCGGGGGCGCCGCTGTCGAGTTCTCCTCGACCGCGCACACGATCCGCGACATCGTCTTGACCGCCTGCAGCGGGTACTTGCCCACCGAGGTTTCACCGGACAGCATCAGCGCGTCGGCGCCGTCGAGCACGGCGTTGGCGACGTCGGACGCCTCGGCGCGGGTCGGCCGCGAATTCTCGATCATCGAGTCGAGCATCTGAGTCGCCACGATGACCGGTTTGGCGTTCTCCCGGGCCATTTGGATGGCCCGCTTCTGTACCAGCGGGACCTCTTCCAACGGCAGCTCGACCCCGAGGTCGCCGCGCGCCACCATGATGGCGTCGAACGCCAGCACGATCGCCTCGAGGTTGTCGACCGCTTCGGGCTTCTCCAGCTTGGCGATCACCGGTACCCGCCGCCCCGCCCGGTCCATCACCTCGTGCACGAGATCAACGTCCGACGGCGAACGCACGAAGGACAGTGCGACCATGTCGACGCCGAGGTTCATCGCGAACGTCAGGTCCTCGATGTCCTTTTCGGACAGCGCCGGTGCGGACACGCTCATCCCCGGCAGCGAGATCCCCTTGTTGTTGCTGACCGGACCGCCCTCGACCACTTTGCACACCACGTCGTCACCGTCGACGTGGTCGACGACAAGACCGACCTTGCCGTCGTCGACGAGCACCCGGTCACCGGCCGAGGCGTCCTGGGCCAGTCTCTTGTACGTGGTGGATACGCGGTCGTGACTGCCTTCGCAATCGGCGACGGTGATCCGGATCGTCTCGCCGTCTTTCCACTGCGTCGGCCCGTCCGCGAAACGCCCGAGTCTGATCTTTGGGCCCTGCAGGTCGCACAGCACACCTACCGCGCGGCCGGTGGCATCCGAGGCCGACCGGACGCGTTTGTAGGCGGCTTCGTGGTCGCTGTAGTCACCGTGGCTGAAATTCATTCGGGCGACGTCCATACCAGCTTCGACCAGCGCCCTGACCAGGTCATCCTGTTGGGTAGCCGGTCCGAGAGTGCAGACGATCTTTCCGCGTCTAGTCACGACGTCACAGCATAGTCGCGCTTGTTGTGATGGGGCGTGCGGAACGCGCGGCGGGCACAACTATCCCTGCATGTTCAGCCGGTGAGGACGGTGGGCATCAACGGGAAACCGGGCAGGTTGCGTACCACCGTCCAGGCAGTCATCAGCACTACCGCCGCCACGGTGGTCTGGATGGGCAACCAGGACCGCCCGCGCCACCGGCGCGCCAGGACCCACACCGCCAGCAACGGGAGGCCGACGAGCAGAAAGGCGTTGTCGTTGATGCTGGCGGCGAGATCGCCGTGCAACAGGTCATGGGTCATTCTCAGTCCGCCGCAGGCTGGGCAGTTCCAGCCGGTGAGCCACCTGAACGGGCACTGCGGGTAGATCGTGTGCGGGCTATGCGGATCGGCGAGTCCGACGTAGAGCAGCGCTCCGGACAAGGCCACTGCGGCACCGGCGGCGGCAAGGCCGCGGTGTTGCGTCGCTGGGGTGGACGTGTCAGGTGCCATCGCGCAACGGGCGGCCCTGCGGGTCGTTCACCTTGTCGGTCAGGATCATCAACGCGTCGATGGTGCCCCAGATGACGGCGCCCAGCCCGCATGTCACCCAGCCGACGAGGAGTTGCGCGATACCCAAACCGACATACCCGGCATACATGCGGCCAATGCCGGCGAGGCCGAAGAGTCCGAGCAGCTGCAGCAAACCCGCGACGGTCTTCGATTTGTCTGAATAGGGTTGCCCGGTGACGGGATGACGACCGAATGGCGCCGACGGATCATAGCCCGCGCTGTATTGCGGGTATGACGGATATGGCGGCGGGAAGGGCGGTGGCGGATACCCCTGCCCCTCGGGTGGGGGGCCTGGTTGCGCAGCACCGGGCCACGGCTGCTCAGTCACGGGGTTCAGCATGCCAGATCTTGCTGGCGGCTGCCCTAGCGTCGCTGCGTATGGGCTGGGGTGCGGCGAGGCAGCTTGCGCGGGCTGGTGGTTCGCCGCCGCGTTATCGACGCTGCCGTCTGAGCCGGGACCGCCAGCGCCGCCGTTCTGCCTCGGGGGCTTGCGGCGCCGTAGTCGATGCGGGTTCAGTTTCGCCGCCAGCGATTTCTTCTGGTGTTGCGGCGTCGGCCTCGTCCACCGGCTCCTCGGTGGTCGGCTCGCCTTCGGGCTCGTCAGCCTCGACAGCTGCGTCCTCGCGCTCGTCCGGGACGTCCGCAGATTCCGGCTCCGCGGCCTCAGCGTCCGCGATCGCCTCGGCCTCAGCGTCCGCGATCGCCTCGGCCTCTACGACCTCGGCCTGCTCGGACTTGGGCTCCTGGACGCCGACATCGCCAACCGCATCCTCGACAATTTCCGGTTCAAGCACCTCAGCTTCAGCGGCTTCAGCGGCTTCTGCGTCGGGCTCCGCTACCTCGGGCTCAACCTCAACCGGTACGGCTTCCTCGGCGTCAGCCTCGTCGAGCACCGAAGCAAGCTCCGCGTCCTCGGCGTTAGCCTCCGCGCTAACGTCGGCCTCGACCGCCTCGGCTTGGTCGGACTCGGGCTCCTGGACGCCGACATCGCCAACCGCATCCTCGACAATTTCCGGTTCAAGCACCTCGGCTTCAGCGGCTTCAGCGGCTTCTGCGTCGGGCTCCGCTACCTCGGGCTCGACCTCAACCGGTACGGCTTCCTCGGCGTCGGCCTCGTCGAGCACCGAAGCAAGCTCCGCCTCCTCGGCGTCAGCCTCCCCAACCTCGGCCTCCACCTCCTCGGCCTGCTCGGACACGGGCTCCTGGACGCCGACGTCGCCAACCGCATCCTCGACGATTACCGGTTCAAGCTCGGGTTCGACGACCTCGGCTTCAGCAGCTTCAGCGTCCGGTTCGCCGAGAACTGCCGCAGGGTCCACCTCTTCGGCTTCGTTCTCACCAGCCTCGGTCTCAATTGCCTCGGCTTGCTCGGATTTGGGTTCCTGGGCCTCAGCGTCGCCGTCTGCCGGCTCGAGGGCTACGGCTTGCTCGGAATCCGGCTCCTCAGAAATAGCCTCGGCTTCAGGCTCGACTTCGGGCTCGGCTCCGGCGTCCTCGAGCGCTACCTCGACCTCGTCCAACTCCCTGGGCTCCGCTTCGTCAGCCTCGGCATCGCCGGCTTCGGCTTCCTCTACCGCCTCACCCTGCTCGGCCTCGGCCAGCGCGGCCTCGACTTCCGCGATCTCCACCTCGGGTTCGTCGCCGCCGACCGCTGCGTCGGCGTCCTGTCCGGTCGCGGGCTCGGCACTCCCGGCCGCCGCATCGTGCTCGGCACTCCCGGCTGACACATCGGGCTCGTCACCGGCGGCGATTGCGGCCGCGCTAGACCCCGCGCCCACAGTCGCCAGTTCCGTCTCCTCCTCCTCCTCGGTGACATCCGCATCCGGGCCACGCAGAGTCTCCGGATCCTCGCGGCCTTTCGGCGCCAGGATGATGTAAACGACCGCTCCGATGAAGACGAACGTCGACGTGAACGTGTTCACCCGGATACCCGCGATATGCGTGGCCGTGTCGTCGCGCAGCAGTTCCACGCCGAATCGCCCGAGGCAGTAGAGCGCGACGTACGACGCGAACAGACGCCCGTGCCCGAGCCGGAAACGGCGGTCCAGGTACAGAAGGGCGCCGAATACCAAGAGGTTCCAGATCAATTCGTACAGAAAAGTCGGCTGCACGATGAGGGCCACCTGACCCGTCGACACACCGTCCAGCGAATGGACGTCGACAAATCCGGCGGGGTCGCGGCGATAGAAGATCTCCAGACCCCACGGCAACGTCGTTTCACGCCCGTACAACTCTTGATTGAAGTAATTACCAAGCCGTCCGATTGCCTGGGCCAACACCACACCAGGGGCCACCGCATCGATGAAAGCGGGCAACGGGATCTCGCGGCGGCGACAGCCGATCCAGGCACCCACCACACCGAGCGCAACGGCACCCCAGATACCCAGGCCGCCGTCCCAGATCCGTACCGCCGCAGCCAGACCGGCGCCGCCCGGACCCCAATACGTCTGCCAATCAGTAATCAGGTGATACAGGCGGCCGCCAATCAAACCGAACGGAACTGTCCACAACGCGATGTCGTAGATCACGCCCCGCTCCCCGCCGCGGGCGGCCCACCGCCGGTCGCCGATCAGCAGCGCAGCAAGGATGCCGACGATGATGAAGAACGCGTAGGCGCGGATGGGCAAGGGCCCCAGGTGCCAGACCCCACGCGGCGGGCTCGGAATGTAGGCGAGCAAGGTTGTTCTCATGCAGAGGCTCTCTGGCGCACACCGGCCGCGAGTTCCTCCGTCAACGCCTGCAGCGCAGGCAGACCCTCCCCCAGCGCGGAAACCAACGCCGACCCCACGATGACGCCGTCGGCATAGCTGCCGATCTGGGCGGCCTGCTGTCGCGATCGCACACCCAGGCCGACCCCAACGGGTATGTCGGACACCGCCTTCACCCGCTCCACCAACTCGGGCGCGGCGTCAGACACCGCATCGCGGGCGCCGGTCACCCCCATGGTCGAGGCCGCGTAGACGAACCCGCGGGATGCCGCGACTGTGGTGACCAGCCGCTCCTGTGCCGATGACGGCGCTACCAGGAAAATGCGATCCAACCCGTGCTCCTCGGACGCTGCCAGCCACTGTTGCGCCTCGTCCGGAATCAGATCGGGGGTGATCAGGCCATCTCCGCCAGCTGCAGCCAGGTCTCGAGCAAAAGCATCAATCCCGTAGCGCAGCACCGGGTTCCAATAGGTCATCACCACGGCACGTCCGCCGGCCCCGGTGATCGCCTCGACCGCCGCCAAGGTGTCGCGAACGCGCACTCCGCCGCTCAGCGCTTGCTCGGTGGCCCGCTGGATAGTGGGGCCGTCCATACCCGGATCCGAATACGGCACACCGACTTCGATGATGTCGCAACCGGAATCGACCAATGCCGTCATCGCCCGCACCGACGTCGGTACATCCGGAAACCCGGTCGGCAGATAACCGATCAGGGCCGCACGGCCGTCGGCTCGGCAGGCGTCGAACAGGGACCCCAGTTTGCTTACGCCGCTGTGCTGCAGTGTCATCGCTCGTCCAGCAGACCGAACCACTTCGCGGCAGTCTCCACGTCCTTGTCACCGCGGCCCGACAGGTTCACCACAATGATGGCGCCGCTACCCAATTCGCGACCCAGCTTCAAAGCGCCCGCCACCGCGTGCGCGGATTCGATAGCCGGGATGATCCCTTCCAATCGGGACAGCACGCCGAACGCCTCCATCGCCTCGGTATCGGTAATCGGCTCGTACTGGACGCGTCCGAGGTCCTTGAGCCAGGCGTGCTCAGGCCCCACCCCGGGATAGTCCAAACCCGCTGAGATGGAATGCGATTCGATGGTCTGCCCGTCCTCGTCCTGCAGCAGATACGAGAACGATCCCTGGAACGCTCCCGGCGAACCGCCGGTGAAAGTGGCTGCATGCCTGCCGGTTTCGACGCCGTCACCGGCGGCTTCGTAGCCCACCAGTCGCACACCGGGATCGTCGAGGAACGCGTGGAAGATGCCGATCGCATTGGATCCGCCACCCACACAGGCGACTACCGCGTCTGGCAGCCGGCCCGCCTGCTGCTGTATCTGGACGCGGGCCTCCAATCCGATGATCCGCTGAAAGTCACGCACCATGGTGGGGAATGGATGTGGCCCGGCGGCCGTGCCGAAGCAGTAATAGGTGCTGTCAGCGTTGGTCACCCAGTCCCGGAACGCCTCATTGATGGCGTCCTTGAGCGTCCTGGACCCGGTTTCCACTGAAACGACCCTGGCGCCCAACAGTCGCATCCGCGCCACATTGAGAGCCTGGCGCGCGGTGTCGACGGCACCCATGTAGATGATGCAGTCCAGGCCGAGCAGTGCGCACGCGGTTGCGGTGGCAACCCCGTGCTGACCTGCCCCGGTTTCGGCGATCACCCGGGTCTTGCCCATTCTGCGCGCCAGCAAAGCCTGTCCCAGCACGTTGTTGATTTTGTGAGAACCGGTGTGGTTCAGGTCTTCTCGCTTCAGGAAGATCCGCGCCGACCCGGCCTCACCGCCGAGACGGGTGGTCTCATAAAGCGGTGACGGTCGGCCCGCGTAGTGCTTCTGCAGCTTGTCGAGAGTGTCCAGGAAATCCTGGTTGACGCGTTCCTTCTCATAAGCGGTAGTGACCTCGTCGATCACCGCCATCAGCGCCTCGGGTACGTACCGACCGCCGTAAACGCCGAAATGCCCGCCCTGATCAGGGTCGTGGTGGGTGCGTTCGACGACGGCGGCACTGGTGCGTGGGATATCCGGGGATAGGTCGGCCATCAGAAAGACTCAACGCGCGCGAAGTACATCAGCTGCTAGCGAGCCGGCTTGGGACAGGACGGATGGGTACCGGCGGTCACCAGATCGGCGACCGCGGCGCGCGGGTCGCCGCTCTTCACCAGACCCTCGCCGACCAGGACGGCGTCGGCCCCCGCGCCGGCGTAGGCCAACAGATCGCCGGTGTGCCGCACACCCGATTCGGCGATCCGGATCACCTTGCTGGGCAGTCCGGGAGCGATCCGCGCAAAGCAGTCCCGGTCCACTTCCAATGTGGTGAGATCGCGGGCGTTAACGCCGATTATGTTGGCCCCAGCCTTCAGCGCACGGTCGGCTTCTTCTTCGGTGTGCACCTCGACGAGGGCTGCCATGCCGAGCGACTCGGTGCGGTCCAGCATTGACACCAGCGCCGACTGATCCAACGCCGCGACGATCAGCAACAGCATGTCTGCACCGTGCGCACGTGCCTCATGAATCTGATAGGGCTGCACCACAAAATCCTTGCGCAACACCGGGATTGACACCGCCGCACGCACCGCGTCGAGGTCGTCCAACGATCCGTGGAAGCGTCGTTCCTCGGTCAGCACACTGATGATCCGTGCACCACCGTCCTCATACGCACGGGCCAGCTTTGCCGGGTCCGCGATGGGCGCCAGCGAACCCTTCGACGGGCTAGCCCGCTTGACCTCGGCGATGACGCCGATACCGGGTTCACGCAGTGCGGCCATTACGTTGCGCGCCGGCGGAGCCGCGGCTGCACGGGCTTTGATTTCCGAAAGACTCACGCGGGCTTCGCGCGCGGCAACGTCGGCACGGACTCCCTCAAGAATGGAGTCAAGCACGTTGGCCGGACTCATACCTGCGGTTTCCCTTCCCTCTGTGGCCTTTCGTGGCCCTGCTGCGACCACCGCCACCCCACGCTCGTCGGCCGATTGCGACGACGTGCAAGAAGGGTAGCGACCGTCGAGACAGGGTCCGTCACCGCCCCTCGGTGTCTGTCTCGGGCGCTCGATCCGTAGGGTCGCGGCCCTCGTCGAGAGCGTCCCAGATCATCCGTTCGGACAACTCGGGTTTTGCACCCTCGGGACGTTCCGGACCGTCGACACCCGCACCCTCGCGTCGCGCCACTGAGCGGCGGGCGCCGGGTGCCAGGTACTTTGTGCTGCCCGTCCCAGCGCCCCCGACTCCTGAGGCCGCGCGCATCATGAGGGCCGCGGCGACCAGCGTGCACACCGCGGCCGCCACCGCGACTCCGGCTCCCCAGTACTGGCGCGCACTACCGACCAGTGTCGCCACTGGAACGTGGGCGAGTTCAGCTCCGCGCGCGGCCACGTCCGGCAATGCCCACAGGCTGACCCCCAAATAGCCGATCGCGAAGCTCACCGCCGCCAGCAACGCGGCCAGCGCCCGCAGCTGCCATCCCCGCACGGCCAGCACCGCCACGGCGGCGGCCAGGTCGACGATGGCCAACGGAAGCAACGCACTCGACCAGGTCGCACCCGACAGCGTCAGCTCCTTCGGCGGACCCAGCCCGTCGAACGACCGGACCACCACCCAGGTCAGCCGCGACGCCCCCCACAGCAGGCCGGCGGCCACCACCAGCAACACCTGAGCGATCCCGATCGGCAGCCGGCCGCGCCTCTCACCCATTCGGCGCCACCGGACTGATTCCGGGAGCGGTCAGGGTCTCGGCGGCGGCGATCGCATTCAGCACCGCCCGCGCCTTGTTCCTGGCCTCGTTGTATTCGTATGGACCGTTGGAGTCGGCGACCACCCCTCCACCGGCCTGGACGTAAGCCTTCCCGGCACGCATCAACGCCGTACGAATCGCGATCGCGAAGTCAGCGTTGCCGGCGAAGTCCAGGTAACCCACCACCCCGCCATACAGGCCGCGACGGGTCTTTTCGACCTCTTCGATCAGCTCCATAGCCCGCACCTTCGGCGCGCCGGAAAGGGTGCCGGCCGGAAAACAGGCTGTGACGGCGTCCAGCGCGGTCTGCCCCTCCGCCAACTGCCCGGTCACCGTCGACACCAGATGCATGACGTGGCTATAGCGTTCGATGTGGCTGTAGTCCTCGACCCGGACGCTGCCCGGCGTGCAGACCCGGCCAAGGTCGTTGCGGCCCAAGTCGACCAGCATCAGATGCTCGGCGAGTTCCTTGTCGTCAGCCAGCAGTTCCTTTTCCAGCAGGAGGTCTTCTTCGTCGGTTGCGCCGCGCCAGCGGGTACCGGCGATCGGATGGGTGGTTGCGCGGCCGTCGTGCACCGTCACCAACGCCTCAGGGCTGGATCCGACGATCGAAAAGTCAACGGCACCTTCGCTGTTGGGTATCTGCAGCAAATACATGTACGGGCTGGGATTGGTCACCCGCAGCATGCGGTACACGTCGATCGGGTCGACGTCGGTGTCCATTTCGAAGCGTTGCGACGGCACCACTTGGAAGGCTTCACCGGCCGCGATCTGTTCCACCAGGTACTCGACGATGGCGCCGTACTCTTCGACCGTGCGCTGGGCACGATGGCGCGGTTCGGGTTTGCCGAACGAGGCAACCGTCGACGGCAGCGGCTGGCTCAACGCTGCGGTCATCACATCCAATCGTGCGACGGCGTCATCGTAGGCCCAATCGACGCGCTCGTCGGTGCCGTTCCAGTTCACCGCGTTGGCGATCAGGGTGATGGTGCCCTCGTGGTGGTCGACGGCGGCCACATCGGTCGCGAGCAGCAGCAGCATGTCGGGCAGCTGCAGGTCATCGAGGGCGATCTCGGGCAGCCGCTCGAGTCGGCGCACCATGTCGTAGGCAAAGAAACCGACCATGCCGCCAGACAACGGCGGTAAGTCCGGGCGGGAATCCTGCGGAGCCGCCGTGGCCAGCACCGCCAGGGTGGCGCGCAGCGCGTCTAATGGGTCACCGCCGGTGGGTGCGTCCCTGGGCACGGTGCCCAGCCATACGGCCTGGCCGTCGCGGACGGTCAGCGCCGTCGGCGCGCCGGCCCCGATGAAGGACCAGCGCGACCACGACCGGCCGTTCTCGGCCGACTCGAGCAGGAAAGTGCCGGGGCGGTTGGCGGCCAGCTTGCGGTAGGCCGATAGCGGAGTTTCGCTGTCGGCCAAGACCTTGCGGGTCACCGGAACTACCCGATGCTCGGCTGCCAGCACGCGGAAATCGTCCCGTGTGGTCGTGGTTGCGAGGTTGGCGTGCACCGAACCATCCAATCAGATTGCCGGGTCACCATCCGCGTAGCGTGTCGACCATGAAAACTGGTGACACCGTGGCCGACTTTGAACTTCCCGATCAGACAGGCACGCCGCGCAGACTGAGCGCGCTGCTGTCCGACGGGCCGGTGGTGCTCTTTTTCTATCCGGCGGCCATGACGCCAGGTTGCACCAAGGAGGCCTGCCACTTCCGTGACCTGGCGGCCGAATTCGCCGCGGTCGGTGCCAATCGAGTCGGCATCAGCACCGATCCCGTGCAGAAGCAGGCCAAGTTCGCCGACACCCAGAAGTTCGACTATCCCCTGCTGTCGGACACCGAAGGCACGGTGGCCACCCAGTTCGGCGTCAAGCGCGGATTGCTCGGCAAATTGCTGCCGGTCAAACGAACCACCTTTGTCATCGACACCGACCGCAAGGTGCTCGACGTGATCTCGAGCGAGATCAGCATGGACAGTCACGCCGACAAGGCCCTGGCGACACTTCGTAACCGTTGAGCACTCGCGACCGCGGACCGGCTCAGTAGCATGCTCCCATGCCGACAAGCGCTGGCGAGGGCGGAGGCCTGAAAGAAGGCGAGCTGTTCGCCGGTTACACCATCGTTCGGCGGCTGGGTGCCGGCGGGATGGGCCAGGTGTATCTGGCGCAGCACCCTCGACTGCCGCGCCGGGACGCCCTGAAGGTCCTGCCGCGCGAGTTCACCGCGAATTCAGAATTCCGCCAGCGCTTCAACCGCGAGGCCGAACTGGCCGGGAGCCTGTACAACCAGCACATCGTCGGCATCCATGACCGCGGCGAGTACGACGGCCAACTGTGGCTGTCGATGGACTATGTCGAGGGCACTGACGCCGCCGAACTGTTGCGCACCCAATACCCCTCCGGGATGCCCCTGCCCGAGGTCGTCGAGATCGTCTCGGCAGTGGCCGACGCGCTCGACTATGCGCACTCGCGCGGTTTGCTGCACCGTGACGTCAAGCCGGCGAACATCCTGCTCGGTCACGGGCAGCCGAAGCGCCGAATTCTGCTCGCCGACTTCGGTATTGCCCGGCAGCTGGGTCAGACCAGCAACCTGACGGCGACCAACATGACGATGGGCACCAGCGCCTACTGTGCACCCGAGCAACTGCAGGGTTTCGACCTGGATGGGCGTGCCGACCAGTACGCGCTGGCCTGCACCGCGTTTCAGTTGTTGACCGGCGGAGCCCCGTTCCAGGACTCCAATGTCGCGCTGTTGATCACTCAGCATTTGTCCGCTCCACCGCCGCTGCTCAGCACCCGGCGCCCCGAACTGCGCCACCTCGACGGGGTCATCGTCAGAGCGCTCGCCAAAGACCCGGCCGGCCGTTTCGCGTCCTGCGCGGAGTTCGCAACCGCGCTGGGCGCTCCTCCCGGCACCGTCCACCTTCCGGTGCCCCCGCCGGGCGCAATGGTGCCGACGCAGGTGATGCCACCGCCACCGCCGATGCAGCGCGGTGGGCATGGCACGTTGATCGCGGCACTGATAGCCGTGGCGCTGGTGGTGGCCGCGGCGGTGCTCGGGCTGGTGGCGCTGCAAGGCAGATCCGGGCAACCCGCGGCCGCACCCTCGCGTGAGCCCAGCACTGGCAATTCCTCGCGGGCGGCAGCGCCCCCGCCCGGCAGCAACGCCGCACCGCCCACGCTTCGATTGACCGACTCGGTCACCGACGACGCGCGGGTGCTCCGTCCCGCCGAGCGTGCCGTGGTGGAACGCGACATCAAGAAGCTCTACGACGGGCGCCACATCAAGCTCTGGGTGGTCTATGTCCAGGACTTCGGTGAGTTCAAGCCGGCCAAATGGGCCGAACGCACCATGTACGCCAACGATTTCACCGACATCGACGCCCTGCTGGCCATCTCCACCGACCGACCCTCGTTCAGCTTCCATGTGCCGGTGGCGGTCACGGTGGGTAAGCCGATCGACGTCGAGGAAATCCGCCGGGAGCGGGTTGCGCCGGCCGTCGAACGGCGCGAATGGACCCGCGCCGCGCTGGCCGCCGCCAACGGACTGGATGTCGCACCTAACTAGTCGTCGGCATTAGTCATTAGTCGCCGGTACTAGTCGTCGGCACTAGTCGTCAGCACTAGTCGTCGGCGCCCAACAGCAGCGCGGCATCGAAGCAGCTGTGATCGCCGGTGTGACAGGCACCCCCGACCTGGTCGACGGTCAACAGCACGGTGTCGCCATCGCAGTCCAGTCGCACCTCGTGCACATGCTGGGTGTGCCCGGAGGTGGCGCCCTTGATCCACTGCTCCCCCCGCGACCGCGAAAAGTACGTCGCTTCACGGGTTTGCAGGGTGCGGGCCAGGGCCTCGTCGTCCATCCAGGCGACCATCAATACGTGGCCGCTGCCGCGCTCCTGCACGACGGCAGTGATCAGTCCGTCGGCGTTGCGCTTCAAACGTGCGGCGATATCGGGGTGCAGGGTCATCTGGCCGCCATCCGCACGGTGATCTTCTCCTGCTCCATGGCGGCCTTCACCTGACCGATGGTCAGCTCGCGGAAGTGAAACACGCTGGCGGCCAACACCGCATCGGCACCCGCCTCCACCGCTGGTGCGAAGTGCTCGATCGCACCGGCGCCACCGCTCGCGATGACCGGCACGGTGACCGCCGCTCGGACGGCGCGCAGCATAGCCAGGTCGAATCCGGCTTTCGTCCCGTCGGCGTCCATCGAATTGAGCAGGATCTCCCCCACCCCCAGGTCGGCCCCGCGGGCGGCCCACTCGACTGCGTCGATGCCGGTTCCACGGCGCCCCCCGTGCGTGGTGACTTCCCAGCCCGACGGGGTCGGAGCCGAGCCGACGGGTACCGTCCGGGCGTCGACCGACAGCACAATGCACTGGGACCCGAATTGCCTTGCCATTTCGGCCAATAGATCCGGACGTGCGATGGCAGCGGTGTTGACCGATACCTTGTCGGCGCCGGCGCGCAGCAGGACGTCGACGTCTGCCACGGTGCGCACCCCTCCGCCGACTGTCAACGGGATGAACACCTGTTCGGCAGTGCGGCGCACCACATCCAACATCGTGGCCCGGCCCGAGGATGACGCGGTCACATCCAAAAAGGTGAGTTCGTCGGCCCCCTCGGCGTCGTACGCGGCGGCCAATTCCACCGGATCGCCTGCATCGCGAAGGTTTTCGAAGTTGACGCCTTTGACCACGCGGCCGCCGTCCACATCCAGGCACGGGATGACGCGCACTGCGAGACCGCCCCCGTCGTGAAGCCGCAGCGAGGGTGCCTCGTTCAGCATCGGTAGTCCTCTGGCTGGCCGGTGCTGCGCAGGATATCCAGGATCTCCTCATGCACACCGGGCGCCGCAGCCAACGCGGACGTGGATGCCGGGGTCCACGGCTCGCCGGCCAGATCGGTAACGATGCCACCCGCGGCCCGGACCAGCGCCACTCCCGCGGCATGGTCCCACACGTGGCTGCCGAAACTCAGTGCACCACCGAGGATTCCGTCCGCCACGTAGGCAAGGTCAATGCCGGTGGAACCGTGCATGCGCAGCCGCGAGGACAGCCGGCTGAGGTTCTCCAGCACCGCCACGCGGTACTGGCCCGGAAACCTGGCGCGCGAGTCCGCGCTGAACGAACCCGCACCGACGAGCGCATTGGTCAACTCACTGCGCTTGAGCGGCGGCTGGGGCGCACCGTTTTTCATCAGCGGACCGCCCGTTACGGCCGTATACCGCTGGTCGATGAACGGCAACCAGGTCAGTCCGGCCACCGGCTCGCCGTCGCGCAGCAGGCCCAACAGGATCCCCGCCATCGGCGACCCGGCCGCGTAGTTGAAGGTCCCGTCAACCGGGTCCAGTACCCAAACCCAAGGCGAGTCGACATCCGCGCCGCCGAATTCCTCGCCATGCACCTCGATTCCAGTGGCCTTGACCAGGGCATCGACCACCTGACGCTCGATGGCGAGGTCGACCTCGGTGGCAAAGTCGTTGCCTTTCTTGCTGACTGCTGACTCGGCGCGGTGACCGGCCAGGAAGGGCTCGGTCGCGTCGTCCAAGACGGCCGACGCTTCGGCCACCAACGCATCCAAGTTCATTGCCGCGTTACCCTCGCACCGCATCCAAAGCCTGCGGCAGCGTGAACCGCCCGGCGTAGAGCGCCTTGCCCACGATCGCTCCTTCGATGCCGCGGTCGGTCAGGGTGGCGATGGCGCGCAAGTCGTCGAGGCTGGACACGCCGCCGGAGGCGATCACTGGGGCATCGGTGCGCTCGGCGACCTGCGTCAACAGGTCGAGATTGGGTCCCTGCAGCGTTCCGTCCTTGGTCACGTCGGTGACGACGTAGCGCGAACATCCCTCGGCTTCGAGGCGGTCCAGCACCTCCCAGAGGTCACCGCCGTCGGTCTCCCACCCCCGCCCGCGCAATCGGTGTTGCCCATCGACGATTTGCACATCCAGACCGACGGCAACCTTGTCACCGTGCTCGGCGATGGCCCGCGCACACCACTGCGGGTCTTCCAACGCAGCCGTACCCACGTTGACCCGCGCGCACCCGGTGGCCAGCGCCGCAGCCAGCGTTTCGTCGTCGCGGATACCGCCGGACAGTTCGACCTCAACGTCCAGCTTTCCCACCACCTCGGCGAGCAACTCGCGGTTCGAACCACGACCGAACGCGGCGTCCAGATCGACCAGGTGGATCCAGTCGGTGCCGTCGCGCTGCCAACCCAGGGCGGCGTCCAGCGCTGAGCCGTACTCGGTTTCGCTGCCGGCCTTGCCCTGCACCAAACGCACCGCGCGGCCGTCGACCACGTCGACAGCGGGCAACAGAATCAACGGCATCGCTACAGCCCCTCGACCCAGTTACGCAGGATTGCCGCGCCGGCATCCCCGCTCTTCTCCGGGTGGAACTGGGTGGCCGACAATGGCCCGTCCTCGACCGCCGCCAAAAACGGCACCTGGTGTGTGGCCCACGTCAACATCGCCTCGGCTGAACCTTCCCACCGCTGCGCGGCGTAGGAGTGTACGAAATAGAACCGGGTGTCGGAGTCCACACCCTGGAATAACGTGCTGTGTGGCGCGGCGTTCACCACATTCCATCCCATGTGCGGAATCACCGGTGCCTCCAGCAGGGTCACCGCACCAGGCCACTGGCTGCAACCCGTTGTCTCCACCCCGAATTCGACGCCGCGCGAGAACAGGATCTGCATGCCCACGCAGACGCCCAGCACGGGCCGTCCGGCCGTGACCCGCTCGGCAATGATCCGCTCGCCACCGATCTCGCGCAGTCCGGTCATGCACGCCTCGAAGGCGCCGACTCCTGGCACTACCAGTCCGTCGGCGGCCAGCGCCGCCTCGGCGTCCGCGGTTACCTCCACGTTGGCTCCGACGCGCTCCAGCGCACGCTGCGCCGACCGCAAATTGCCCGAGCCATAGTCCAGCACCACGACGGATTTTCGCCTTATAAGGTCTGTCACAGAACCCCTTTGGTGGATGGCACACCGGACACGCGGGGATCGGGCTCGACGGCCTGGCGCAGCGCGCGGGCGACCGCCTTGTACTGCGCTTCGGTGATGTGGTGCGGGTCGCGTCCGTAGAGAACCCGCACGTGCAGCGCGATGCGGGCATTCATGGCCAGCGATTCGAAAACATGTCGGTTGATGACGGTGTGGTACGGAACCGAACTGCCGGCGATCGTGGTGTGCTGCAGGTGATCCGGCTCGCCGGTGTGCACGCAGTAGGGCCGGCCGGAGACATCCACCGCTGCATGTGCCAGCGTCTCGTCCATCGGAATGAACGCGTCACCGAAACGGCGGATACCCCTCTTGTCGCCCAGCGCCTGCGCCAGCGCCTGGCCCAGCGCGATCGCGGTGTCCTCGACAGTGTGGTGGGCTTCGATTTCGATGTCGCCCTTGGTACGGACCATCAGATCGAAGCTGGCGTGGCTGCCGAGCGCGGTCAGCATGTGGTCGTAGAACGGTACGCCGGTGTCGATGTCGACTTGTCCGGTGCCGTCCAGGTCGAGTTCGATGACGATGTCGGATTCGCGGGTGCGACGTTCAATGCGCGCTCGGCGCGTGCCGGTGTCGGTGGTAGTCATGGTGCTCCTAATGGACGGTCGCGACCCGCTTCGCCCGGCTTCGCCGCGCTCGCGATCGCTCGTGACAGGCTTGGACAGGCTAGTTCGGTGACGGCGATCTCGGCGCTGGCGCGCAGGAAGGCGTCGTTCTCCTCTGCCAGCCCGGTGGTAGCCCGCAGATAGCCGGGAATGCCGACGTCGCGGATCAGCACGCCGGCGTCCAGGTAGTGTTGCCACGCGGCCGCAGCGTTAGTGAACTCACCGAACAACACAAAATTCGCATCGCTGGGAATAACCCGAAATCCCATGCCCATCAACGCAACTGACACCCGTTCCCGTTCGGCGATCAGGGTCGCAACGCTGCCCAGCGTGTCGTCGGCATGCCGCAGCGCTGCCCGCGCGGCCGCTTGGGTGACCGACGACAGGTGATACGGCAGCCGAACCAGCAGCATCGCCTCGACGAGTGCGGGGGTGGCCACCAGGTAGCCCAATCGGCCACCGGCGAACGCGAACGCCTTGCTCATGGTGCGGGTGACCACCAGCTTGGCCGGGTACTCCTCGACCAGTGCCACCGCGCTGGGCTGCGAGGAGAACTCACCGTAGGCCTCGTCCACGATCAGGATGCCCGGTGTCACCTCCAGTAGCTTGCGTAGTTCTTCCAGCGGAACACCCTGCCCGGACGGGTTATTGGGGCTGGCGATGAATATGACGTCCGGTCTGCGGTCGAGGACGGCGGCCACCGCGCGCTCGATGTCGAGACTGAAATCGTCGGCGCGCACGGTTTCCAGCCACTCGGTGCGGGTGGCATCGGCGATGATCGGGTGCATCGAATAGGACGGTACGAATCCGATCGCCGTACGACCGGGTCCGCCGAACGCCTGCAGCAGTTGCTGCAGAATTTCATTCGAACCGTTTGCCGCCCATACGCTCTCGACTCCGATGGGGTTCCCGGTCTGGATGGTCAGGTAGGCGGCCAGGTCTTCGCGCAGGGCTACCGCGTCACGGTCGGGGTAGCGGTGCAGATCCGCGGCCGCCGCACGCACCGACCGCACGACGTCATCGATCAACGCCTGGGTGGGCCGGTGCGGGTTCTCGTTGGTGTTCAGCCGCACCGGCACATCCAATTGCGGTGCGCCGTAGGGCGTTTTGCCGCGCAGATCCTCGCGCAGCGGCAGCTGGTCGAGTGTGGGTCGGGTCATGGCTCGAACCGCCGCCGTACCGCTTCGCCGTGCGACGGCAAGTCCTCGGCCTCGGCCAGCGCGACAACGTGACCGGAGACATCTTTGAGGGCTGCCTCCGTGTAGTCGACCACGTGGATGCCGCGCAGGAAGGTCTGCACCGACAGCCCGCTGGAGTAGCGTGCGCTGCCGGCGGTGGGCAGCACGTGGTTGGAGCCGGCGCAGTAGTCGCCCAGGCTCACCGGCGCGTATGCGCCGACAAAAATCGCTCCGGCCGAACGGATCCGGGTGGCGACTGCAGCCGGATCGGCGGTCTGGATCTCTAGGTGCTCGGCAGCGTAGGCGTTGACCACCTGCACGCCGGCATCGAGATTGTCCACCAGAATCGTCTTCGACTGCGGGCCGGAAAGCGCCGCAGTGACTCGGTCGCGGTGCGCCGTGGTCTGCAGCTGAGCACCAAGCTCGGCCTCGGTCGCGTCGGCCAGTTCCTCGCTCGGAGTGACCAACACGCTGGCGGCCATCTCGTCGTGCTCAGCCTGACTGATCAGATCGGCGGCCACGTGCACTGGGTTTGCGGTCTCGTCGGCCAGGATGGCGATCTCGGTGGGCCCGGCTTCGGCGTCGATGCCGACCATCGAACGGCACAGCCGCTTGGCGGCGGTGACGTAGATGTTTCCCGGCCCGGTGATCATGTCCACCGGCGCCAAGGCCGCACCGCCGGTATCTACGCCGCCGTAGGCCAGCAGCGCCACCGCTTGCGCGCCACCGACCGCCCACACCTCCTCGACCCCCAATAGCGCGGCCGCGGCCAGGATGGTCGGGTGTGGAAGGCCGCCGAAACCGGCTTGCGGGGGGCTTGCCACCACCAGCGATCCCACTCCTGCCGCCTGGGCCGGCACCACGTTCATCACCACGCTGGACGGGTACACCGCGTTCCCGCAGGGCACGTAGAGGCCGACGCGTTCGACCGGCACCCAACGTTCGGTGACGGTGGCCCCGGGGCTCAGCGTGGTAGTGGTGTCGCTGCGTCGCTGATCGGCGTGCACCGCGCGGGTTCGTTCGATCATCACCTGCAAGGCGTCCCGGACGTCTCCGTCCAGCCCCTTCACCGCGGCGTCCAGTGCGGCCTCGGGGACCAGGACGGCCGACGGCCGTACCCCGTCGAACTTCGCCCCGTACTCCAGGGCCGCAGCCACCCCGTGCTCGGCGACAGCGGCCACGATGGGCCGCACAGTCGGCAACACCGCGTCCACGTCGACGCCGCCGCGCGGCAAAGCCGTCCGCAGCCGCGCAGCCGTCAACTCCTGGCCCCGCAAATCCATCCGGGCCAGCAGAGCGGGCGATGTGGTCATATGGTCCATTGTCCCAGAGCAGCTCAAGTCGTTATTCCCCCGGTAGTGTGCCGTTGGACAGCGCAAGCCGGAGAAAAGGTGGAACCCTCGATGTCGGCAAAGGATCAGCACCCCAACAACGCGCCGGGGATACCGATGGTCTACCCGGTGTGGTTCGAGAACATCCAAGTCAAGTACCTCAACCCGGCGCTCAAGCCGATCGTGCGGTATCTACCGGGCACCGCGACCGTCGAGCACCGCGGGCGCAAGTCTGGGAAGCAGTACAAGACGATCGTCACCACCTACCGCAAGGGCAAACTGCTCGCAATCGCGCTGGGCCACGGCAAGACGGACTGGGTGAAGAACGTGCTGGCCGCCGGGGAGGCTGATGTCAGCTACACCCGCCGCACGGTGCATATCACCAACCCACGGATCCTGGAAGCGGGCTCCACCGCCGACGATCTGCCCTGGTTGGCGCGGCTGCAGCTGCGCCGCATGGCGGTGTTCGTCGGCGACATCAGCTGAATCGCCTGCGGCACGGTCCTGCCGCCTGACTACATGTCCAGCCCGACGTCCAGGACGCGCACCGAGTGGGTCAGCGCACCAACGGCCAGATAGTCCACCCCCGTAGCCGCGTACGTCTTGGCGGACTCCAGGCTCAGCCCGCCCGACGATTCCAGCAGCACCTCCGGTGCGCGCGAGTCCCTGCGCTGCACCGCCATCTGCGTCTGCCACACCGGGAAGTTGTCCAGCAGGATCAGCTCGGGTTTCTCCACCAGAACCTCGTCGAGCTGCTCCAGCGAATCAACCTCCACTTCGCAGGACAGGTCGGGAGCCGCGGCCCGCACTGCGAGCAACGCCTCGACCACCGATCCCGCCGCGGCGACGTGGTTGTCCTTGATCAGCGCGGCATCGCCCAGGCCCAATCGGTGGTTGACGCCGCCGCCAACCCGCACCGCGTACTTCTGCAGGGCCCGCAAACCGGGCAACGTCTTGCGGGTGTCGCGGACTTTCGCCTTGGTTCCCTGCACGGCCTCGACCCAAGCGGCGGTGACAGTCGCGATGCCGGATAGATGGCATACCAGGTTCAGCATGGTCCGCTCCGCGGTCAGCAGGCCGCGGGTGTCGGCCCGCACGGTCAGCAGCGGCTCGCCCACCTTCAACCGCGCGCCGTCCTCGACCCGGTGCACCACCTGGTAGCCGTCGCGGCCGATCACCTCGTCCAGCACTATCAGCGCGACGTCGACGCCGGCGACCACCCCGCACTCACGCGGCACCATCGACGCCGTGGCCACCGCGCCCGCCGGCACCGTGGCAAGCGTGGTGGCATCGGGTCCGTAGCGCAGGTCCTCTTCGAGTCCGCGGCGGATGGTCTCGCGCGCATCTACCAGCTCGGCGTCGTCCAAGAACATCAGCCCACCGCCGCCAGCGCTTCCAGCTGCACCCCGTTGCCGTCGGGGGCTAGCCGGATCAGCGCGCTGCGGCCCGGATCGGCGCCGAGCGATGGGTAGTCGGCACGGTGGTGGCAGCCGCGGCTCTCGGTGCGCGCCAGCGCGGCGGCGGTGACTGCGCGGGCAGCCATGGTGAGGCACACGTCTTCGGCATCGCGTCGGTTGACCACGGTGCGTGTCGGTGCGGCACTGAGCATCTCGGCCAGCCGCTGCAGACCGGCGGCATCGCGCTCCACCGAGGCGTCGCGGCTCATTGCCTGTTGCAGATCGCTGCGGCGCAGCGCGGTCACCTCGGTCCACGCCGGCACCGAAGCGCACGCGCGCCCCGCCGCCTGAGCATGCGCCGCAGCCGCCTTTCCGGCGCGCCCGCCGATTACCAGACCTTCCAGCAAGCTGTTGGAGGCAAGCCGGTTGGCGCCGTGCATTCCGGTGCGAGCGACCTCACCCGCGGCGTACAACCCCGGCAGTGAGGTCTGGCCGTACACATCCGTGACGACGCCGCCACAGCTGTAATGCGCTCCCGGCACGATCGGGATGGGCTGGCGGACCGGGTCGATGCCGGCCGCGCGACAGGCGGCGGTGACCGTCGGGAACCGCGCCTCGAAACCGGCGATACCCCGCGCATCGAGGTAGGCGCACCGGTCACCGGTCGCCTTCAATCTCGCGTCGATGGCGGCGGCCACGACGTCTCGCGGGGCCAGGTCACCCATCGGATGAACGCCTGCGGTGATCGAATGACCTTGACTGTCAAGCAGTATCGCGCCCTCGCCGCGGATGGCCTCGGTGATCAGCGGCCGCCGGCCGCCGCCACGGGCCGAATAGAGCATCGTGGGGTGGAACTGAATGAATTCGACGTCGCTGACCGCCAGGCCGGCCCACAAGGCCAAGGCGAGGCCGTCCCCGGTGGAACCGGACGGATTGGTGGTGGCGCCGTAGAGGTGACCGAGTCCGCCGGTGGCCAGGATCACCGCGGGGGCGCTGATGATGCCGAGACCGTCCGGACGGCTGACCAAGATTCCGGTCACCGCCGTCTCGTCGTGCAGGACGCGCAGGGCGACGTGGGCGCTGCGGATGTCGAGCATGCGTGCAGCGTCATCGAGGGTGCGCTGCACCTCGGCGCCGGTGGCGTCCCCGCCGGCGTGCACGACGCGTCGGCGCGAATGCCCGCCCTCCCGCGTCACGTCCCACCGGCCTGGTACGGATTCGTCGAAATGTGCTCCGTGACCAACTAATTCGCAGACGGCGCGGTAACCGTCGGCGACGATCGAATACACCGCGTCGGCGTCACACAGCCCCGCTCCGGCGGCCAGGGTGTCCGCCACGTGCGCATCGACCGAGTCTCCATCGTCGAGGTTGTCCGGCGTGACCACGGCGATGCCGCCTTGCGCGTAATGCGTTGCGGTGGCACCCCGCGTCTGCGCGGCCTTGTTCAGCACAACAACCCGGCTGCCGGCCCGGTGCGCCGCCAACGCGGCCGCCAGGCCGGCGACGCCCATGCCGATCACGACGACATCGGCGTCATCGCGCCACGGCTGGACCCGCGTCATTCCCCGCCGCCCGGCTGGCCGATCTCGATCATTCGCTGCACGCTGCGACGGCCCGCGGCTGCGACCTCGGGCGTGACGTGGACTTCGTCGGCGCCGTCGATCAGGCAGCGCAGCAACGCGGCGGGGGTGATCATCTTCATGAACCGGCATGAAGCCCGGTCGTTGACCGCTTGGAAGTCGACTTCTGGTGCGGCCCGGCGCAATTGGTGCAGCATGCCGACCTCGGTGGCGACCAGCACCTTGCGGGCGCGAGTTTCGTGCGCGGCGTCGAGCATGCCGCCGGTGGACAAGATCTTGACTCGCTCGGCGGGGAACGCGCCTTCGCCGGCCAGATACAGCGCCGAAGTGGCACAACCACATTCGGGATGCACGAACAACTCGGCGTCGGGATTGGCCCGGGCCTGTTCGGTGAGCTCGTCGCCGTTGATCCCGGCGTGCACGTGGCACTCGCCGGCCCAGACATGCAGGTTGGTGCGCCCGGTCACCCGTCGGACGTGGGCGCCGAGAAACTGATCCGGGCAGAACAGCACCTCGCGGTCCGGGTCGATGGAGGCGACCACGTCGACGGCATTGGACGACGTGCAGCAGATGTCGGTGAGCGCCTTCACCTCCGCGGTGGTGTTGACGTAGGAGACGACGACCGCGTCCGGGTGTTCGGCCTTCCAGGCACGCAGGTCGTCGGCGGTGATGGAGTCGGCCAGTGAGCAGCCGGCGCGTTGGTCGGGAATGAGCACGGTTTTGTCCGGGCTGAGGATCTTGGCCGTCTCGGCCATGAAGTGCACACCGCAGAACACGATGGTGTCCTCCGGCGCCTCGGCGGCGATTCGGGACAGTGCCAGCGAATCTCCTACGTGGTCGGCGACTTCCTGGATCTCCGGCAGTTGGTAGTTGTGCGCCAGCACGGTGGCGCCGCGCAGCCGGGCCAGGCGGCGAATCTCGTCGGCCCATTGCTCGTTGCCCTCGACGCCGGTGTAGCCGCTGGGCGTACTGATGATGCCGGCGGCTAACTCTTGGGCGAGTGTGTCCATGCGATTCAGGACCGTCATGGGGGCTCCTTTCGCACCCAGAGGTTTTCGACTTACAATCGAAAACATGCTTCATACTAGCACCGAGCACGAAGTACTTGCGGTCGTGTTCCAGGTTCGTATGGTCGCCAAGACACCACGGGGTCAAAAACCGCAGTTGAACGTGCTGTTATGGGAGCGAGCCCGGGATCCCGAACGTGACAAGTGGTCACTGCCGGGCGGACTACTGCGCAACGACGAGGATATGACCACCTCGGTCCGCCGCCAATTGGCCGAGAAGGTCGATCTGCGCGAGGTCGCGCACCTCGAGCAACTCGCGGTGTTCTCCGAGCCCAACCGGGTCCCCGGCACTCGCATGATTGCGTCCACCTTCCTGGGGCTGGTGCCCTCCCCCGCAACGCCGGAGCTACCGCCGGACACCCGCTGGCATCCAGTGGATTCGTTGCCGTCGATGGCATTCGACCACGGCCCCATGGTGACCCATGCGCACGCCCGGCTGGTGGCCAAGATGTCTTACACCAACATCGGGTTCGCCTTAGCGCCAAGGGAATTCGCGCTGTCTACGCTACGCGACATCTACGGCGCCGCCCTCGGCTACCAGGTGGACGCGACCAATCTGCAGCGGGTGTTGGTCCGGCGCAAAGTGATCACCCAGACCGGCACCATCGCCCAGTCCGGCCGCAGCGGCGGCCGCCCGGCAGCGCTCTACCGATTCACCGACTCGCATTTGCGGGTCACCGACGAGTTCGCCGCGCTCCGCCCGCCGGGTTAGCCGCGGGACGGGGCGCCACCCGCGAGTTGGTTTCGACGCAGGCGGCCTCGACCTGTACATTATCTAAGAGCTGTTTAAGAAACTGCTGGCGCGGCAGGCGCTGGTGCTGGAATCAGACTGGCCGGCGGCGCCACCACCCCGCTTGATCGGGTTAGAACGCGTAGGAGCACGCCTAGGGCCTCGAAGGGAGCCTTGATGGTCGAGCTCGCCAAGGACGCAAGCGCGGTCGGACCCGAAGGGCTGCACTGGATCGGGCGGCCACCGCACGAGGAGTTGCAGCGCAAGGTTCGCCCGCTGCTGCCCAAGGACGACCCGTTCTATCAGCCCCCAGCCGGCTTCCGGCACGCGGCGCCGGGCACCGTGCTGCGGTCGCGCGACGTCGAACTGGCGTTCCTGGGCTTGATCCCGCAGCGCATCATCGCCACCCAGCTGCTGTACCGGACGACGGACATGAACGGGAATCCCGAGGCGACCGTGACGACGGTGCTGGTCCCCGCCGAGACGGCGCCGGGCAAGACCGTCCCGCTGATCTCCTACCAGTGCGCGATCGACGCCATCACGTCCCGCTGCTTCCCGTCCTATGCGCTGCGCCGCCGCGCCAAGGCCATCGGATCCCTGGCGCAGTTGGAGCTGTTGTTGATCTCCGCCGCGGTCGCCGAAGGATGGGCGGTCTCGGTACCCGACCACGAAGGACTCAACGGCCTGTGGGGCGCACCCTACGAGCCGGGGTACCGCGTCCTTGACGGTATCCGCGCCGCCCTGAGCTCGGAGCGGTTCAATTTGTCCCCCGAAGCACCGATCGGGCTGTGGGGTTACTCCGGCGGTGGACTGGCAAGCGCCTGGGCCGCCGAACTGTGCGCCGAGTACGCGCCGGAGCTGGACGTCGTCGGTGCGGTGCTGGGATCACCGGTGGGCAACTTGGGGAACACCTTCCGCCGCCTCAACGGCAGCCTGCTGGCGGGTCTGCCCGCACTTGTGGTCGCAGCACTCGCGCACACGTACCCGGACCTGGATCGGATGATCAAAGAACACGCCAGCGACGCGGGCCGGGAGCTGTTGCTGAGCCTGGAGAAGATGACGACGGCCGAAGCGGTCGTCCGGATGGCACACCTGGACTTGGGCACGTTCCTCGACGAACCGCTCGAGGACATTCTGGCCATGCCTGCGGTGGCGCATGTCTTCGACAGCACCACCCTGGGCGTCGCGGTGCCCACGCCGCCGGTGCTGATCATTCAGGCCGTGCACGACTATCTCATCTCCGTCGACGACATCGACGTGTTGGCCGACGCCTATTCCGCGGGTGGCGCCAGGGTCACCTACCATCGGGACGCGTTCAACGAGCACATGCTGCTGCACCCGCTGTCGGCTCCGATGGCGCTGCGCTGGCTCATCGACCGGTTCGCCGAGCGGCCGCTGACCGACCATCTCATCCGGACCAAGTGGCCCACCATGTTCAACCCGGTGACCTACGTCGGTATGGCGCGCCTCGGTGTTATCGCGGCCAAGGTGATCACAGGCCGCAAGATTCACCGCCGCCCGCTCTGATCGCAATCAGGGAATTGGCGCCGGTGGGACTGACGGCACCACGACCACCCGCCGGTTGACCGGCGGATAGGCGCCGAGGTCGTCCCGAACGGTGCCGCTGGCGCACAGTGCGTAGATCAGCGACCCTGCGGCGACCGGCGATAACAGCGTGGCCAGGATCTGCAGGGGCAGATGGCCGAAGAAGACCGGCGGCGCCTGGTTGACGTATGTCAGGTGGTGTTCGCCGCCCGACAGTGCCACGGTGTCGAAATCCAGCGCCCCGTAACGCAACCGGACCAGCGCCGCTCCCACACCGGCGGCCGTGGCGGCGGCGCCGATCAGCCCGACAGCGAGCGCGACCACCATCTCCGGCCCGCGGTGATCCCGCCACAGCCACACCGCCACCGCTGCCACCACGGCCATCACGCCGAGTAGGCCCAGCAGCAGAAACGGCGCCACGAAGAAGTTCTGCGACTCGCTGCCGAGGTATTCGTGTACCCGCTCCCCTTTGCGGCTGATGGCCACCACAGCTTGGACCGGCGGTGCGATTAACGCCCACAGCGCGCCCACCAGGGCACCGCAGGCGCTCAGAACCAGCACCACAATGCCGAGAGCCCGGTTGCGCGAGGTGCGCGGCCCGGGCGGCCGGCCCGGCGGGGGCGTCTCGGAAACGACGTGCTCGGTCATCGCTGCGCCTCCAGGTCGGCGGAGTCGACCTGCCCGTGCCGGGAACACCGGGCCCACCACCCGTCGGGACGGACTTGCACGATCATCCGGCGACCGCACTCGGCGCAGAATCGCGGCGGCTCCAGACCCAACTGCGCCGCGGTGGGTGTGGCGCTCCCCGCCAACTCACCTGTGTAGACGTTGTAGACGCCGGCAGCCACCGGACCGCCCATGTCGCCCGTCACGATCGTCATCTCTTTCAGGCCGGCTCAGAGGCTGGCGTTCAACGCCTTGATCGGCATCTGCAGATCCTCCAGCAGCTCCAGATCCGCCTCGGCGGGCCGGCCGAGAGTGGTCAGGTAGTTGCCGACGATGACGGCGTTGATGCCGCCCAGGATCCCCTGCTTGGCGCCGAGGTCGCCCAGCGTGATCTCGCGGCCGCCCGCGAAACGCAACATGGTCCGCGGCAACGCCAGGCGGAACGCGGCGACCGCCTTCAGGGCTTCGCTGGCCGGCAACACCTCCAGGTCGCCGAACGGGGTGCCCGGCCGGGGGTTGAGGAAGTTCAGCGGGACCTCGTCGGGATCGAGCGCGGCCAGGTCGGCGGCGAATTCCGCGCGCTGTTCCAGCGTCTCGCCCATGCCCAGAATCCCGCCGCAGCACACCTCCATGCCGGCTTCGCGCACCATCGACAGGGTCTGCCAGCGTTCTTCCCAGGTGTGGGTGGTGACGACGTTGGTGAAGAACGAGCGGGCGGTCTCCAGGTTGTGGTTGTAGCGGTGCACACCCATTTCAGCCAGCCGATCCACCTGATCGGCCGTTAGCATGCCCAGCGAGCAGGCGATCTGGATGTCGACCTCGTTGCGGATCGCCTCGATGCCGGCGGCGACCTGGGCAAGCAACCGTTCGTCGGGTCCGCGGACTGCGGCAACGATGCAGAACTCCGTCGCACCGGACTTGGCGGTTTGTTTGGCTGCCTCGACCAGGCTGGGTATGTCGAGCCACGCGCTTCGCACCGGGGACTGGAACAACCCGGACTGGGAGCAGAAGTGGCAATCCTCGGGGCAGCCCCCGGTCTTGAGACTGATGATGCCCTCGACCTCGACCTCGGGACCGCACCAGCGCATCCGCACGTCGTGGGCCAGCGCCAGCAGCTCCTCAAGCCGGTCATCGCTTAGCTGCAGGATCGCCAGCACCTGATCCTTGCTCAGTCCCTCGCCGCGCTCCAGCACCTGCTCGCGGGCCACCGCAAGAATGTCACCGTCGCCGGCGCCATCGATGCCGGCGTCGCTGGTCGGTCGAGTTGGCGCTTGGGTCACCAGGTACTCCCTGCTTCTTGATCGCAGGCGCGCGTTGCGGCCGCAATCTGCGTCTCTGGCCGCGTTTCTGACGGCGGCTCGGATGGAAAAGCGTTCAGGTCAGGGTAACGGTCCCTAGGACGACGGATGCGCCGCGGGCATCCGACCAGCGGTCTGGCCGTGCTCGGCCTGCACGGGGCTTGCACGGGTTGGATCACGTGCGGCAGGGTATGAGTTCCTCATGACCGAACTGCATGTCGAGTATCTGGCCGACCACGGTGTTTGGCTGGCGATACCGGCGTTGACGCCGGCCGTGATTGTTGTCGGTGTGGTGCTCTACATTGCGATGCGTAACCGAAAAAGCTCCAGCAAAAAGCAGGATTGACCGGCGCCTCATGTGGGCATAACAGGTTCGTCCTAGTCGGCCGTGCGCAAACGGGAGGCGATCGCGGTGGATTTGTCAGTGGTTGCGGAGGCGCCTGCAGCTGGCGGTGCCGAACTGAGTCAGGTAATCGGGCTTTCGGTCGCGGCGCTGATCATCACGCTGATCATGCTGGCCATCGGCTGGGCGCACCGCACCCGTCGAATCATGTGGCTGGAGAAGTTCGCGGACTGGCTGGGTGTCAAGTTCAGGCGCCCGTCCTGGGTAGCGCTGCCGGTCCTGGTGTACACCACGTCGATCATCTGCGCGCTGTTCGGCTTTATCTGGGATGTCAGCTGGCATATCGGTGAAGGGCGCGATCCCGGTCCGCTGGCCAACCCCGCGCACTACTTCATCATCATCGGTCTGTTCGGAATCTTCCTCGGCGGCATGATCGCCATCGCGCTGCCCTTCAACGAGCCCGGTCCCGCGGCGGTCCGCATCACCGATAACTGGCACGCCCCGGTGGGCGGCGTGTTGATGGCTGGGTGCGGAATGTATGCGCTGTTCGGCTTCCCCCTCGATGACATCTGGCACCGGATCTTCGGCCAGGACGTCACCTTGTGGGGCCCCACCCACCTGATGATGATCGGCGGCGCAGGGCTGTCGTTGTTCGCGGTGCTGATGCTCGAATACGAAGGCGGGCGTGCGCTGCCCGACGCTCCACCCGAGAAGCCCTTCGTCAAGTTCTTGCGTTACCTGTCCTGCGGCGGACTTCTGATCGGTCTGTCGGTCTACCAGATCGAATACGACTTCGGTGTCCAGCAATTCCGCCTGGCCTTCCATCCGATGATGATCGCCGGCGTCGCCGCGCTGGGACTGATTGTCGCCCGCATGACACTCGGCAAGGGCGCGGCAGTCGGGGCAGCTCTGTTCGCCATCGTGCTGCGCGGCGCCGTCGCTTTCACCGTCGGGCCCATCCTGGGCGCGCCTCTGAACTGGTTCCCGCTGTATCTCGGGCCCGCGCTGGTGGTCGAGATCATGGCACTCACCCCACTGTTCAAGCGACCGATCGTCTTCGGCGCCGTCACCGGCCTGCTGGTGGGCACCATCGGTCTCTGGCTCGAGTCACTGTGGATCGGAGCCGTCTACCACTACCCTTGGCCCACCAGCATGTGGGGCGAGGGATTGGCGATGGCGGTGCCGGTCGCAGTGATGATGGGCGTCTGCGGCGCAATGACCGGGATGGTGCTCACTGGACAGCGCTTGCCGCGCCGGGCCATCGGCATTTCACTTGTCGCCGCGACGGTAGTGGTAATCGGCGGTGCGGTGGCCAACGGTCTGCACATCGTCATCCCCAGCAAAAACACCGCCACCATCAAGCTGAGCGAACTGCCTAGCGAGCCCGGGAAGCGCATGGTATCGGCGGACGTTCAGATCAACCCTCCGGATCTGATCAAGGACGATCCCGACTGGGTGTCTATCACGTCCTGGCAGGGGAAGATGGAGAACAACCGCGGTCTGTTGATCGACCGCCTCGAGCGGGTCGGTCCAGGGCACTACCGCACCACCGAACCGATCCCGGTTTGGGGTTCCTGGAAGACGCTGCTGCGGGTGCAGGACGGGTACACCATGACCGCGGTGCCGATCTACGAACCGGCCGACGAGGCGATTCCGGCTCCCGAAGTTCCGGCCCAGCCCGTGATCACCCGCCCGTTCGTCCTGGAGAACACCATCCTGCAGCGCGAACGCGACCCGAGCGCCCCCGAGTGGCTGTTCACCGTCGGCTCCATTTTGGTGCTGATCTTCACGCTGATGGTGATCGCCGGCCTGACCTGGGGTGCCGGGCGGATCAATTCCGAGGTGACCAAGCCGAAACGGGTGGAGGAACAAAAGCACCCCTTGCCAGAAGCGGCGTAGCTCGATGACAGCTGGACGCACTCTCGCCACGGCGTGGGCGGGCCTACTGACCTGCGTGTTCGTCGCGTGCGGTGGTAACTCGCCGAGCAAGCCCCCCGCCCAGGGCTTGACGATCGACGTGACCATCGCGAACGGGCAGGTCACCCCGACCAACGCCACCTTGCAGGCCAAGGTCAAACAACAGATTGTCCTGCACGTCACCAGCGACACCACCGACGAACTGCACGTGCACTCGGTGCCAGACCACAAGTTCCAGATCGCCGCGGCACCTCACCAGACGTTCGAGTTCAGCGTCGACGTGCCCGGCAGTGTCGATGTCGAGTTGCATCACCTCAAGCGGACGATCGCCACCATTCAAGTTCAGCCGTGACCGGTCCCCACCCTGTGTCGGTGCTGGCGCACGGCCTCGGTGGGTCCAACGACCTTCCGGTGCCGTACACGTTCGCGTTGATCGGGGCGGCCTGGGCACTGACATTCACTTTCGCGTTGGTGGCGCTGGCCTGGAAACGGCCGCGCTTCGACCCGGACAAGCCAGGACGTCCGCTCCCGGATGCGGTGACCACCGTGGTCGATTCCCGCATTACCCGCTGGATTGTCGCGGGATTGGCGTTCCTGTTCGCCGTCTGGGTGCTGATGGCGGGGATTTGGGGCCCGCAGACCCAGGCCAACGGCCTGCTGGGCGCGTTCTACGTGCTGCTCTGGGTCGGATTGGTAGCGCTGTCGCTGATCTTCGGGCCGGTGTGGCGAGTGATCTCACCAGTACGCACCGCGTATCTGCTGTTGCGTCGCTGCCTGCCCGAGCGCCTCAGTCGGCCTCGGTTCACCTATCCGGACAGCTGGGGGTACCGGCCGGCGGCATTCGGGCTGTTCGCCTTTGTCTGGATGGAGTTGGCGAGTCCGGATTCGGCCTCACTGACCGCCGTCAAGACGTGGCTGCTGGTGTACACCCTCGTCTTGTTCATCGGGGCGTGGCTGTGTGGTCAGCGCTGGTTCGCGCGCGTCGACCCGTTCGGTGTGTACAGCATGGCCGTGTCCCGACTCTGCCCGTTCTGGCGAAACCCGGAGACGGGCAAGATCGTCATCGGCAACCCGTTCGACCATCTGCCGTCGCTGCCGGTGCGTCCTGGCGTAGTGCTGATGCTCGCGGTGCTGCTCGGCTCCACCGCTTTCGACAGCTTTTCCGCGGCGCCGACCTGGCGCAATTTCGCCGACGGGATGGTCCGTCAAGCGCCCGGTGTTCCCGAATCGCTGACCTCGTCGGCGCTGCGAACGGTCGGGCTGCTCTTCTTCGTTTCGGTTGTGGCGGTGACGTTTTCGCTTGCGGCGCGTGCGACGGGCGGTGTCGACGCCGACCAGCGCCGGGCCCTGCCCGGTCAGATGGCGCACTCGCTGATTCCGATCGTGGTGGGATACATCTTCGCCCACTACCTGACCTATCTGGTGGAGCGCGGGCAGCAGGCCGTCATCGCCCTGGCCGATCCGCTGGGCCGCGGGTGGAATCTGTTCGGGCTTGCCGACGCGCATGTCGCCTACGTGCTGTCGACGCACCCCGCGGTGCTGTCCACGATCAAGGTCGCCTGCGTGGTCACCGGGCACATCGTGGCGGTCATCGCTGCGCACGACAAGGCGCTGCGGCTGTTACCGAAAGACCATCAGCTCACCGGGCAGCTGACCATGATGCTGGTGATGGTCGGCTACACGTTCATGGGGTTGTACCTGCTGTTCGGGGGCTAATGGCCGATCCGGTACTCGACGCGCTGGTCACCGTCCCAGCGACGTAGACCGGTCAGAAGCCCGTCGAATTGCGAGGGCTTTCCCGCCAGCTCCACTGCCCGGCCCAGGACGGCGCCATCGAGCCGGCGCGCCAGCGTGACGTGTGCCGTCCATTGCCCGGGCAGGCTGTTCGCCATCGGTTCCGGGACCAGGTGCCGACCGCAGATTCGATGTACTTCGGCGTGCAGATCCAGCAGCTCGCCGGAGGCCACGATCAGCCGGGTCAGCACGACATTGCCGCGGCCGAACACCACCGGTGCACCAATCACACAGCGCAGCGGAAGCCGCTTCACCACCGGACGCAGAAGCTCGTCTACCTCGGCGCCGATTCGCCGGGCCACGGCCACCGTCACGTGTGGGCGCCCGGGCGGGATCCGGGCGGATAGGCCTGCTGCGGCCAGGTCGTCCCACATCCGCCGGATCGCGGCTTCGGTATCGGAGTCGAACAGCAACTCGATCGAATGCGCCATCAGCCGACCAGCGTCGCTACCCAGTCGCGATCGAACGCCGCGGCGCTGACGGCGGCGAAGTCCACGCCGACCGAGGCTGCCGCGGCGGGCAGCACGGCCCGCACCGGTGCCAGCCTGGACAACGCCGACCGGTTGGACTCCTCCACCGGCCCGGGCCGCACCGGCCAACTGCCGATGACCAACCCTGCGCACGGCACGTGTTGTGCGGCAAGAGCTTCCAGGGTCAACGCGGTGTGGTTGAGGGTACCCAGCTCCGCACCGACCACGACCAGTGCCGCGGCGCTCAGCTCGACAGCCAGATCCCGCAGGGTGCAACCAGCGGCAGCCAGCTCGACCAGGACTCCCCCGGCGCCCTCGACCAGCGTCAGGCGTCCGGGCCTGTCGACGCCGCGGATCAGGTGCAGCAGCTCCTCGCGAGTGGGCAGCGGCATTCCGGCCAGCTCGGCGGCAGCGGCGGGCGCCATGGGCAGCGGATACCGGGCCAACCCCGCCAGTTCGGTGACCCCGGACAGGCGGGCGATCTCGGCGAGATCATCGTCACCGTCTCGGGTGCCGGTCTGCACCGGTTTGCACACCGCCACGTCGACGCCGACCTGCCGGGCATGCGAGGCCAACGCAGCGGTGGCGACGGTCTTTCCGACCCCCGTGCCGGTCCCGGTGACAACCAGGACGGTCAACGGCGCACGCCGGACAACACGTCAGTGAGTACGCGGCGCGCAAGGGCGAGTTCGTCGGCGCTCAAGGACGCACGCGCGGTAAGCCGCAGCCGAGACGTCCCGGCCGGAACCGTCGGGGGCCGGAAGCAGCCGACCTTCACCCCAGCGTCCAGACAGGCCGTGGCCGCCGCCAGCGCCACCTCGGGATCACCGAGGATCACCGACACCACGGCCGACTCCGGAACCTGCGGGACGTCACAGACACGGGCGAGTTCAGCGGCATGCCGGAGCACGGCATCCGGGCGCCAGGGTTCCGCGTCGAGGACCCGCAGTGCCGCCAGCGCGGCACCGACCGCGGCTGGGGCCAGTCCGGTATCGAAGATGAACGGCCGGGCGGCGTCGATCAGGTGAGCCCGCACCGACGGGGGGCCGAGCACCACGCCCCCCTGGCTGCCCAGCGCCTTGGACAGGGTCGTGGTCATCACCACGTCGGGTGCGCCGGCCAGGCCCACCTCATGCAGCAGTCCGCGCCCGCCGCCGCGCACGCCGAGCCCGTGCGCCTCGTCCACGATGAGCAGGGCCCGGTGCCGTCGGCACGCGGCGTGCAATTCGCGGATCGGCGCCAGCGCGCCGTCGGCACTGAACACGGAGTCGGTGATGACGACGGCACGCTCTTCCTGGCGGTCGGCCAGCACCGCTTCCACCGCGTCGACGTCGCGATTCGGTGTCACCACGACGCGGGCCCGCGACAGCCGACAAGCGTCCACCAGGGAGGCGTGCGAGAACGCGTCGGATACCAACAGCGAACCCGCCCCCGTCAGGCTCACCACCGCGCCCAGGTTGGCGGTGTATCCCGAAGAAAACACCAAACCCGTTGCGGCACCGACATATTCTGCCAATTCAGCCTCGAACTGCTGGTGCAGTTCGGTGTCGCCGGTGACCAGGCGAGAGCCGGTGGCACCGGCACCCCAGACCCGCAGCGCCTGCACGCCGCCTTCGATCACATCCGGGTGCTGGGAGAGCCCCAGGTAGTCATTGGAGGCAAGATCCAGCTCGGTGGCCACGGCAGCACGGGGCCGCAGGGCGCGACGCAACCCGGCTTCGCGCCGCTCGGTCTCCACCGCTGTCAGCCACGCCAGCGGGGAGGTCGTCTCGATCGGTGCCATCGCGGTTCAGCCTACGAGGCGCGCGACCTGCACCATCGCCGAGGTGATCTGCGCGATCTCGACCGGCGTGCAGATATACGGCGGCATCACGTAGATCAAGTTGCGGAAGGGCCGCAACCAGACACCGCGTTCGATGGTCGCCGGCGTAGCGACCGTCAGATCGACCGGCCGGTCGCATTCGATAACGCCGACGCCGCCGCAAACCCGCACGTCGGTCACGCCGGGCAGCGCCCGCGCCGGTTCCAGGCCGGTCAGCAGCCCGCCACCGATCTCGGCTACCCGCGCCCGCCAGTCCTGGCTCACGAGCAACTCGACGCTGGCCACCGAAACGGCGCAGGCCAACGGGTTGGCCATGAACGTCGGACCGTGCATCAACGCGCCCGCCGCACCGGTACTGATGGCGTGCGCTATCTCGGCGGTGCACAAGGTCGCGGCCAAGCTGAGATACCCGCCGGTGAGTGCCTTGCCGACGCACATGATGTCCGGGCTCACTCCGGCGTGGTCGGCGGCGAACAACTCCCCGGTACGGCCGAAACCCGTTGCAATCTCGTCGAAGATCAGCAACACCCCGTGTCGGCGACAGATGTCGCGCAGGTCGACCAGATATTGCGGGTCGTGGAAGCGCATCCCGCCCGCTCCCTGCATGACGGGCTCGACGACCACCGCGGCCAGTTCGGCCGCATTCCGGGCCAGTTGCGCCTCGAACGCCGCGCTGTAGTCCGGGTCGTAGTCACGCGGCACCTGGGGCGCGAAAACCTGGGCGGACAGGACGTCAGTCCACAGCGAGTGCATCCCGCCGTCGGGGTCGCAGATGCTCATCGGGGTGAAGGTGTCGCCGTGATAGCCGCCGCGCCAGGTCATCAGTCGTCGCTTTGCGGGTTGACCGATGCTGCGCCAGTACTGCAGCGCCATCTTGACCGCGACTTCCACCGACACCGAGCCGGAGTCACTGAGGAAGACGGTCTCCAGGCCGGCCGGGGTGATCTGCACCAGCAACTGGGCCAACCGGGCCGCGGGCTCGTGGGTGAGACCGCCGAACATGACGTGGTTCATGGTGGCGAGCTGGGCGCTCATCGCTTCGTCGAGCACCGGATGACCGTGACCGTGAATGGCGGTCCACCAGGAACTCATCGCGTCGAGAACCTCGACCGGTGCGCCGTCCTGGATGAGTGTCAACCAGGCGCCGCGCGCACCGACTGCCACCACCGGCGGTATCGCTTCGCTGCCGATGGTGCTGTAAGGGTGCCAGAGGTGAGCGGCGTCGATCGCGCTGATCTGTGCGGGTGTCCACCCGGGGCCGCCCGGTGCCATGGAAGCCGAGACTAATGCAGCGGTCAGGCCCCCCGGCTGCCCTATCGGTCGCAGAAAACCGGTTCATCGGGAAACATGCAGGACATGGCTGCACCTGACGAGTCTCAGCAGGAGCACGACTCGGCGCAGCAAGCACCCGAAGGAAGCGAGCCGCGGATCATCCGACTGCGGTTGGTCCCCTGGGACGTGGTCACGATGGTGATCCTGCTGGCGCTGCTGATCTGCGCGCTGACGTTGACGAGTTGGCCGACGCGGCTGTTCGCGTTCACCGAGAACGTCTGCCAGGGCGAGGATTGCGGACTGGTGCCCTTCGGCGCCGACTACTACATCTACCCCCTGGTCTGGGGCGGTATCGGTGCCGCGGGCACCACGGCGTTGCTGGGCCCGGTCGTGTCGTCGGTGAAAGGCTGGTTCATGTGTTTCTGGCCGGTCGTCTCGGTCGCCGTCCTGAGTCTGGCCTCGGTGGTCGGCCGAGCACTCACTGACTTCAGTAGCAACTACTGGCATTAACTACTGGCGCTAACCACTGGCGCTAACCACTGGCACCAACTACGGCGTTAGCCGCCGGAGCACGTCACGCCAGGGCACCCCTTTGAGACCGAAATCACAACTGCTGTCACGGAATTGGCCCCGCTCATCACCATCGGGTCACGTTACGACAAAGAATGTTTCGTGACTCTGGCGGTCGCTTATCCCTGTTGCCAAAGTGTCTGTAGTGACTAGTGTGAATAGAGCGGCCTGACCGCCGATCTCTCACAACCGTCATCCAGCGGCGCTCGGCCCCACTGTGGCGGCCGGGCCCGAAATGGCCTCCCGAAATGGCCTTAGGAAATGAGGGAACAAATGAAACGCGTCTACGCCTTTGCGATCGGTCTGGTCATGGTGGTGGCGCCCATAGTGACCATCGGACCAGCAACAGCCGACCCCTACACCCGGCCGATGGACTACCAACAGGTCACCGACACCGTCATTGCACGAGGACTTTCCCAGCGCGGCGTGCCGTTCTCCTGGGCCGGCGGCGGTGTCACCGGCCCGACTCGCGGCACCGGCTCCGGAATCAACACCGTCGGGTTCGACGCCTCGGGCCTGATGCAGTACGCGTACGCGGGTGCCGGGCTCAAGCTGCCTCGGTCCTCCGGTCAGATGTACCGGATCGGCGAGAGGGTACTGCCGCAGCAAGCCCGCAAGGGTGACCTGATCTTCTACGGACCGGAAGGCACGCAGAGCGTCGCGATGTACCTCGGCAACGGCCAGATGCTGGAGGTCGGCGACGTCGTCCAGGTCTCGCCCGTGCGCAGTAACGGCATGACGCCCTACCTTGTGCGGATCCTCGGGACACAAACTGCGCCGGCAGCCCCGGCCCCCGCACAGCCCGCTCCGGCTCAACCGGCGCCCGCCCAGCAAGCGCCCGCTCAGCAGCTGCCCACGCAACAGGCTCCCATGCAGCAGCTGCCGACGCAGCAGGCTCCCCTGCAGCAGGTTCCCGGCCAGCAAGCGCCGCTGCAGCAGATCCCGGGGCAGCAGGCGCCGCTGCAGCAGGCACCGGCGCAGCAACTGCCGGTGCAGCAAGCGCCGCTGCAGCAACAAGCACTCGCCCCGCAGGCACCGGTGCAGCAGCTACCCCAGCAGGCACCGTTGCAGCAGGTACCCGCCCAGCAGGCGCCCGCCCAACCGGTACCGACCCCGCCGCTGCAGCTGGTTCCGGTGCAACCGGTTCCCGCGGTGCCCGCCCGGTAACCCCCGCAGCACCGCCACCGCCACTTGCTCCTCTCCGACGGCGCCACGTCAACGAGAGCACGAGCGGCTCGCCCGAACGAGCGCTCAGGAGCAAGTGGCGGTTTCGGTAAGTTAGCGGTGATCATGCAGACGCAGACACCGCTTCCCTTACCGGCTACCAGCACGGAGCCGGACGCAATGGGGACCCGTACTGCGGGCTTCTACCGCCACGACCTCGACGGCTTGCGCGGGATAGCGATCGCGTTGGTGGCCGCCTTCCACGTCTGGTTCGGACGGGTGTCCGGTGGAGTGGATGTCTTTTTGGCGCTGTCCGGTTTCTTCTTCGGCGGCAAAGTTCTTCGGTCCGCGCTCAGCGGGTCGCTGTCGCCGGTGACCCAAGTCGTACGGCTGGTGCGCCGGTTGCTACCGGCCCTGGTGGTGGTCCTCGCCGGGTGCGCACTGCTGACCGTGCTGATCCAGCCGCAGACGCGGTGGGAGACATTCGCCGATCAGAGTCTGGCCAGCCTCGGCTACTACCAGAACTGGGAGTTGGCCCACTCGACGGCGGACTACCTGCGCGCCGGGGAGGCGGTCAGCCCACTGCAGCACATCTGGTCGATGTCCGTGCAGGGTCAGTTCTATCTGGCGTTCCTGTTCCTGATCGCCGGAATCGCATATTTGTTGCGCGGATTAGCGGGCAAGCACCAGCGAACCCTGTTCGTGGTGGTGTTGAGCGCGCTGACGGTGGCCTCGTTCGGCTACGCGATCGTGGCCCATCGCACGTATCAGCCGATCGCCTACTACAACAGCTTTGCGCGTGGCTGGGAACTGTTGCTGGGCGCGCTGGTCGGGGCCCTGGTCCCCGTCATCCGTTGGCCCATGTGGGTGCGCACCGTGGTGGCGACGGTGGCGTTGGGCGCAATCCTGTCCTGCGGCGCCCTGATCGACGGCGTCAACGAATTCCCCGGGCCGTGGGCACTGGTACCCGTGGGTGCCGCCATGCTGATGATCCTGGCCGGAGCAAACATGGCGGCCCGGCCGGACACTCGCGGCCGCATGCCCGCACCCAACCGGATCCTGGCGGTCGGTCCGCTGGTCACCCTCGGGGCGATGGCGTACTCCCTGTACTTGTGGCATTGGCCGCTGCTGATCTTCTGGCTCGCCTACACCGGCCACAAGCACGCCAACTTCATCGAAGGTGCAGCGGTGCTGCTGGTGTCGGGCGTGCTGGCGTACCTGACCACCCGGCACGTCGAGGACCCGCTGCGCTACCGGCCCACCGCGCAACGTGCCGCGTCGATCCCGTGGCGGCAGCGCATGCGCCGGCCGACGATGGTGTTGGGGTCGGTGGTCGTGCTGCTGGGTGTCACGCTCACGGCGACCTCGTTCACCTGGCGTGAGCACCTGATGGTCGAACGCGCGTCCGGCAAGGAGCTCAGCGGGCTCAGCGCGAACGACTATCCCGGGGCGCGGGCGTTGGTCGATCACGTGCGGGTGCCCTCACTGCGGATGCGACCCACCGTGCTTGAAGTCCGGGAGGACCTACCGGCTTCCACCCGGGACGGTTGCATCAGCGACTTCGCCAACCCCGCGGTGGTGAATTGCACATACGGCGACGACAACGCGCCCAGAACCATCGCCCTGGCCGGTGGCTCCCACGCCGAACACTGGCTGCCCGCGCTGGACCTGCTCGGCCGTCTGCACCACTTCCGGGTGGTGACGTATCTGAAGATGGGCTGCGCGCTGTCCACCGAACAGGTCCCGCTGATCATGGGCAACAACGCCCCCTATCCCCAGTGCCGGGAATGGGTGGAGACGACCATGGCCAAACTGGTCAGCGACCGTCCCGACTACGTGTTCACCACCTCGACGCGGCCCTGGAACATCAAACCCGGTGACGTGATGCCCGCGACCTACATCGGAATCTGGCAGACGTTGTCCGACAACAATATTCCGATCCTGGGTGTGCGCGACACACCCTGGCTGGTCAAGGACGGCAATCCGTACAACCCCGCCGACTGCCTGGCCAAAGCCGGCAACTCGACCTCCTGTGGCATCAAACGCAGCGAGTTGCTCAGCGAGCACAACGGCACGCTGGACTTCGTCGCCCAGTTCCCGCTGCTGAAACCGCTCGACCTGTCCGACGCGATATGCCGACCCGACGTCTGTCGCGCCGTGGAGGGAAACGTGCTCATTTACCGTGACCCTCATCACCTGACAGCGACCTATATGCGAACACTTGCACCTGAGCTGGGCCGGCAGATCGCGGCAATCACCGGTTGGTGGTGAGGACACCCTCCGGCGCCACCTTGTCGGCATTAAGGTCAAGTGATGGCTTCCACCGAGCGAGGAACCGAAACTGCGTTCGACGGGGCCGACACGCCGCCCGCGCTGACGACGGTCTGGCCCGGCACGCCGTTTCCGCTCGGCGCGACGTATGACGGTGCCGGCACGAACTTTTCGTTGTTCTCCGAGGTTGCTGACCGGGTTGAGCTGTGCTTGATCGCGCGCGACGGCACCGAAACCCGGATCAACCTCGACGAGGTCGACGGGTACATCTGGCACTGCTACCTCCCCTACGTCACGCCCGGTCAGCGTTACGGGTTCCGGGTACACGGCCCGTTTGACCCGGATGCCGGTCTGCGGTGCGATCCCAGCAAGCTGCTGTTGGACCCGTACGGCAAATCGTTCGTCGGCGACTTCGACTTCGGGCAGGCGCTGTTCTCCTATGACCTGGCGGCCGCTGCCGAGGATCCTTCGGCAACCGGCACTCCCCCGATGGTCGATTCGCTGGGCCACACCATGACCTCCGTGGTGATCAACCCGTTCTTCGACTGGGCGTCGGATCGGGCACCGTGCACCCCTTACCACGAAACGGTGATCTACGAGGCGCACGTGAAGGGCATGACCCAGACACACCCCGGCATCCCGCAGGAACTGCGTGGCACCTATGCCGGATTGGCGCACCCGGTGATCATCGACCACCTCAAGTCACTGAACGTCACCGCCATCGAACTGATGCCCGTTCACCAGTTCATGCACGACCATCGGCTACTGGACCTGGGATTGCGAAACTACTGGGGCTACAACACATTTGGCTTTCTTGCCCCGCACTATCAGTATGCGGCCACCCGCAAGCCCGGCGGCGCGGTCGCCGAGTTCAAGTCGATGGTGCGCAGCTTCCACGAAGCCGGCATCGAGGTCATCCTCGATGTGGTCTACAACCACACCGCCGAAGGCAATCATCTCGGCCCGACCATCAATTTCCGCGGGATCGACAACGCCGCCTACTACCGGCTCGTCGATGGGGATCTGCGCCACTACAAAGACTTCACCGGCACCGGCAACAGTCTCAACGTGCGCCACCCGCACACCCTGCAGCTGATCATGGACTCACTGCGGTACTGGGTGCTGGAGATGCACGTCGACGGCTTCCGCTTCGATCTGGCGGCCACGCTGGCTCGCGAGTTCTACGATGTCGACCGCCTGTCAGCATTTTTCGACCTGGTGCAGCAGGACCCGGTCGTCAGCCAAGTGAAATTGATTGCCGAGCCATGGGATATCGGTGAAGGCGGCTATCAGGTCGGCAACTTCCCAGGTTTGTGGACCGAATGGAATGGGAAATACCGCGACACTGTGCGCGACTACTGGCGGGGCGAGCCCGCAACCCTGGGCGAATTCGCTTCCCGGCTGACCGGGTCGTCGGACCTGTATGAAGCCACCGGCCGCCGTCCGAGTGCCAGCATCAACTTCGTCACGGCTCACGACGGATTCACGTTGCATGATCTGGTGTCGTACAACGAAAAGCACAACGAGGCCAACGGCGAGGACAACCGCGACGGCGAAAGCCACAACCGGTCCTGGAACTGCGGCGTCGAAGGCCCCACCGACGACCCGGACATACTCGAAGTGCGTTGCCAGCAGATGCGAAACTTCTGGGTGACGCTCATGGTCAGCCAGGGCACCCCGATGATCTCCCACGGTGACGAAATCGGACGCACCCAGCTCGGCAACAACAACGTGTACTGCCAGGACTCCGAATTGTCGTGGATGGACTGGTCATTGGTGGAGACGAACGCCGACCAGCTGACCTTCGCCAAGAAGGTGACGCGACTGCGTAGGAAGCACCCGATTTTCCGCCGGCGTCGCTTCTTGCAGGGCCAGCCGGTGCGAAGCGGGCCCGACGGCCACGACATCGCCTGGCTGACCCCGTCCGGTCAAGAGATGACAGTGCAGGACTGGGACAACGACTTCGGCAAGAGCATTGCGGTGTTCCTCAACGGCCGGGCGCTGCCCGAGCCGAATCGTCGCGGCGAACGCGTGGTCGACGACTCGTTCCTGCTGTGCTTCAACGCTCACGACCAGGAGGTCACCTTCGTCATGCCGCTCGGTGACTACGCCCAACAGTGGACGGTCGAGTTGGACACCACCAGCCCGACCGGTGTCGCCGAACGGGTCGTCAGCCGGGGCGAAGAAGTTTCGCTGGCCGGCCGTTCCGTTCTCATCCTACGTAAGACGTTGTGACTCATGGTTTTTCCAATTTCGGCAACCTACCGGTTGCAGCTGCGGGGTGCCTCGAGCGGGTTCGCCTTCACCCTCAGCGACGCTGAGGACCTGCTGGACTACCTCGACGACCTCGGGGTTTCACACCTCTACCTGTCGCCGATCCTGACCGCCGTAAGCGGCTCGTCGCACGGCTATGACGTCACCAACCCGGAGACGGTGTCAGCCGAGCTCGGCGGCCCGGATGCGTTGAACCGGTTGGCGGCGGCGGCGCGGGCCCGCGGTATGGGATTGATCGTCGACGTCGTGCCCAACCATGTCGGTGTCGACAAACCCGAGCAGAACGCCTGGTGGTGGGATCTGCTGCGGCACGGCAGAGACTCCGAGTATGCATCCTTCTTCGATATCGACTGGACCCTTGACGAGTCGGGCCGAATCATCCTGCCGGTGTTGGGATCTGACGACGATGCCGCGGATCTGACCGTCGACGGTGATGTGCTGAGATTGGGTGATCTGGCGTTTCCGATCGCACCGGGCACCGAGACCGGCACCGGACCTGAGGTGCACGACCGCCAGCATTACCGCCTGGTGGGCTGGCGCAACGGGGTGGTCGGCTATCGCCGGTTCTTTTCGATCACTTCGCTGGCCGGACTGCGCCAGGAGGATCGGTCGGTGTTCGACGCCAGCCACGCCGAGGTGGCCCGCTGGGTCAGTGCGCGCATCGTCGACGGGGTACGAATCGACCATCCCGACGGATTGTCCGATCCGGCAGGCTATTTGGTGTGGTTGCGGGAATTGCTCGGACCGGACGCCTGGATCGTGGTCGAAAAGATCCTGGCCGTCGACGAGGCCCTGGAACCGACCCTGCCGGTGGCAGGCACCACCGGTTACGACGTGCTGCGCGAGGTCGGTGGGGTCTTCATCGACCCCAGTGGGGAGCCGGCGCTCACCGAGCTGGTCGAATCCGCCGGTGTGGACTATGGCGCCATGCCGCAGATGTTGACCGAGCTGAAGATCCGCGCCGCCACCGACACCTTGGGCAGTGAGCTGGCCCGGTTGCGCCGCAGCATCGTGGCCACCGCTAATGCCGACGATCCGCTGCTGCCCGATGCCGTGGCCGCGCTGCTCACCCACATCGACGTCTACCGTTCCGACTACCAGGGTCTCGCGGCGATTCTGCCTACAGCTTTGGCGAAAACAGAAGCTGCGCAACCGGAATTGGGTCCAGCGTTGCAGGTGCTGGCCGCCGCGTTGGCCGGTGGTGAGGAACCCGCTGCCCGGCTGCAGCAGCTGTGCGGCGCGGTCACCGCCAAGTCCGTCGAAGACTGCCTGTTCTATCGCGACGCACGCCTGGTCTCGCTCAACGAGGTCGGGGGGGAACCGCACCGCTTCGGCGTCGGTGCGGCCGAGTTTCATCAGAGTGCCGTGACCCGCGCCCGGATGTGGCCGCAGGCGATGACGACACTGACCACTCACGACACCAAACGCGGGGAAGATGTGCGCGCCCGCATCGGGGTGCTCTCCCAGGTCCCGTCGCTGTGGACGGAGTTCATGGCGCGCTGGGGGAATCAGGCGCCCGCCCCGGACAAAGCGACCGGACATTTCTTGTGGCAGAACATCTTCGGCGTCTGGCCGGTCAGCGGTGAGATCACCGATTCCCTGCGGGAGCGGCTGCACGGTTACGCCGAGAAGGCGATCCGGGAAGCGGCACTGCACACGACCTGGAACGATCCCGACACTGAATTCGAGGGAGCCGTCCACCGCTGGCTGGACACCGTGCTGGACGGTCCCGTGGCCGGGGCGCTGACCGAACTCGTCGGTCAGCTCAATCCGCACGGCGCAAGCGACGCGCTGGGCCAAAAGCTGCTAGCGCTGACCGTGCCGGGCATACCCGATGTGTACCAGGGCACGGAGCTGTGGGATGACAGCCTGGTCGACCCGGACAACCGTCGGGAAGTGGACTACGCCACCCGGCGAGCCGCGCTCAACGACTTGCAGCATCCCAAGATCCGCGTCGTCGCCACCGCGCTTCGGCTGCGCCGCTCCCGTCCGGAATGCTTCCTGCAGGGCGACTACGTTCCGGTGCTTGCCAGCGGAGACGCCAGTGACCACATCGTGGCGTTCAGCCGCGGCGGCAAGGTCGTGGTCGCGGTAACGCGTTGGACGGTGCGGCTGAACGACACCGGGTGGGGCAACACGGTGCTGCCATTGCCCGAGGGTTCCTGGACTGACACCCTGACCGGCGCCATGGCAAGCGGACCTGTCTCCGCCGTGGAATTGTTCGCCGACCTGCCCGTCATACTCCTGGAGCGCAACGATGCCTGAATTCCGGGTGTGGGCGCCCAAACCCGAGCGGGTGCGGCTCGACGTCGATGGCGTCGTGCATGACATGTCGCGGTCCCAGGACGGCTGGTGGCATGCGGAGGTGGACGCTCCGCCCGATGCACGCTACGGGTTCCTGCTCGACGACGCCTCCACGGTGCTGCCCGATCCGCGTTCGCCCCGCCAGCCCGACGGGGTACACGATCGTTCGCAACTGTGGGATCCCGCCGAGGCCGCCTGGACCGACGCCGACTGGCCCGGCCGGTCGGTCGAGGGTGCGGTGATCTACGAGTTGCACGTAGGCACGTTCACACCGGAGGGCACCTTCGACGCCGCGATCCAGAAGCTGGACTACCTCGTGGAGCTCGGGGTCGACTTCGTCGAGCTGATGCCGGTCAATTCCTTTGCCGGCACCCATGGTTGGGGTTATGACGGGGTGCTCTGGTATAGCGTGCACGAACCGTACGGAGGCCCGGACGGGCTGGTCCGGCTGGTCGACGCCTGCCACGCGCGTGGTTTGGGCGTATTGATCGACGCGGTGTTCAACCATTTGGGGCCCTCGGGCAACTACCTGCCGAAGTTCGGGCCGTACCTGTCGTCGGCCAGCAACCCCTGGGGCGAGGGCATCAACATCGCCGACGCCGACTCCGACGAGGTCCGGCACTACATCATCGGGTGCGCATTGCGCTGGATGCGTGATTTTCATGCCGACGGCTTACGTCTGGACGCCGTGCACGCCCTGGTGGACACCACCGCCATACCCATACTGGAGGAGCTGGCTACCGAGACCGACTGGCTGTCAAGGCAATTGGGCCGCCCCCTGGCACTGGTAGCCGAGAGCGACCTGAACGATCCGCGGATGATCACCCCGCGTGACCGGGGCGGCCACGGGATGACCGCGCAGTGGGCCGATGACATCCACCACGCCATTCACACCGCGGTGTCCGGTGAACGTCAGGGCTACTATGCCGATTTCGGTTCGCTGGCCACGCTGGCGCAGACGCTGCGCCACGGCTTCTTCCACGCAGGCACCTATTCGTCGTTCCGGCGGCGACGACACGGACGACCACTGGACACGGCGGAAGAAACCGGGATTCCAGCGACCAGGCTGGTGGCCTACACCTGCACTCACGACCAGGTCGGAAATCGGGCCCTCGGGGATCGGCCCTCGCAGAACCTGACTGGCGGCCAGCTCGCGGTCAAGGCCGCTCTGGTGCTCGGATCCCCTTTTACGACAATGCTTTTCATGGGTGAGGAGTGGGGCGCGTCGAGCCCATTTCAGTTCTTCAGCTCACATCCCGAACCGGAACTGGCGCAAGCCACCCGGGATGGGCGCAAAGCGGAATTCGCCGAGCACGGCTGGGACGCCGACGAGATCCCCGATCCGCAGGATCTGCAAACCTTCGAGCGGTCCAAGCTGATCTGGACCGAGGTGAACGCCGACGAACACGCCAGGCTGCTGCAGACCTATCGCGACCTGATCGCACTGCGCCGCAACGAGCCTGACTTGACCGACCCCTGGCTGGATCACCTCAGCGTCGACTACGACCAGGAGAAGCAGTGGATCGCCATGCGCCGCAGCACCATTGCTATCATCTGCAACCTGGGCGCCGACCCCGTCACGGTTCCGGTGAGCGGCGAGCTGGTGTTGGCCTGGGACGCACCGAAGATCGGTGACAACGCCACCAAGCTGCCCGCGCACTCCTTCGCCGTCCTGCGCATAGCTGAATAGTTCGTCGCGATCGGCCCGATCTTCCGGACCCCGTTCACGCCAAGGATCCGGCAAGGATTCGGCAAGGATCCGGTAAGGGCCGGGGCCGAGGGTCTTATGACATGGCGATGTGGCGCTTTCGGCTGGTTGCTGGTCCGATTCACACGCTGGCGGGTCCGGTCCCGTGAATGGCCTCGGCAATGGCGTCGGCCAGCGGAACGATCTCGTCGTCTTTCAGGTCCGCGATGGTGATGCGCATGCCCGGCGGCGTGTCCATCCGAAACCGGGTACCGGGTGCCGCACCCCAGCCCGCGCTGAGCAGTCGCGTGATCGCGACCGTCTCGTCGGGAACCGGGATCCAGACGTTGAGGCCCGATCTGCCGTGCGCGGCGACGTCTCGCTCGGCCAACGCGGCCCGCAGTGCCTCCCGGTTTTTGGTGTAGCGTTCGCGCGCCGTATTAACCAAGTCTGTCGCCGACTCATCGGTCCACATCCGCACCGCGAGGTCTTGCAGCAAACGGCTCACCCATCCCGGCCCGAGCCGCAACCGCCCGTGCACCCGCTCGACGGTGCGGCGGTCACCGGCCAGCACCGCGAGGCGCAGGTCGGGTCCGTAGGCCTTGGACACCGAGCGGACGAAGGCCCAGCGCCGGGTCGCGCCCGCGAGGGGATGCAAGGGAGCCCCGGAGATCCTGGCGCAGTGATCGTCCTCGACCACCAACACGTCGCTGGTCTTGGCGGCCAGCAGGCTACGCAGCGCGGCGGCGCGTTCCTTGGACAGGGCGGCACCGGTGGGATTCTGGGCGCGGGTGGTGACGATGACGGCCTGCGCACCGCGACGCAGCGCTCGCGCCATGCTGAGCACCAACGGTCCTTCATCGTCCACCTTGACGGGTTCGGGGGAAAGCCCCAGCGCCGCAACGAGATCGAGCATGTTCGCCCAACCCGGATCCTCGACAGCGACCCGGTCCCCCGGGCGCAAGTGCGCGGCCAGCACCCGCTCGATACCATCCAGCGCACCGCTGGTCACGGTCAAGTAATCGGCCGGCACCCGGTCGGCGCCCAATTCCGCACGGGCATGCTTGGCGAATGCGGCCGACATGGCCGATTGCCCATACAGCAGCGGCTTGTCGGCGGTCGCCGGACCGAACTGCGCGGTGGCGATGGGCAACAGGGCCGGGTCCGGGTTGCCGGTCGAGAGATCGCGCGCACCCGGGGGCACCGCGACCCCGAGCAGGGATCGCGGGGTGGTCGCTGGCCGACCCCGTACCCGGGTACCACGCCGCCCGGCGGTTTCGACCGCGCCACGTTCCCGCAACAGACGGTAGGCGGCGGCGACGGTGTTGGCATTGACGCCGAGCTGGGCGGCGACCTCTCGGATCGACGGCAGTGCGTCACCGGGCGCCAGGGCGCCATCGGAGATGCCCTCTTCGACGCTGGCCGCAATCGACTCCGCGCCGGTTCCGGTTATGCTGTATCGTACTGGCATAAAGCTAAGTATGTACTAGAACAAACTATCACGCAAGGGTTGCCGCCGTGGACATCGACTACCGACCGACTGCCCGGACCACGCCCACCCGCTACCGGGAACGGGCGCGCTATGACCGCGACACGGTCCACCGCATCCTGGACGAAGCGCTCATCTGCCACCTGGGATACGTCAAAGACGGGCGGCCGGCGGTACTGCCGACCACCCATACCCGGCTAGGGGAAGTCCTGTACCTGCACGGGTCCTCGGGCAGTGGCCCGATGTTGGCGGCGCGCCCGGCCGCCCTGCCCGTTTGCGTCACCGTCACCTTGGTAGACGGCCTGGTGCTGGCCCGCTCGGCGATGCACCACTCACTGAAATACCGCTCGGTTGTCGTCATGGGCACCGCCCGCCTTGTCGACGACCCCGAAGAGAAGCGGCAGGCTCTGCACGCGCTGCTCGACCACATCCGGCCCGGGCGAGCGGACGACTGCCGACCTCCGAACCCGCGCGAACTCGCCGCCACCGCCGTGCTCGCCCTCGACCTGGTCGAAGTTTCGGCGAAGGTGCGCCTTGGGGGTGTGGCCGACGACGACGAGGACCTCAAGCTGCCGTATTGGGCCGGAGTGGTGCCGCTGACGGTGTCCGCCGGGACGCCCGAGCCGGCCGCCGGTCTCGACCCCGCTATCCCGCTGCCGTCGTACCTCTGACGGCCAGCGCCCCGCTGGCGGCGAGCGCCCCGCTGATCGCGAGCGCCCCGCTGACGGCGAGCGCGCGTGTCCGCACAGCGGCACGCCGTTGCGAATGGCATTTCGCGGCCGCTCGGCAGACACCCGAGCAGATACCGGCGGGCTCAGTGCAGCAGGTACCGGTACGCCGGCGAACCCGGCAACAGGGTTTCGACGTGAATCTCGGTCGCCCGCATACGCGTCAGCAGGCCATCCAGATCCGCCGCCGATCCCAGTTGCACGCCCACCAGCGCCTCTCCGGTTTCCCGATTGTTGCGCTTGACGTACTCGAACAGAGTGATGTCGTCGTTCGGGCCCAGCACCTCGTCCAAGAACCGGCGTAGCGCTCCGGGCTCCTGCGGGAAGTCGACCAGGAAGTAGTGCTTGAGACCCAGATGCACCAGCGAGCGCTCCAAGACCTCGCCGTAGCGGGACACGTCGTTGTTGCCCCCCGAGATCAGGCACACCACCACGGAACCGGGCTCGACCTGGGCTTCCAGCAGGCCGGCGACCGACAGCGCCCCCGCCGGTTCGGCGATGATGCCTTCGTTCTGATAGAGGTCCAGCATCGCGGTGCACACCGCGCCCTCGTCCACCGTGGTGATCGACACCATGTCGCCCGCGGCGGCCAGTGCGGCATAGGGCAGGGCTCCCGCGCATGCCACGGCCGCGCCGTCGACGAACTGGTCCACGTGATCCAGGGTGACCGGCGCCCCGGCGGCCAGGGCCGCCATCATGGCCGCGGCGCCGGCCGGCTCGATGCCCAGCACCGACGTGTTGCTGGTTCGCTCGGCCAGGTAGGTAGTGATGCCGGCGATGCATCCGCCGCCGCCAACGGGAACCACCACCAAGTCCGGTTCCTGCCCCAGCTCGGCGAGGATTTCCACGGCAATGGTGCCTTGACCGGCCATGGTGCGCAGGTCGTCGTACGGCGGCACCAGGGTGGCGCCGGTGCGTTCGACGTCTGCGCGGGCGGCGGCGGCGGCCATGTCATAGGTCGATCCGCCGACGATGAGCTCGATGTACTGACCGCCGTGGTAGCGAATCCGGTCCCGTTTTTGCTTGGGGGTTTTCGCAGGGACATAGACCCGGCCGCGCACCCCCAGTGCCCGGCACGCGAACGCGAACCCCTGCGCGTGATTGCCCGCCGACGAGCACACCACGCCCGCGGAAAGCTCTTCCTCGGACAACTGGACGAGCAGGTTATATGCCCCGCGCAGCTTGTAGGAGCGCACCACCTGCAGGTCTTCCCGCTTGAGGTAGACCGTCGCGCCGGTGATCTCGGAGAGGCGCTCACTCAATTGCAAAGGCGTGGGCGTCACCACCGGAGCAATCCGTTGCGCCGCGCGGTCGATATCCACCGCAGACAGCGGTGACCTACGCGGGCTCGAGCTCAATTCGGCGGACACCGGTCAATGGTGCCATGACGGCGCAGCGGGTGGATCAGCTCACCGGGGTCAGCACGAAGACCGGAATCTGCCGGTCGGTCTTCTTTTGGTAGTCGGCGTAGTCCGGCCACGCCGCCACGGCCCGTTCCCACCAGAGCGCCTTCTCATCACCAGAGACCTCGCGAGCGTCGTATTCCCGGGACACACTGCCGTCCTGCAACTCGACCCGAGGGTGCTTGACGATGTTGTGGTACCAGACCGGGTGCTTCGGCGCGCCACCCAGCGACGCCACCACCGCATACTGACCGTCGTGCTCCACGCGCATCAGCGGGGTACGACGGAGTTTGCCGGTCTTGGCGCCGACGGTGGTCAGCACGATGATCGGTTTGCCCTTCAATTCGCCGGCTTCGGTCCCGCCCGATGCCACGTATTTGTCGGCTTGTTCGCGGGACCAGTCCGACGGGCTGGGTTCGTATTCACCTTCTAACGCCATGCCCACACTCTAGGCCGCAGAGCGGCCGCATCGAATGTTTCGATTAGCCGAAAACCCGAGTGACGGGTACACTCAACTTCATGACTCAGCCCGTCTTGAACAGCACCGATGTGCTTATCGCGGGTGTTCCCTGGCCGCGGCACAAGCTGTTCGCGGTCCTCACGGGGATTGTGACGCTGCTGCTCATCGGGTCAGTGACTGCCAGCGCCGCGCCGGCGGTGCTGGGCGGGGCCGGAGTGGCCATCGCGGTCGGGCTGCTGCTCAAGGTGGTCACGGAACAGCGCGACTGACCCGCGTCCTGGCCAGTTCCGCAATCACGTTGACCCGCTGGGTCGCGGTCGCGATCTCGTCCGCAAATTCCTGACGCCGTTTGGCGATGTCGGCTTGATCGACTCCGTCAACCAACTCGCGATGCCGGGCCAGCCGCAGCGCCGTCTTGAAGAGCTCCATCGATCTGGACTCGGCGTTGGCGATTCGGCGTTGCAGCTCCCACTGTTTACCCACCTCGAGGCATTCGGTGAGGAAGGCATCCTCGTCCAGCGATTCGTCCTCGAGAGCTGCGAGCCGGTCAGCGACGATGTGGTAGGCGTCCAGGAACGGACGCAACACCAGATGCGCCAGCAGCACGTCGGCCGACTCGAGCAATCCGCGCACTTCGTCGGCGCCGGCGTTCTTGGTGGTGTCCTCCACCGGACCGATCAGGCGTACCTCGTCGGCGAGTTCCATCTCGAACTGCGCCCGCGCGGAGAACAGAAACTCGAATTTGAGCAGCTCGCGCAGGCTCAGCGCCTCGTCGCGCACGGCAGCGGGTGACACAGCGGCATTCCCCGAGCTCTGGGCGTTTTCCGACGCCGCCAGCAACGCCAATTCCGCGATGGCCCGGTCGACCAGGATGTGGATGGCGGTGTTGCGGTAGAACGCTGCCACCAGATGCTGGTCCGCGCCGATCCCCCAGACCGCCTCGGTACCGGCGTCGTAAACGCTGACCACCCCGGAGTCGACCATCTGGTGCAGGGTCCAGCGGATTGTCGATTTGTTCGTCAGGTCCGCCGCCCCGGCCACCGCCCAGTTGCGGGCCGCGATGTAGCTGGCCAGCGGTCGCACCGTGGCCAGCACCTCGCTGATGGACAACGACCGGTCGGCGCCCAGCAGCGCCAGACTCACCACCGCGGTCGGCGTCACCGGTGTGGCCCGATTGATCCGGTGCTCCACGTCCAGCGCGATGCGCTCGACGACGGTTTCGGTACCCGACGGGTCAGCGCGCAGTTCCTCCAGGCGCTTGCGCAGCGGAAGGGGCTCGCCGAAGTCGAGGTAGGCACGGCCCAGCCGCTCGCCTTGCTGGCGGGAAAGCCGCACCAGGAAACGGAAGTCCTCGGGTCGCTTGGTGGCGCCGTAGGCTTCGGTGGTCATCGCTTCGACTTCGTGCAACTGGTCGTACACGATCGAGGTCGGCACCAAATACACTTCGGGACCGTCGATTTCGTCGACAGCATCGGTGAGATAGCGCAGGATGCCGAACACCGGCGGCCGCAGCTTCCCGGTCCGGGTGCGGCCGCCCTCGATCGACCAGGTGAGGTTGACGTGATTCTGCACCAGCTGTGCGGTGTATGCGCGCAGCACGAATCGGTAGACCGGGATGTCCTTGGTCTGGCGGCGGATGAAGATCGTCCCGGTCCGCTTGGCGAAGCCGCCCATCGGAAAGAAGTTCAGGTTGGCTCCGCCGAAAGTGAAAGCGGACGACAGGCGGTTGGCTGCAATCTCTTCGGGCAGCAGCATGCCGTCCAGATAGGACCGGTGCGAGAACGCGAAGGCCAACGTCGCCTTACGATCGAGCCGACGCAAATGCGCGATCTGATCCTCGTCGACCAGCACGTCGTAGGCCCGCATCAGCCAACGGCTGAAACCGCGCCAGGCCTGCACCGCGCGCTCGTCCAGTGAAGCCGCCACTTCCCGCAGATAACCCGCTGCCTCCACCCGCACGCTGGCGGGATCGCGGCCCAGCTCGTCGGCCAGCGCGTCCAGCCGCTCACCGAACCAGCGGGCGCCCAGCAATTGGGAGACCGCATCGGGGTCGGTGGGTAGCGCTGACGTGGATTCGTCGACGAATCCAGTGCGTTGCAGCAGCTTTCGCACTCCGCTGCGACCGACCTGCCGTGCAGTCACCGTTGTCCCCCTATGCCGGTTGTGCCGCCGCGGCGGCGGGCTGGTGTACCTGGGCGCCGGGCTCTTCGGAATACAGCTCCTCGGTTGTGGTCATCACCGCTCCCCTCCGTCGCCCCGCCTCACCGGTGAGCCTACGTCCTTTATGTCGAGTGTCACGCTGGTGTCGCGTTCATAGGTGACCGTTGTGAGAGCGTGGCATTCGCCGCAGGCGGTCGAGGGTGAATTCCGCACGTGCAGGCATCGATCGAGGGACAGGTGCACTGCATCCCCCACTCGATGACCTCGCGTGCCCGCGCCAATGCTGTTATCTGAGCGTCGATTTCGACGAGTTTGCGCTCGGCGAGCGCCCGACTGGCGGGACGGCCCGGCTCTTCGTCGGCGAACAGTAGTTGGATCTCTTCCAGGGAGAACCCGGCGGACTTGCACAGCCGGATGACTTCGAGCCGGTCGAGGACCGCACCGTCGTAGCGACGCTGTCCGCCGAGTCGGGCGGGCGGGGGGACCAGGCCGATCTGCTCGTAGTAACGCAGTGTCGTCGCCGCAATCCCGGCCGCGCGGGCCACTTCGCCGATGGTGAGTTGCATCCGGACCTTTCAGGCTTGACTTCGAGTCAACTCTAAGTGCTTGACTCGGCCCATGCACACCTCCACACGCCCCGCACTGCGCGATGCCCGCTACGTCCTGCTGCGGTCCTACCGCCGCGACGGCACACCCGTCGACACTCCGATCTGGTTCGCCTTCGACGCAGACGCGTTGGTGTTCCGAACCAAGGTGGGCCCCAAGACCAAGCGGCTGACCGCGCGACCTGAAGTCCGGCTCACCGCGTGCGACCATCGGGGGCGCGTGCAACCCGATGCGGCGGAGGCGGTGGGTCGGGCCACCCTGCTGAGCGGCCCCGAGGCCGACCGCGCCAACCGCGTACTCCACCGTCGGTATGGCTGGCAGTGGAACATCGTGCCGTTACTCAAGATTCCGGGAGTGACCAACGTGCACCGCGATTTGCCGCTGCGGGAGAAGCTGCGGCGGGCACGCGACCGCGGCGTGTGGGCGGACAGCGCGATTGTCCGCGTCGACTTCGGTTAAGCGCCCAGACACCCCGGTCCGAGCAACTCCTTGAGGTCGCCCATCAACGCCGGCGACGGCGTCACCCGCAGCGACTGATCCAGCTCCAGCGTGGTGATCCGGTCACCGCTGATGAGCCGCAGATGCACCTGCGACGTGCCGGGATGGCGGGCCAGCACCTGCTTGAGGGCGCTGACCTTGTCGATCGTGCACTGTCGGGTGGGCAGGCTGACGGCCAGCGGACGATTGGGCTGGGCGTTGGAAAAGTCGGGCACCACAAGCTCATTGGCGATCAAGCTGATGCGGTCGTCGCGGATGGCGACCTTGGCGTTGACCAGCACCACCGCATCGTCGGCGATGTCGGCTCCGTAGCTGGAGTAGGTGTGTGGGAAGAACATCACCTCGATACCACCGGTCAGGTCTTCCAATTGCGCTGAGGCCCAGGGCATCCCGTTCTTGTTGACGCGCCGGTTGACCGAGGCCAGGATGCCGCCCACCCGCACCTGGGTGTCGTTGGGCACGTCACCGTCCAGGATCGCCGGGATGGCGGTGTCGACCTGCGTGGCCAGCAAGTGCGCCACCCCGTTGAGCGGGTGGCCGGACACGTACAGGCCCAGCATTTCCCGTTCCAGGGCGAGTTTGTGTTTGTCCTCCCACTCGTCCTCGGGCACTTTGATGGTGAACACGGAGTCGCAGGCACCATCTCCATCAGCGCCGCCGAACAGGTCGAACTGCCCCATCGCCTCGGCCTTCTTGGTGCCCAGGACCGAGTCCACGGCGTCGGTGTGCACCAGGAACAGACCCTTGCGGGGGTGGCTGAGCGAATCGAACGCGCCCGCCTTGATCAACGACTCGGTGACCTTCTTGTTGCACGCCGAAATGTCGATCTTGTTCAGGTAGTCCGAGAAGTCGGTGAACTTGCCCTTCTCGCTGCGGGTCTTGATCAGCGACCCCACCACATTGGCGCCGACGTTGCGCACCGCGCCCAACCCGAAGCGGATGTCTTTGCCCACCGAGGCGAAGTTGACCAGGGACTCGTTGACGTCCGGGGGCAGCACGGTGATGCCCAGCTTGCGGCAGTCGGCCAGATAGACCGCCGCCTTGTCCTTATCGTCGCCGACGGAGGTGAGCAGGCCCGCCATGTACTCCGCGGGATAGTTGGCCTTGAGGTAGGCGGTCCAGTAGGAGACCAGTCCGTATCCGGCGGCATGCGATTTATTGAATGCATACCCGGCGAACGGAAGAATGGTGTCCCACAACGCTTTCACCGCTCGATCGGAGAAACCGTTGGCCGTCATGCCCTCGTAGAAGCCCTTGTACTCGGCCTCGAGCACCTCGAGCTTCTTCTTGCCCATCGCCTTGCGCAGCGCGTCGGCCTTACCCATCGTGTAGGAGGCGACCTTCTGGGCGATGAACATGATCTGCTCTTGGTAAACGATGAGACCGTATGTCTCCGAGAGGATCTCGCGCAGCGGCTCTTCCAGTTCGGGGTGGATGGGTTTGATCGGCTGGCGGCCGTTCTTGCGGTCGGCGTAGTCGTTGTGGGCGTTCATGCCCATCGGGCCCGGCCGGTACAGTGCCAGCACCGCGACGATGTCGTTGAACTCGGTGGGCTGCATGCGGCGCAGCAAGTCGCGCATCGGCCCGCCGTCGAGCTGGAACACACCCAGGGTGTCGCCTCGGCCCAGCAGCTCGTAGGTGGCCTTGTCGTTCAGCGGCACCGATTCCAGGTCCAGGTCGATGCCCCGGTTGATTTTGATGTTCTCGATCGCGTCGCCGATGATCGTCAGGTTTCGCAGACCCAGGAAATCCATCTTCAGCAGGCCGATGGCCTCGCAGGACGGGTAGTCCCAGCCGGTGATGATGGCGCCGTCCTGCGGTCGCTTCCACAGCGGGATGGCTTCGGTCAGCGGTTCGCTGCTCATGATCACCGCGCACGCGTGCACGCCGGCGTTGCGGATCAGGCCTTCCAGGCCGCGCGCTGTCTGATAGATGGTGCGCACATCGGGGTCGGTCTCGATCAGGCTGCGGACCTCGGCGGCTTCCTTGAAGCGTTCGTGGTTTGCGTCAGTGATCCCCGACAGCGGAATGTCTTTGGCCATGATCGGCGGCGGCAGCGCCTTGGTGATCCGGTCGGCGATCGCGAACCCGGGCTGCCCGTAGTGGATCCGAGCCGAATCCTTCAGTGCCGCTTTGGTTTTGATGGTGCCGAAGGTGATGACCTGGGCGACCCGATCGTGACCCCACTTGTCTGCGGCGTACCGCACCATTTCGCCGCGACGGCGGTCGTCGAAGTCGATGTCGATGTCGGGTGCGGACGGGCGCTCGGGGTTGAGGAAGCGTTCGAACAACAGACCGTGCGGGATCGGGTCGATGTTGGTGATCCCCATCGCGTAGGCCACCAGCGACCCTGCCGCCGAGCCACGGCCGGGCCCCACCCGGATGTCGACCGACCGCGCGTAGTTGATCAGGTCAGCCACAATCAGGAAGTAGGCGGGGAAGCCCTTGTCGCAGATGACCTTGATCTCGTAGTCCGCACGGTCGAGGTAGTCCTGGCCGACACCGGCCGGGAACCGGCGTTGCAGGCCGGCCATCACCTCGTGGCGCAGCCAGGATGCCTGGTCGTGCCCCTCGGGCACCGGGAAGACCGGCATGCGGTCGCGTGGGGTCCACACGTCCGCGTAGGACTGCACCCGTTCGGCGATCAACAGCGTCGAATCACAGGCCCCGGGCACCTCGTCGTCCCAGAGCCGGCGCATGTCGGCGGCCGACTTGAGGTAGTAACCGTCGCCGTCGAACTTGAACCGGTTGGGGTCAGACAGGGTCTTGCCGGTCTGCACGCACAGCAGCGCCTCGTGATTGTGGGCGGCCTCGCGGGTGACGTAGTGGCAGTCATTGGTGGCCAGCGGCGGAATATTCAGCTTGCGCCCGATCTCGAGCAGACCCTGCCGGACCCGCTGTTCGATCGAGATGCCGTGATCCATCAGCTCGAGGAAGAAATTCTCGGCGCCGAAGATCTCCTGCCACTTGGCGGCGGACTCCAGCGCCTCGCGTTCGTGGCCGAGACGCAGCCGCGTCTGCACCTCCCCCGACGGACATCCCGTGGTGGCGATGATGCCCTCGGCGTGCTCGGCGATGAGCTCGGCATCCATGCGCGACCACTTGCCGAGTTGGCCTTCGAACGAAGCCAGCGAGGAAAGCCTGAACAGGTTGCGCAACCCGGTCGCGTTCTCGGCCATCAACGTCATGTGCGTATAGGAACCGCTACCCGAAACGTCGTCACCCTTCTGGCTGGGATCCCCCCAGGTGATGCGACGGGTGTCGAAGCGAGAACCGGGCGCGATATAGGCCTCCACGCCGATGATCGGCTTGACCCCGGCCTTGGTAGCCGTGTTGTAGAACTCGCTGGCGCCGAACATGTTTCCGTGGTCGGTCATCCCGACCGCGGGCATGCCCAACCGCTCTACCTCGGCCAGCATCGGCGTGATCTTCGCGGCACCGTCGAGCATCGAATACTCGGTGTGGTTGTGCAGGTGCACAAACGAGGACCCGAAAGATGAACCGCTCATAGGGACGCCAGTCTATGACCGACTACCGACATCCCACCGGCGTGTCGCGAAGTGTGTCTTACCGCTGTCAGGCGTACAGCTCGACGAAGTTTTTGAGGGACTTTTCCACGTCCCCCTTGACGGCGCGGGCCGCGGCTTTGCCGACGGGACCGAACAGCGCGCGGCCGCCCAGCTCAAGGCGCAGACCCATGGTGGAACCGTCGCCCTTGGGCGTAACTGTGACCCGAACGCCGTACTTTGCTCCGCCTTTACCGTCCCCGGACATCGCGACCTGGTGCGGTGGGTCCCATTTGGTGACCGTCCAGGTCACCCGGTTGCGCAACCCCTTGGAGCGGGCCACCCCGACGACCTGGGTACCTTCGGTGATCTCCTCGGGCACGTCACTGCGCCAGCCCTCGTGCATGACGAGCCACTCATTCAACTGGGACAGGTCCGACACGCGCTCCCACATGTCCTGCGGGGTCATCGGCACATCGGAGGTCACCTCGACGGAAGCCATGGCCGCGAGCCTAGCCGGTGCGCTCACCGGCCTCATTTCTCGCAGTCACGATACGCTCGGCGACGAAACGGAGGGAGAGTAGTGGTCGAGGATCGGACGGGGTCGCAGTTCGGGCCATATCGGCTGATCCGATTGTTGGGCAGCGGCGGATACGGCGAGGTGTACGAGGCCGAAGACACCACGATGCACCGTGCCGTCGCGCTCAAGCTGCTGAACAGCACCTTTTCCACGAATCCGGTGTTCCGCGAACGCCTCTTCCGGGAGGCCCACACCGCCGGACGGCTCCGCGAACCGCACGTACTGCCGATCCACAGCTGCGGAGAGATCGACGGGCAGGTCTACATCGACATGCGCCTGGTCCGCGGCCAGGACCTGGAGACGTTGTTGAAGCGCGACGGCCCCCTCGAGCCCGCCCGCGCGGTGAACCTGATCCGTCAGACCGCCGCGGCGCTCGATGCCGCGCACGCCGAAACCGTGCTCCACCGGGACGTCAAACCCGCCAACATTCTGGTGTCGGGCGACGATTTCGCCAGCCTGGTCGACTTCGGCCTGGCCAACGCCGCCGGCGATGCCCGGCTCACTAAACCCGGCACGGCTGTCGGGACCTTCGATTACGTTGCCCCGGAACGTCTTTCCGGGGGCGCGGTCGACGGTCGGTGCGACGTGTACGCGCTCGCCTGCGTGTTGTACGAACTCCTCACCGGCGACCCGCCTTACCACGAGTACCGCGACATACCCGCGCTGATGCAAGCTCAGTTGAACGCCCCGATTCCCCGGGCCAGCGAGCACCGGGCCGGGATCCCGGCCGAACTGGACTCCGTCATCGCCCGCGGCATGGCCAAGAATCCCGACGATCGCTATCCGAGCGCCGGGGATTTCGCCGCGGCCGCCCAACGCGCCCTGACCCCCGCGCCGGTCACCCGCGACTGGGTGGTCGGCACTCCCCCCGCCGCACCGTCCCCGGATGTCGCGCCGCTGCCGCCGCCGGGCCCACCACCGGCCTGGGCCCAGCCGCGCCAACGAAAAACACGGCGGCGCAACATGATCGTCGCCGCTGTCGCGCTCGTCGCGGTCGCGGCTACGGTCGCGTTCGTTGTGATCGCGCACCGTCCCCCCGGCGCACAACCGGCGGCACCCAGCCGGCCCCGGCCCTCGCCGACCGCGCCCATCGTCGTCAATTTCCCCGATCTGGTGAAGACGCACGGCGTAGCCGTAGACGACACCGGGGCGGTGTACGCCACCGAATTGGGCAACCCCGCTCCCAACGGTCGGGTGCTGAAACTACCGGCCGGCCAGACCTCCGCCACCGAGCTGACTTTTGGCGAGATCTTCCCCGAGGGCGTGGCCGTGGATCCGGCAGGCAATGTCTATGTGGCCGACCTGCACGCCCCCGCGGTGTGGAAGCTGTCGCCGGGGGCCCGGGGGCCATCCCTGGCCCCCTTCGGCCACCTCATCCGGCCGGTCGGCCTGGCCATCGGCAAGGACGGCAGCGTCTTCGTCTCGGACGGCGCCTCGAGGCAGGTGCTGAAGCTTCCTCCCGGCGCCACCAGCCCTACTGTGCTGATGCCGACGACGTTGTTGAACACGCCCGCGGGCATCGCCGTGGACGATGCCGGCAACCTCTATATCGCCGACGGCACGGACCGGCATGTGCTGAAGTTGGCCCCCGGCGCCGAAACCCCCACCGAGTTGCCGTTCGCCGGGCTCCAGCAGCCGTTCGGTGTGGCGGTGGACAAGCGGGGCAATGTCTACGTCTCAGACATCGACGGCCGCGGCATCTTCAAGTTGGCGCCCGGTGCGCCGAGTGCCACTCCGGTGGCGTTTCCCGGGTTGAACTACCCGTTCGGCATAGCGGTCGACAAGGACGGCAACCTCTTCGTCGCCGACTGCCATCGAAACGACGACTGTGCCACCGGGAAAGTCCTGGAATTGGGTGCTGCGCAATGACTTCGAGCCCGCGCGTGGGTACCCGGTTCGGCCCGTACCTATTGCGGCGCCTGATCGGCACCGGCGGCTTCGGTGAGGTCTACGAAGCCGAGGACACCGCGATGCACCGCGTGGTGGCGCTGAAGTTGCTGTCCAGCAGCTACTCGCACAATCCGGCATTTCGGGAACGGCTCTTCCGGGAGGCGCGCACCGCCGGGCGACTGCACGACCCGCATGTCGTGCCTATCCACGGCTGCGGCGAGATCGACGGGCAGCTGTACATCGATATGCGCCTGATCGACGGCACCGACCTGCAAAGCACCCTGGAGCGTGAGGGAGCGCTCGCCCCGGCACGAGCGGTCAACATCGTCCGTCAGATCGCCGCGGCACTGGACGCCGCGCACGCCGAAACCGTGATCCACCGCGACGTCAAACCGGCCAACATTCTGCTCGGCAAGGATGACTTCGCCTGTCTGGTCGACTTCGGGCTGGCCAACGCGGCCACCGACACCAAGTTGACCAGCGAGGGCACCACGGTCGGTTCGTTCGCCTACCTGGCCCCCGAGCGCCTCGCCTCCGGCGTCGTCACTCCCGGAGCCGACATTTACGCGCTGACCTGTGTGCTGCACGAATGCTTGACCGGGTCGGCGCCGTACGAAACTCGAACCGAGATACCGGCATTGGTCGCCGCCCACCTGGCGTCACCGCCGCCCCGCCCGACGCAGCAACAGCCGGGCATCCCGGTCGGGTTCGACGAGGTGATCGCGCGCGGCATGGCGAAGGAACCCGAGGATCGCTACCGCAGCGCCGGCGAACTGGGCGCCGCCGCGCAACGCGCCCTGAGCACACCCCAGCACCAGCCCGCCTGGGCACCGCCCGCACCGCACCAGAGCGCGACCACCCAGCCCTGGACAACGCCGGGGCCGCCGCCTGCTGCCCACGACCCGAACCCGGTGCGGCGCAAGCCCCGCCGCCGCGCACTACTCATCGGAGGCGCGGTCGCGACGGTCGCCGTTACGGCCGGGGTAATCGCCGTCATCGCCGCGCCCGGCCCGTCCGAACACGCTTCCACCAGCCCCAGCCCCAGCACCAGCGCCAGCCCAAGTGCCGCCGCGCCACCGGTCACCAGCGCCGCACCGCCGCTGAACGCCACCCGCCTGCCGATCATCGGTTACGGCGAACTCGGCGGTGTGGCGATCGGCCCCGGCGGGGATGTCTACGCCGTTGACACCAGCAGTGCCCGGGTTTACCGGTTTGCCGCCAATGCCGCCGCACCCGTCGAAGTGCCGTTCCGCGGACTCACCCGACCCAAACGGATCAGTGTGGACGGAGCCGGCGGCGTGTACGTCACCGACTTATCTCGCAGCGACAACACCGGCAAGGTCTGGAAACTGGACCCCGGTGCCACCACCCCGGTCGAGTTGCCCTTCGGCCGGTTGTTCCCCAACGGTGTAGCTGCCGACGCCGCCGGGACGGTGTTCGTCGCCGCGAACGATCGAGTGCTTTCACTCGCGGTGGGGGCCACCACCCCTGCCGTGCTGCCGTTCGGCGGCGGAATGTACGAGGGGGTCGCCGTCGACGGTGCTGGCAACGTCTATGCGCTGGAGTCGGGACGGGTGCTCAAATTGGCTCCCGGCGACACCAATCCGACCCAGCTGCCGTTCGGTCAGCTCGGCCGGGCACAGGGCGCCGCGATCGACGGCCAGGGCAACATCTACGTCATCGACAACGCCGACAACAGGGGCCGGCTGATAAAGCTTCCGGCGGGTGCCACCGCCTCGACCCTGCTGTTCGCGCCAGAGAACCAAGCATTCGGCGGTGTGGCCGTCGACGCTGCGGGCGGCATTTACCTGACCGAGAACAACCGGCTTCTCAAGGTGGGGGGGAGCTGATGGACGTGCGCAGTCTCAAAGCCGTTCTGGCACAAGGCGGGCCGCTCGATCCCGGACGCGCGGTCGACGTGCTGCGCCAGGTTGCGGCTGGGGTCGATACGGCTCACGCAAGCCAAGCCGTGCATCGCGACGTCACCACCGACAGCATCCTCCTCGGTGGTGACGGCTCCGCCTTGCTTGGCGACGTCGGCGGCGCGACGCCGTCGACCGATCGCACCCGGTCCCTGGTCACAAACACCGAGGCGACGTACCGAGCCGACGTCCACGCGCTGGCGGCTGTGTTGTACGAGTGCTTGACCGGACACCCGCCGGATGCCTCCGGTCCCGGTGGGCGTGTCTCGCGCCCGAGCGAGTTGCGCGCCGACATTCCTCCTGCATTCGATGACGTCCTCGCCAGGGGGCTGGCGACCGATGCCGAAGACCGCTACCGCAGCGCCGGGGATCTGGTGGCCGCCGCGCAAAACGCGCTTCGCGCCGGCCCGCGTCCGGTCTCGGGTCCTTCGGAGGCGGCGACCCGTACCATGCAACTCCCGCCACCGCCGCAAAGCCCCAATCCCCCTCAGCCACAATGGCATCCAAGCCATCCGCCGTCACCCACGGTGTCCTATCCGCACTCGCGTCCGGTACCGCTGCCTTTCCCGCCGAGACGGCGACGCCGCATCGCGCCGGTGGTGGCCGCCGTGGTGATAGTCGGAGCCGTAGTGGCCGGCGCTATTGCGATCCCACGGCTGGTCCGTCACACCGATTCCGCGGCAACCACTTCCACGAGTCCCACGCCGACTGCCGCGAAGCCTCGTCACACCTATGCCGGCCAACCCATCGAACTGCCTTTCCCCGGACTGCATCCGACAAAGGCCATGGGGGTGGACGGCGCGGGCAACATCTACGTGCTGGCCTCGATCGCGCCGCCACCTGACGCGGGCACCTTCGATTCGCTGCCGGCACAGCTGTTCAAGCTGACACCCGGGGGCAGCGCCGCGACCACGCTGGATGTCCCCGGGGTGGATCTGCGCATGGCCTCCGACCTGGCCGTCGACAAGGCGGGAAACATCTACTTCAGCACCGGCGCTCAGGTGTGGTTTGTGGAGTCGGGCAAGTCCCCAATTCGGTTGCCGTTCCGGGGATTCTCCTCGATCCAGGCCATTGCGGTGGACGGGACAGGCAACACCTATGCGGTCGGCGGTCTACTGGGTAGCTTGTCGGACCGAAATCTGAAGTACGGGGCCAAGAAGCTGGCTCCGGGTGAAAACCGGCCAACCGACCTGTCCTTCGGCGACCTGTTCCTGCCTCGCGGGATCGAGGTGGACGACGCCGGGAACGTCTTCATCTGCGCCGGAGTCAGGGGCGGCGGCCATGGCCGCGTGTTGAAGCTGCCGGCCGGTGCCACCGCCCCGATGACGCTGCCCATCCCCGACCTGTTGGAGCCGCGTCACGTGGCTTTCGACAGCAGCGGAAACATCTTCGTCGCCGACGCCTTCGGACGCGGATTCTTCGAGCTCCCGGCGGGCGGCAGCGTCGTCAAGGTGCCCCTGGCCGCGAACAGCAATGACATCGCGGTCGATTCAGCCGACACCCTCTACGTCCTGACCTCGGCTGTTTCCGACAAATCCGACAAGATCTCCCGGCCCGGTCAGGTGTTGAAGATCCCACCCGACAGCTGAGCGGCTGCCTCAGCGACCAGGCCCACCGCGCAATTTGTTCCCGATCCGGATGCCGGGCAACAGCAGACTGCGCGGAATAAGCCGCCCGCTGGTGCTGACAACCTTGGGCACCACTCCCGGGACCACCGTGCGCTTGCCGGCCAGCATCCCCTGGATCGCCTGCTCGGCCACCTCGTGCGGCGAGACTTGCGCCAACGGAATGCTGAACCGTTCGGCATCGGCGATCTGCGCCCATTCGGTGGGCACCGGCCCAGGGCACAACGCCGTGACCGAGACCCCGGTGCCATGCAACTCTTCCTGCACGGCCTCGGAGAACGTCAGCACGAACGCTTTGGTCGCCGAGTAGACGGCCATGTACGGGATCGGCTGAAAGCCGGCGATCGAAGCGATGTTCAGCACCGCACCGGCCCCGCGCTCGACCATGCCGGGCAGCGCCGCGTGCGTGAGTTCGGTCAGCGCCAGCGCATTGAGGGTGACCTGCTCGCTTTCCCGTTCGAAAGGCGACTCCCAAAAGTTGCCGCTGGTGCCGAAACCGGCACTGTTGCACAGGCCGCCGATCGGGTCGGTACGCAGCCGGTCGACGAGCTCGCCGCGAGATGTGGTGTCGGAAAGGTCGAGCGGCAGCACCTCGACGCCTACCTGGTGGTCCTCGCGCAACTGCCCGGCGAGCTCGTCGAGACGTTCACGGCGGCGCGCGACGAGCATCAGTGGAAATCCGCGACCGGCCAAACCCTTGGCCAGTTCGGTGCCGATGCCCGAGGAGGCGCCGGTGATGACGACGGTTGCGTTCTGGTCCGGCTTCGGAAGGCTCATGAGGTCACCAGTGGATTCCGCGGGTGGCCTGCAGGAATGTTTCGCTTCGGCGATCCAGATCCTTTTCCTCTTGGTTTTCGCTGCCCTTGGCGGCCGACGAGTCGTCGAACATGCCGAACGCGCGGTTGCGCACCCGGTCCATGACCGCGGGATTCACCGCGTCAGCGACCGCGGCGAACTGCCCGAACGGCGAACTGGCTCGCCGCGGCCGGTGAATCAGCGCGTCGGTGATGACCCCTGCGGCCTGATCCGGCGTCAGCGTCGGGAATTTGTCGTACATGGTGGTGGGGCTGATCATCGGGGTACGTACCAACGCCATATGCACGGTGGTGAATCGCACGTTGTCACTGACGGTTTCGGCCTGCAGCGCGTCGCACAGGCTGTCCAACGCGGCCTTGCTGGCGATGTAGGCGCCGAAACGTGGTGCGCGGGTCTGCACGCCGACCGAGGACACGTTGACGATGTGGCCGAAACCGCGTTCCCGCATGCCGGGGACGAATTTGAGAATCAGCTGAACCGCACCCAGATAGTTCAACTGCATGGTCCGCTGATAGTCATGGATGCGGTCGTAGGACAGCGCCAGCGAACGGCGGATCGAGCGTCCCGCGTTGTTGATCAAGATGTCGACCCCACCCAGGTCCTCCAGCACCTTGTCGGCCATCGCCGCGATCGCGTCCATGTCCGAAAGGTCGCACGGATACACGTGCGCGGTGCCGCCGTTGGCGCGGATGTCGTCGGCGACCTTCTCCAGGTTCTCCAAGGTTCGAGCGACCAGCACGACGGTGCCACCGGCCTCGGCTATCTTGTGCGCCGCCGCCTCGCCGATGCCCGACGATCCGCCCGTGATGAGCGCGATCTTGCCCTCGACCGCGTCGTCGAGCTTGCGGCCCTGCACCGCGTCACGCAGGTTGCGCCAGTAGAACGGCCGATACCGGCCCGCGGAGTTCGGCGTGTTGATCAGGTTCGACACAGCCGCGATCGGCTTCTCGACCAGGTTCGTGAGGTCACCAAGATTCATTGGCAGGTGCTCCTGATGGCGGTGTGGAGGGTGTGACACAGGTCATGAAGCCAACCTAGGACATCGACCGGTCAATTTATACCGATTGCCGCTTATACAGATTGCAGCTATAGAAACGATCCTCTTGCCACACCGGATAATCCGTTGGTCAGGGCGCGCGGTCGCCGAGATTGCTCGGCTGCCGCTGGGCGTGTCGCACCCGCGACCCAGCGGTCGAACGGTAGTCAGCAGGTATGAGACTGATGGTCGTGCTCGCGGCAGTGCTGCTCGGCAGCGCCTGCTCTGCCCAGGCCCCGCCGGCCCCGTCCAGCCGCACCTCCGCCACCCCGACGACCACCGCCGCACAACCCGCGGCGGGTACCTTCGATTGCACCAAACCAGCGAACAAAGCACAGCAATTGGTATGCGACGAACCGCAATTGACCGACCTCGACCATCGGGTGCACACGGCCTACCAGCAGGCGCTGGGACGCCCGGGCGCTGACCACCCAGCGCTGACGACCGCGCAGAGCGCCTTCGCCACGATTCGAGACGGTTGCGCCGATCAGGCCGAAACAAGAACCTGCGTCGTGGAGTCCTACCAGACGCGACTGGTCGAATTGTCCATCGCCGACCCGGCCACCGTCGCTCCCCCCGTCGTGACTTATGACTGCCCGCCGGAGGCCGGCACGTTGACCGCCCAGTTCTACAACCAACTCGACCCCAAGACCGCGGTGCTCGATTGGAAAGGCAACCGCGTCATCCTGTTCATTCAGCCTTCGGGCAGCGGCGCCCGGTACGGCCGCCAAGGGTCGGAATATTGGGAACACCAGGGCGAAGTGACGTTGGACCTCGGCGGCACCAAATTCGTCTGCCACACGGGATGAGCATGGAACGCAGCTTCGATGCTTTGGTCGCCGAGGCCGAGTCGGCATCGGTCGACGGATGGGACTTCTCCTGGTTTGAGGGCCGTGCGACCGAGACGCGTCCGTCCTGGGGATATCAGCGGTTGATGAGCAACCGGTTGGCGAATGTGTCTGCGGCGCTGGATATTCAGACCGGCGGCGGTGAGGTGCTGGCCGGCGTCACCAAGTTTCCGCCGACCATGGCGGCGGTGGAATCCTGGCCGCCCAATGCGGCGCTGGCGACTCGGCTGTTGCACCCGCGGGGTGTGGTGGTGGTAGCCACCCCCACCGAGTCGCCGTTGCCGTTCGCCGACGAGGCATTCGATCTGGTGACCAGTCGGCATCCGAACACCGTGTGGTGGAACGAGATCGCCCGGGTGCTGCGGCCCGGCGGCACCTACCTCGCCCAACACATCGGTCCCGCCACCGTTTCAGAGTTGGTCGAGTATTTCATCGGTCCGCAGCCCGAGGCGTGGGCGCGGCGCCACCCGGATCGCGAACGTGCCCAGGCGGAAGCGGCCGGGCTGCAGATCGTGGACATGCGACTTGAGCGGTTGCGCCAGGAGTTTTTCGACATCGGCGCCGTCGTCCACTTCCTGCGCAAAGTGATCTGGACGGTGCCGGACTTCACCGTCGAGCGCTACCGCGAGCGGTTGCGCGAACTGCATGAGCGCATCGAGGCCGACGGACCGTTCGTCGCGCACGCAGCGCGCGTGCTGGTCGAGGCGCGCAAACCCGACGCCTCAGCCCTCGGCGCGTAGCACGCCGAGGGCATGTTGTAGGTCAGCCGGATACGGGGCCTCGATCTCGATCCGGCGGCCGTCGGCCGGGTGGGCGAATGCCAGCGACCTCGCATGCAGCCATTGACGTTCCAGCCCAAGTCTTTTCGCGAGTTTCGGGTCGGCGCCATAGACCAGGTCGCCGCAACACGGGTGATGCAGGGCGGCGAAGTGCACGCGAATCTGGTGGGTGCGACCGGTCTCCAGGTGCACGTCGAGCAGGCTGGCGGCGACGAAGGCCTCCACGGTGTCGTAGTGCGTGATGCTGTGCCGCCCGTCCCTTTTGACCGCGAACTTCCATTCCGGACCGGGATGCCGGCCGATCGGAGCGTCGATGGTTCCACTGGACGGGTCCGGATGCCCCTGCACCAGCGCGTGATAACGCTTGTCGACGGTGCGTTGCTTGAATGCCCGCTTGAGCAGCGTATAAGCCCGTTCGGAGATCGCGACCACCATCACCCCGGACGTGCCGACATCCAGTCGATGCACGATGCCCTGCCGCTCATGCACGCCGGATGTGGTGATGCGGTAGCCGGCGGCGGCCAAGCCACCGAGCACCGTCGGACCGGTCCAGCCCACCGATGCGTGCGCGGCCACCGCTGCGGGCTTGTCGACTGCAACGATGTCGTCGTCGGAGTACAGAATCGTCATGCCCTCGATGTCGACGGGTGAGTTCTCCGGAGGCTTCGGCGGTTCCGGCAGCCGGACCCGCAGCCACGCGCCAGGGTTCAGCCGGTCGGACTTGCCCGCCGGGACGCCGTCGAGTTCCACACCGCCGTCCTCGGCGATGGCCGCCGCGGCACTGCGGGACAGCCCGAGCAGCCGAGCCAGACCGGCGTCCACGCGCATGCCCGCCAATCCCTCCGGGACCGGCATCGTGCGGTCGGTCATTCCTCTGAGTCGGTGGAGTCGGCGTTGCGCCGGCCCACGGAGTCGAAGTCGAAGCCGAAAATCGACAGCACGACCAGCAGGATGGCCCCGCCCACCACGGAGGGGTCGGCCACGTTGAACACCGGCCACCAGCCGACCGACAGGAAGTCCACGACGTGGCCGCGCAACGGCCCGGGAGCCCGGAAGAAGCGGTCGACCAGGTTGCCCATCGCCCCGCCCAAGATCATCCCCAGCCCCAGCGCCCACCAGGGCGAGACCAGGCGGCGTCCCATCCAGAAGATGCCGACCACCACGCCGGTCGCGATCAGCGTCAGCACCCAGGTGTAGCCGGTGGCCATCGAGAACGCCGCGCCCGAATTGCGGACCAGCGTCCAGGTCACGGTGTCACCGATGATCGACACCGGTTGGCCGGGCGGCAGGAGTTTGACAGCCAGCACTTTGGTGACGATGTCCAGCGCAAGCACCACCGCGGCCACCGCCATCAGCAGCCGCAGCCGCCGCGGCGGCGGTGCTGCGTCGGGCTCGTCGGCTGCCACGGCGTCACCGGCTGAAGTCAACGGTTCCGCTGACCCTGTTGGTTCGTCAGGCACCCCACCATCATCCACTAAGCCGCCGCCGGTGCGGGATGATCCCCTGATGGGACGCGTCACCGTAATCACAACCGGAGGGACCATTTCGACTACTACCGGCGCCGACGGAGTGCGCCGGCCCGCTCACTCGGGCGCGGACCTCACCAGGGGACTCGTCAGTGACGTCATAGGCGACATAGACGTCATAGACGTCATAGACCTGATGGCGGTCGACAGCTCCGAACTCACACCCCCGGACTGGGACCGGATTCGTGACGCGATGGACACCGCGATCGCGGCGGGCCCGGACGGAATCGTGGTGGCGCACGGGACCGACACCATGGAAGAGAGCGCCTTGTGGCTGGAGCTGACGTACTCGGGTGAGGTGCCGGTGGTGCTGACCGGGGCGATGCGCAGTGCCGACGCGCCGGACGCCGATGGCCCGGCCAACCTGCGCGCCGCGGCGATGGTGGCGGCCCACCCTTCCGTCCGCGGGCTGGGCGTGCTGGTGTGTTTCGCCGGGCGGGTGCTGCAGCCGTTGGGGCTACGCAAAGCCGCGACGCAGGACCTCACTGGTTTCGCCGGGCATCTGGTGGGGACGGCCACCAACGATGTTGCGTTGACCGAGGCCAAGATTCGGCCGTTCGTGGGTGCCGTCCGGGCGGCCCAGGCGCCGCGGGTCGACATCGCGGCGGCGTATCTGGGCAGTGACGCCGTCGCGCTGGACGCCTTTGCCGCGGCCGGTGCGCGGGCGGTGGTGTTGGAGGCGCTGGGCTCCGGCAATGCCGGGGCCGCCGTCGTCGAAGGTGTCCGGCGACTCTGTCGCGCCGGGGTCACGGTGGCGGTGTCCACCCGGGTGCCCAGCGGGCGAGTGAGCGCCGGCTACGGACCCGGCCACGACCTGGTGCAGGCAGGTGCCGTGATGGTGCCGCAACTGTCGCCCCCGCAGGCCCGGGTACTGCTGATGGCCGCGCTGGCCGCGGGCCTACCCGTCGCCGACGTCATCGACCGCTGGGGGTGACGGTTCCTCGTCTCGCAATTGGTCGACGTACTCGGGCCAGTCCAGGCTGTCGACCGGGTTGCCCGCGACGAGGTCACCGGTGTCGAGTGGAAAGGTTCGGGCTTGGCCCGGCCCCGAACGGCGGGTCTCGAACCGCACAGTGACCACACCGTGCCCCGCACCTTGCACCCAGCCGTGCCCGAAGTCGCGATGCACTACGTCGTCCCCGACCCGCCACGACCCTTCGTCGCGCCCGGTCAGCAGCGCGGCCCGGATGGTCTCGAAATCCTGATGCGGCTCGGGCGTCGTGTCCAGCGCCGTTTCCGGCGTCAGGTCGAGATCGGAGAACAACGACTCCTGCCGGACATCGCTGAGGCCCGAAAAGCCAACGCCGAGTAGCCGAATCGGCCCGATCTGCACAGGATCCAACAACAATCGGCGTGCCACTGCGGTCAATGCGGCGGCATCGCCGGTCGCGTAGGGCAGGGTGGCCGAGCGGGTCAGCGTGCTCATGTCGGATTTCTTCAGTTTCAAGGTGACGGTGCGCGCCCCGCGGCCATCCTTGAGCAGCCGACGATGCGCGTGTTCGGCGATCGGTTCTATCGCTTCCCGTAGCTGGTCGAGGGTCGTCAGGTCGGTGGCGAAGGTGGACTCGGCGCTGATCTGCTTGGCCTCGGCCCGTTCGGCGACGGGACGATCGTCGATGCCGCGGGCCAGCCGGTGCAGCGCCGGCCCGATAGTGGCACCCAGGATGTTGGCGACTTCGGCGTCGGTGAGTGCCGCCAGTTGCCCGATCGTTTCGATGCCGAGTCGGTGCAACTTCTCCTCCGCGACCGGGCCGATGCCCCACAGCCGCCGTACCGGTAGTCCGCCGAGCAGCACCAGTTCCTCGTCGCGACCCACCACTCGGATCCCGTCGGGCTTGGCGAGCCCGGAGGCGATCTTGGCGATCTGTTTCCCCGAACCGGCGCCAACCGATGCCGTCAGACCGGTCGTCTCGCGGACCCGTTGGCGCAGTTGCTCGCAAAACGCCTCGGCGTCGGCCGCAGACGCCCCGACCAGCTGAGCCGGTTCACCGAACGCTTCGTCGAAGGACAGCTGCTCCACTACCGGCACCAGACTGCGCACGGTGTCGAACACCCGGCGGCTGGCCACGCCGTAGACCACCCCACGCGGCGGCAGCACCACCGCCGCGACCCCGACCTGACGACGGGCCTGGTGCATCGGCATGGCCGAGTGGGCGCCGAACACCCGCGCTTCGTAACTCGCCCCGGCTACCACACCCCGCCCGCCCAGTCCGCCGACCAGCACCGGACGCCCCCGCAGGGTCGGCCGGGTGAGTTGCTCGACGGAGGCGAAGAACGCGTCCATGTCCAGGTGCAGCACCCAACGGGACTCCACGAGTCTTGATGTTATTGGGCACCGCATGCCTGTCGTGTGCCCCGGGCAAGCGGGGTTCCGAACGGTCCATCCGGGTTTCAAACCCGGGAGATGCCGAGGAGAACGTCACCGCGACAGAAATATTGCGGTATACGCATGTTTAATAGCGTGTTTCCCGGCCATTACCTCTTTGAGCGCACGTGCGGTCAGCTATTGGCACTGGTCGAGGGAGATGGCTATGTCACTTGTTGTTGCTCCAGAGTGGATTGAAGTTGCTGCCCAGGAATTGGCAGGCATCCGATCGGCATTAACCGAAGTTTCGGAAACGGTCGCAGCTTCCACCACGTCCATCGCCCCGGCGGCTGCGGACGAGATCTCCGCCGCCATCGCCAGGGTTTTCGGCCAGTTCGGCGAAGAATTTCAGGCAATAAGTACCCGAACACAGGCGTTCCACGGACAGTTCCTCCGAGCGTTGAACTCGAGCGTCGCCGCCTATCTCAACAGTGAAACCGCAATCGTCGAGAGCCTGCTGGCTGCCGCGGCACCCGCCGCCGCGGGCGCTCTGCCAGCCGCGTCGATCCTGGACGGCCTTACCGGCGCGCTCAACCCCGGTGGCCTGCTGGGCGGCCTCGGCCTGCTCACCGGCGGCCTGCCCGGCCTCCCCGCATTGCCGAACCTCAACGCCCTGCTGCCGGGACTGATCGGGCCCGCCCCGGGCCCGACGCCGGTGAGTTTGGCCGCTATCACCGGGCCGTACGAACGGCTCGTGTCCAATACCATCAACAATCTTCAGAGCCTCGGCAACGGCTTGGCCGCCAACCCATTCCCGTTCCTGCGCCAATTCATCACCAACCAATCGAACTATGGGCACATCATCGCGACGGCCTTCTCGGACGCCGGGCAACATTTGAGCGCCGGCGCTGGGGCAGCCACGATCCTGGCTGATTTAGCGCCCATTGCGTCAATACCCGCCCGAATCGGACAGAACTTCGTCAACGTGCTGTCGACCCTTACCGATTTCTCCTACTCCGTCGGCACCAACATCAATCCATTGACAGTGGGATTGAATCAACTCGGCACCATGGAACTCGGGGCAGCGTTCTTCGGGTTCCCGATTGCGCTCGGCATCGACGCCATCGGTTCGCCGATCACCACGGGCAGCGCGATCGTTTCTGTCGCTAGCGCCTTCGGCAGCGCGATCCAGAGCGGGGACGGGTTCGGCGCGCTGGTGGCAGTCCTCACCGCCCCGGCGGTCGTCACCGACGGGTTCCTGAACGGCCAAGTCTCCTTCGGTCTGAGCCTGCCCGGGGTCAGTCTTCCGCTTGTAGGCGGCGTCGGCGGAGTTACGGTGCCGTTGACGGCGCAGATTCCGCTGGGCGGGATCCTCACCCCACTCGACGTCACGACGCTGGTGTCGAATCCACTAGCCAGCCCGACTCCGCTGTTGTCGGTCCCACTCGGCGGCACCCCCACCGGCGGCATTCTGCCCGGTCTGCTGCTGTACGCGCCACAACAACTGGCCGAGGCGATCGGTGCACCGCCGATACTCGGCCCGCTCGTTCCGCTGCCGGAAGTGGTTCTGCCGGGAATCGGTTCGCTGCCGAACCTAGCCGGCGTGGTGGACGGACTGCGCGGCGTGCTGGGCGGACTCGGCGGCCTGCCGGACTTGGGCGGCCTGCTCGGCGGACTCGGCGGCCTGCCGGACTTGGGCGGCGTGCTCGGCGGACTCGGCGGCCTGCCGGGGTTGCCCGCCTTGCCGGGCTTACCACCGTTGCTGCCTGGTCTGCCTTCGCTGCCCGGACTGCCGCTCCTGACCGGCGGAACCGGAACGACGTCCCTTCCGCCGCTGCTGGGTGGCGGCGGCATCCTGGGTCTGTAGAGCCAGGCCCAGCTAGGCCTGAGCTAGGCCTGAGCGCGAGAAATCGCCACCCGCACCCCGTCGCCGATGTCGACGCCCTCCGCTGGGTCGCCGAATTCGAAAGCGGTGGCCAGGATCTCGCCGGCGATCAGGTCGCGATGCGCACGCGCCCAAGCTTCGCGTTCTTCGGGTACCGCGATTACCACGCGGATGCGATCCGAGACGTCCAGCCCGGTCGTCTTGCGCAGCTCCTGCAGTTCGCGGATGCGGTCCTTGGCCCAACCTTCGGCCTCCAGCTCGGGCGTCACCGTGCCGTCCAACACCACCAGCCCCGCTCCGCCGGGCAGCGCCGCGGTGAATTCCGGGTCGGCGGCCACCAGCCGGGAACTGTATTCCTCGGGCTGCAGGACCGCCGGACCCGCGGTCAGGGTGCCGTCCGGGTTGACCACGCCCTCGCCGGCTTTGACGGCCTTGATCGCCGCCTGCACGTCCTTGCCCAGTCGAGGCCCCGCGACCCGCGCATTGACGGTGAGCTCGAAGCGTCCGTAGCTGTCGATGGCATCGGTCAGCTCGACTTCCTTGACGTTGAGCTCGTCCCCGATCAGGTCGGTGAATGGCCGCAACCGCTCTGGATCCTCCACCGCCACAGTCAATTTCGGCAACGGCAGGCGTACCCGTAGCTTCTTGGCCTTGCGTAACGAGGACGCCGCCGAACACACCTCGCGGACCTGATCCATCGCGGCCACCAAGTCGGCATCGGCGGGCAGTTCGGCAGCCTGTGGCCAGTCCGTCAGATGCACCGAGCGTCCGCTGGTCAGACCGCGCCAAATCAGCTCGGTGATCAATGGCAGCAGCGGAGCGGCCAGCCGAGCGGTGACCTCCAGCACCGTGTGCAAGGTGTCGATCGCGTCCGCATCTTCCACCCAGAACCGGGAACGCGACCGTCGCACATACCAATTCGTCAATGCCTCGGTGAACTGGCGCAGTTGCTCGCACGCCCCGGAGATGTCGCACACATCCAGCGCGGCGGTCAGTCCGTCACGCAGCACCGTCAGCTTGGCCAAGACGTAACGGTCCAGCACGTGCGTCGAATCCGTGCGCCAGGTACCGACTTTCGGCGCGTACAGGGCGAGGAAACTGTAGGCGTTCCACAACGGCAGCAACACCTGGCGCACACCGTCGCGAATACCCTGCTCGGTGACGATCAGGTTGCCACCGCGCAGGATCGGCGAGGCCATCAGGAACCACCGCATCGCGTCCGAGCCGTCCCGGTCGAACACCTCGGTCACGTCCGGATAGTTGCGCAGCGACTTGCTCATCTTCTGGCCGTCTGACCCGAGCACGATCCCATGTGCGACACAGGTTTTGAACGACGGCCGGTCGAACAGCGCGGTGGCCAGCACGTGCAGCGTGTAGAACCAGCCCCGGGTCTGCCCGATGTACTCGACGATGAAGTCACCCGGGTAATGACTGTCGAACCAGTCCGCGTTCTCGAACGGATAGTGCACCTGGGCGTACGGCATCGAACCGGAGTCGAACCACACGTCGAGCACATCGGTGATGCGGCGCATGGTGCTGTTGCCGGTGGGGTCGTCGGGATTGGGCCGGGTGAGTTCGTCGATGTAGGGACGGTGCAGGTTGTCCGGGCGTACCCCGAAGTCGCGTTCCAGCTCGTCCAGGCTGCCGTAGACATCGATCCTGGGGAACGCCGGATCGTCGGACTTCCACACCGGAATCGGCGTGCCCCAGTAGCGGTTTCGCGAGATGGACCAGTCGCGGGCGCCTTGCAGCCATTTGCCGAACTGCCCGTCTTTGACGTGCTCGGGATACCAGGTGATCTGCTGATTGAGTTCCACCATGCGATCGCGGAACTCGGTCACCCGCACGAACCACGACGAGACCGCACGGTAGATCAGCGGATTGCGGCAACGCCAGCAATGCGGGTACGGGTGCTCGTAGGTTTCGTGGCGCAGCAGCACCGCGCCGTTGGCCGCCGCCGGGCCGCTCTGGTTCTTCAGGTCGCGAATGATCTGCGGGTTGGCGTCGAAGACGTGCTGTCCCTGGTAATCAGGCACGGACGCATCGAAGCGGCCCTTCGCGTCGACCGGAGTGACCGGCACGATGCCGACCGGGTCGGTGGTCGCCATGTCGTCCTCGCCGTAGGCGGGTGCCATGTGCACCAGGCCGGTGCCGTCCTCGGTGGTGACGAATTCACCGGGTAACACCTGAAAAGCGTTGTCCGCGTCCATGAAATACGGGAACGGCGGCAGATACCGGGTGCCCAGCAGATCCGAGCCGGGAAACACCCGCAGCACCTCGGGCTCCTCACCGAGTTCGCGCGCATAGGCACCCAGCCGCGCCTCGGCAAGCACCACGCGCCGATCTCCGGCCTGCACTTCCACATAACTCACGCCGGGGTTCACCGCTACCGCCAGATTCGACGGCAGGGTCCACGGCGTCGTCGTCCAGATCAGCAGGTAGGCGCCGCCGAGTCCATTGTGTGAGTCACCACCTACCACCTTGAATCCGACGGTGAGTGCGGGGTCCTGACGGCTCTGGTAGACGTCGTCGTCCATGCGCAATTCGTGGTTGGACAGCGGCGTCTCGTCGCGCCAGCAGTACGGCAGCACCCGGTAGCCCTCGTAAGCCAGGCCCTTGTCCCACAGCTGTTTGAACGCCCAGATCACCGACTCCATGTAGGTGAGATCGAGTGTCTTGTAATCGTTGTCGAAGTCGACCCAGCGGGCTTGACGGGTCACATACTGTTGCCATTCGTCGGTGTAGCGCAACACCGATGCACGACAGGCGTCGTTGAATTCGGCAATCCCCATCGAGTCGATCTGGGACTTGTCGGTGATGCCCAACTGGCGTTCGACTTCGAGTTCGGCCGGCAAACCGTGTGTGTCCCAACCGAATCGGCGCTCCACCTTGTCGCCGCGCATGGTGCGGTATCGCGGCACGATGTCCTTGACGTAGCCGGTCAGCAGATGCCCGTAGTGCGGCAGACCGTTGGCGAACGGCGGCCCGTCGTAGAACACGTACTCCGCGGCCCCCTCCCGCCGGGCGATGCTGGCGCGGAAGGTGTCGTCGCGGAACCAGTAGTCGAGCACTTCGAGTTCGAGTGCGGGAAAGTCGGGTGCGCCGCTGGCCAGCTTGGGATAGGCCGTGTGCGCCTCGCCATCCAGGTTATTCGTCACGCGTCGTCTCCGGTGCCTCGGCAGTTCGGGCACGGGGACGACGATGCGCTTTTGCGCGAACGCCGCGGTACCACCCCGCTTGCCACGCTGACGCATGACCGCTCTGAACAGGCTGTGACGGGCCTACCCGTTCGGTTCTACTGAGCCAGTAAGGCTGTTCTTCCGAAAGCTCCCCGGTGATGGCCGGATCGACGCCAATGTGCTGATTCTAATGGACTCCGAGGGGTTAGCCGGCCGCAGGCGTACCTGAAGTCGGCTAACCCCTCGGAGTCTTGGGTTGCGCGCTTTCCATGCCGTTTTCGATGCCGTTTTCCATGGCGTTACGCCTGCACCTCGAGCACACCGATGCGCCACAGCGCGGCGTACATGTGCCGCAGCGGAACGGTGAGCAGGCGGGCAGCCCCGTCAACCAGCGGGTCGCCACCCATGCTGAATGCAGCCTCGACGCCGCTGGGCACCTTCTTGGGTGCCTTCTTGGGCAGTTCGGCGACGGGAAGGTCGCGCACCACGTGCAGGTGGGGCGCAGCGGGAACGGTTACTACTTCGTCGTACAGAGCAGCGGTCATGATCGCCTCCTAGCGGGAAACCAAACGGTGACAGGTGGACCTCAAAAGAATCTTGGTAAGTCCCATCCCGTTGCGGTTCCGCGCGTGGAAGGTGTGTGACGACTCAGCCGAGAGCGTCGCGCCGGAGACCGGTCAGGGACGAAACGTCCGGATATCGACCCGGACTGCCACTGGAACTCATGCGTCCCTCACCTCCTCTCGGTCACGACACGCGATACCCGCGCAGTCTGTGCGCGCACTTCAAGGAGAACAGAATTCCGGCGATCGCGCCGGAAAATCCGCACCCCACTCGTCAGAGCTTCGGCACTACCCGACGTGTCCGGTAAACCGGAAGCCACCTGGGCTCAACCCTTAATCCGGGAGGAGCTGTCCTGACCCGGGGCGTCTTTCGACGTTCGGGGTCAGTGGCCTATGTTCGTGTAGCCGCCTCACCTAACGAGGTGCTTGCCTGACCGATCATGCACGACCGACCCGGCTCGGTCAACGCGGCACTCCGCAGATTCGCGATCTGTGCGCAAACCCCATCCGGGCAGCCCACTCCCAAGCTTCTGAACTGCACCGATACCGTCGGGCAGGCCATGTGGGGAAGGTCACAGTCGGCACGCGCGGTCTTGTTCAGGCGTCGGAAAGCCCTTCCAGGCGCCCCACGGTCTCGATGTACTCCTCCACCATGTCCAGCACCACCGCGCGGGTCGGCCGCACCCGGTCCAGCGAGCCGACCACCTGTCCGACGAAATACGTCGCGAGTTCGCGAGCCTTGGACCCGGGCTGAGCCGCGGCCTGGTTGATGCGGATCTGCGAATCGGTGATCAATGCGGTCTGCAGCGGCATGCCCAGCGGGTTGGGCGTCTCCGGCCGTTCCCATTCCTCGGTCCAGGCCGTGCGCAGCATCCGCGCCGGTTTGCCAGTCATGGATCGGGACCGGACCGTGTCCGAGGACGTCGCGGCCAGAAACTTGTCTTTGACCACCGGCGCCGTTTCGGCCTCTTCGGTGGTCAACCACACCGATCCACACCACACGCCCTCGGCTCCCAGTGCCAATGCCGCCGCGATCTGGCGGCCGCGGGCGATGCCACCCGCGGCCAACACGGGTGTGGGCGCTACCGCGTCGACCACTTCGGGAACCAACACCATGGTCGCCACTTCGCCGGTGTGCCCACCAGCTTCGGTGCCTTGCGCGACGATCAGGTCCACACCGGCGGCTGCATGCCGGCGCGCGTGTTCGGTGGTGCCGGCCAGCGCGGCCACCAGGACGTCCTGGTTGTGCGCTCGTTCCACTAGGTCGTGCGGCGGAGGCCCGAGCGCGCTGGCGATCAGACGGATGTCGTGTGCAAATGCCACCTCGAGCAACGGTTCGTAGCCTTTGGGCGAGATATTGAGCCCACCCCGGATCGGCTCTTCGTCGGAGGCCGGTGCGGCGACGCCGTAGCGGTCCAGTAACTCATCGACGAACGCGCGGTGCTCCTCGGGCAGCAGGCCCTGCGCCTGTCTCGAGTTGATGCCGCCTTCATCGGCGCCGACGTACTTGGGCGGTAGTAGCAGGTCCACCCCGTACGGCTTGCCGCCCGTCTGCTCCTCGATCCAGGTCAGCTCGCTGTCCAGCCGGCGCGGGCTGTGCGCCGTTGCCCCCAGAATCCCGAACCCGCCCGCATTTGTCACGGCGGCCACGACGTCGCGGCAATGGCTGAACGCGCAGATTGGAAACTCGACGCCGAGCATTTCGGCCACCCTGGTTCGCATGCCGCCGACGCTACGCCGACGCGGGCGACCGCCCGTCGGGCGGCCAGCTAGCTACGCCCTCCTCCAGCGGAACCCGCAGGCTCTGCAGGATCGAAGCCACCATCCGCCACGCCCCGATGGCGGTGACCAGCTCGATGAGAACTGTTCTGTCGCCGCCGAATTCGCGCTCACACGCCGCCCAGCTCGCGTCGCTCACCACGCCGCCGCGCACGACGTCGTCGGTGGCGGCCAGCACCGCCCGCTCAGCGGCGCCGAACCCGTTGTGTGCCTGCCAATCCCGCACGCCGAGCAGATCGTCGGCCGAGACCCCGAGACGCGAGGCGACCCGCCAGTGCTGGGTCCACTCGTAGTCGCAGCCGGTGAGCCAGCCGATCCGCATGATCGCCAGTTCGCGCAGTCTGCGGTCGAGGCTCCCGTGCCACAGCATGGTGGCGAGCAGATCGTTGAAAACCCCGGCCAGGCGCGGATGGTTGAGCAGCATCTGGAAGATGCTCAACTCGGCCATGTAATCAGGTACGCCGGCTTCGTCGGCGGCAGCCTTGGCCTCCTCGACTGGCAGCAGCGGTATCCGAGGCGGATTATTGGCGTGGGTCATGGAATTCGATCAGGCGTCCAACCGGGCGAACGCCTTGTCCTGATACATCTGCACCGACTGTTGCCGCCTGATCTTGCCGCTGGTGGTGATCGGAATCGAACCGGGCGACACCAGCACCAGGTCGGCCACGCTCAGGCCGTGCGAATCGAAGATCGCGGCAGTGATGTCGCGCTTGAGAACACCCAACCGCTCGGCCAGATCGTCGGCGGATTCGTCCTTGCGCTGCTTGATCTCGATGATGGCGGCGAGCTTCTCCACCCCATCCTGCGGAACCGCGATCGCCGCGCAGCGGCCGGCGCTGATCTCCTGAATGGTCGCCTCGATGTCGTCCGGAGAGTGGTTGCGCCCGTAGACAATCAGCAGGTCCTTGATGCGGCCCATGATGAACAACTCGCCACCGGAGTAGAAGCCCGAATCCCCCGTCCGCAACCAGGGCCCCTCCGGGGTGCCCTCCGGCGGGTCGACGATCGTTGCGCCGAATGTGTGCGCGCTTTCGTCGGGCTTCTGCCAATAGCCCGATGCGACGTTGCCGCCCTGCACCCAAATCTCGCCGACCGAGCCTTCCGGGCACTCGACTCTGGTATCGGCGTCGACGATACGAACCAGCTGCGACGTCGGCACGCCGTAACTGACCAGCGGTGTGCCGCTACCGCGTTCGACTCGCAGGGCTTTGCCGTCCGGCAGTTCCTGAGTGTCGAAATCCACGATCTCGGGTGGATCACCCGGTCGGCGGGTAGCGATGTATACCGTCGCTTCGGCCATCCCGTATGCCGGCCGCAGCGACTTGGGGGTCAGGCCGAACTTGGCGAACCGGTCGGCGAACCGCTGCAATGTAGCGGGCTGCACTCGCTCGCTGCCGTTCAGCATGCTGTGGACAGCACCGAGATCGAGTCCGGCCATGTCCTCGTCGGAGGTCTTGCGCACCGCGATCTCGAAGGCGAAGTTCGGGCCGGCGGTGATCGTCACACCGTGGCGCGCGAGCAGTTGCATCCAGCGGGCCGGTCGTTGCAGGAAAGCCACCGGGCTGGTCAGCAGCGTGTGCCGGCCGGCCAGCACCGGCATGATCGTTCCGAGAAGCAGACCCATGTCGTGGTACAGCGGCAGCCACGACACCACATCGAGATCCGCCGGTGGGGCTCCGCCCTCGTTGACGAAGAAGTCGCCCATGATCTGGCCGAAGTTCGCGAATACATTGTCGTTCGACACCGTGACGCCGGCCGGGGTACGGGTCGATCCCGACGTGTACTGCAGGTAGGCAGTCGTCGATCCCTCGTCGGCGCCACGCACCGGCCGCGACGACGGCGGGCGGCCGTCCAGGTCCAACCGGTCCACCTCGATCAGCGCCGGCGCACGTTCTCCCGCGTGCGGGTCGAGGCATTCCCGGACGTTGTCGATCGCGGCCGACGTGGTCAGCACCACCGTGGGCGAGGTGTCGCTGAGGACCGAAAGGGTTCGCTCGTCGTGGGCGCCGCCATGTGGAACCGAGAGCGGCACCGCAATCATCCCGGCCTGCAACGCGCCGAGAAACCCGACAACATACTCGAGACCCTGCGGGGCAAGGATCAACGCGCGGTCGCCGGCCGATCCGGATCCCTTGATCTGCTCACCCACATTGAGGGTGCGCCGGTGCAGCTGCGCCCACGTCAACGTCTCCGGGACGCCCTCCCAGTCCTGGTCGAAGTCGACATAGGTGAGGGCGCGGCCGTTGGGATTCAGGCTTGCGCGCTCGCGCAGGATCGCAGGAATAGAGGAGCCAACCACGGGATCGCACACTACCTGCAGAAGGACCGCTCACGTGGTCCGTATGCCGGAAGTCAGCCCGGCCCGCGTCCTGGCCGCAACAAAAACATCGGCGCGTTGATGCCCGGCCACATGGTGCTGAACAGCGAAGATGACCGAGTGGATCAGCGACAGGCCACCCCGGTCGCAGTCATCGGCATGGCCTGCCGACTCCCCAACGGCATTGACTCCCCGGACAAATTCTGGGGAGCCCTGCTGCGCGGCGACGATCTGATCACCGAGGTGCCGACCGAACGCTGGGACCCCGACGACCACTATGACCCGGAGTCCGGCGTGCCGGGCCGCTCGGTCTCGCGCTGGGGCGGTTTCCTGGACGACGTCGCCGGTTTCGACCCCGAGTTCTTCGGCATCAGCGAGCGCGAGGCCACTTCGATCGATCCCCAGCACCGCCTGCTCATGCAGACCTCGTGGGAAGCGGCGGAACACGCCGGGCTGCCGCCGAACTCGCTGAACGACTCGCTCACCGGCGTGTTCGTTGGGATCTGCCATGACGACTACGCCCACGTCACCAATGCGGCGGGCGCATTGGGCGACGCTTACGGGTTCACCGGCACCGCGATGAGCATGGCGTCCGGGCGGGTGTCCTACGCCCTCGGGCTACGTGGTCCGTCGATCACCGTGGACACCGCCTGCTCGTCCAGCCTGGTCGCGGTGCACCTGGCGTGCCGCAGCCTGCACGACCGGGAGAGCGAACTGGCCCTGGCCGGTGGTTGCATGGTGATGCTGGAACCACAGATGTATGCGTCTGCGTCCGGACTGGGCATGCTCTCCCCCACCGGGCGATGCCGGACGTTCGACGCCGCGGCCGACGGGTTCGTCCGTTCGGAAGCCTGCGTCATGCTGTTGCTCAAGCGTCTGCCCGACGCACTGCGCGCCGGCGACCGCATCCTCGGCGTGATACGAGGCACCGCGACAAATCAGGACGGTCGCACTGAAACCATCACCGCACCAGCACCGCACGCACAGGTCGCGGTGTACCGGGCCGCGCTGTCCACAGCCGGCGTCGACCCCACGACTGTCGGCTTGATCGAGGCACACGGCACCGGGACCCCATTGGGCGATCCGATTGAATACGCAAGTCTGGCAACAGTTTACGGTGCCGCCGGCAGTTCCTGTGCGGTTGGTTCGGCCAAGAGCAACCTCGGCCATACGGAGGCGGCTGCGGGTGCGGTGGGAGTCCTCAAAGCGATTCTCTCCCTGCAGCACGGCGTGGTGCCATCGATGGCACACTTCACCGCGCTGCCCGAGGAACTGGCCGCGATCGACACCGGACTCTTTGTACCGCAGACCGTTACAGCATGGCCGAATAAACGTGGCCCGCGACGGGCCGCGGTGTCGTCGTATGGAATGTCGGGCACCAACGCGCATGCGATTCTCGAACAGGCACCCGAACCCACGCCGCGGCCGTACTTGGTTGACACCGCACCGGCACGGTTGTTCCCCATCTCGGCCAGCTCAGCCGGCGCGTTGCGACAGACGGCTCGGCGGCTGGCCGACTGGACCGAGAGCCACGACGTCGCGCCGTCGGATCTGGCATATACCCTGGCGCGCCGACGCACGCACCGCCCGGTGCGCTCCGTGCTGATCGCAAGCACCACAACGGAACTGACCCAGCGGCTGCGCGAATTCGCCGCTGCCGACGATCCGCTGCACAGCGCCGTCGGCCGTGACGACAGCGGACCGGTGTGGATCTTCTCCGGACAAGGTTCGCAGTGGGCGGCGATGGGTACCGAATTGCTCACCACCGAGCGGGCTTTCGCCGCCACCGTCGCGGTGCTGGAACCCCTGATCGCGCGGGAATCCGGCTTCTCGGTAACCGAAGCCATCACCGCACCGCACGCCGTGACCGGCATCGACCGCGTGCAACCGACACTGTTCGCCATGCAGGTCGCGTTGGCCGCGGCGATGGAATCCCATGCGGTGCGGCCCGGCGCGGTGATCGGGCACTCGCTCGGAGAAGTGTCCGCGGCCGTCGTTGCGGGCGCATTGTCGCTGGAAGACGGTGTGCGGGTCATTTGTCGCCGCTCGCGGCTGTGCACCCGCCTCGCCGGTGGCGGCGCCATGGCGGCGATAGAACTCCCCGCGCAACAGGTCCGCGAGGAACTGTCCCGGCGCGGCATCCGGGACGTGGTCATCGCCGTCGTCGCATCGCCGCAGTCCACTGTTATTGGCGGCACAACCCGGACCGTTCGCCAACTCGTGGCGATGTGGGCAGAACGCGACGTCCTGGCCCGCGAGGTCGCCGTCGACGTCGCGTCGCATACACCCCAGGTCGACCCGATCCTCGACGAACTCTCCGATGTGCTACTCGGCCTGAAACCGCAACCGCCGCAACTCCCTTACTACTCCGCGACGCAGTTCGACCCGCGCGAACAACCGACCTGCGACGCCCGTTACTGGGTGGATAACTTGCGGCATACGGTCCGCTTCGCCGCAGCGGTGCGGGCTGCTCTCGAGGATGGGCACCGGGTGTTCGGCGAGTTGTCCCCGCACCCACTGCTGACCCGTGCAGTCGAGCAAACAGCTGCGGGCCTGGACATGCCGGTGGCTGCCATCGCGGCAATGCGGCGCGGGCAGCCGGCACCGGACGGCCTGCGGCCCCTGCTGATCGATCTGCACAACGCGGGCGCGGCGCCGGATTTCGGCCGGCTCTTCCCGGACGGGCAACTGGTGGACGCGCCGCTGCCGGCATGGGCGAACCGGCACTTGCTGCTCACTGCCACCGCACGTCAGGCAACCGACAAGTCCGCCAATAGCGGTGCTGCGCATCCACTTCTGGGTGCGCACGTACGCCTGATGGAACAGCCGGAGCGACACGCCTGGCAGGGCGACATAGGGATGGCGAAGCTGCCGTGGCTGGCCGATCACCAGATCAACCACGTTGCCGCCGTGCCCGCCGCGGCCTACTGCGAGATGGCCTTGGCCGCGGCCGCCGTGGTGCTGGGCAAGCGCTGCGAGATCCGGGACATCCGATTCGAAGAAATGCTCCTGCTCGACGACGAAACTCCGATCGGCGCCACCGCGACAGTGGAGCTATCCGGCGACGTCACCTTCTTAGTAGAAACCGACGCGGGCCTGGCGGAAACCGACGCGGGCCTAGTAGAAACCGGCGCGGGCAAGGGGGAAACCGGCGCGGGTGCAGGACAAGTACGGCGTGTGAGCGCAACCCTGCGCCCAGCCGTGGCCGATCCACCCCCCGCCCACCACCTCGGCGCTTTGCGGGCGGCTCATCCGCGCCGCCTCGACGGCGACGGCCTGCGCGAGTGGTTTGGCCAGCGCGGCGTGCGGCTAGGAACCGCGTTCAGCGGTCTGGCCGCGGCGTTCGTGGCCGAGGGCGCCGTCAGCAGCGTGCTTTGCGAGATCGCTCCGCCCCGCTCGATCCGCGCCCAACAAAGCGGGTATGTCCTCCACCCCGCACTGTTGGACGCCTGCTTCCAGTCCGTGGCGGCCCACCCCGCCGTTCGAGCGATGGGATACGGCGGCTTGCTGCTGCCGTTGCGCGTGCGCGGACTGCGTTCCTACGCGTCGCGCTCCTCGTGGAACGCAACCCACTGCTACACCACGGTGACCGTCTGCGGCGGCAACGTCGAGGCCGACATCGACGTCATGGACGAACGCGGGAATGTGGTGGTGGCGGTGCGGGGCCTGCTGATGGGCACCGGTCGGTCCGAGCGCGCCGACCGCGACCGGTTGCTCGGCGAGCGCCTGCTGACCATCGACTGGCAGCTGCGTGAACTACCAGCGGTACGGGGGCCGGCCGGAAATTGGTTGCTGATAACGACTTCGGGCGATGACCGGGAGGCGGGCGCGGTTGCCGGCGCGTTGCGACGAGATGGCGCGCACTGCACCGTAATGCGCTGGCGGCGTGATGCCGGCGTGCTGCGCTCCGAGCTCGCAACCGGCGGATACCACGGCGTGGCTGTGCTCGCCGGGCCACCGATACAGCCGATGCAGCCGCAAGACAGCAACCGCGTCGTCCGTGACGTGATCCACATCGCGCGCGAATTGCCCGACATCCGCGACGAGGCGCCCCGGCTTTACGTCATCACCCGCAGCGCCCAGGCGGTGCTGCCGCAGGACCAGGTCAACCTTTCGCACGCTGGTCTGCGCGGCTTGCTGCGGGCGATCGGCGCCGAACATCCTTACCTGCGCACCACTCACATCGACGTCGACGCCCATACTCGTGCGGAACTCATTGCGGCCCAACTTCTTTCGGGCATCGACGAGGACGAGACGGCGTGGCGGGACAACCAGTGGTTCACCGCCCGTCTGTGCCCGGCTCCGCTGCGCCCAGAGGAGCGGATGACCACCGTGGCCGACCACCGATGTGACGGCGCGCGGGTGCGTATCCGTGCGGCCGGCGACCTCCGGACAATCGAGCTCGTCCGGACCGGGCGAATTCCGCCGGGTCCGGGGCAGATCGAGGTCGCGGTCAACGCGTCCAGCCTCAACTTCGCCGACGTACTCACCGCATTCGGCCGCTACCCATCCTTCGACGGCCGACCACCAGAGCTGGGCCTGGACTTCGCGGGGATCGTCACCGCGATCGGACCCGACGTCACCGAACACAAGATCGGCGACCGTGTAGGCGGGATCTCACCCGACGGCTGCTGGGCGACATTCGTCACCTGCGACGCCACACTGGCGGTGCCGCTGCCACCTGGACTGACTGACGAGCAGGCCGCCGCGGTCACCACCGCGACAGCCACCGCTTGGTACGGCCTGAACGAGCTGGCGCGGATCAAAGCCGGCGACCACGTGCTCATCCACTCCGCCACGGGCGGAGTCGGGCAGGCGGCCGTCGCCATCGCGCGCGCCGCCGGAGCCGAGATCTATGCCACGGCAGGCAGCACGAAACGCCGAGACTTGCTGCGCGGCATGGGAATCAACCGCGTTTACGACTCCCGCAGCACCCGGTTCGCCGATCAGATCCGCCGCGACACCGACGGTTACGGCGTCGACATCGTGCTGAACTCGCTGACTGGTGCCGCCCAGCGGGCCGGGCTGGACCTATTGGCCTTCGGCGGCCGCTTCGTCGAGATCGGCAAACGCGACATCTACGGCGACACCAAGCTGGGCCTGTTCGTCTTCCGGCGCAACCTCTCCCTGCACGCCGTCGACCTGGCCTTGCTGGCCCGTACCCACCCGCAACGCGTGCACGCCTTGCTGAGCGAGGTATACCGACTCACCGCCGAGGCGGCCTTGCCGTCGCCGCAATGCCAGCATTACCCACTGGCCTACGCGGCCACTGCTATTCGGTCGATGAGCGCCGCCGAACACAGCGGCAAGTTGATCTTGGACATCCCGCGCACCGCGAGCAGCACCGTCGCGGTGCCACCGGAACAGGTTCCGGCATTTCGCCGGGACGGTTCCTACATCGTCACCGGCGGCCTGGGTGGTCTCGGACTCTTCCTCACCGAACAGATGGCGGCGGCCGGTGCCGGCCGCATCGTGCTCAACTCACGCTCAGCGCCAAGTCAAAACGTCTTGGAGACAATCGAACTCGTCCGGGCAACCGGTGCGAATGTGGTGGTCCAATGCGGAGACATCGCTGACCCGGCAACCGCAGACCGGCTGGTCGCGGTGGCGACCGCCACCGGGATTCCGTTGCGCGGTGTGCTGCACGCGGCCGCAGTGGTCGAAGACGCGACCCTGGCCAACATCACCGACGACTTGCTGAACCGGGACTGGGCTCCGAAGGTGCACGGCGCGTGGAACCTTCATCAAGCTACCGCCGAGCAGCCACTGGACTGGTTCTGCTGCTTCTCCTCGGCGGCGGCGCTCTTCGGTTCCCCGGGGCAGGGAGCCTACGCCGCGGCGAACAGCTGGCTGGACGGCTTTGCCCACTGGCGACGTGCTCGCGGTCTGCCGGCCGCGGCCATCGCCTGGGGAGCGTGGGCCGAAATCGGCTGCGCCGCAGCACTGGCCGACTACGGCGACACCACCATGATCGCTCCCGACGAGGGCGCGCACGCATTCGACACCCTGCTACGCCACACCCGTTGCTACACCGGCTACGCCCCGACGTCGGGATCCCCGTGGCTCACCGCCCTGACCGAACGTTCCGTGTTCGCTGAAATGTTCCGTGCCACTGGGCCGCACGGGCAATACGGCAGCGAAATCATGCGGTTCCGCGCCGACCTGCTGGGGCTGCCCTGCGACGAATGGCCGGCCCGGCTAAGACGTTTGGTGTCCGAACACGTCGGCCTGATCTTGCGCCGCAGTGTCGATCCGGACCGGCAGCTTTCACAGTACGGTCTCGACTCGCTCGGAAACCTGGAGCTACGCACTCGAATCGAGACGGAAACCGGAATACGTTTCGGCTCTACCGATATCACCACCGTCCGGGACTTGGCGCACCGGCTCGGGGAGAAACTCGCACCCCTGCAGGACGCTCCGGTGTCAATGTGAGGGTCCGCCGCCGGTACGAAATACCCTGAGAGCGGCGAAGAGGAGCGCGATTTGGTCGTCATGGGCCACCTGGGTCTCGGGACCGTCGGTGACTGGGCCCCAACACCCGGCTCGGTGTGGGTCTGGAGCCCTACACCGGAATCGCTGCGCAAGGCGCGGCAAGCACCGGCTAGTGCGGTGCCGCCGAGCTATATCCAGGCCCGGCATCTGCGGGGTTTCCGCGAACAACGGCTGCGCGGGCTGGATATGTCGCGGCTGCTGGTGATCGCCTTCGATATCAGCGGCCAATGCGACATCCGTGCCATGACCTACGTCTTCACCGCTCACCTGCGTCGACACGACACCTATCGCAGTTGGTTCGAGTTCACCGACGGGGACTGTATCGTCCGGCGCACGATTGCCGATCCCGCCGATATCGAGCTATCGGCGGTCGAGCGCGGCCGGCTGACGCCGCAGCAATGGCGGCACCATCTCCTGGCGACGCCGAGCCCCGTGGAATGGGACTGCTTCCGATTCGCGATCATTCAGCGCGACGACCACTTCACCGTATGCATCAGTGTCGACCATCTGCACGTCGATCCGATGTTCATCGGCGGGGTCTTCGAAGAGATCCGGGCCATGTACAACGCCCTGATGGACGGCGAAGGGCCGATCGCGCTTCCACCGGCCGGCAGCTATGCCGACTATTGCCTGCGCGAGCGCGCCTACACCTCGGCGTTGTCGCTGCAATCGCTGGAGATCCGCCAGTGGGTCGAGTTCTTCGAGGACAACGGCGGCTCACTGCCTTCGTTTCCACTGCCGCTCGGCGACACCGCGACGCTGACCAGCGGTGAAGTGCTGTCGCTACGGCTGCTGGATGCCGATCAAACCGCGCGATTCGAAGGCGTCTGCACCAAGGCCGGTGCCCGGTTCAGCGGAGGTGTGTTCGCCTGCGCGGCCCTGACCCAATACGAACTGACAGGTTCAGACACCTACTACGCCGTCACGCCCATCGGAACCCGCAGCACACCCGCCGAATTCCTCACCACGGGCTGGTTCATCGGGCACGTCCCGTTCGCCGTCCCGGTCAGCTCTACCTTCGGCGACACAGCCCGTGGTGCCCAGATGGCGTTCGATTCCAGGACCCACCTGGCCCGTGTGCCGTTCGAGCGGGTTTTGGAGCTGGCACCCTGGCTCCACAAGCCGGTGCCGGGCAGTGGCTTCCCGATGCTGTCGTTCCTGGATGGTGGCGTGCCGCCGTTGTCCGCGGTGATCGCCACCCAGCTCGGCCGGATGAACAGCCGGGCATTCAGCGACGGCCGGATCGCCGCGCGGGTCTGCATGTGGGTCAACAAGTTCCACGACGAAACCACCGTGACTGCGTCCTTCCCCAGCAATCCGGTTGCGTATGAATCCATCGAGCGGTACCTACAGACCCTGCGATCGGTCTATCGCCGCGTGGCCGATGGCCGCGAATTTTCGCTGCCCGGCGGCCCGGCCCGGCTGCGGTCTCAGACCCCCGCGTAGTGCGTCGAACCTCGACGTCAGGTAGGGAAGGCCAGATCGGGCGCCTGTCCTCCCGGACCGTCGCCGGCACTCCCCCTCCCGGCGCCTGAGCGCCGTGATCAGGCAGTTTACTGGCGTCTGACACTGGAAACCCGCTGGCCGTGTTGCCGCGCGGGCGTCGGCGGAATCATCTTTTTTTGTACGTACGCACGATTTTCCATGACGAGTCGGGCCGAGCGGCTACGCTGCTGATCACGCCAACTATGACGTTGCCGTTGAAGTGTGGGGGTCGATCGGTGCATTCGCTGCTGCCGGTTGCCCAGGCGCGGGCAAGAGCTCATCACGAGCTCATCACCGTGCGGCGAAGGAGATGAAGAACAACCGTGGATAGGACACGCGTGGAACCGGTTGCTGTGGTTGGGATGGCGTGCCGGCTGCCTGGCGGGATCACCTCACCGGACCAGCTGTGGGAAGCACTGCTGCGGGGCGAGGATTTCGTCACCGAGGTTCCGCCCGACCGCTGGGACATCGACGAGTACTACGACCCCGAGCCGGGTGTACCGGGGCGTTCCCATTGCAAGTGGGGCGCGTTCATGGACAACCTCGGTGACTTCGATCCCGATTTCTTCGGCATATCGGAACGAGAGGCCATCGCCATGGATCCCCAGCACCGTTTGCTGCTGGAGACCTCGTGGGAGGCCATGGAACATGCCGGCTTCACCCCGGCCCAGATGGCTGATTCGCTGACCGGAGTGTTCATCGGCTTCACCCACGCCGACTACCAGTTCGTCCAAGCCGAGACCGGCACCCTGGAGGGTCCGTACGGCAATACCGGCACCAACTCCTGCATGGCCTCCGGTCGCGTCTCCTACGCCTTGGGGTTGCGCGGCCCGGCCGTCTCCGTGGACACCGCGTGCTCCTCCGGCCTGTTCGCCGCACACCTGGCCGCTCGCAGCCTGAGCGAGGGCGAGAGTGACCTGGCATTCGCCGGCGGCGTGTACGCGATGCTCGAACCGCGCCGGTTCGCGTCCGGTTCGGCCAACGGCATGCTGTCGGCCAGCGGTCGCTGCCATGCGTTCGACGTCGAAGCGGACGGTTTCGTCTCCGGCGAGGGCGCGGTGGTCCTGCTGCTCAAGCGCCTCGCGGATGCGCGCCGCGACGGTGACCGGATTCTGGCCGTCGTGCGGGGAACCGCCGCCAACCAGGACGGCCACACCGTCAACATCGTGACGCCGTCGGCCGAGGCGCAGGAGGCGGTCTACCGCGCGGCATTGGCTGCCGCCGACGTCGACCCCGCCACCGTCGGGATGGTCGAGGCGCACGGCCCCGGCACCCCGGTGGGTGACCCGCTCGAATACGCCAGCCTGGCCGCGGTCTACGGCATCGACGGCCCTTGCGCCGTCGGGTCGGTGAAGACCAACTTCGGCCACACCCAGTCCACCGCCGGCGCGCTCGGACTGATGAAAGCGATTCTGGCCGTGCAGCACGGGGTCGTCCCGCAGAACCTGCACTTCAACACCATGCCGGACACCATTGCCGAGATCGACACCAATCTCTTTGTGCCGCAACAGGTTACATCTTGGCCAATCAGCAATGACGGTCAGCCGCGCCGGGCTGCGGTGTCGTCCTACGGCATGTCGGGCACCAACGTGCACGCCCTGGTGGAGCAGGCACCCACACCCGAAGGCCAACCGGTGCACCCGGACGGCCACAGCGGTCTGGACGGCGTGCTGGTGTTCCCGGTATCGGCGAGTTCAGAGGAGGCGCTGCGCGAAACCGCCGGGCGCCTTGCCGATTGGATCGATGTTCAGGACGATCTCGCGGTTTCGGATCTGGCGTACACGCTGGCGCGCCGGCGTGGGCATCGGCCGGTGCGTACTGCGGTGCTGGCCGGCACCGCCGACGAGTTGGGCGCGGCACTGCGCGAGGTCGCCGACGGTGAGACGCCCTACCCGCCCGCAGTGGGCCAGGACGACCGCGGGCCGGTCTGGGTGTTCTCCGGTCAGGGTTCGCAATGGGCCGAGATGGGCAAGGACCTGCTGGAAAACGAACCGGTGTTCGCCGCCACGATCGCCGAGGTCGAACCGTTGATCGCCGCCGAGTCCGGTTTCTCGGTCACCGAAGCCATGACCGCACCGGAGAAAGTCACCGGCATCGACCGGGTG